>JBJMHS010000044.1:0-41914 GCA_045807245.1 Actinomycetales bacterium
GACATCGTCGGGGGCGCCACCCACGACGGCGCTCATGCCGGTCGGCGTGACCGCGCTCGCGGCCGCCATGGCCCGGCCCCGCTCGCGGATAAAGACCATCGCCTGCTCGGCGGTGATGACGCCGGCCGCGGCCGCGGCGGTGATCTCGCCGACCGAGTGCCCCGCGCCGGCACCGACCTGGCGGAAGCCCTCGGCCGGGTGCTCGAACAGCGCCAGCAGGCTGACCAGACCGGACGCGACGATCAGCGGCTGCGTGATGGCCGTGTCGCGGATCGTCTCGGCGTCGGAGACGGTGCCGTGGGTGATCAGGTCGATGTCCGCGACGGCGGACAGCCAGCCGAGGCGGTCCCGGAAGCCGGGCAGCTCGAGCCAGGGGTTGAGGAAGCCGGGGGTCTGGGAGCCCTGGCCGGGACAGACGATGACGAGCACGGGTGCCAGCCTTCCGTTCGCCGGGTCATGAGGCGGTGGGGGACGCGGACGAAGTCTCGTGGGTCGATCTAGAGGTTTCCTACAAAACCCTACAGGGCGACAGCGTGACCATTGCCAGCCGGACGAGCCGGGCGAGCGGGGGAAGCTGGTCGAGCCGGCCGAGGCGGGCGAGCCGGCGCGTGGGCCAGCCGACCGACCGCCAACGCGGTGCGCAGCACGAACCCCTCGCGCGGCTCCGCGGGGTCGTAGCCGGTGATCTCGGCGATCCGGCGCAGCCGGTAGCGCACGGTGTTGGCATGCACGAACAGGGTCCGGGCGGTCGCCTCCAGGGAGCCCCCGGACTCGATGTACGCGGTGAGGGTGTCGAGCAATGGACCGCCGGCCTCGACCAGGGGCCGGTGGATCCGGTCCACCAGAGCGCTGCGCGCGGGGCCGTCTCCGGCCAGGACCCGTTCGGGCAGCAGGTCGTCGGCGAGCACCGGGCGCGGTGCGTCCGGCCAGGCTCGTACGGCGGCCAGCCCGGACAGCGCGGCGCGCGCGGACCGGCCCGCGGCGTACAGGTGCGGAACGGTCGGCCCGACGACGACCGGCCCGTCGGCGAACCGATCGGCGAGCCCCGTCGCGTCGGCCATCGGGTCCCTGACGCCGCCCAGGATCGCGACCAGCCGGTCGCCCTGGACGGCGGCGAGCAGCTCGATCCCGCGGTGGCGCGCGCCGCGGCGCAGGCCGTCGACCGCCTCCTGGACCGGCACCGGAGGTGTGAGGCCCGCGACCACGGCGACCTGGTCGACGGCCCCCCAGCCCAGGGCGGTGGCCCTCGAGTGCAGTGACTCGTCGGCCTCTCCACGCAGTACGGCGTCCAGCACCAACGTCTCCAGCCGGGCGTCCCAGGCGCCCCGGGACTCCGCGGCCTCGGCGTACACGTGGGCCGCCGCGAAGGCAACCTCACGCGAGTACCGCAGCACGGCCTCGCGCAGCACGTCCTCGTCGCCGGGGGCGGCCAGCTCGCTCACCTGCTCCTCGACCACCCCCACCACCGTGCGCACCATCTCCAGTGTCGCGCCCAGGCTGACCGAGCGGGCCAGCTCGCGCGGCGCCGTACCGAACACGTCCGGCGGCACCTGCATGGGCGCGTCGGGGTCGCGGAACCAGGCGACGAACGCGCCGATGCCCGCCTGGGCGACCAGACCCACCCAGGAACGGTCCTCGGCGCTCATCGCGCGGAACCAGGGCAGGCGCTCCTCCATCCGCGCGACCGCGGCCGTGGACAGGCTCCCCACACCCTGCTCGACCCGGCGGCGGGTCGCGGCGCCTGGACGGCGGCGCTGGGCCAGGTCCGCCGCGAGCGGGACGGCCCGGGAGATCGGCTCGGGGCTGGTCACGGCGCCAGCGTAGTTGTCGGGTGCGTACAACGGCAGGAGGCCGTCGTGTCCTGGCCGTGACCTCGCCGTGAGCTGGCGCCGGCGTGACCAGCCCGTGAACATCGGGACCAGCCGGCGCCCGGGATGAGGCGGGGTTTGTCACGCCGGGTTACGGTGGAGGCAGGACATCGCAGCCCTCGAAGTCGCCGAGGGAGCCCCTGCTGCGTGCCGAGAAGGGCCACATGTCGTTCCTTGATCGTCTCCGCCGACGGGTGAAGACCGTCACCCGACCGCGGTTGGCTCCGACCGAGCTGCGGTCAGGTCCGCGTGTCCGTCAGGTCGAGACCGGCACCGAAGGTGCCCTGCGCGAGCGGCTTGCCGCCGACCCCAATGATGCGGTCTCGTTTGCCGAGCTGGCCGAGATCGTCCGTCGTCACGCTGCCCAGGGACACGGCCCCGGAGCGCCGACGAACGACACCCCCGAGGCACGCGCCCGCGCGGCCGACGACGCCGTGTGGGCGCTCGCCGAGGAGCTGGCGCGCAACCCCCGGGCCTGGCTGCCGTTGGTGGAGCTGGCTCGCCTGTCCGTCGCCGAGGACTTCGACGGCGCGGTACGGCGGCTGGGCATCGCTAGTGACCGGGACCCGACGGGCCAGGCCCTGCTGGAGGGGCTGCTGGTGTTGCGCGAGGCCGGGCTCAACGACGCGGCGCTCTCGCTCGGCACCGGGCACTGGCGACCGGCCGAGCATCAGCCGGCGGTCGGCCGGGAGATGGTGCTGGCTGCGCTGGCCGCGGGCCGGCTCGGTGAGGCCAAGCGCCACCGGGCGGCGCTGCTGGAGCACCCCGACCTGGCGCAGACCGCCTCGCTGGCGGCCGATCTGGAGCGTCAGATCAGCAAGGCGAAGCCGAGCAAGACGCCCAGCTGACCCGCCTCTCGCAGTTGACGTAGCCGACGCCCGGTCGGCCGAGTCGTCGCCGGCCCAGGCTCAGGCGTCGCCGCCGGCGTTGCCGCTGGTGCCGGCCGTGACGTCCAGCAGCCGGTACTGCTCGGCCGCACGCCGCGGCGCGGACGGGTCGACCTCGCCCCTGCGGGCCAGCTGCTGCAGCGCGCGGACCGCGATCGAGGGCCCGTCGATGTGGAAGTGCCGCCGGGTCGCCGGCCGCGTGTCCGACAGGCCGAAGCCGTCGGCGCCGAGCGTCGCGTAGTCGCCCGGCACCCACTGCCTGATCTGGTCCGGCACCTGGCGCATGTAGTCGCTCACGCCGACCGCCGGGCCGGGCGCGTCCGTCAGCCGATGCGTCACGTACGGCGTGCGCTGCTCCCCCTGCGGGTGCAGGAAGGCCTGCTCGTCGCACGCCAGGCCGTCCCGCCGCAGCTCGTTCCACGAGGTCACACTCCAGACGTCGGCCGCGACCCCGAAGTCTCCGGCCAGCAGCTCCTGTGCCTCCAGCGCCCAGGGCACGGCCACACCTGACGCCAGCACCTGCACATGGGGCCCGTCCATCGACTGGCGGCTCAGCAGGTGCATGCCGCGCACGATGCCCTCGACGTCGACGTCGTCCGGCTGCGGAGGCTGGATGATCGGCTCGTTGTAGACGGTCAGGTAGTAGATGACGTTCTCGGGCGACTCCCCGTACATGCGGCGCAGCGCGTCCTTGACGATGTGTCCGATCTCGTACGCGTACGCCGGGTCGTACGCCACGACGGCGGGGTTGGTCGCGGCGTACACCGGTGACTGCCCGTCGTTGTGCTGCAGACCCTCGCCGGTCAGAGTCGTCCGTCCGGCAGTCGCCCCGATCAGGAACCCACGCGCCATCTGGTCCGCGGCCGCCCAGATGCTGTCGGCGGTCCGCTGGAACCCGAACATCGAGTAGAAGGTGTAGATCGGGACCATCGGCTCGCCGTGGGTCGCGTACGACGACCCCGCCGCCGTGAACGCGGCCACCGAGCCGCCCTCGTTGATGCCGACGTGCAGGATCTGCCCGTTCGTCGCTTCCTTGTAGGCGAGCATCAGGTCGGCGTCGACGGACAGGTACCTCTGCCCGTGCGGGTTGTAGATCTTCGCCGTCGGGAAGAACGAGTCCATGCCGAAGGTGCGGGCCTCGTCCGGGATGATCGGCACGATCCGCGGCCCGAAGTCCTTGTCCCGCATGAGATCGCGCAAGAGTCGGACGAAGGCCATCGTCGTCGCGACCTGCTGCTTGCCGGACCCGCGCGTGGTCACCTCGTACGCCGAGTCCTCGGGCAGCTTGAGTGACGTACCGGCCACGCGCCGCGCGGGCAGCCCACCACCGAGACGGCTGCGCCGGTCGCGCAGGTAGCGCAGCGTCTCGTCGTCCTCGGCCGGCTTGTAGTACGGCGGCTGGTACGGGTCGCGCTCGAGGTCCTCGTCGCTGATCGGGATCTTGAGGCTGTCCCGCAAGAGCTTCAGGTCCTCGGGCGTCAGCTTCTTCATCTGGTGCGTCGCGTTGCGACCGGCGAAGTGCGGGCCGAGGCCGTAGCCCTTGATGGTCTTGGCCAGGATCACCGTCGGCTGCCCGGTGTGCTCCACCGCCGACTTGTACGCCGCGTAGACCTTGCGGTAGTCGTGCCCGCCCCGCTTGAGCCGCCACACGTCGTGGTCCGACATGTTCGCGACCATCTTGGCGGTGCGCGGGTCGCGGCCGAAGAAGTGCTCCTTGATGTACGCCCCGTCGTTGGCGCGGAAGGTCTGGTAGTCGCCGTCGGGTGTGGAGTTCATCAGGTTGACCAGAGCGCCGTCGCGGTCCGCGGCCAGCAACGGGTCCCACTCGCGGCCCCAGACCACCTTGATCACGTTCCAGCCGGCTCCGCGGAAGAACGACTCGAGCTCCTGGATGATCTTGCCGTTGCCCCGCACCGGGCCGTCCAGGCGCTGCAGGTTGCAGTTGATGACGAAGGTCAGGTTGTCGAGCTCCTCGAACGCCGCGACGTGCAACAGCCCGCGGCTCTCCGGCTCGTCCATCTCGCCGTCGCCGAGGAACGCCCACACGTGCTGCTTGCTCGTGTCCTTGATGCCCCGCGCGTGCAGGTACTTGTTGAACTGCGCCTGGTAGATCGCGTTCATCGGGCCGAGGCCCATCGAGACCGTCGGGAACTCCCAGAAGTCCGGCATCAACCGGGGGTGCGGGTACGACGGCAGGCCGCCACCGGGGTGCGAGACCTCCTGGCGGAAGCCGTCCAGCTGGTCCTCGCTCAGCCGCCCCTCGAGATAGGCGCGCGCGTAGATCCCGGGCGAGGAGTGCCCCTGGATGTAGAGCTGGTCGCCGCCGCCCTCGGCGTCCTTGCCCTTGAAGAAGTGGTTGAAGCCGACCTCGTACAGCGTCGCCGACGACGCGTACGACGAGATGTGGCCGCCCACACCGATGCCCGGCCGCTGGGCCCGGTGGACCATGATCGCGGCGTTCCACCGCAGCCAGGCCCGGTAGCGCCGCTCCACTTCCTCGTCACCGGGGAACCACGGCTCGTCCTCGGGCGGGATCGTGTTGATGTAGTCCGTCGCCGTGAGGCTGGGGACGCCGACCTGGCGCTCGCGAGCGCGCTGGTTGAGCTTGAGCATGAGGTACCGGGCCCGGGTGCGGCCGCGCTCGTCGACGACCGAGTCCATGGAGTCCAGCCACTCCTGGGTCTCCTCGGGGTCGATGTCGGGCAGCTGGCTCGGGATCCCGTTGAGGATCGGGCCGACCTCTTCGCGTTCAGCCACGCGTCATCCCTTCCTGCACGCTCACGTTCATCCTGCCACCAGCCGATGCGCACCGGCGTACACGGTCATCCGCGGCGGACGGAGGAAGCCGACCAGGGTGAGACCGGCCTGCTCGGCCAGCTCGACGGCCAGATGCGACGGTGCCGAGACGGCGGCCATCACCGGGATGCCGGCCATGGTCGCCTTCTGCGTCAGCTCGAACGACGCGCGCCCGCTGACCATCAGGATCGCGCCGTCGAGCGGCAACCGGCCCTCACGAGCCGCCCACCCGACCAGCTTGTCCACGGCGTTGTGCCGGCCCACGTCCTCACGCAGCGCGAGCAGCTCGCCCCCGGGGGAGAACAGGCCGGCCGCATGCAGGCCACCGGTGCGGTCGAACACCTTCTGGTGCTGCCGCAGGACGTCGGGGAGCCGGCCCAGCACCTGCGGGTCGACGCTGGGCAGGGCGGTCTTCACGTCGTACGGCGAGCTGGTCCGGACCGCATCGATGCTCGCCTTGCCGCAGACGCCGCACGAGGAGGTGGTGTAGAAGTTGCGCTCGGCCGAGGTGTCGGGGAGCGGCACCCCTTGGGCCAGTACGACGTCGACCACGTTGAACGTCGGACGGCCGTCCTCGCCCTCGTCCTGGCAGTGCATCAGGGTGGCGACGTCCTGCGCCCCCGAGATCAGCCCTTCGGTGACGAGGAAGCCGAGGGTCAGGTCGAAGTCGTCACCCGGCGTACGCATCGTCACGGAGAGGGACTGGCCCTGGACCCGGATCTCCATCGGCTCCTCGACCGTCAGGGTGTCCGGCCGGCTGACCGAGCGGATGCCGTCCTCGGCCAGCTCGATGCGTACCGCCGGCACCCGCGCCGTGACCCGTCCCATGACTACAGGGTATGCAGCGGCGCCAGCCCGGCACGGCGGACCGCGCGTCTCTGCCAGCGGTCTTCGCTTGCCTCCGGGACCAGCCTCTAGTGGACTAGGAGTGTGGAGAAGGGCAGTGGGGCGGCTCGGACCGACGTGGCCGGCCGCGGTGGTGGGGGCTTGGCGGCGCGCCTGGGCCTGAAGCCCGGGCTGCTGGTCCAGGAGTTCGGGTACGACTCGGACGTCGACGAGGACCTGCGGATCGCCATCGAGGACGCGGTCGACGGGGAGCTCGCTGACGAGGATGGCATCGACGACGTCGCGGACGTCGGGCTGCTCTGGTGGCGCGACGACGACGGCGACCTGGTGGACTCGTTGGTGGACGTCCTGACCAACCTGGCCGACAACGGTGCCGTGCTGCTGCTGACCCCCAAGTCGGGCCGGGACGGTCACGTCCAGCCCAGCGAGATCGAGGAGGCGGCCCTGACCGCGGGCTTGCACGCCACGACCAGCGTGTCGGCCGGCGCCGACTGGATCGCCGCCCGGTTGGTGGCGCCGCGCGGCGGTCGCCGGTGACCCAACCGGCTGCACCGGCCGGCCAGACCGGCCGGCCCCGGGTGGGCGATGAGGCGCCGGACTTCGAGCTGCGCAGCCAGCACGGCGAGCGCACCCGGTTGTCGTCCTTCCGCGGGCACAAGCGCGTGGTCGTGCTGTTCTACCCGTACGCGTTCTCGACCACGTGCACCGGTGAGCTGTGCGAGATCCGCGACGACCTCGCGTCGTTCCAGAACGAGCACGTCCAGGTGCTGGCCATCTCGTGCGACTCGGTGCACACCCTGCGTGCGTTCGCCGAGCACGAGGGCTACGACTTCCCGCTCCTGTCCGACTTCTGGCCGCACGGCGTCGCGGCGAAGGCCTACGGCGTGTTCAACGACAAGCTGGGCGCGGCCGAGCGTGGGTCGTTCCTCGTGGACGAGGAGGGCCTCGTGCGGTGGAGTGTCGTCACCGGGCTGGGGCAGGCGCGGGACCTGGCCGGGTACCACCAGGCGCTCGCCGCGGTCGGTTAGCCAGCAAGACCTGGGACGATTGCTCGGGGCCTGTAGCTCAGCTGGTAGAGCACCGCGCTTACACCGCGGGTGTCGTCGGTTCGAACCCGGCCGGGCCCACCGAACCCAGCAGGCGACTCCCGATGAGCGACCCACAAGGGCAGTCCAGCCGATACTCTGGCCGGACCGAGGTCTCCTCACGCCGGCCGCCTGTGCCGTCGTCGCCCCGGCGAATGAGTGAGCTGATGGCCCTCTGAGGCCACGGATTGGTCCTCGCAGATGCCGTCTTCTTCTTTTACCGACCCCACGGACGGCAATCCGCCTGAGGTCAGTGCCCGACTTCACCTGATGAGTACGCATCCGAGCGAAGGCCTGCGGCAGAGTGCGTTGGACGGCGCCTGGTGGCCGCGGTCCCGCGAGCTGGCCCGGGAGGTGCCGCTGCTGGCCGCCGAGTTCGCCGAGCTCGGCGTGCGGGTGACGCGCCTCGTCTACCACCCCGCGCTGTGGCTGATCGCTCCGTCGAAGGTTCACGTGAGCGGCCGGACCGTCCACTTGGGCTGGTCCCGCGGGATCGACCCGAACCTGGTCACCCTGCAGACCTTGGGGGACGACCGGATCGAGCTGCTGGTGATCCCGCCGGAGGCCACCGCGGACGTCGCTGCCCGGGCATCCGAAGCCGCGGCCGAACCGCGCAACGACCAGTCACCCACGGACGTGCTGTCCAACGCGTCTGTCGTGCATATCGCCGAGCTGTCGTGAGCCACGGCTTCTCGTTCCCGACCGAACAGTCGGGCCCGAGTGCGGACGAGCTCTCGTCCGAGCTTGCCGCGCTGCGCGAGGAGATACATCAGCTGCAGAACGCCGGCACGTGCCGGCACGAGATCGGGATCGCCGAGGGCATGCTGATGATCCGGCACGGCATCGACCAGGACCAGGCCTACGCCCTGCTCAGCCGGCGCTGTCGAGAGCAAGGTGTGCACGTGCGGGTCGTCGCCCGGGCCGTGGTCGCCGAGATGCGCGGCAGCACCGGGAAGCCTCGAGTCCCCAGCCCTGTGACGACGTGATCGGCGACTCGCGCACCCTGCCGTCGGCGAGCCGGCCGAGGCTGGGACAGGTGGTCCGGCATCTGACGCTCAGCCTGCTGATGGCCAACGTCATCCCGGGCGTGCTGTTCTACGTGTGCCTGGTGACGGGCAACATCTGGGCCGCCTTCGCCTCGGCGCTGCTGTGGTGCTACGGAGCGATGGCCTGGCGGATCACCACCGGGCGACCACGCTCGGCCCTGCTCTGGCTGACCGCCGCGGGTCTCACGGCCAAGACGCTGATCTCGGTGTCGACCGGAAGCACTTTGATCTACTTCCTGCAGCCGGCCGTGAACGACCTGCTGATCGGGACGGCCTTCCTGGTCTCACTCGGCACCGCGCGACCGATCGTCGCCCGGTTGGCTGCCGACTTCTTCCCGATGAGCCAGGACATCGAGAGCCGGCCTCGGGTCCAGCAGCTGTTCTGGCGGCTCACCTTGCTCTGGGCCGTGCTCTGCCTGCTGAAGGCGGGGGTCACCTTGTGGCTGTTGCACGCGGAGTCGATCACGGCGTTCGTCGCGACGAAGGGCCTGCTCACGTTCACGGTGCTGGTGTTCGGCACCGCGACCACCGTCTTCGTCGCCCACCGCGTGGCCCGCGGCGAGGGTCTGATGCACACCCGGCCCGCGCCGGTCGTTGCCGGCTGACAGGCACCGCAGGGACTGGCCGGCGTGCCGAGCGGCTGACCTGCGCGTGGAAATCCGTGTCGGCAGCGACTTCATGGAGTCAGTGATCTACGGTGCGTGATTGTGGAGGGAAGAGCGGGCGAGTCTGAAGGTCCGCGGGCCGGGCCAGTGCCACTGCTGCGCGACGTCATCGAGGTGCTGGAGCGGATCTACCCGCCCGCATCGGCGGCCGACTGGGACGCGGTGGGCCTGGTGTGCGGCGACCCGGAGATCCGGGTGCGCAAGATCCTGTTCGCGATCGACCCCACGCTGGCCGTGGTCGAGGAGGCCCGCGACTGGGGCGCCGACCTGGTCGTGACCCACCATCCGCTGCTGCTGCGCGGGGTCCACGGCGTCCCGACGACCACGGCCAAGGGCCGGGTCATCCATGAGCTGGTCCGCGACAGCACCGCCCTGTATGTCGCACACACCAACGCCGACGTCGCGGCCCCCGGCGTCTCCGACGCCCTGGCCCGGGTCATCGGCCTGGAGCGTCTGGTGCCTCTTGTCGCCGAGTCCGCACCGCCAACGGACAAGGTCGTCACGTTCGTCCCCGAGGACCGGGTCGAGGCGGTCGTCGACGCCATGGCCGCCGCGGGTGCCGGTGGCATCGGCGAGTACGAGCGGTGCGCCTGGCTGGCCACCGGGACGGGGACCTTCGACGCTGGCCCGACGACTCGACCGGCCGTGGGCGAGCCGGGCGAGCGCACGCACACTCCGGAGGTCCGGGTCGAGATGCGGCTTCCGCGACAGGCGCGCGCGGCCGTGGTCGCGGCGGCTCGGACTGCCCATCCGTACGAGGAGCCGGCCATCGACGTCTACGAGCTCGCGCCCTGGTCCGGGCCGACCGGCATCGGCCGGGTCGGGACGCTGTCGAGGGCGATCACGCTGCACGAGCTCGTCAGCATCGTGGCCGAGGCGCTGCCGTCCACCGTCCAGGGCATCCGAGCGTCAGGTCCGGAGGTCGGCACCGTCCATCGGGTCGCCGTCTGTGGCGGCGCGGGAGACAGCCTGCTCGACGCCGTACGACGCAGTGGTGCGGACGCCTTCGTGACGGCCGATCTGCGGCACCACCCGGCCCTGGAGGCGCGGGAGGAGGCGGCGGGGCCGCCTTGGCTGGTGGACGTGTCGCACTGGGCCAGCGAATGGCCGTGGCTGGCCGGCTGCGCGGACCGGGTGGTCGCCGCCCTCAGCACCGACCACGGGGCCGAGCACACTACGGTGGAGGTTCGCGTCTCGACGACGCGGACCGACCCGTGGACGCTCCATGTCCCCAGCCGAGGAGGAACGGCCTGAACGCTTCTGCCGACGACCAGCGGCGCCTGCTCGACCTCCAGGCCCTGGACACCCGGATCGACCAGATCGCCCATCGACGCGCCTCGCTGCCGCAGCTGGCCCGGCTGGCCGAGCTCGACCGGCGGCTGAGCGCGCTACGGGACCAGCTGGTCGTGGCGCAGACCGAGCAGACCGACATCAACCGCGAGCTGGTCAAGGCCGAGGGCGACGTCGAGCTGGTCCGCCAGCGGGCGGCCCGCGACCAGGGCCGGCTCGACTCGGGGCAGGGCACGCACAAGGACCTCGAGTCGCTGCAGCACGAGCTGGGCTCGCTGGCCAAGCGCCAGGGCGAGCTGGAGGAGGTCGAGCTCGAGGTCATGCAGCGGCTGGAGGACGCGACCGCCCGGGCCGGGCGGATCTCCGGTGAGCTGGCGGCGGCGAAGGCGGACTACGAAACGGCGACGGGTGAGCGCGATGCGGCGTTCCTCGAGCTGGACCAGGAGAGCGGCGGGGCGAGCTCGGCGCGGGACGGCCTGGCCGCGTCGCTGCCAGCGGACCTGGTCACGCTGTACGAGAAGATCCGAGCGAACAGCAGTGGGGTCGGCGCGGCGGCGCTGCACCGCGGCCGCTGCGAGGGTTGCCGTCTCGAGCTGACCCCGACCGACCTGCAGCGGATCCGGTCCGCACCGCCGGACGAGGTGCTGCGCTGCGAGGAGTGCCGCCGCATCCTGGTGCGCGTGCCCGAGTCGGGGCTGTGACCCGGCGCCTGGTGGTCGAGGCCGACGGGGGGGCGCGAGGCAACCCCGGCCCCGCGGCGTACGGCGCCCTCGTCCGTGACGGCGACACCGGCGAGGTGCTCGCGGAGCGCGCCGAGTACCTGGGGAAGACGACCAACAACGTCGCGGAGTACTCCGGGCTCGTGGCCGGGCTGACCATGGCCAAGGAGATTGATGCCGCCGCCGTGGTGGAGGCGCGGATGGACTCCAAGCTCGTCGTCGAGCAGATGTCCGGTCGCTGGAAGATCAAGCACGAGGACATGCGCCGGCTCGCGTTGGAGGCGCGGGCCATCCTCCCGCTCGAGCAGGTGACCTACCGCTGGGTGCCCCGCGCCGAGAACTGGGCGGCCGACCGGCTGGCCAACGCGGCCATGGACGCCGCGGCGCGAGGCCGCACGTGGCAACCGGAGCCCGCTGCCTACCCTGGTGAGATGACTGACCCGAGCACGACCGAGACCTCGACCCGGCCACGGCTGTCCTACCGGCTGCTGACCGGCGACAACACCGCCGAGTTCTGCGAGCGCGTCTCCGAGGCGCTGGCCGACGGCTACCAGCTGCACGGCGGCCCGGCTATTGCGTACGACGGCACGAAAACCGTTGTGGCTCAAGCACTCATCGACCCTCGGGCCCTCGGTCTGCTCACATGACGTACGCCGGCGACCTCACCCCTCAGGAGGCCTACGACCTCGTGCGGGACCAGCCGGACGCCGTCCTGGTGGACGTGCGGACCACAGCCGAATGGGACCAGGTCGGCATCCCGGACCTGGGCGGGATCGGCAAGGAGGTGGCCCTGATCGAGTGGGAGCGGTACCCGGACGGCTCGGTCAACCCCGACTTCGCGACCCAGCTGCAGGACGTCGTGCCCGACGGGGCCCCGGTGCTCATGATCTGCCGGTCCGGGGTGCGCAGTGTCGCGGCGGCCCACGCCGCGACGGCGGCCGGGATCGGCCCGGCGTACAACGTCCTGGAGGGCTTCGAGGGCGCGGCCGATGCCTTCGGCCGGCGCCGGACCAGCGGCTGGCAGGTGGCCGGCCTGCCGTGGCGGCAGCGGTGAGCGGCAGCGAGCCCGGTACGCCGGCGGACCCCGGAGCGACCTGGCGCCCTGACACCCTCGCCGTGCGAGGTGGCCTGCGCCGCAGCACGTTCGACGAGACAGCCGAGGCGATGTTCCTGACGTCCGGCTACGTCTACGGCAGTGCCGCCGAGGCCGAGGCTGCGTTCAAGGGTGACATCCAGCGCTACGTGTACTCGCGCTACGGCAACCCCACGGTGTCGACGTTCGAGGAACGGCTGCGGCTGGTCGAGGGTGCGCCGGCCTGCTTCGCGACCGCGACCGGGATGGCGGCGGTCTTCACGGCGCTGGCGGCGCTGCTCGGCCAGGGCGACCGCGTCGTGTCCGCACGCAGCCTCTTCGGCTCCTGTTTCGTGATCCTCGACGAGATCCTGCCGCGCTGGGGCATCGAGACGGTGTTCGTCGACGGCGCCGACATCGCGCAGTGGCAGACCGCCCTGTCCGAGCCGACCGCTGCGGTCTTCTTCGAGTCGCCGTCCAACCCGATGCAGGAGCTCGTCGACGTGCGCGCAGTCTGCGACCTGGCCCATGCCGCCGGCGCCCAGGTGGTGGTGGACAACGTGTTCGCGACGCCGGTCCTGCAACGCCCGATGGAGCTCGGTGCGGACATCGTCGTGTACTCGGCCACGAAGCACATCGACGGGCAGGGCCGCATGCTGGGCGGCGCGATCCTCGGGCCCGAGCAGTTCATCGGCGAGCCGGTGCAGAACCTCATGCGGCACACCGGTCCGTCGATGAGCCCGTTCAACGCGTGGGTGCTCACCAAGGGTCTGGAGACGATGTCGATGCGCGTCGAGCGGTCGAGTGACTCAGCGCTTCGGATCGCCCGCTGGCTGGAGCAGCAGGACAAGGTCCGGGCCGTGCGGTACCCGTTCCTCGACAGCCATCCCCAGCACGACCTGGCCAAGGCCCAGATGTCCGCCGGAGGCACGGTCGTCACCTTCGAGCTCGACGGCGGCAAGGACGAGGCGTTCCGGCTGCTCGACGCGCTCCGCATCATCGACATCTCGAACAACCTCGGTGACTCCAAGTCGCTCATCACCCACCCGGCGACCACGACTCACCGCCGGCTCGGCGAGGAGGCCCGCCTGGCCGTCGGGATCACCGACGGCATCGTCCGCGTGTCCATCGGCCTGGAGGACCCGGCCGACCTGGTCGAGGACCTGGACCAGGCGCTCGCGCAGGTCTGAGTCGCTCACGTGGTGAGCGACAGCGCCGCCGTGGTCGTGACCAGGACGAGCGGGACGAGGAGCAGCCCCCGCACGAAGAAGCGGCGGGCCGACACCTCCACGCCGGCCGCCCGGCATCGTTCCCGCCACAGCAACGTGGCCAGGGACGCCCATAGCGTCAGCAGCGGCGCGCAGTTCACCCCGAGCAGCAGGGCGACCAGCCGGCCGGCCGAACCGTCGGCGACCGGCTCGAGCGCGAGGTACGCCGGCAGGTTGTCCACGGCATTGGCGCCGAGCGCGCCCGTGGCCGCGAGCCGCAGATGGTCCGGCCAGCTCTCACCGGTGCCGGCGACGTGCGCCAGGCTGTCCGGCAAGCCGTGCACGGTCAGGGCCTGGACCACGAAGAACAGGCCGACCACCAGCAACACGAGCCGCCAGGGGACATGCGACGCGCGCAGGTCGGACGGTCGTCGTACGGCGAAGAACGTCACCAGAAGCACGGCGGCTGCCGTTGCCGGCCAGGCCGGGTTGACGCCCGTGGCGAAAGCCGGCGCCAGGAGCAGGCAGACCGTCGCCGACCCGACCAGCAGCACCCGGTCCTCGACACCCGGCTGCGTCGGGGGCGTGTAGGAGCGGACGAGGTCGCGCCGGAACAGGACGGCGAGGATGGCGACGGTCACCAGGACGGCCACCAGAGCCGGCAACCAGGTGACCGCCACGTAGTCGCGCAACCCCAGGCCCATGGCGTCGAACCTGTGCAGGGCAAGGAGATTCGTCAGGTTCGACACAGGGAGCAACATCGACGCCGTGTCCGCCAGCCACACGGTGGTCAACGCGAAGAGTGCGGGCGAGATGCCGATCTGCACGGCCAGCGCGAGAGCGACCGGCGTGAGGAGGACAGCCGTCGTGTCGAGGGAGAGGACGATCGTGGCGGCGGTGGCGAGCGCGACGAGCAGCAGCCACAGCAGCCAGGTGCGGCCTCGGCCCCACCGCGCGGCCAGGTGGGCGGCGGCGTCGAACACCCCGGCGTTCTGGGCCAGCTGCGCCACCACGGTGATCGCGACCAGGAACAGCAGGACGGGCGCAATGCGGCTGAGGATCGCAACGGCGTCGTGCGCGGGCAGCAGGCCGGTGACGAGGACGCCGCCGGCGGCCAGGAGCGACGCCCACCACACCCGGTGCAGCGTAGGGAGCCGTTCGGACAGCCGCGCCGCGGGCGTCTCAGTAGGGTTTGGTCATGCCGCTGCGGATGATCACCGTCCCGCCTCCGGCGGCGAAGCCCGGCGCAGAGCCCGGCGCCGGCGGTGAACAGCTGGCCCAGGCGTTCGCCCAGATCCGGGCGCAGCTCAAGATCCCGGAGTCCTTCTCACCCGAGGTCGAGGAAGCTGCTCGCGCGGCGGTCGCGTCGGCGCAATTGCCCGACACCGACCTGACCGACCTGCCGTTCTTCACCATCGACCCACCCGGCTCGATGGACCTGGACCAGGCCATGCACCTCGAGCGCACGCCGCGCGGGTACCGGGTGCGCTATGCGATCGCGGACGTGCCGGCCTTCGTCGCGGTGTCGGGACCGGTGGATGCCGAGGCCTGGCGGCGCGGCCAGACGATGTACGCACCGGACCAGCGCGCCCCGTTGCACCCGACGTCGATCTGCGAGGGCGCCGCCAGCCTGCTGCCCGGGCAGGTCCGCCCGGCGTACGTCTGGGACATCTCGCTGGACAACGACGGCGAGGACATCGACGTCGACCTGCGCCGCGCAACAGTGAAGAGCGTCGACCGGCTCGACTACGCGCAGGTGCAGGCGAGTGTGGACAGCCAGTCCGGTGACGAGCGCTTCGCCCTGCTCAAGGAGATCGGTGAGCGGCGGGTGGCTCTGGAGCAGGCCCGCGGCGGTGCGAGCCTGCCGATCCCGCAGCAGGAGGTCGTCGCCCAGGACGGCCGGTACCACCTGCGGTTCCGCCCGGCCCTGCCGACCGAGGACTGGAACGCGCAGATCTCGCTGCTGACCGGCATGGCAGCTGCGGACATCATGCTGGGCGGCCAGATCGGGATCCTGCGCACGATGCCCGGGCCGGACCGGAACTCTCTCGCGCGTTTCCATCGGCAGGCCTCTGCCCTGGGCGCGCGCTGGCCGGCCGAGACGCCGTACGGCGTGTTCCTCCGCTCGCTCGACCGCTCGGACCCGCGACAGCTGGCGATCGTCCACGAGGCAGCCGCGTTGTTCCGCGGCGCGGGTTACACACCGTTCGTCGGAGACATGCCGGAGCAGTCCGAGCATGCGGCCGTCGCCGCGCCGTACTCGCACGTGACCGCACCGCTGCGCCGGCTCGTCGACCGGTTCGGTCTCGCGGTGTGCGAGGCACTGTGCCGGGGCGCGGAGGTGCCGGCGTGGGCGCGTGAGGCCTTGCCCGCGCTGCCGGCGGTCATGGCCGACACCGACCGCTTGGCGGGTGAGCTGGAGCGCGCGTCGACCGACGCCGTCGAGGCCGCCGTGCTGGCTCCGTCGGTCGGGTCCCTTTTCGACGCTGTCGTCGTCGACGTGCACCACGACGGCGGTGGCTTGGTCCAGATCGCCGAACCCGCTGTGCTGGCGCCGGTTTCGGGTCCGGTAACGCTGGGCGCCGCCATCAAGGTGCGGCTCGTCCTGGCTGACCTCGAGCAGCGCGCCGTACGGTTCAGCCCGGCCTGACGCCGCTCGGGCTCAGCGTCGGCGCAGGATGCGCCCGGCCCGGCCGCCGAGACGCGACGCCAGGACGCCGGCCAGGGTGCGCGCGGGGGTCTGGGCGACCGTGAGGGCACGGACCCGGCGTTCGTCGTCGAAGCTCCACGACCCGTAGGTCGCGCCGGCGACCGCACCGACGATCGCCTCGACCATCGCGTCCAGCGGTACGGTCGCCTGGTCCGAGCCGAGGCTCGCACCACTGGTCGCGGGCACCGCGCTCAGGTCGGCCAGGTCGCCGACGACGCGAACCCCGGACGCCCGGATGCTGTCCGCGACGCGCCGGCCCTCACGAGCCACCTGCTCCCGGATCCACTCGGGCACCTCGGGCTTGGGCTCGTCCGGCTTGGGTGTGCGGTTCTCCACCATCCGGCGGATGGCGCCGTTGCGGACCAGCACGTCGTACTCCTGCCAGTCGAGCTTGCCGCGCAAGGCCACGTTGACCTGGCGGAGGGCCTCCGCCTCCAGGACGGTGAGGCCGCGGTTCGACCGCGGCACGCTCTGCCCGGCGAGCCGGCCCTCGGGCAGGTCGAGCAGCCGCTCGAACGTCGTCGGCAGCAGCGCCCGGTCTCCTTCACGGAGGACCACGACCGTGACCCGCTCCGGTCCGGCCCCGGCGGCGTACCGGCTGACGGCCGCGGCCGGGTCGAACCGGGCCCAGAAGAACTTCTCCGTGTCGTCGGCGCTGTCCCGTTGGAAGTTGCCTTTGAGCCAGGCGTCCAGCGTGGAGATGCGCCCTTGCTTGAGCGTCTGCTGCCACGAGGAGACGGCCACCGGGCCCAGGTTGCGCACCCCGATGAGGAAGTGTGCGCGGTCGCCCAGGTCGGCGGCCATACGCCGGATCGCGCTCTGGTCAGCGCCGGTGAAGAACTCACTGCTGAACACCACCCGGCCGGGCGTGCCATGCACAGTCGCGACGAACTGGTCCCAGAGCGACGGGTCCGGGGGTGGCACGGGCGAGGACTGCCAGCCCAGAGGCGCCTGCGTCAGCGACCGGGCCTCGACGTGATGGGCCTCGCGGCTGCCGGGGTAGGTCACCCCCGCCGGCCGCAGCTCGTGGCGCAGGGAGGTCATGACCGACTGGATCGCCGTCGTACCGGTCTTGTGCATACCGACGTGCGCCAGCACGGCGTCGGGGGGCAAGGCGGTGGGCAGGGTCGCCGAGAGGCCAGTCACGTCAGGGGTCATGACCCGGGTCACTCTAAAGACCTCGCCAAGTCGACACCACATCCGCACCTCGGAACCGCCTCTGAATCGTGACGTTTCCGTTAGTGGACGATGGCGCGTTACCCTCCAGATGCGGATGAGTCGGTCGGGCGGCCGCGTCAGGTGCGAGTCGGTACGCCGACCCGTGTCCTGCCGAGGAACGTCCGGGCTCCACAGGGCAAGGTGGTGGGTAACACCCACCCGGGGTGACCCGCGGGACAGTGCCACAGAGAACAGACCGCCGGAACCCTGGTTCGCCAGGGCTCCGGTAAGGGTGAAACGGCGGTGTAAGAGACCACCAGCGCGCCGGGTGACCGGCGCGGATCGGTAAACCCCACCTGGAGCAAGACCAGACAGCACGCGTTCGAGGACGGCCCGTCCGAGCGTGTGGGTAGGTCGCTAGAACGTGCCGGCAACGGTACGTCGAGATGGATGGCCGCCATCCGGGCGCGGGCAACTGCGTCCGGGGACAGGACCCGGCGTACAGACCGACTCATCCGCCCCCCCGCCCCCGGCCGTGCTCCCTGCTCCGCGCGGTGCTCCCCGCAGCCCGGCAGAACCGTGCCGGACAGGGCCTGTCCACCGGGCCACAGGGAGTACCGGGCGCTGGGTTAGAGGCGGCGGAAGTGTGTCGACTGACGGACCAGGTTGCCGAGGCCGTAGCAGACGGCGTTGTCGGGATCGAGCTGCACGCAGTACGACACGTTCGACTCGGCCATGGCGGGGCCGGCCTTGAACGTGCGCGGCGCAAAGGGGTCGTCCCGCACGGCCTCGAAGCTGTACGAGCGCTTCACCCCGTCGCAGACGACCTGCGTCAGGCCCTGGCCCTGGACGTAGTCCGGGTTCGGGTACGTGCCCTGCCAGATGACGCTGCTGAGGTACGCCGTGCCGTTGGCCGGTGCCTTGCACGCAACCTCGACGAACAGGTTGACGTGCGTCTTCTCCGGTGGGATCACGAGCCCGTGCGTCACGTCGATCAGCGGGTCGGGTAGGTCGACTCTCACCGTCCGACAGTTGTTGCGCGGCAATGGATCTACGCTGACTGTGAGGTTGCTGGCGCAGGCCTTCACATCGATGTCCTGACCGGTTGCCACACCCGTGAACACGAGGCTCGACGGGCGCTGCCCGGGCCGGACGAAACCGGGCTCGCAGCTGTCACCGTCGGGCTCGAACACCGAGCCGTTCGGCAGCACGCAGGAGAGCCTGGACGTCGGCATGTTCCGGTCGATGCCGTGCGCCCAGATGAGCGTGATGGCCAGGTCCGCGCCGCCGGGGCCGTTGTTCTGGGCGCTGAAGACGAAGGTGATCTGGTCCCCGGCCTCGGCCGACGTCACACCTCCCGCGGTGTGCGCCCGCACCATCGCGACATCGGGTCCCGTCGCAGCTGAGGCCGACCCGCTGGGCAGGGCGAAGCCCGCGACAGCGAGAGCAGCGGCGGTGGCGGCGAGCACGATGCGGCGGCCGGACCTGCGCTTCATCGGGACTCCTCTGCCACGACCCCTGCAGTGCGAAGGTACGCCGACTCGCAGCGTCCGGACGGCGGTTCGTCAAAACGCCCGTGCGCCCTCCACCGCGCGGTGCTCCCCGCAGCCCGGCTGTAGCGCCTCGGACGCCACCCATTCACCGGGCGCGGGGGCGCACCGCGCGGGGTGGGGAGCACGACGGTGGGTGCCGGGATGTCGACACAGAGTGCGGGCCGTTGACCGGAGTCCGGCGCCGGTGTACATCAGGAGGGTCGCCGCTCCACAAGGAGCGGGCTGTCGGCGGACCAGGGCACCCGCAGCTGACGCTCAGGAGGTGCTGATGCGCAAGTCCCTGTCCGCCGTACTCCTCGTTCTCTTCGCCTTGCTCGTCTCTGCGATGACGTCCGCGTCCGCGGCGGCCGCACCGGGCCCGACGCTGCACTTCTCGGTCAGCAGCCGGGTCGCCGTGCTCGCCCGCGGTGCGGCCCTTGCGGTGCCGGTGACGTACGTCTGTCCGGTGAAGTACAGCGGTTCCACGGGCTACGCGATCTTCACCGCTGAGGTACAGCAGCGGCGGGCCGACGGCACGCTGGTCGACGGCTTCGACGCCGGTGGGGGCAACGCGATCCTGACCTGCGACGGCGCCGTGCACGAGCACGAGGTCATCGTCCAACCGCAGACCCAGGGCGCATACGAGGCACCCGCATCGGCGACGGTGACGACAGGTGTCCTGGCCTGCAACGCAGCCGAGACGAACTGCAGGCAGCCGACCAAGACCTACCAGGCTCAGCTGCGGGCCGCGGCTCCAGGCGACCCCGCGAACCAGCCGGTCGACGGCGCGGCGACGGTGCGGCCCGACGGAGGTGTGCTGCTGGCGCTGAACGTCGGATGCGCCCCGGGCAGCTTCGTCGTTGCCGACGCAACCTTCACGCAGCGGGTCCACGGCGACGATGCAGCGTTCGGCGAGACGCGCAGCGAGCCGGGCTGCAACCGCACGACCACGACGCTCACCATCGAGATGGACTCGTTCCGGGCGCGCACCGGAGTCGCGTACGTGATCGGCGACCGCCAGACCTGCAGCCAGTCCAGCTGCACCCACTCCACAACGTTCCGCGGCACCGTCCAGATCACCTGAGGAGGTGGGTCCATGCGGGCCCGAACGTTACTGACGGCCACCGTCATGGCGGGGGCGCTGGCCGTGTTGCCGGCCCTGGCCCGCGGCGCCCCGTCGGCGCAGGCGGCCGTCTCCACGAGCATCGTGCTGTTCTACAAGTTCGACACGCATCAGGGCGCGTCCGTCACGGACTCGTCCGCGTCGCAGCTGAACGGCACGTTGGTGAATGTCGCTGCGCCGGACTCGGCGTACGTCACCGGGCGGACGGGGTACCACAAGGCGCTGAGTCTTGTTGCGGCGCAACGGCAGTACGTCAGCGTGCCGGAGGGGAACGCGCTCGACGTCAACCGTTTCACGCTGGCCGCGCTGGTCCGGTACACGGGCGTCCAGACACCCGACACCCTGGATCGATGGGAGGTGATGGAGAAGGCCGGCGCGTACTGGCTCAACATCCGGACCAACGGGTTGATCCGGGCCGGCGGGTTCTTCGGCGCCTGCAACACGACGGCCAACTGGAAGTTCCTGGACAGCACGGTCGCCGTACCGACCAACACCTGGTCGCACGTGGCCGCGACGTACAACGGCTCCAAGCTCGTGCTCTACGTGAACGGCGTCGCGGCGGGCAGCATGAACGTGACCGGTACGACCTGCAGCAACAACGAGCCCCTGGCGGTGGGGGCCAAGAACGCACCGTCGAAAGGCATTCTGGAGGCCTTCTGGGACGGCCAGCTGGACGACGTGCGGATCTACAACAAGGCCCTGACGGCGACCCAGATCGCGAACCTCGCTCCCTGAGCGGCCGCCCGGCTGCCCGGCCCCGCAGGTCATCATGGGTGGATGACCGGCGGAACGGACGAGCGTGAGCCCGACCAGCGCCGCCCGGTCGAGTGGGTCGACCTCGGGGAGATCGGCCAGCCGGCGCCGGCCGAGGAGATCGGGACGGGCGACCCGACGCCGCGGCGGCAGGTGTCACGTCCGCGGACCGGCGTGGTCGTCGTCGCCGTTCTGGTGGTCCTGGCGTTCGTGGCGGCGCTGTTGCGGCAGGGTGACGGCCGCTCGACCGCCGATGCACACAGCGTTCCGACCATCTCGGCGACGGGCAGCGCGAGCTCGCCTACCTCGGACACCCCGGTCGACGCGACCGATCGGCCGCCGGAGGTCGGCGCCCCGCCCCGGGTCGTCCAGCTGTCCCCTCACCTGCTGGGCGTCCAGTCCGGATGGGAGCTGTTCGGACGCGGCTCCGGCGTCGTCGTACGCGTCCAGCCGGCGGCCGGCCGGATGACCCTCACCACCGTCCCCGAGCTGGCCAGCAGCGGACCGGTGGCCTTCCTCGCCGGCGAGGCCGGGGCGATCATCCGGCCGCTGGACGAGGTCCCCGGTTACCTCGTGCCCGACGGCGCGTCAGCGGCGCCGTTGAGCGGCCTGCTGAAGGCGGGCGGGGCGGCTCTGCCCGGACCCGACCTGCGGCAGGTATGGGTCGACGGCGGGGCCGCGCGCCGTACCTCGGTCGTTCTCACCGACTTCGACGGGACGGCGACCGGCGTGCGGATGGTGATTCCGTCGACGGCCATCGGACCGGTCGCCAGCGACGGTGACGGGTACGTCATGTTCTCCGGGATCGGTGGCGTGTACGACGTGCGGCCGGGTGGGGTGGACCGGATCACGGCAGGCACGCCGGTCGCCGTGGGCGCGCAGCGGGTCCTGGCCATCGAGTGCAGCGACCAGTACACCTGCTCCACCGTGGTGCTCGGGCTGGTCGACGGGTCCCGCCGGGTCATCGGCGCCGGCTTCCCACCGACGTACTCGCTGGGTGTCATCTCGCCCGACGGCCGGACGGCAGCGGTGCCGGACCAGCTGCCGGACGGGAGGATCGGCCTCAGGCTGTTCGACCTCGAGAACGGGCGCTCCCGCTTGGTGCACCTGGACCTCAACCGGGAGCTGGCCGAAGGCGCCGCTGCCTGGGCGCCCGACTCGTCCTTGCTGTTCGCCCTGGACGCCGAGGGGCGCGTCGCGGTCGTCAACGCGGCGACCGCGGCGGTGCGCTCCCTCGGCGTGGCGCTGCCGCCCTTGTCCCAGTTGGCGATCCGGCCCCAAGTAGCATCGTCCGGGTGACCGGGAACCGTCTGGCTGCACTGCTGCAGGACCGTGAGGTCGTCATGTTCGACGGCGGCATGGGCACACTGCTGCAGGACTCGGGCCTCGAGGACGGCGCAGCCGGCGAGCTGTGGAACGTCGAGCGCCCCGAGCAGGTCCGCGAGATCCACGAGCGGTACGCCGCGGCCGGCGCGACCTTCCTGACCACCAACACGTTCGGCGGCACCCGTCCGCGCCTCGACCTCCAGGGCGCGGGCGACCGCGTGGAGGAGCTGAACGTCGCCGCCGCGCAGATCGCCCGCGGTGTCGCCGATGCTCACGACGTCTACGTCGCCGGCGACCTCGGCCCGACCGGTGAGCTGCTCGAGCCCATGGGCACCATGACGGTCGAGCAGGCCCGGGATGTCTTCGCGGAGCAGCTCCGGGCACTGGTCCGCGGAGGCATCGACGTCGTGCTGATCGAGACGATGAGCGACCTGAACGAGGTCGAGGCCGCGGTGACGGCGGCCCGGCAGGAGGCGCCCGCCCTTCCCCTCATCGCGACGTTGAGCTTCGACACGAACCTGCACTCGATGATGGGCGTGTCCCCCCGCCAGGCGGTCGAGCACCTCGCTGCGCTGGGCGTGGACGCCGTCGGCGCCAACTGCGGGCGCGGGCCGGAGGAGATGGAGGCCATCGCGGCCGAGCTCGTGGCCGCCCGGCCCGAAGGGCTGCTGCTCATCGCCCAGTCCAACGCCGGACTGCCGCAGCTGGTCGGGGACCACTTCGAGTACGACGCGCCACCGGAGCAGCTGGCCGACCATGCGATCCACCTGCACGACGCGGGCATCGACCTCATCGGCGCCTGCTGTGGCTCCACGCCGGAGCATCTGCGCGCGATGCACGACGCGCTGGCCCGCTGACCCACGCCGCACGCCCACGCACGATGGCCTGTCGCGAGGTCACCGCCGAGGGCAGAACCCTCAGCGCATGCTGCTGAGCGGCCGCCGCACGGCCAGGCCAGGACCCGGACCGGCCGGGACGTTCTGTGCCGGGCCCGACGCGCCGCTCCGAGGGAAGATCGCGAGCCGGGACTGCGCCGTACCGTCGATCGCCAGCTGGGCACCACCGGCGACCAGCCCGAACGGCGTCGCCAGCAGGGCCTCGGTGCCGGGGAAGGTCGACTGCGCCGAGGGCCGGAAGCCGGGGTCCAGCGCACCGGTCCGTGGGTCGACCGCCGCGAGCGTGCGCCTCAGCTGCCCCCCGAAGGACACGTTGAAGTGGCCACCGACGTACAGCTCGCCGCCGTACAGGGCGACCGCCTGCGAGTTGCCGTCCGACGCGACCACCCACTGGCGCTGACCGCTCGCCAGGTCGTACGCCGCGGTCTGGCCACCCGGGCCGGCAATCGCGGCGAAGAGCGTCGTGCCGTTGGCGTCCAGGCTCAGCGCCTGGCACTTCACGCCGGGCGGGCAGACCGTCGACGGCGCCCATGACAGCCCTGTCCCCGAGCTGGCGCTGACCTGGCCGATGAACGTGTGCCCCACGTTGTTGATCAACGTGAACCCGCCGCCGATGGCGTACGCGCTGGAGCCCGGCGGCCGCACGACGGCGAACACACCGCCGCCACTGACGTTCGGCGTGAAGCCGCTGTCGTTCGCGCCGCTCGTGGCGTCGAGCCGGGCCAGCCGGTGCTGGCTGTCGCCGGCGATGGTGGTGAACAGGCCGCCGACGACGAGCTTGGTGCCGTCGAGCAAGAGGGCGCGCACCTCGTCGTCGGGGGCCGGGTTGAACGAGCTGAGCGCCCCACCTCCGGAAATGGAGACCGCGGCCAGGTTGGCCCGGGTGGCACCGTTGACCGCCGAGAAGAGGCCACCGACGAAGAGCGTCCCGCCGCTCGACCGGTAGGCCAGCGCGTCGACCTGCCCGACGACGGCGGGGTTCCAGGTGCTGTCAGCGACACCGGTGGCGAGGTTGATGCGGGCCAGCCCGGCGTGCGTCTGCAGCTGACCGTTCGCCGGGTTGGTCAGGGAGGTGAACGTCCCGCCGAGGTAGACGTAGGTGCCGTCGGTCGCGAGCGCGTTGACCTGGCCGTCGGCCGGTATCCACGACGCCTTCGGGGTCCGGGTGACCGCGCCGAACCGCACCGGGATCGGACCGGGGAGCGCGTCGGCGGGGGAGCGCAGCGACGAGCCGGTCGCCAAGGCCGGGGAGGAGTCCGCCGAGCGGACCGCGGCGTGGTCCGGGCTGGCGCTCGTGACCGGAGCAGGGGCGAGCGCGAACACGGCAGTGGGCACCGCCAGGGCCACGAGAACGCCGTGGCGCAGCAGGCTGAAGACGCGAGAGACCAGCGAACCGGGCAACGAAAACCCCCACCAGACGGCGGCCCGGAGCCTGGGCCGTGCTCAGAGTGTAGGAGTCACGGACAGTCACCGCAGGCGTTTGGGGTGTGATGTCTTGACACTTTGCGTGATCTGGATACTCCGAACGGTCACCACTACTGCTCGTGCGTGAACCGCAGGCTGCGCAGGCGCTGCCCGGCATACACGGTGGCGCCGACGGACACCACGACGAGCAGCACCAGCCCGGTCGGCAGGCCCACGGCAGCGTCGATGTTGAGATCGAGCGAGGCCGACCCGATCACCTTCTCGGTCAGGGCGAGTGACCACTGCTGGATGCTCAGCGCCTGCGCCCCAGGGACGTAGCCACCGACGACCGACTCCCACAACAGGGCGTAGATCAGCCCGACGACGACGGCGTTGCGGGTCAGCACGGCGAGCAGGAGGAAGAGCGCGCTGTAGGCGATCCCGGCCACGAGCGCGCCCAGCCCGTACGCGAGGGCGAGGTTGGACCGGCCACCGGCGGTGATCAGCCCCGCGACGAAGGTGGGTACGGCGCCGAAGAGCGTGGCGACGATGATCGCCACGCCCAGCTTGCTGTG
This sequence comes from Actinomycetales bacterium, assembly GCA_045807245.1. Taxonomy (GTDB): domain Bacteria; phylum Actinomycetota; class Actinomycetes; order Actinomycetales; family CAVURS01; genus CAVURS01. The sequence goes on from JBJMHS010000044.1 coordinate 24,960, forward strand.
CACGATCGACGGGCGGCTCAGCGGCTTGGCCAGCAGGTAGACGATGGACCCGTCGTCGATCTCCGGCCCGATCGCCCCGGTGCCCGCGATCAGGCAGATCAGGGGCACCAGGAAGCCGAGCGCGAACGCACCGAGCAGCCCGGCGGCAGCCTCGGTGTCCTGGCCGTGGGCCAGCCGCACCACGACGGCGAGCAGCAGCAGGATCACCGGCAGCGCGAGCAGCAGGAGGGCCCGCCGTCGCCCGAGCAGGGCCCGCCAGGTCAGCCGGACGACGGTGGCGTTCATCGGGACACCAGGTAGGCGAAGACGCTCTCCAGCGACTCGTCGGCCGGCGAGACCTCGAAGAGCCGTACGGCGTGGGTCTGGGCCAGCACGGGCAGCCGCCGCGCGAACTGGGCGTAGTCGGTCGCCTGGACGTGCAGCGCGTCAGCGCGCAGCTCCACGCCGGAGGTCGAGGCATCGGTGATGAGTGCCGCCGCCAGCGAGCGGTCGTCGCTGGACCGGAGCGTGTACTGATGGGGCCGCTCGGTCATCAGCCGCCGGATCTCCCGGAAGTCGCCGGACGCGGCATGCCGGCCTGCCACCATCACCTCGATGTTGGCGGCGATCTGCTCGACCTCCTCCAGGATGTGCGAGCTGAACAGCACGACGCGGCCCTCGTCGCCGAGGGCGTGCAGCAGGTCCATCAGCTGCAGCCGCTGGCGCGGGTCCATCCCGTTGAACGGCTCGTCGAGCAGCAGCACGTCCGGGTCGTGCACCAGCGCCGTCGCCATCTTGATGCGCTGCTTCATGCCCTTGGAGTACGTCGTGATGTCGCGTTCCTGCGCCGGCTCCATCTCCACCGTCGCGATGGCCCTGGCCGCGGCTGCGGCGGGGTCCGGGACCTGCTGCAGCTTGGCGTTGGCCAGCACGAAGTCCCACCCGGACAAGCCGTCGTACATCGCCTCCCGTTCGGGCACGAGGCCGATCCGGCGGTAGATCTGCTCGTTGTGCCAGGTGGGTTCCCCGCTGAGCGTCACCGTGCCGGACGAGGGTGCGAGGAACCCGCTCATCAGGTGGATCAAGGTCGACTTGCCGGCGCCGTTCGGGCCGAGCAGGCCGGTGATCCCAGGACCGATCTCCATCGTGACGTCGTTGACCGCGACCACGTTGCCGTACCAGCGGCTGACGCCGTCGAGGACGAGCGAGGTCGTCGCGCGCGGGGCGCTCACGATGCCGAGACCCTGCGGTAGCGCAGCTGCAGCACGACGTAGGCAGCCGCGATCTCGGCCAACGTCACGAGCAGGAAGACGACACCGCCGAGATGTCCGGGCGGTCCCTGCGGCGCGTTGGAGGTCGAGCCGAAGATCCACACCTGAACGCCGTCGACCAGCGGGAACGGTGCGATCAGACCGAGGTAGCCGGCCAGCGTCTCGTGGTGCGTGTCGACGGAGATGCCTTGCAGGATGGCCCCGACCAGCCCGACCACGATGAGGACGGCGATGATCGCCGCGATCCCGAACCCACGTCGCGGTGTGATGGAGGCGATCACCAGGCCGTACCCCGCGAGGAGCAGAGAAAACAGCGCCACGCCGACGAAGCCGGACAGGACACCGCGGGTCTGGTCCCAGAACGGCAGCTTGCCGAGCAGCGCACCGGCGTACAGCACGACGAGGGGCAGCCCCATGAGGACGAACAGCGCGCTCGCCATGGCGGCGTACTTGGCCAGGACGTAGTCGCCGCGGCTGAGCGGGCGGGACAGGTAGAGCGGCATCACCTTGAAGCGCAGGTCGCGTGACACGAGCGCCGGCGACTGCGACGCGACGAACACCGATACCGCGGTCCCGAGGTCGATGGCGTACGCCGTGTACTCCAGCGGCAGCTTGTCGGCGTTGGTCAGCCCGGCCACCAGCGCGATGATCAGCGCGGGCAGGACCATCGCCGCCAAGAGGATCGCGGGCATGACCTTGGACTTGGCGGAGCGGCCGAGGCCGTACGCGCCCTTGAGGCTCTCGACGTACAGCGACCGGAGCAGGTAGCCGCGTCCGAGCCGCGGCCCCTCGTAGTGGCGGAAGCCGATGTCGTGGATGACTCCGGCCTCAGGTGGCGGCGACATCGTCCACCCTCTCCTCCAGCGACGGGTCGGCGCGGAAGATCTCCGCCATCCGGTGCCGGCGCCGCTCCATCCGTCGCAGCCCCAGCCCCAACGTCACCACGGCGTCGCGCACCACGTCGTACGTCGTGTCGTCGACCAGCTCGACCTCGACCTGGCGGCCGGCCGGATGCACCTGCAGGCCGGCGCGGACGAGCGCACCGGCCAGCTCTTCGACCGAGCCGTCGACCTCGACGGCGATGACCCGGCTGGCCGACGTCACGTCCGCGGTCGACGACGACCGCAGCAGCCGGCCGCCGTCGATCACGACCACGTGGTCGCAGATCTGCTCGAGCTCGCCGAGCAGGTGCGACGTCACGAGCATCGGGATGCCGAAGTCGGTGCCGACCCGGCGCAGTAGCGCGAGCATCTGGTCGCGACCCTGCGGGTCGAGCCCGTTGGTGGGCTCGTCGAGCATCACCATGCCGGGGTCGTGCACCAGCGCCTGGGCGAGCTTGACCCGCTGCTTCATGCCGGTCGAGTAACCACCGATGCTGCGGTACCGCTCCTCGTAGAGCCCCACGTGCCGCAGGGTGTCCGCAGTCCGCTGCCGGGCGGCTGCCATCGGCAGGCCGGACATGCGAGCCAGGTGCAGCACGAGCTCGGTCGCCGACACGTCGGGCGGCAGGCAGTCGTGCTCCGGCATGTAGCCGACCCGCTGCCGGATCGAGGAGCCGTCCGTGGCGACGTCGAGGTCCAGCACGCTGGCCCGCCCGGACGTCGCCGGCAGCAGCCCGAGCAGGATCTTGATCAGCGTCGACTTGCCGGCCCCGTTGGCGCCCACCAGGCCGACGATGCCGGGCTCGAGGTCGACGCTGAGCCCGTCGAGTGCAATGACGGCGCCGTAGCTCTTCGAGAGCCCCTGGGTCGAAAGCATCATGGCCCTGACAACCTATCCAGGCCGGCATGCGAACGTCATCGCTATGAAGCCACTCGCGTGGGTCCTGGTCATCGCCGTTCCGTGGACCGCGTTCTTCACCGTGTTCCTGGCTCTGCGCCGCGGGCGGCCCCGGCCGTACGCCGCCTGGGCGACCGACCGGATCCAGCGACGGCTGCGCGAGCTGGACGCCGGCGGGACTCCGACCGGCGACGTGCAGCCCCGCGACGTGCAGCGTGAACGGCAGCAGCTGTGGGCCGAGCTGTTCGCTCGGGGGCGTGGCCACGAGCCTGAGGGGGAGCCGCACAGCGAACGACCGGACGGGTGAGGCACACTCCGGGCATGGAAGCGCACATCCTGCTCGCCGACGCGGCGCAACGCAGCCCGGAGGGCAAGGTGCACGCACTCGGCCTGGGGTGGACCGTCACCTCGACACCCCTGCCGCCGCAAGCCGTCGTGGTGTTCATCAAGGTGCCGTGGGACGAGGCCAACGAGACGCACAACGCCCTGCTCACCCTGATCGACGAGGACGGCCGGCCGGTGCTGCCCCAAGGCCCGGACGGGGGAGAGCTGCAGATCCAGACCCAGTTCGAGACCGGCCGCCCGCCCGGAGTCCCGCGCGGCATGCCGCTCGACATGGCCCTGACCTTCACGATCGCGCCGGGCCTGCCCCTGGCCCCAGGTGGGTACGTCTGGCGCCTGGAGATCGACGGCGAGGACCAGGAGACCTGGCGCGCACCCTTCTTTGTCCGCGCCCCAGCCGACGCGGGCTGACCCGGTACGTCGAGTGTCAGCACCTCGACGACGAATACGCCGTCGTGGTGCTGACAGGTTGCAGCGTGAGGAGCTGGGTCAGAGCTGGCGCTCGTGGGCCAGCCGCGCCGCGCCGACGATGCCGGCGCTGTTCTGCAGCTGGGCCGCGACGATCGGGGCGCGCAGGTGCAGCAGCGGCAGGAACCTGTCGGCCTTGCGGCTGACCCCGCCGCCCACCACGATCAGGTCCGGCCAGAGCAGGTCCTCGACCCGGCTGAAGTAGACCTGGAGGCGCTCGGCCCACTGCTCGTAGGTCAGCCCTTCCTTGTCCTTGATACTGGAGGCCGCGCGCTTCTCCGCGTCGTACCCGTCGATCTCCAGGTGGCCCAGCTCGGAGTTGGGCACGAGGGTCCCGTCGTACAGCAAGGCCGTGCCGATGCCGGTGCCGAGCGTGGCGATGAAGACCAGGCCCTTGGTCGCGCGCGCGGCGCCGTAACGCGCCTCGGCCACCCCGGCCGCATCCGCGTCGTTGACCAGGTGCACCGGCCGCCCGACATGCTCGACCAGCAGGCTCTGACCGTTCGCCCCGATCCAGCTGTGGTCGATGTTGGCCGCGGTGCGGACGACCCCCGACTTCACGACCGCCGGCACCGTCACGCCGACCGGCCGGTCGTCGCCGGCCTTGTCCTTGAAGCGCTCGACGATCTCGGCCACGACGTCCGCGACCGCGTCCGGGGTGGACGGCTGGGGCGTCGCGATCTTGAGCCGCTCGGCGATCAGCTCGCCGGTCTGCAGGTTGACCGGGGCGCCCTTGATGCCGCTGCCGCCGATGTCGATGCCGAACCCGATCTCCTGGTCCATGGGGGTTCCTCGTCTCTTGGTCAGGGTGCCGGTCGTGCATCGTCCGTACGTCTGGTCGAGCGGTGGCGCGCTAGGGCAACGTCAGGACCTCGGCTCCGTCGCTGGTGACGAGCAGCGTGTGCTCGAACTGGGCGGAGCGGCGCCGGTCCTTGGTGACGACGGTCCACCCGTCGTCCCACATGTCCCAGGTCTCGGTGCCGAGGTTGAGCATCGGCTCGATCGTGAAGGTCATGCCCTCCTGGATCGCCGTGCTGTACGCGGGCGCCGCGTCATAATGCGGAACGATCAGCCCGGAGTGGAAGGCCGTACCGATGCCGTGACCGGTGAAGTCGCGCACCACGCCGTAGCCGAACCGCTTCGCGTAAGACTCGATCACCCGGCCGATGACATTCATCTCGCGACCGGGACGCACTGCCTTGATGGCCCGGTTCAACGCCTCACGGGTGCGCTCGACGAGCAGGCGGGACTCCTCGTCGACGTCACCCACGAGGTACGTCGCGTCCGTGTCGCCGTGCACGCCGTCGACGTACGCCGTGATGTCGATGTTCACGATGTCGCCGTCCTCGAGCGGCCGGTCGTCCGGGATGCCATGGCAGATGACCTCGTTGACGCTCGTGCACAGGGACTTCGGGAAGCCCTTGTAGCCGAGCGTGGAGGGGTAGGCGCCGTGGTCGAGCAGGAACTCATGGCCGACTCGGTCGATCTGGTCGGTGGTGACACCGGGTGCGATGACCTCGGCGGCAGCGGCCATGGCCTGCGCGGCGATCCGTCCGGCGACGCGCATCCGCTCGATCGTCCCGGCGTCCTTCACCTCCGGCCCGGTGTACGCCGCGGGGGCCGGCCGGTCGACGTACTCGGGCCGCGCGATCGACGCCGGCACCGGCCGTCGCGGGGACACCACGCCGGGTGCGACGCTGCCGAAGGTCACGGGCATGGCTGGGAGTCTAGGAGTTGCGCTGGCACGGGGCTTCCGGCTGGTGCTGGCGACGGTGTCCGGGCGAGAATCACCGCATGGCTGAGGGCACCGAACGCTGGTGGTACAACGTCAAGACCGGGCAGGTCGAGCCGGACGACGACCACGGACCCAACCGCGACGTCCTGGGGCCCTACAGCTCCAAGGAGGATGCCGCCCGGGCGCTCGAGATCGCGCGCGAGCGCACCGAGAAGTGGGACCGCGAGGACAAGGAGTGGGAGAACCGCAGCTCCCACTGAACGAGCGGAAGCCGGGAAGCCGAGGCCTCAGGCGCGGATGAGGGTGCGCAGGACGCCGTAGCGGCCGTTGGGGGTGCGGGCACCGGCCGCCGTGCTGACCAGATGCTGGGCCAGGTCGAACGAGAACTCGACACCTTGCGGGGCGAGCAGGTCGGTCGGAGTGACCGACATTCGCTCGTGCACGAGGTCGTCCAGCTGGGGGTCGCCGCCGTCGACGGACAGCACGGTCGCGCCGACCTGCTTGGCCCGCTCCACCCGGTCCAGCAGCCGCTCCGGCGCCACTTCGGGCGCGATGATGAGGACCGTCTCGCCGGGCGCCGCCTGCTCCAGCCGGCGCAGCCCCACCGCGAGATGCGGGGCGGCGCCCGCCGGGGGCGCGTAACGCACCAGCGTGGGCCGTAGCTGCTGCTGACCCGTCAGCCGGGCCTCGTCGTCCAGATGAGCGGTCAGGTGCCAGGGCTCGACCTCCGGCGTACCGACGACGAGCAGCCCACCGGCACGTTCGGTACGCCGTACCGCCTCGCCCACGGTCTGTGCGCTGGACCACCATCCGCTTTGGCGCAAAGCAGTGCGCAGCCGCCACACCAGCTCGCCATCCATAAGGGACGTTTCGGCAGGCGTGAGGCGGTCCTTCAAAGACTTGCGCCGAACGAGTGCGTGACTAGTCCATGAGTAGTGCTGCGGATGGCTGGCCGACGTGGTTATCGGCTGAGCTTGGGTAGTACGTCGCGGCCGAAGACCTGTATCCAGTCGCGCTGGTTGCGCCCGACGTTGTGCAGGTAGATGCGGTCGAAGCCGAGGTCGACGAAGCGCTGGATGTACGCCCGGTGCTCGTCCGGGTCGGCCGAGATCACCATCCGGCCCTCGAAGTCCTCGGCCCGCACCAAGGCGGCCATCGCGGCGAAGTCGTGGGGGGAGCGGATGTCGGCCTTGGGGAACTTCATGCCGCCGTTGGGCCACTCGGTCACCGCGTTGGCCAGGGCCTCCTCGTCCGTGGCCGCCCAGGACATGTGCAGCTGCAGGATCCGCGGCATCGCGTCCGGGTCCTTGCCGGCCTCACGGGCGCCCTCGGCGAACTTGTCGAACAGCCCGGAGATCTTCTCCAGCGGCGCGCCGACGGTGATGATGCCGTCGGCCAGCTTGCCGGTCCGCTTGGCGTTGACCGGGCCGGCGGTCGCGACCAGCACCGGGGGCGGGGTCTCCGGCATGGTCCACAGCCGGGTCGTCTCCATCGTGAAGAACTGGCCGCGGTGCTTGACCTCCTTGCCGGCGACCGAGGCGTCGAACAGCTTCTTGATCAGCTCCACCGCCTCGAACATCCGCAACGAGCGCTCGCCCGCCTCCGGCCAGTAGCCGGCGATCACGTGCTCGTTCAGCGCCTCACCCGAGCCCACCCCCAGCCACGACCGGCCCGGGTACATCGCCTCCAGCGTCGCCGCGGCCTGGGCCACGATCGCCGGGTGGAACCGGAACGACGGGCAGGTCACACCCGGGCCCATGTCACCCGTCGTACGCTCGCCGACCGCGGTCAGGACGTTCCACACGAACGAGGCGTTGCCCTGCTGCGGCACCCACGGCTGGAAGTGGTCGGCGGCCATACAGCCGGAGAACCCGTGCTGCTCGGCGTACGCCGTCAGCTCCACCGCCTCGGCCGGGTGGAACTGCTCCAGCATCGCGGCATAGCCGACCGTCAGGTCACTCACTCGAAGCTCTGCTCCTTCGTCGGGAACGTCCCGGACCCCACGTCCGCGGCGTACGCCTTCGCGGCGTCGAGCAGGACGCCGCGCAGGTCGGCGTACTGCTTGACGAACTTGGCCATCTTGCCCCCGCGCAGACCGGCCATGTCCTGCCAGACCAGGACCTGCGCGTCGCAGTACGGTCCGGCCCCGATGCCGATGGTCGGGATCCTCAGCACCTCGGTCACGTGGGACGCGACCTCCGCCGGCACCATCTCCATCACCAGCGCGAAGGCCCCGGCCCTCTCCAGGGCGCATGCGTCGTCGACCAGGCGGTTGGCCTGGTCCCCACGCCCCTGGACCCGGTAGCCGCCGAGGGTGTGCTCGCTCTGCGGGGTGAAGCCCACATGCGCCATCACCGGGATGCCGGCCTGCACGAGCGCCTCGACCTGAGGCACGACCCGCTTGCCGCCCTCGAGCTTCACCGCGTGCGCGCCGCCCTCCTTCATGAACCGGGTGGCCGTCTCGAGCGCCTGCTGCGGCCCGGCCTGGTAGGACCCGAAGGGCAGGTCGCCGACGACCAGGGCGTGTTGGACGCTGCGGGAGACGGCGCCGATGAGCATGACCATCTGGTCGACCGTGACGGGGATGGTCGTCTCGTAGCCGAAGACGTTGTTGCCGGCCGAGTCACCGACCAGCAGCACCGGGATGCCGGCCTCGTCGAAGATCTCCGCGGCGTACTGCTCGTACGCCGTGAGCATCGCCCATCTCTCGCCGCGCTCCTTCATCTCGCGCAGCTGCGGGATCCGGACCCGCCGCCGGTGCGGCCCGACGCCGGCGCCCGGCAGGGGACCCGATCCGTACGGCGAGGGCTGCTCGGGCGACAGCGCGCTCGGGTCTCTTTGGGTCATTGCCCACCTCCGGACTCCATGTGTGGTCCCGTCACGAGCCTGTGACGAGCCCTGAGGCACCGTCAGGACTCATGCTCCCGCCACCGGCTGGTCACCGGTAGGCGGCGGTCCCGGCCGAACGCCAGAGCCGAGATCTTGGTGCCGGGAGCGAACTGCCGCCGCTTCCACTCCGCGCGGTCGACCATGGTGACGACGTGGTCGACCACGGCCGCGTCGTACCCGGCCGCGATGAGCTCGGTGCGGCCCATGGCGCGCTCGACGTACGCCTCCAGGACCGGGTCGAGGACGTCGTACTCGGGCAGGGTGTCCTGGTCGGTCTGGCCCGGTCGCAGCTCGGCCGAGGGAGGTTTGACGATCGAGCTCTCGGGGATCGGCTCGACCTGGCCGCGCCGCAGCGCCTGGGCGTTGCGCCAGCGGGCGAGCTGCCAGACGAGCGACTTCTCGACGTCCTTGAGCGGGACGAACCCGCCCACGCTGTCGCCGTACAGGGTGGAGTAGCCGACGGCGAGCTCGCTCTTGTTGCTGGTCGCGAGCACGAGGTGCCCCTCGGCGTTGGACAGGCCCATGAGGATGATGCCGCGGACGCGGGCCTGGAGGTTCTCCTCGGCGACACCGGTGAACCCGAGCTGGTCGAGGAACGCCCGGACCATCGGCGCGATCGGCTGCACCCGGTAGTCCGCGCCGAGGCGCCGGGCCAGCTCGGCGGCGTCGTCGCGGCTGTGCTCGCTGGAGTACGAGCTGGGCATCGAGACACCGACGACGTTGCGCCCGCTGATGGCGTCTGCGGCCAGGGTGGCCACGAGGGCCGAGTCGATGCCGCCGGAAAGGCCCAGGGCGACGGTGCGAAACCCGTTCTTGCGCACGTAGTCACCGAGCCCGAGGCACAGCGCCTCGTAGACCTCGCCGATGTCGTCGAGCGGGCTGGAGACCGCGGCGGGCAGGGGAGGGTACGGCGCGAGCTCGGTCTCGCTGATGGTCACATGCCGGACGCCGGGTGGTGGCGAGACCTGGTCGACGGTGGAGGTCTTGAGGTCCAGGTCGGCGACCAGCAGGTGCTCGCGGAACTGCGGCGCCCGGGCCAGCACGTCGCCGCGGACGTTCACCACGACCGAGTCGCCGTCGAACACGAGCTCGTCCTGGCCGCCGACCATGTTCACGTAGGCGAGGGTGCAGCCCGCCTCGTCGGCGCGCCGCGCGGCCAGGGCCAGCCGGGTGTCGTCCTTGTGCCGCTCGTACGGCGAGCCGTTGATCACCAGGAGCAGCTCGGCCCCGGCGGCCCGCGCCTTCGCGACCGGACCGCCGTCCTGCCAGAGGTCTTCGCAGATGGCGAGCGCGACGTCGATGCCCAGGACCCGTACGACGGTCAGCTCGTGCCCGGGCACGAAGATGCGGAACTCGTCGAAGACCCCGTAGTTGGGCAGGTGGTGCTTCGCGTAGCGCGCGGCGACCTGTCCGCCGTACAGGACAGCGGCGCAGTTCTGCGGCATCCCCTTGGGGACACCGGTGTTGCCGTCCTCGCTGTGCTCGCCCTCCTCGGTCAGCTCGGCCAGGTCGGCGTCGAGGCCGTGAGCTCGGTCGACGTAGCCGACGACGACGGGCAGGTCCCCGAGCCCGTCGGCCTGCAGGTCGGCGGCCAGCCGATGCAGCGTCGCGACGGAGGCGTCGACGAACGAGCCGCGCAACGCGAGGTCCTCGACCGGGTAGCCGTTGAGGAAGGTCTCGGGGAAGGCCACGAGGTGGGCGCCGGCCTCCCGGGCCCGGGCCGACCAGCTGCGGACCAGCCGCGCGTTCCCGGCCAGGTCGCCCATGGTGGCGTCGACCTGGGCCAGCGCGAGGCGCAGCTGCGGCATGCCCCCAGCCTAGGCGTCGGCTACGACCGCGGACTGATGACCAGGGTCTGGTTGCCCGTCCCGACGACGCCCGCCTCATCGCGCAGGGTGGAGCTGGCCAGACCCGTGCCGTCCGCGCCGAGCCGGGTCCGCGCATCGAGCATGAGCCACTCGGTCACGGGCTGTCGCAGCAGGTGCAGGTCGAGGTCGATGTTCAGGAACGACCAGTCGTCCCAGACCAGCTCAGAGGACACCCCACTGCCGGAGTCGCCCAGCAGGGCGGCCCGCTGCAGGCCGGTCATCGGGCTCTGGTCGGCCTCGGGTGCAACCAGCGGCACGCGCGGCCGACCCCACACCGAGGCCGGCCCAGGGTCGTAGCCGCCGCCGACCACCGGCCGCCACTCCATGTGCCTCGCGTATGGGAAGTCCCAAGTGGCCACGGCCGTGGTCTCGTGCGGGCCGGGCACAGGGGGGTCGTCACCGTGGACGGCGGGCGTCGGCTCGGCCAGCGAGGTCCGGATCAGCCAGGTGCGAGAGTGCAGGCAGGTCCGGCCCGCGACGCTCAGCTCGCTGTCGACCAGCACCACCGAGCGCCCGCTGCGGACGACGCGGGCGCGCACCTCGAGGGGACCCACCGGCACCGGGCCGAGGAAGTCGACGGCGACCCGGTACGACGCGAGGTCGTCCCGCGTGGCGCGCGCCTGGAGCTCGGCCTGCCGTACCAGGAGCGCGGAGGGCGGGCCGCCGTGCTGCAGGTGCTCCGACCATGGGCCGGCGCAGGCGGCTGTGGCCTCCCAGGCGCCGCCGTCCGGGTCCACCGGGGTGAAGAACGACGACTCCAGCACGGCTGGACGGTACCCGGCGCACCCGTCGTACCGGCATCCCCACCCCGAGCTTGGGTGCCCCTGGAAAGCCGCTTTGCCCTCCGAAAGCCGCCCGGCGGCCCCTTTCGGGGCGGCCCGAGCGGCTTTCGGAGGGCAAACCGGCTTTCGGAGGGCACGGAAGCGGGGGGCTCCCGGGACGGTCAGGGGACGATGACGAAGGCGGCGCTCACCCCGGCACCGACGCCGAGCGCGCCCGTCGCCGCGGGCAGCATCTCGCCCGGCGTACCGCTGTCCGCGTTCTGGCCGTTCGCCTTCGCGGCGCCCCACACCCAGACCGAGCCGTCGCTGACCAGCGCGACGTCGACGTCGCCGCCGGCGGCCACCTTGGTGAACGTCTGGCCCGACGGAGGCGCGACGGCCTTCGGCGTGTTCGAGTGACCGGTGATCGCGCCGTCACCCAGCTGGCCGTGGTTGTCGCTGCCCCACGTCGCGATGCTGCCGTCGGCAAGCACCGCCGCGCCGCCGGAGATCGCGGTCGCGTTCAGGAAGCCGGTGCCACCGACACCGATGACCTTGGCCGGGGTCGAGCTGCTCGTGACGCCGGTGCCCTGACCGAGGGCGCCGTTGTCGTTGGATCCCCAGGCCCAGACGTTGCCGGTCCCGTCGAGCGCGTAGCTGGTGTCACCGTTCTGCGCGACCGACACGATGCCGGACAGGCCCGTGACCTGGACCGGCGTGGGGCTGAAGCTGCTGCCGAGCGCGGCGTCGCCCAGCTGGTTCTGGCTGTTGTCGCCCCAGGCGAAGACGGTGCCGTCGTCGAGGGCGGCCAGACCGGCCCCGATCGCCACCGCTGCGTGGCTCGTGGTCAGGCCGGGCACCTTCGCCGGGTGGAAGTTGTCCGTCGTACCGCCGTTGCCGAGCTGGCCCTGGTCGTTCAGACCCCACGACCACACGTCACCGGCGGCATCGAGCGCGTAGGCGTCGGACGGCGAGCCGGCCACCGCAGTGACCGTGGCGGACAGACCGTCGGTGATCCGCACCGGGATGCTGCAGTTGCCGAAGCCGACGTCGGTCGGCTGGCTCTGGCCGTAGAGCTGCACCAGCTCCTCCGGGCCCCAGCCCCAGACGTTGCCGTCGTTGCTCACGGCCAGGCCGTCGCCGTCGATGCTCTTCAGGTCCCGCAGGAACGGCGGCATCGCGACGGGCGTCTTGGTGCTCGTGATCGTGCCGACGCCGAGCTCGCCGAGGGTGTTTTCACCCCAGGCCTTGGCGGTCTTGGCGCCCGGGCCGACCGCGACCTTGGTGAGGAAGTAGCCCGACACGTCGGCGAGCAGGTGGGTCGACCCGTTCGAGCCGTTGTAGAGGGTGGCCTTGCCACACAGGCCCGGCTGGATGATCGCCGCGTTGGCGATCGTCTGGGCCGCGGTGTGGTTCAGGTTCGACACCGTGGGCCGGGTGGGGTCGGTCGGGTACGCCGTGACATACCCGGAGCGCGTCTCAGCGGTGGCCGTGATGTTGGTGACGACCGCAGACACGTTGGTCAGCGGGACCGCGACACCGTCGGTGATCTGCAGGCCGACGTCCATCCGCGCCGGGACCGCCGTCGACGACGGCGTGCCCTTGCCGACGACGCGCGTGTCGAGCAGGCGCGTCGGCTGGATCGCCGTGAAGGTGCCGCCCTTGGTGGCGGTGCCGCTGAGGTAGTAGCCGGCCACGTCGGCGATGAGGTTCACCGTGCCGTTGGAGCCGTTGAAGAGCGTTACTTTGCCACTGCCACTGAGGCCGACGGTGACGAGGTTCGGCACGGTCCGGCCCGCGGTGAAGTTGAGGTTCGAGGCGGTCGGCCGAGCCGCTCCCTGCGGGTAGACCGTGATGTAGCCGGTCCTCGTGGCCGACGTCGCGGTGACGTTCATGACGACCGCGCCGGCGCCACTGCCCGGTACGCCGCCCGCGCCCGAGACCTGGAGGGTGAGGCTCTGCCCCGCGCCGACGGCCGCCGTGGGTGCCCCCGTGCCGTTGCGGGTGTCCAGGACGCGGGCCGGTGCCAGCGAGACGAAGGCGCCGGAGTCGGAGACGATGCCGTTCTGGTAGTAGCCGGACACGTCGGCGATCACGTCCACCCCGGCGCCGCCACCGTTGTACAGCGAGACCTGGCCCGTGCCGCCGACGGCGACGGTGACCAGGTTCGCCACCGTCTGACCGGCAGCGAAGTTGAGGTTCGAGACGACCGGCCGGGTGGTCCCGCCCGGGAAGGCCGTGAGGTAGCCACCGGTCGAGCCCGCGACGACGGTGACGTTGAGGACAACGGCCGAGACGCCGGTAGCCGGTACGCCGCCCTGCCCGGCCACGTCGAACGACAGGGTCGCGTGCGAGGCGACCTTGGCCTTCGGCGCGCCGGTGCCGTTGCGGGTGTCGAGCACCCGGGCCGGCGTCAGCGGGGTGAAGCTGCCGTTCACCGACGCGGCCACGGCGCCGAGTGAGTGGGTGGTGGCCAGCGCTGCTGACGGTGCGGCGGCCAGAACTGCGGCCAGGGCGACGGAGCCGGCAACGAGCCGGCCGAGCGTTGCGTTCTTCACGGGTGGTGCCCTCCAAGGCGTCGATCGCCCGCGCAGCGTAGCCAGTCGGTCGCCATGCGCACTGTCTGTTTGACAGAGATTCCCCTACTCGCCGCGCAGCCGGGTGCGGACTCCGGACAAGCCTTGACCTGTTCGTTGCAACGCCGTGGCTCTTCGGCGCGGGTCGGCTACCCCCTGCGAGGACCCGGCTGGCAGGCTGTGCGCCATGGACAGGCAGCAGGAGTTCGTGCTCCGCACCATCGAGGAGCGCGACATCCGCTTCGTGCGGCTCTGGTTCACCGACGTGCTCGGCACGTTGAAGTCGGTGGCCGTCGCGCCGGCCGAGCTCGAGGGCGCCTTCGCCGAAGGGATCGGCTTCGACGGCAGCGCGATCGAAGGCTTCGCGCGGGTCTACGAGTCGGACATGCTCGCCAAGCCGGACCCCTCGACCTTCCAGGTGCTCCCGTGGCGCGGCGAGAACCCCGGTACGGCGCGCATGTTCTGCGACATCCACCTGCCCGACGGCTCACCGAGCCTGGCCGACCCGCGCCACGTCCTGAAGCGGGCGCTCGCCAAGGCCGCGGACCTGGGCTACACCTTCTACACCCACCCGGAGATCGAGTTCTTCGTCGTCAAGCAGGGCTTCCAGCCCGGCGAGTCGCCGGTCCCCGTGGACCAGGCCGGCTACTTCGACCACGTCCCGCACGGTACGACGCACGACTTCCGGCGCGCGGCGATCACGATGCTCGAGTCGATGGGCATCTCGGTGGAGTTCAGCCACCATGAGGGTGCGCCGGGCCAGAACGAGATCGACCTCCGCTATGCCGACGCGCTGACGACGGCGGACAACATCATGACGTTCCGCACGGTGATCAAGGAGGTCGCGCTCGAGCAGGGCGTCTACGCGACGTTCATGCCCAAGCCGTTCCGGCAGCACCCGGGCTCCGGCATGCACACCCACCTCAGCCTGTTCGAGGGCGACCGGAATGCGTTCCACGAGAACGGCGCGAGCTACCAGCTGAGCAAAGTCGGCCGGCACTTCATCGCCGGGCTGCTGCGACATGCGGGTGAGCTCACCGCAGTCACCAACCAGTGGGTCAACTCCTACACCCGGCTGTGGGGCGGCGGTGAGGCTCCGGCGTACGTGTGCTGGGGGCACAACAACCGGTCGGCCCTCGTCCGCGTCCCGATGTACAAGCCGGCCAAGGGCCAGTCGACGCGGGCCGAGTTCCGCTCGCTCGACTCGGCCTGCAACCCCTACCTCGCCTTCGCGGTGATGCTGGCGGCCGGGCTCAAGGGGATCGAGGAGGCGTACGACCTGCCGGACGAGGCGGAGGACGACGTCTGGGGCCTCACCGACTCCGAGCGCCGCGCGATGGGTATCGAACCGCTGCCGACCAACCTCTCGTCCGCGATCAGGCGGATGGAGGAGAGCGAGCTCGTCGCCGAGACTCTCGGCGAGCATGTCTTCGACTTCGTGCTCCGCAACAAGCGCGCGGAGTGGCTCGACTACCGCTCGCAGGTCACGCCGTTCGAGCTGGAGCGCTACCTGCCGGTGCTGTAGGCCGGTTGTGACCAGCGCACCGTCCGGCCGAGAGCTGACCCGCGTCGGGCGGCTGGCCCGGCTCGGCTTCCGTGAGCCCGCGCGGGCGGACGTCCTGCTGCACGACCCAGCGCTCGCGGGCTTGACCGACCCGCTCGAGGACGTGTTCGACGACGGCTTGGTGGCTGCGCTGTCGAGTACGGCGGACCCGGACCGCGCGCTGCTCGGCCTGGTCCGGCTGATGGAGTCGCTCGCGGCCCTCGGTGCGCGCGAGGACGCGGCCGGCGTCGAGGAGCGGGCAGCCGACCCCGCGGGCCTGCGCGCCCTGCTGCGTACCGGTGGGGTCGTCCGCGACCGGCTGTTGGCGGTCCTCGGAGCGTCCGTCGCCCTCGGCGACCACCTGGCTCGGCACCCCGACGACTGGACGGCCCTTGAGTCGGACGGTCCATCGTCGGTGGACGAGCTGCGCGCCGACCTCGTCGACGCGGTAAGGGGAAGCGCTGGCAGCCCGAGTTCCGTTGCTGGACATAGGCATTCGGCGTACGACGCATTGCGCCGTTCTTACCGACGCCGCCTGCTCGCTCTCGCCGGACGCGACCTGCACAGCTCTGACCCCGCAGCCGACCTGCCGGAGATCGCCCGCCGGCTCGCCGACCTCGCCGACGCCGCCGTGGGCGCCGCCCTCGTTATCGCCGAGGCGGAGCATCCCGGGTCGGAGGCGCTCTGTCGCCTCGCCGTCATCGGCATGGGCAAGCTCGGTGGTCAGGAGCTGAACTACGTCAGCGACGTCGACGTGATCTTCGTGGCCGAGCCGGTCGAGGGCGTCGATGAGGTCACGGCACTGGATGCCGCGACGCGTCTCGCGTCCTCGTTGATGCGCGCCTGTTCGGCGTCGACGGCCGAGGGGACGCTGTGGCCGGTCGACGCCGCGTTGCGCCCGGAGGGCAAGGCCGGCTCCCTGGTGCGCACTTTGGCCAGCCACGTCAGCTACTACGAGCGCTGGGCCAAGACGTGGGAGTTCCAGGCGTTGCTCAAGGCGCGGCCGGTCGCGGGCGACGTCGCCCTGGGGGAGCGGTACGTCGAGGCCATCGGCTCGCTGGTCTGGTCCTCGACCGAGCGCGAGGACTTCGTCGCCGACGTCCAGGCCATGCGCCGGCGGGTGGAGGAGCACGTGCCGGCGGCCGACGCGGACCGCCAGCTCAAGCTCGGCAAGGGCGGACTGCGCGACGTCGAGTTCAGCGTCCAGCTGCTCCAGCTGGTCCACGGCCGCACCGACGAGTCTCTGCGCAGCAGAACGACATTGGATGCGCTGGCCGCTCTGTCGGCCGGTGGCTACGTGGCTCGGGACGACGCGGCCAGCCTCGATGCGGCGTACCGAGTCTTGCGCTGCCTGGAGCACCGCGTGCAGCTGCACCGGCTGCGTCGCACTCATCTCATGCCGACGAGCGAGGACGACCTGCGATGGCTCGGCCGGAGTATGGGTCATCGGGCGAACCCCGCGCACTCCGTGCAGGGTCAGTGGCAGCGGCAGGCCCGCGAGGTGCGGCGGCTGCACGAGGGGATCTTCTACCGCCCGCTACTCGCGGCCGTGGCCCGGCTGAGCTCGGATGACGCGAAGCTCAGCCCCGAGGCTGCTCGAGAACGCTTGTCCGCGTTGGGTTTCCGCGATCCAGGTGCTGCCATGAGGCACATCGCCGCGCTCACCGAGGGGGTGAGCCGCCGGGCGGCCATGCAACGCACGCTGCTGCCGGTCATGCTCGGTTGGTTCGCCGACGAGGCCGAC
>JBJMHS010000045.1:0-89134 GCA_045807245.1 Actinomycetales bacterium
GCTGGCCCGGCCGACGGCACCGTTCGCCGGCGACCTGCCCCGGCTGGACGCGCAGGGCAGCCACTGGACCGAGCCGCAGGTGGTCGTCGAGGTGGAGTACCTCGGCCGGACCGAGGCCAGCCGGCTGCGGGCGCCGACCTACCGGGGGCTGCGCCGTGACCTGGCCCCGGCCGACCTCAGGTGGGAGTGAGATGCCCAGCAGCTCGCCGAGCAGTTCCCCGAGCAGTTCCTCGAGCAGTGCGGCCGGCAAGCAGACCGTGGAGGTCGGGGGGCGCCGGCTGTCCCTGAGCAACCTCGACAAGGTGCTCTACCCCGAGAGCCGGACGACGAAGGGCGAGGTGATCGACTACTACGCCCGCATCGCGCCCGTCCTGCTACCGCACCTCGGCGAACGGCCGGTCACCCGCAAGCGCTGGCCGAACGGCGTCGAGTCCACGCCGTTCTTCGAGAAGAACACGCCGCAGGGCACGCCGTCCTGGGTCCGCACCCAGGACGTCGAGGCCACCGGGCAGCAGGGCGGTAGTCACGAGCACATCGTGTTCCCGTTCGTCGACGACCTGCCCACGCTCATCTGGCTGGCCAACCTGGCCGCGCTCGAGCTGCACATCCCGCAGTGGACGGTGGGCGCCCGGGGTGCCGTCCGCAAGCCCGACCGGCTCGTCGTCGACCTGGACCCGGGACCGGGCGCAGGACTGGCCGAGTGCTGTGAGGTCGCCTTCGCCGTGCGCGAGCGGCTCGAGGCCGACGGCCTCATCGCGCACCCCGTGACGAGCGGCAGCAAAGGGATGCAGCTGTACGCCGCGGTGTCGGCCAAGCAGGACGCCGGCATCATCCGGGCGTATGCCAAAGCGCTGGCCGAAGAAATGGTCGGCCAGCTGCCAAAGCTTGTGGTCTCCCGGATGACGAAGACCTTGCGGCCGGGGAAGGTGCTGTTGGACTGGAGCCAGAACACCGCCGCCAAGACGACGATTTCTCCGTATTCACTCCGTGGTCGGCAAACACCGTGCGTAGCCGCCCCGAGAACCTGGGAGGAGCTGGAACAGCCGGCTAAATTGCGGCAGCAGCGTTACGAAGAGACGTTGGAGCTGGCGGCAAATCGCGAGGACCCGCTGGCCGACCTTTTCCGGGCCGGGCCGCGGGTCCCCACCGATGGTTTGGACCTCGGCTAGGTCAGCGCGAGGCCTTCTTGTACGCCGCCTGGAGCTCGGCCGAGATGCGGCCGCGGTCGCTGACGGTGAAGCCGTTCTTGCGGCCCCACTCACGCACCGCGGTCAGGTCGCCCGAGGTGCTTCGCGAGCCACGGGCGCGGCCGCCCGCACTGCGCCGCCCACCCGCACGCCGCGCGTTCCCGACCCAGCTCGAGAACGCGTCGCGCAGCTTGGCGGCGTTCTTGGTGGACAGGTCGATCTCGTACTGGACTCCGTCGAGGGCAAAGGAAACAGTCTCCGCAGCCTTACCGCCGTCGATGTCATCAACGAGGAGTACCTGAACCTGCTGTGCCATGAATCTGCTCCTGAAAGGTGAGGGCGGGATTGTGGACCGACTTTGTACGCCGCCAATTCCGCCACCCTAACCGACAGGTCAAGATATTCAAAAAACCGCCGCGCCTACTGCTGATCCGCGGAGTGCTCCTTCTCCCAACGGGCATGCGCGGCGCGTTCTCTGCGGTCGCCTTCGATCATCGCCTTGATGACGAGATAGAACAGCACGCCGACCCCCGCCGAGGGCACGAGCGCGATGAGTGCGTTCTCCATGCCACCTCCTCGGGCGCCAGCGTACGACGGGCCTGTTACGGCCGGACGATGGGGAAGAGGATGGTCTCGCGGAGCCCGCCTGCGCCGGTGAGCGCGACCAGCAAGCGGTCGATGCCCATGCCCTGCCCTCCGGTCGGCGGCATGGCCTGCTCGATGGCCCGCAGGAAGTCCTCGTCGAGCCGCATCGCGTCGAGATCCCCCAGCGCCGCCAGCTTGGCCTGGGCCTCCAGCCGCTCCCGCTGGGTCACCGGGTCGACCAGCTCGGAGTAGCCCGTGGCCAGCTCGAACCCCCGCACGTAGAGGTCCCACTTCTCGGTCACACCGTCGACCGTGCGGTGCTGGCGGGTGAGCGGCGTCGTCTCGACCGGGAAGTCGCGCACGAACGTCGGCGCCCACAGGTGGTCACCCACGAGGTGCTCCCACAGCTGCTCGACCAGCCGGCCGTGACCAAGATGGGCCGGCTCGACCTCCAGACCGAGCCGGTCGGCGTACCCCTTCAGCTCCCCGACGCTGGTCGCCGGTGTGACCTGCTCGCCGAGCGCCTCGGAGAGCGACGGGTACATCGACAGGCTCGGCCACTCTCCGCCGACGTCGTACTCGCTACCGTCGAGCAGCCGCACCGTGAGCGAGCCCTGGGTCGCGAGCGCGGCGTTCTGGACCAGCTCGCGGGTGAGGTCGGCGACCGAGTTGTAGTCGCCGTACGCCTCGTAGAACTCGAGCATCGCGAACTCGGGACTGTGGGTCGCGTCCATGCCCTCGTTGCGGAAGTTGCGGTTGATCTCGAAGACCTTGTGGAGTCCGCCGACGACGGCGCGCTTGAGGAACAGCTCGGGCGCGATGCGCAGGTACAGGTCGATGTCCAGCGCGTTCATGTGGGTCACGAACGGCCGGGCCGTCGCCCCGCCGTGCAGCGTCTGCAACATCGGCGTCTCGATCTCGATGAACCCCTTGCTGTGGAACAGGTCCCGCAGGCTGCGCACCGTGGCCGCGCGCGTGTGCACCATGTCGCGTGCCTCGGGCCGGATGATCAGGTCGACGTACCGCTGTCGCACCCGCGCTTCGTCGCTGAGCTGCGCGCCCTCGTAGAGGTTCGGCAACGGCCGCAGCGCCTTGGCCGCCAGGCCCCACTCGTCGGCCAGGACCGAGAGCTCGCCGCGCTTGCTCGAGATGACGCGCCCGCGGGCCCACACGATGTCGCCGAGGTCGACGTCGGCCTTCCACGCAGCCAGCGAGTCCTCGCCCACCTGGGCCAGCGAGACCATCACCTGCAGGCGCGGCATCAGATCGGCGCCCGGACCCGGCGACTCGATGCCGTCCTGCAGCGTCGCGAAACAGAGCTTGCCGCCGTTGCGGACGAACACCACCCGGCCGCTCACGGCCACGACGTCGTCGGTCTCCTGGCCGGCCTCCAGGTCGGGGTACGCCGCGCGTACCTCGGCGAGGGTGTGGGTGCGCGGGACCTCGACCGGGTACGGCGAGACACCGGCCGCGAGCAAGGCCGCCCGCTTCTCGCGGCGGACCCGCATCTGCTCGGGCAGCCCGGCGTCCACCCCGCCGTCCGGGCCGGCGCCGTCGAGGGTCCCGTCCGATGGCTTCACGCGCGCAGGCTACCGAGAGCGAGTGGACGGCCCGGAGGTAGTTTCGAGGGGTGGCCTACGACGGCACCGACGCCGACCAGGACAGTCCTGAGTTCTACGAACAGCGGCGCACGTCGTTCGGCGCCTACGCGGCGACGTACGACGCGGTGCGCCCGTCGTGGCCGGCTGCCACGATCTCCTGGCTCGTCGGCGGGCGACCGGCCGGCTCACGGGTCCTCGACCTGGGCGCCGGCACCGGCAAGGGCACCCGGACGCTGGTGGAGCTGGGCATGCGGACGACTGCCGTGGATCCCAGCGAGGGGATGCTCGCGGCGCTGCACGCGAACGCGCCGGAGGCCACGACCGCGGTCGGCGATGCCGAAGCCATCCCGCTCGCCGACGGCTCGGTCGACGCCGTCATCGCGCTGCAGGCGTGGCACTGGTTCGACTCGCTGGCCGCGGGTCGCGAGTGCGCTCGGGTCCTCGCCGGCGGCGGCACGCTGGGCGTCGCGTGGCACGTGCGGGACGAGCGGGAGCCCTGGGTGGCCGACCTGTCCGAGGCCAGCGGTCGCCGCGAGGACCCGGCAGCCGACCTGCGCGGAGTCGCCGCGCCTGAGGTCGGCGACGGCTTCGGAATGGCCGAGCGAGCGGTGTTCGACTACGAGCTCACATTGACCGTCGACGGCCTGGTCGAGCTCGCGTCGTCGTGGTCCTACCTCGCACTCGCGGCCGACCGCGACGAGCGGCTGACCGCGATCCGGGCGGTCGGCGAGCGTGCGGCGTCCGGCGGGCTGGTCCGCATCCCGCACCGCACGGTGTGCTACCGGTACACCGCCCGCTGACCGCCGACGGGCGGGGCCTCAGTGGGGGCCGACGAGGAGCGGCTCGTTGTCGATGAGCCTGGTGGTCCCCACCCGGGCGGCGACGGCCAGGAGCGCCTCACCTCGGTACCACTCCGGTACGTCGGCCAACGTCCCCGGATGGACCAGCACCAGGTAGTCCACCGCGACGAGCGGCTCCGTCACCAGGACGGCGCGAGCGGCCCGGCGTACGGCGCTCGGTCCCTCCGCCGCCACGGCCGCCCCGGCGCGCAGCGCCCGCGACAGGCACAGGGCGGCATCGCGGTCGCTGGCCGTGAGGTACATGTTGCGGCTGCTCATGGCCAGGCCGTCGGGCTCGCGCACGGTGGGCACGGCGACGACGTCCACCGGGAAGTCGAGGTCGCGGACCATCCGCCGGATCAACAGCAGCTGTTGGGCGTCCTTCTGCCCGAAGTACGCCTGCTGGGCCCGCGTCAGATGCAGCAGCTTGCCGACCACGGTCAACACGCCGTCGAAGTGGCCCGGCCGGGAGTGCCCCTCGAGCACGTCCCCGAGCGGGCCGGCGTGGACCCGCACGCCTGGCTCCCCGTCCGGGTACACCACGTCGGGGGTCGGGGCGAAGACGAGGTCCACGCCCTCACGGGCACAGATGGCCAGGTCCGAGTCGATGGTCCGTGGGTAGCGGGACAGGTCCTCGCCCGGTCCGAACTGCAGCGGGTTGAGAAAGATGGTGACGATGACGTGGGCCGCACGCTCGCGGGCCCGGCGGATCAGGGCGGCATGGCCCTCGTGCAGAGCGCCCAGCGTCATGACCACGGCCAGGTCGCCCGTGTCGAAGGCGCTCCGGGCGGCGTCGAGCTCGGCCCGGGTCCGTACGACCGGCACGTCACGCACGTTCGGCCCGTCCGGCACGTCAGCTCCAGTCGTGAGGGGTCCGCTTCAACACGTCCAGCAAGGCCTCGGCGCTGGTCGGCGCCAGGCGACCGGACGCGAGCGCCCGCTCGGCGGTCGCGCGAGCCATCGCCACGTAGGCCGCCAGCACGTCCGGGGTCTCGTCCGCGAGCTCCCGTAGGTGCGCGGCCACCGTACCGGCGTCCCCGCGGGCGACCGGTCCGGTGAGAGCGGCGTCACCCCGGCGCAGGGCGTTGTCCAGGGCGGTCCCCAGCAGCGGGGCGAGCACCCGGTCCGGCGCCGCCACCTGGGCGTCGGCCAGCACCTGCATCGCCTGCGCGACCAGGGTCACCAGATGGTTGGCGCCGTGGGAGAGGGCCGCGTGGTAGCGCGCTCGGTCGGCCTCCTCGATCCACACCGGTTCGCCGCCGATCTCGACGACGAGTGCCTCGGCCACCGGCCGGGCCGCCTCGGGCGCGGTGACGCCGAAGCAGCAGTCGGCCAGGGCGGCCAGGTCCGACGGGGTGCCGGAGAACGTCATCGCCGGATGCAGCGCCAGCGGGATCACGTGCGAGGCCAGGACCGGGTCGAGCACTCCGACGCCGTAGCGGCCGGACGTGTGCACCGCGATCTGGCCGGGCTGCCAGGCCCCGGTCGCGGCCAGGCCGGCCACTACGCCGGGCAGCGCGTCGTCCGGGACGGTGAGCAGGACCAGCTCGGCCGCCGCAACGACGCCGGGCACGTCGCGGATCGGTACGCCGGGCAGCATCGTCTCGGCCCGCTCGCGCGACGCGTCGCTCACCGCGGACGCAGCGACGACGCGATGGCCTGCGCGGGCCAGCGCGGCGCCGAGGGCCGCACCGACCCGGCCGACCCCGACGACACCGACCTCGAGCCGCGCCGGTCGCTGCGATGCCTCGTCCGGCCACGCGTCTCGCTCCGTGAGATGCACCTGGAGAACTTATCCGGCCTGCTCTCGCGCCCGCGCGGCGGCCAGAGGCCGAGGACGGCCACCGGCCGGTGCCCGCGCCGTACCGGGTTGTCCACCGGGGGCGCACCACGGCTCGACGGGTCCGTCCACACCCGGCGACTGCTCCCGTCGGCTGCCTGTCCACACGCCCATCCCCGCCTGTCCACACGTCATCAACAGCGACGTCCACAGGCGGTGGAAACGTGTGCGGGAAACCCGTTGCGGGCCAACGGATTCAACCTCCGAGCCACCACCCGTCCATCTGCCGGAGGTCGGCTGGAAAAACTTTTCGCCAACCCCTTGCGCGCCTGCTGGCAACCCGGATAGAAATCTCCCACGCCGCCGGGAGCGGGGTGCGGAAGCCGAGGGCAACCGAGGTGGAGACACTCCAGGAACGGAGGCGGGCAGCACGGAGACCGACGGGTCATGGTGGCCGGGGCAACCCGGTCGCGGTCGCGGATGACGACGCGGCGACCCGCACGGACCGAGCTGGAGCGATCGCAGTACGACGGGTACGGAAGCCGGCTTGCCGGTCGAGGTCCCGGAGTCGGACGTCATGCCGAGTGGCGCGGGAAGGTGTCAAAACCGGAGCGCGACGCATGTGGTCGTGAGAGGCCCCCCGAACTCATACTTCGGGGGGCCTTTCCTCATGTCTAACAGGCGTCCGGTCCCTCGTCCGCCCGACACGCCGGGCCGCTTCCGTCTCTGGCGTACTCACTAGGGTCGTGCCATGGGTCGGCATGCACGGCTCGCGGCGCTGACCGTCAGGCCCGGCGAACGGACGGACGACCTCGTCGTCGCGGACCTGGGCTGCGGTGACGGCCGGACCATTCGTGCGCTGCTCGAGCTCGAGACCGCGCCACGGCTCGTCCACGCGCTGGACCACTCCGCCGCTCTGCCCGACGACCTCCTGCACGACGAACGCGTCCGGTCGCGGATCGTCGACCTGGAGGAAGCTCTGCCGTTCGACGACCGGACGCTGGACCGGGTCGTCTCGATGAACGTGATCGAGGCCCTGCCCGACCCCGGCCACTTCCTGCGTGAGTGCCACCGCGTGCTGCGGTGCGGGGGGTGGGCGGTCATCGGGCACACCGACTTCGACACCGCGCTGTTCACCAGTACCGACGACGCGCTGACCCGCGAGCTGGTCGACCGTTTCGTCGCGTTGGTGCCGGGCTGGGCGGAGCGCGCGGACGGCTTCACCGGGCGCAAGCTGCCCAGCCTCGCTGAGGACTCGCCGTTCGCCGTGCTCGAGGTGCACGCCTGGGCCGACCCGCACCGAAGGTTCGACCCCGGCTCGCTGGCCTGGAAGATCGCCCAGGGGATGCTCGCCGCCGCCGCCGACGAGCCGGAGGTCCTGTCTCGCGCGCTCGCGTGGCTGGACGGCGTGCAGGCCCTGGCCGACGAGGGGCGGTTCCTGTTCGCCGTCACGGACGTCGCCGTGGTGCTGCAGCGCGATGCCTGAGGCGTTCCGGCCCTGGCGCGAGGCCTGGTCGGACGCCCTGTACGGATCGCACGGCTTCTATCGCCGCACCGAAGGCCCGCGCGGGCACTTCGAGACCTCGGCCAACGCGCTCGGTGGGGAGACCGCCCTGCTGGCTCAGGCCTTGGCCCGGCTGGCCACGGCTAACGGCTGCCGGCGGGTCGTCGACGTCGGCGCCGGCCGTGGGGAGCTGATGGTCGCGCTCGCGGCCGGGCCCGGCGCGGACCTCGACCTGCTGGCGGTCGACGTGGTGCCCCGGCCGGCCGGGCTGGCCGACGGCGTGGGGTGGCTGGAGTCGCCGGGCGGCGCCGCCCTGCCGGCTGCGCTGGACGGCCTCGAGGACACGCTCGTGCTGGCGCACGAATGGCTCGACGTCGTCCCGTGCGAGGTGCTCGAGGTGGACGCGGCCGGTGTCCCGCGGGTGGTCGAGGTGGACCGGTACGGCGTTGAGCGGCTGGGCGACCGCGCCGACCAGGCGGTCCGGGACGCCTGGCAATGGTCCGAGCAGTGGTGGCCGTTGCCATACCCGGCACCCGGCGTGCGGGTCGAGGTCGGTCTCTCCCGGGACGCCGCATGGGCCGGCCTGCTCAGCCGCGTCCGCAGCGGGCTCGTTGTCGCGGTCGACTACGGGCACACCGCCGAGGCGCGGCCGGCCGGCGGGACACTCGCCGCCCATCGGGCCGGCCGCCTGGTGCCGCCCGTCCCGGACGGCAGCTGCGACCTGACGGCGCACGTGGCCTGGGACTCGCTGCTGGCCGGCTGCTCGCCGGCCCGGCTGACGACGCAGCGAGCGGCGCTCAGCGAGCTGGGTCTGGACGGCCGCCGACCGGCCGCCGACCCGGCCGACCCGACGTACCTGCTCGAGCTGCAGCGCGCCTCGGCGGCCGCCACGTTGCTGGATCCCGGCGGGCTCGGCGGCCTCGGCTGGCTGATCCGCCCGGTGCCGCCGCGCGCGGCGGAGGGCCCGGCAGGAATTGGACAGCCGCAGCCGCCGCCAGCGAGGCTGGAGCCGTGAGGTCCACGCTGCTGCCGCTGGCTGCCGCCCTGCTGCTGGGCACCACGGCCTGCGGCGGCAGCAATGGGACCGGCAACGTGCCGACACCGTCCGCGAGCACGTCGTCGACCGCGACGCGCGGAGCCACGACGACGAGCAAGCCGGCCTCCGGCAACGCGGCCACCGCCGTGAGCAACGTCAAGGGACGCAAACACGACGCCGGGGTCATCGTCAGCAGCAAGCGCGCCGGCGGGCTGACCGTGCTCGTGCTGAACCGCTACACGGTCAAGGGCATGTCGGACGCCAAGCTCGCGTCCGACGGCGCGCCGATCAGCCCGCACAGCGACACCCGGTTCTCCGACCAGAACAAGGGCAAGACGTACCAGGTGCCGGTCAACCCGACGGCGGTCTTCGTGATCAACACGTGCGACGACAGCGGCTCGACGCCGACGATGACGTCCACCCCCACGACGATGGCGCAGTTCCTGTCCAGCGGGGGACGGGCCAAGACGGTCGTGCTGCTGACCTACGACGACTCGGGCCGGCTGGTCAGGTTGGACACCGACCCGGCCTGCTGACCGGGCGGCTGACCGGGCGGGTGACGGGGCGGCTGGCCCGTGGCCGGGCCGAGCATCCAACGCTCGTCCACCGCTCGCGCGCGCGCCTCCCGGGCACGGGCCGCCTGCTCGGCCATGAGCCGAGCGCCGACCTCGGCCGCGAGGTGCTCGACCCGCGGCTGCACCGGGCCGGGCGTGGAATGCAGCACGAAGGAGACCAGCCCGAGCCGCCGCTGCAGCGCGCCCTGCTCCAGGCGCAGGCTCTGGGTGCGCTCGTGTGGCACCACGTCGAGCTCGCGGGTGAGCACCCCTCGCCGCACCAGCAACGCCCGGTGAGTCACCCGGAACCCGTGCCGTCGCCACGAGAGGGGGTCGAGCCAGCGGGCCGGGCGCGGGCTCGCGGTGAAGCCACCGAAGTCACCCGCGCCGGTCAGCCCCGCGTCCAGCACCGCGAGCACCGGCTCCTCCGGGCCCACGCCGAGGTCGGGCAGGACCAGCGACAGCACGGCCACCGCCTCCTGCCGGGTACCCACCGGCAGCAGCAGGTTGTCCGACGCTCCCCGCTGGCCACCCTCCGGCTGGCCGCCGCTGTAGCCGGCGACGTTGACCTCGACCCGCCACCAGTCCCGGCCGCGCCAGAGCCAGGGCTGGGCCAGCCGCACTGCCTGCACCCGGCCGGGCGGCACGGTCTGGGCGGTGGTCTGCAACAGCCCGTGATGCAGCCGCACCCCGTCCGGCGAGGTGGCCACCCGGAACGTGAAGCCGTTGTTGAACCGCGCCCACTGGATGCCGAACAGGCCGATGACCGCCGGGACCAGCGCGATCACGAAGGCGAGCGAGTGCAGCAGCACGGACACGGCGACCAGCGCGACGGCCCCGACGAGCGCGATCGCCGTCGCGCTGCTGCGGGCCAGGCTCTCGATCAGCCGCGGCACGGGTACGGCGAGCACCACGTGCTCGGGTGCCTCGGGGGCCTGTTCGTGATGCTCGACGCGCAGGCCGGCCGCCCGGGCGAGGAGCAGGCGGCGCAGGTTCTGGGCGTCCGACTCGGGCAGGTAGGACAGCCGGACGGCCGAGCCCTTGCCGCCCGCGACCTCGACCCGCAGCTCGGCCAGCCCGATGAACCGGGCCAGCAGGGGCTGCACCACGTCCACGGCCTGCAGCCGATCCAGCCGGGCCTGGCGCTGCTGGCGGTTCAGGACGCCGGTGCGCAGATGCAGCGCCTCGGCGTCGACGGAGTAGGACGACATGCGCCAGGACAGCAGGGAGAAGCCGAGCGCGATGAGCACGACGAGCCCGAAGATGCCGAGAGTGATGGTGCGCTGGAGCCCCGACGGCAGCCCCTCGCCGCGGGCCAGGCTGTCCCCGCTCTGCTGCAACAGGATCACCGCGGCGACCGTCACGATCTTCCAGCCGCGCACGAGCGGGGACAGTGGATGCAGGCGTTGCCAACCCGTCCCGGCCCGGTCGGCCACCTCGCCCGCCGCGACGCCCGCCGTCTCGCTCACAGCCCGGCCAGCCGCGCCTCGCCGCGCCGCGCCAGCCGGTCGCGCAGCCGAGCCGCCTCGTCGGGCGGCAGGCCCGGGATCTGGGCATCGGTGCCCGGCGACGCGGTGTGCAGCTGGACCCGCGCGATCCCGAACCGGCGGTCGATCGGACCGGCCTGCACGTCGACGTACTGCATCCGCCCGTACGGCACCACGACGAGCGCGCGGATCAGGATGCCGCGACGGACCAGCAGGTCGTCCTCGCGCTCGGCGTACCCGATCGCGCCCACCTGCCGGCCGACGACCCACCAGGCCCAGGCGAAGAACCCGAGCAGGACCGGTACGGCGACCAGCGCCCAGGCCGGGACGCCGAGGACGACCAGCACGATCGGGATGGCGACGAGGACGAGCATCTGCAC
Source organism: Actinomycetales bacterium (assembly GCA_045807245.1). Taxonomy (GTDB): domain Bacteria; phylum Actinomycetota; class Actinomycetes; order Actinomycetales; family CAVURS01; genus CAVURS01. Next base: position 10,954 of record JBJMHS010000045.1, read on the forward strand.
GCTCAGGGCCAGGCGCCGGGCCGCGGCCAGACGCGGCGACACCCGCTGCCAGGTGACGTCGGCCGGGTCGAACGGTTCCACCGACCGATCCTTCCACGCGTGGTGCGAGGATCGGCGTGTGAGTGACCAGTCGGGCGCGCGCGAGCTCAGCGTCGGGGTCGGCGGCGGCGCCGACACGTCGCGCCTCGGCACGGCCGACATGGTGCTCAACATCGGCCCGCAGCACCCGGCGACGCACGGCGTGCTGCGCCTGCGGCTGGTCGTCGACGGCGAGCGCATCGTCAGCGCCGAGCCGATCGTCGGCTACATGCACCGCGGGGCCGAGAAGCTGTTCGAGGTGCGCGACTACCGCCAGATCATCGTGCTGGCCAACCGGCATGACTGGCTCTCGGCGTTCGCCAACGAGCTGGGCGTCGTACTGGCGGCCGAACAGCTGCTCGGCATGGAGGTGCCACCGCGAGCCGTGTGGGCGCGGACCTTGCTGGCCGAGCTGAACCGGGTGCTGAACCACCTCATGTTCCTGGGGTCCTACCCGCTGGAGCTGGGCGCGATCACGCCGATCTTCTACTCCTTCCGCGAGCGCGAGGAGCTCCAGGCCGTGATGGAGGAGATCTCCGGCGGGCGGATGCACTACATGTTCAACCGGGTCGGCGGCCTCAAGGAGGACCTGCCCGCAGGCTGGCTGGGCCGGGTCCGGTCAGCGGTCGCGGCGGTACGCCGGCGCCTGCCGGACCTGGAGAGCCTGCTGGTCGGCAACGAGATCCTGCGGGCGCGCACCCGCGGGGTCGGCGTGCTGCCCCGCGCGATGGTCGCGGCGTACGGCGTGTCCGGACCGATCGCGCGCGCGGCCGGCCTCGACCTCGACCTCAGGCGGGACGAGCCGTACCTGGGGTACGGCGAGCTGTTCGCCAGCGGCGGCCCGGGCCGGGTCGTGACCCGGGCCGAGGGCGACTGCCTGGCCCGCTTCGAGGTGCTGCTGGAGCAGGTGCACGTCTCCCTCGACCTGGTCGAGGCGTGCGCGGACCGGCTGTCGTCCCTGGACCGCGGGCCGATCAACGTCCGGCTGCCCAAGGTGCTGCGGGTGCCGGAGGGCGCGATCTACCGCTGGACCGAGAACCCGCTCGGCCTCAACGGCTACTACCTGGTCTCGCGGGGGGACAAGACGCCCTGGCGGCTCAAACTGCGCTCGGCGTCGTTCTCCAACGTGCAGGCGCTGTCCTGGCTGCTGCCCGGCAACCTCATCGCCGACATGGTCGCGATCATCGGCTCGACGTTCTTCGTCGTCGGCGACGTCGACAAGTAGGACGAAGTAGAGGCGCGAAGCGCCCGATCAGGCGCTGTGCCGGGACTTGTACGCCGGGTCGCGCGGTGCGGCCGCGTCGGCGGGCTGGGCAGCGGCGTGCCGGCCGGCCATGGCGGCCGCCTGCGCGTGCCGGCGCTCGGCCTCGAACGCGGCGTAGACCCGGTCGTCGATGCTGCCCGCCGCCCGGTCCGGCTCCAGCACCGAGAGCGGGAAGAGCTTGACCACTGGATGCGGCACGGTGTCGACCATCGGGTCGATGTCGTCCTCGTCGGGTTCCACGGGCAGGCGGACGAGGGACAGGGGAGGCCAAGGGGTGCCGGCGTCGCCGTCGCGCAACATGACCGGGCCGACCGGCGGGACCAGCCGCGAGCCCTCCGGCGGCGTCCAATACGACGTGGCGGACCAGGCCGAGACGTCGTCCGCCGTGAGAGAAGATCCGGTGAGCGAACCGAGACTCGTACCGGCCGGCAGGGGCGGCAGGCTCATCGCGAGCGCGACCGCCGGCTGGAGCTGCTCGTCGGTCAGCAGCGACATCGGCGGCGGGTTCGCCGACAGCACTCGGTGATGACCGCGGTGAGCGCGCCCCCGGGCGACGCCCCCGCCGGTGAGGGTCGCGGCGGCACCGAGGGCACCGGCCGCTGCGGTCTGGTCGCCCGACCCCTGGAGGGCGGCGGTGACGACACCGGCCGCGCTGGCCGCAGCCAGGACGGCGACCAGCACGCCGGGCACCCGGCGGCGCCAGGACCGGCGGCCGCCGCGGTGCTTCCCCGGCAGAACAGTCACGGCTCGAAGGCTAGAGTCCGGTTTCGCCCCATGGTGGGACGTGGCACATCAGTCTCAGTCGTGTCGTCTCGTCTCATCAGTCACATCGTCGCCGGCGCGGCCCCGGTCCTGGCCACTCACGCCTCCGGTGCCTTCCGGCCCCTCGGGCGGCACCCGGCACATCCGCTCGGCGAGCAGCCCGGCGGCCGAGGCCGCGAGCGCGGCCAACGCGGTGACCGCCGCGCGGACCGCCTGCGTCTGCCGGGCGTCCACGTCCAGGTCAGGCGCCAGCACGAGGACCTGGGCGAGGTACCAGCCGACCACGACGGCACCCGCGTAGGCCGTCGCCTTGCCCAGCACCGCGGCGCGGGCCGCCTGCAGCGGGTCGACCGGCCGGGCGCCAGGACCGCCGCGCAACATCCGGCGCACCGGCAGGGCCGCGGAGTAGACCAGGCACGCGACCAGCGCCAGCCCGATCGACGCCGTCCACGGCACCGGCGGCATGTCGTGGCCGCCGGACCGCAGCGTCCGCTGCAGCGCGAAGCTCACCAGTGTCGCGACGAGCGCGACGAGGAGCAGCACCCGGATCCGGGTCGGCCTCATCGCGCCACCACCCGACCCAGCAGCCCGGCCGCGACCGATCCGGCCGGCCAGCCGGGACCGGGCTCGAGCCCTGCGCGGTCCGGCGCGCGTTCGGCCAGGCGGGACACCTCGGCAACCTCCCCGGAGGCCGACACCAGCCGGGCCTGCGGGTCGGCCTGCGCCCACGGCCAGAGCACGAAGGCGCGCTCGTGTGCGCGCGGATGGGGCAGGGTCAGGCCCGGGTCGTCGCTGAGCACGACTCCTGGCGAGCTCCGGTCGGCGCCAGGTTCGGCGCCCGGGCCGGCGCTTGTGCCCTCGCCGTACTGGATGACGTCGACGTCCAGCGTGCGCGGCCCCCACCGGACCAGTCGTTCGCGGCCGGCTCGCAGCTCGATCAGGTGGGCGGCGGCCAGGACCGCGCGGGGGGTCAGCGTCGTGCGGGCGAGGACGACGGCGTTGAGGTACGCCGGCTGCTCGGGGCCGCCGACCGGCTCGGTCCGGGCGAGCGGGGACACGGCCATGAGGTGGAGGCCGTCGACCTCGGCGAGCTGCTCGACCGCCTCGGTCAGGGTCGCGACGGGGTCGCCCAGGTTGGCGCCGAGGGCCAGGACGACGGGTGCGGCGGGACCGTTCACGGGCGCTCACGGTGGATGCGGACGACGACGTCGTCGAACGGCACGGTGACCGGCGCCTCCGGCTTGTGCACCGAGACGTCGACAGCGTGCACCCGGTCGTAGCCGAGGGCCACGTCGGCGATGCGCTGGGCCAGCGTCTCGACCAGGTCGAACGGCTCGCCGGTGATGACGGCCACGACCTGCTGCGCGACGGCGCCGTAGTCGACCGTCCGGCTCAGGTCGTCGGATGCCGCGGCCGCACGGGTGTCCAGATGCAGGGTCACGTCGGCCGCGAACCGCTGACCCAGGGCCCGCTCGTGGGTCAGCACACCGTGCCGTCCGCGCCCACTCAGGCCGCGCAGCTCGATCCGGTCCAGCGCCAGGTCAGCCACGGGCGCCACCGGCCCGCAGCCACGCGTCCGCGACCCGCACGGCGTCCAGCGTCCCCGGCACGTCATGGACCCGGACGCACCACACCCCCGCGGCCGCGGCCAGGGCGCTCGTCGCGTGGGTGGCGGCGTCGCGAGCATCCGGTGGCGCCGGGGTGCCGTCCGGTCCGGCCAGCAGGGAGCCGAGGAAGCGCTTGCGCGAGGCCCCCACGAGCAGCGGCCGCCCGAGGCCGACGAGCTGGTCGAGGCCGCGCAGGAGGGCCCAGTTCTGCGACGCATCCTTGGCGAAGCCCAGCCCCGGGTCGAGCACCACGCGGTCGGCTGAAACCCCTTGCGCTACAACGCTTTCCAGTCGCGCCGACAGTTCCTTGCCGACATCCGCCACGACATCGTCGTACGACGCGTGCTGCTCCATCTCCGTGCTGTGCCCACGCCAGTGCATGACGACGTACGGCACCCCGGCGTCGGCGACGAGCGGCGGGAGGTGCGGGTCGGCCTGGCCGCCGCTGACGTCGTTGACGAGTGCTGCTCCCGCGGCGAGCGCCGCCTCAGCGACCTCGGCCCGCATCGTGTCGATGCTCACGACGACGCCGGCCGCGCTGAGCTCGCGGACGACGGGTACGACGCGGCGCAGCTCCTCCGCGACGTCCGGCCGCTGCGCACCGGGCCGGGTCGACTCGCCGCCGACGTCGACCAGGTCGGCCCCCTGGGCGGCCAGCTCCAGGCCGTGGCCCACGGCGGCGTCCGGCTCGAGCCAGAGTCCCCCGTCGGAGAACGAGTCCGGGGTCACGTTGACGACGCCCATGACGAGGCTGCGCGTCGTACCGGCCAGCCGGTCGAGCAAGGCCTGCGGCAGGCCCGCCGGGTGGCGCGAGGCCGCGGCTGTGCTCACCCCGCCAGCCTAGGTCCCCGGCGGGCGCGGCCGGCGGGCCCGCGCGACCAGACCGGCCGGCGCGGCCGGACGATGAACGCCTCCGCCTCCAGCGCGGCCAAGCCGATCCGCGGCAGGTTCGCCGCCGCCGGGTACACCAGGTAACGGGGCTCCCACTGGGGCGCGAACTTGGCGTTGAACCGGTACAGGGACTCGATCTGGAACCACCGCGAGGCGAACACCAGCAGTCCGCGCCAGGCCCGCGACACCGGACCGGCCCCGAGGCGCTCGCCGCGCTCCAGCGCCGCCCGGAAGGCCGCGAAGTTGAGCGAAACCCGCCGGATGCCGAGCGAGGGCGCGGCCTGCAGGGCGGCGACGATGAGCAGCTCGTTGAGGCCGGGGTCGGCCGACCGGTCGCGTCGCATCAGGTCGAGCGACATCCCGTCCTCGCCCCAGGGCACGAAGTGCAGGAACGCCCGCAGCACGCCGTCCTTGCGGGCCTCCACCAGGACGCAGCCCGCGTCCCGCGGGTCGCCCAGCCGGCCCAGGGCCATGGAGAAACCTCGCTCCGGGCCGGACCCGCGCCAGCTGCGCGCCTGGCGCGTGCAGCCGACCAGCTCCTCCTCGGACAGGTCCGCCATGCGGCGGATCCGCGTCGTGTACCCGGCGCGCTGCACCCGCTTCACCATCTGGCGCACGTTGCGCATGCCGCGGCCGTCGAGGGTGAAGGACGCGACGTCCACGACGGCCTCGTCGCCCAGCTCGAGCGCGTCGTACGACGCCTCCCGGCACCAGACCTGGCCGCCCAGCTCAGAGCAGCCGATGACCGCCGGCGTCCAGGCGTGCCGGTCTGCCTCCTCGATGAAAGCCCGGATGGCGCCGGGCCAGGCCTCGGGGTCACCCAGCGGGTCACCGCTGGCCAGCATCACGCCGGACACGACCCGGTAGGCGATGCACGACTTGCCGCTGTCCGACCAGAGCACGCTCTTGTCCCGGCGGAGGGCGAAGAAGCCGAGCGAGTCGCGGGCACCGTGGCGCTGGAGCAGCTCGCGCATCCGGGTCTCGTCGGAGGCGCTGAGCAGCTGTTGGGGGCGCACCGGCCGCAGCACCAGGTAGATCGTGGTCAGCGCGGTGAGCAGCCCGAGGGCCAGCAGCATCGCGCTGACCAGGTCGTCGTCCTTGCGGAAGCGCAGCGGCCCGCTGATGCCGGCCATGCCGAGCCAGACGTGCTGCACGACGGCAGACAGCGACGCGGAGCCGGCGATGTCGTCGCGGCGGAGCTCGACGGCAGCGACGCCGAGCACGGTGCAGACGACCGCGAGCAGCCCGAAGACCCGTACGGCGAGCCAGCGGGTCCGCGGGTCACCCAGGGCGTAGAACTCGGCCCGGTTGAACCAGAGCAGGACGCCCAGCCCGAGGGCCAAGGTCGCCGCCACCGGCTCGCCCTTGACGACGTGGAACGCGACGCTGGCCGCGAGCAGCAGCACGGTGACCCGCCAGGCGCGGCGCTTGCGCCGTCGCAGCGCGTGCGCGAGCAGCAGGAGCAGGACCCCGGTGACGGCCGTCGCCGCCGCCGCGGCGTCGCTCAGGGCCCCCGGGACGAGGTCGTTGAACAGGTCAAGGCGCTGGCGCAGGCCGTGGGTGACGGCCGAGGCGATGTCGACCAGTCCGACCAGGTACGTCGCGACGCCGATCCAGCGAGGTAGGCGGGCCGGCGTGAACCGCGAGCGCGCCGGGCGGCTCACCGGGCATGTCCGAGGACCAGGCTCATCGCCTCGGCCCGGGTCGCCGGGTTGCGCAGCTGGCCGCGCACCGTCGAGGTCGTGGTGCGCGACCCGGGCTTGCGCACACCGCGCATGGACATGCACAGGTGCTCGGCCTCGACGACCACCAGCACGCCGCGCGGCTCGAGCACCTGCACGAGCGCGTCGGCCACCTGGGTGGTCAACCGCTCCTGCAGCTGCGGCCGGCGGGCGTAGACGTCGACCAGCCGGGCCAGCTTGGACAGCCCGGTCACGCGCCCGTGCTCGCCCGGGATGTAGCCCACGTGCGCCACGCCGTGGAACGGCAGCAGGTGGTGCTCGCAGGTGGAGTAGATCTCGATGTCGCGGACCAGCACCAGCTCGTCGTGGCCGAGCTCGAACGTCGTGGTCAGGACGTCGCGCGGATCCTGCGCCAGGCCACGGAAGATCTCCTGGTAGGACCGGGCCACCCGCGACGGGGTGTCCCGCAGCCCCTCACGGTCGGGGTTCTCGCCGATGGCGAGCAGCAGCTCGCGAACAGCGGCCTCGGCCCGCGGCAGGTCCACGAAGGCCGGGCTCGAATGCGACGGCGGCCCCCCCGCCGGTGCGTCGGTCACGTCAGCCGATGGGGCCCGGGTCGACGGCGCCGCCCTCGGGCACCTCGACGATCGCGCTCGGCGGGTGCTCCTCCTCCGGCTGCGGCGCCGCGTGGCCGTTCAACCGCGCCGCCCGCTCGGCCGGCGTCTGCACCGGTGGCAGGTCACTGATCGGGCGTCGCTCGCTGGACAGCCAGACCGGCCGCTCGTCCCGCTTGTGCACGGGCGCGAAGATCTCGGTCAGGTCGTCCTTGTTGAGCGTCTCCCGCTCCAGCAGCGCCAGCACCAGGTTGTCCAGCACGCCGCGGTGCTCGATCAGGACCTCCCACGCCTCGTCGTGCGCGGTCTCGACCAGCCGGCGTACCTCTTCGTCGACCACGCCGGCCACGCCCTCCGAGTAGTCGCGCTCGTGGCCCATGTCGCGGCCGAGGAAGACCTCGCCGCGGTCCTGGCCGAGCTTGATCGCACCGACCCGCTCGCTCATGCCGAACTGGGTGACCATCTTGCGGGCCAGGCCGGTGGCCTTCTCGATGTCGTTGGCCGCGCCGGTCGTCGGGTCGTGGAACACGAGCTCCTCGGCCACGCGGCCGCCCATGGCGTAGGCCAGCTGGTCGAGCATCTCGTTGCGCGTCGTGGAGTACTTGTCGTCGACGGGCAGCACCATCGTGTAGCCGAGGGCGCGGCCGCGGGGCAGGATCGTCACCTTCGTCACCGGATCCGTGTGCGGCAGTGCCGCCGCCACGAGCGCATGTCCGCCCTCGTGGTACGCGGTGATCTTCTTCTCCTTGTCGTTCATGATCCGGCTGCGCTTCTGCGGCCCGGCCACGACCCGGTCGATCGCCTCGTCCAGGGCGTTGTCGTCGATGACCTTGCCGTTCTGGCGGGCGGTGAGCAGGGCCGCCTCGTTGAGCACGTTGGCCAGGTCGGCGCCCGTGAAACCCGGGGTACGGCGCGCGACCGCCATGAGGTCGACGGCCGGCGCCATCGGCTTGCCCTTGGCGTGGACCTTGAGGATCGCGTTTCGGCCTTGCATGTCCGGGGCGTCGACGGCGATCTGCCGGTCGAAACGTCCCGGGCGCAGCAGGGCCGGGTCGAGGATGTCCGGCCGGTTGGTGGCCGCGATGAGGATGACGTTGGTCTTGACGTCGAAGCCGTCCATCTCGACGAGCAGCTGGTTCAGCGTCTGCTCGCGCTCGTCGTGGCCTCCGCCGAGCCCGGCACCGCGGTGCCGACCCACGGCGTCGATCTCGTCGACGAAGACGATGGCCGGAGCGTTGGCCTTGGCCTGCTCGAACAGGTCCCGCACTCGGCTGGCACCGACGCCGACGAACATCTCGACGAAGTCCGAGCCGGAGATGGAGTAGAACGGCACGCCGGCCTCGCCGGCAACGGCGCGGGCCAGCAACGTCTTGCCGGTGCCCGGCTGGCCGTACAGCAGCACACCCTTGGGGATCTTCGCCCCGACGGCCTGGAACTTGGCCGGCTCGGAGAGGAACTCCTTGATCTCGTGCAGCTCCTCGACGGCCTCGTCGGCACCCGCCACGTCGGCGAAGGTGACCTTGGGGGTGTCCTTGCTGACCAGCTTGGCCCGGCTCTTGCCGAAGTTCATGACCCGGCTGCCGCCGCCTTGCATCTGGTTCATCAGGAAGAAGAACAGCCCGCCCAGCAGCACGACGGGGAGCAGCGTGTAGAGCAGGCTCGAGACCCAGCTGCCCTTGGGGTTCACGTCGGTGAAGCCCTCGCTGGGCGTGTGCGCGTTGAGGGCGGCCACGACCTCCTCGCCACGGGCGTCGATATAGAAGGCCTCGACCTTGGAGGCGTTCTTGACGCCACCGCCGGTGTAGCTCTCACCCTTCTTCAGGGTCAGGTCGATGCTCTGGTCGACGTTGTTCACCTTGGCGCTGGCGACTTTGTCCTGGTTGATGAGGTTCATCGCGGCCGAGGTGTCGATCTTCTGGAACCCGCCGTTGCCGCTGAGGGTCAGCCAGACGGCCGCCGCGACGAGCAGCAGCACGAGCCACATGAGTGGCCCTCGCAGAATGCGCCTGAAATCCATTGGCTCCGGGGCCGCGCCCCGACCCCTCCTGGTCGACCTGACTGAGAGATCAACGGTACCTCGTGCTCGGAGCCCTTTCGTCCGATGGCCGAAGGTGATGCTGCGGCAGCGTTTGGTCAAAAGACGTCTACGGTTCGTCAGTCGGCAGTAAAGTCCGGCCCGGACCGTCGGCCTGCTAGGCCCCGGCGACATGTGAATACGAGGGAGCGACCATGGCCCTGACCCGTCGTCACCGAGCACTCGCCGTACCGCTTATGGCGGTCGGCGCGCTCGTCGTCTCATCGCTCACAGTGGCCGCCGGGAGCGCATCCGGCGCCAGCGGCGGATCCGCGGGGCTGACCGCGAAGGGCGCCTTGACGCCGGCGAGCCGGGTCCAGGGCGCCAAGTCGACGACAGGGCGGCTGGCCCAGTCCGACCGGGCCCTCCTCAAGCGCACTGACTCCGGCCTGGTCAACGTCGTGGTCAAGCTCGACTACGACGCGACGGCGAGCTACGCCGGCAACCTGCGCGGGCTGGCAGCGACCAGCCCGCGGGTCACCGGCAGGCAGCTCACCGGCCGGTCGGCGGCCGAAACGGCGTACGAGGCCTACACCAAGGGCATCGATGCGAAGTTCCGCGCCGACGTCGCCCGCAAGATCACGCGCGCGGCCCTCGGACGCAGCCTGACTCGGGTCTACGGCGGCGTGGCGATGCGGCTGCCGGCCAACCAGGTCAAGACGCTGCTCACGCTGGCGAACGTGGCCGCCGTGCAGGCCGACTCCCTCAACCAGCCGCAGACCGCGAACGAGGGCCCCCAGTTCATCGGGGCGCCGGCCCTCTGGTCCAAGGAAGGCGGTCAGGCCAACGCGGGCCAGGGCGTCATCTTCGCCGATCTCGACTCCGGGATCTGGCCCGAGCACCCCATGCTCGGCGACTACGGAAACCTGTCGGCGCCACCACCGACGTCGGGCGGCTCCCCGCGGGCGTGCGACTTCGGCGACAACCCGCTGACGCCGGCCAGCGACGTGTTCGCCTGCAACAACAAGGTCATCGGCGGCCAGCCGTTCCTCAACACCTACAACGCGATCGTCGGCGGTGAGGTGTACCCGGACAGCGCCCGGGACAGCAACGGCCACGGCACCCATACGACGACGACAGCGGCCGGCGAGAGCGTCGCCTCCGCGCCCATCCTCGGCATCGACCGCGGACCGGCCACCGGCGTCGCGCCTGGCGCCTGGGTCATGGAGTACAAGGTGTGCGGGGTCAAGGGGTGCTTCGGGTCCGACAGTGCAGCTGCAGTCCAGCAGGCGGTCATCGACGGCGCCGACGTCATCAACTTCTCGATCAGTGGCGGCAGCGACCCCTTCAGCGACCCGGTCGAGCTCGCGTTCCTCGACGCGTACGCCGCCGGGGTCACCGTGGCGGCGTCGGCCGGCAACGCCGGGCCCGGTGCGGCGACGACCGACCACCACTCCCCATGGGTCATCACCGTGGCGGCCTCCACCCAGACCCGCGAGTTCCGGTCGACCCTGACCGTGACGAGCGGAGCGGACACGGCCACATTCGTCGGGTCCTCGCTCACCAACGGGGTGGCGAGCCCGCTGCCGGTCGTCCTGGCCAGCACCGCGCCGTACTCCGACATCTTCTGCGGCCACCCGGCACCCGCCGGCCTGTTCACGGGCAAGATCGTCGCCTGCCAGCGCGGCGGGACGAACGCGGACGGCCCCATCGGTCGCGTCCAGAAGGGCTTCAACGTCCGGATGGGTGGTGCCGCGGGCATGATCCTGTTCAACAGCCCGCTGGCCGACACCGAGACCGACAACCATTGGCTCCCGGCGGTGCACCTGGCCGATGGCGCGGCGTTGCTGGCCTTCCTGGCCGCGCACCCGAGCACCACGGCGTCCTTCACTGCGGGCGCCGCGGCGAGCGGGCCGGGCGACGTCATGGCGTCGTTCTCCTCGCGCGGCCCCGGTGGACTGTTCCTGAAGCCGGACATCACCGCACCCGGCGTGCAGGTGCTGGCCGGCAACACGCCGACGCCGGACGAGATCTCGGCCGGTCCCCCCGGCCAGCTGTTCCAGGCGATCGCCGGCACGTCGATGTCGGCTCCGCACATCGCAGGCTCGGCGATCCTGCTCAAAGCGCTGCACCCCACCTGGGGCCCGGGCGCCGTCAAGTCGGCCATGATGACGACCGCGAAGGGCGGCGTCGTGAAGGAGGACCTCACCACTCCGGCCGACCCCTTCGACGACGGTTCCGGGCGGGTGGACCTGACCAAGGCCGGCAACGCCGCGGTGGTGTTCGAGGACTCCGGCACGAACATGGCAACCAAGGGCAACAACGCTCTGCTGGCTCCCAGCGTGAACATCGCCTCGGTGAACCTGCCGACCATGTCCGGCAGTGCGAAGGTGCTGCGCACGGCGCGCAACGTCTCCGGCAAGGCGTACCCGTTCACCGTCCAGACGACCGCTCCGGCGGGCGCCAAGATCACGGTGATGCCGAAGTCGGGCACCATCGCGAAGAACGGGTCGCGGACCTTCACCATCACGGTGACGTCCACCGGCACCGGTCAGCAGTTCGGCGAGGTCAGGTTGGGGTCAGCGGGCACGCCGACTCTCCATCTGCCGGTGGCCTGGTTCAACCAGCAGGGCATCGTCACGCTGTCGCAGTCCTGCGGCACCGAGACCCTGCCGGTGAACGGTACGACGACGTGCACGGTGACCGCGCAGAACAACTCGCTCAGTGACGCCGCCATGACCGCGACGTCCGAGGTCACGAACGGACTGCGCATCACCTCGGCCGACGGGGCCACCGTGGCCGGCAACCACAAGAACGCGACCACGGGTCCGGTGCACCTGGCGGGAGGGCGGGACGCGACACCGTCGATCGGGGCCGGGGCGCTCTTCGGCTACATCCCGTTGGACGCGTTCGGAACCACGCCCAATCCGGTCGGGGACGAGGACGCGTTGAACTTCAACGTCCCGGCGTTCGTGTTCGGCGGGCAGTCGTACAACCGCATCGGCGCGACGTCGGACGGGTACCTCGTCCTGGGCGGGGGGAACGGCGCGCAGGACATCCAGTTCGAACCGCAGACCCTGCCCGACCCGGCTCGGCCCAACGGCGTGCTCGCGCCGTACTGGACCGACCTGGACGGTGACGGCGCACCCGGGATCATGGTCAACGTCCTGAGCGACGGCGTGAACAGCTGGCTCGTCGTCGAGTGGCGGCTGAGAGTCTTCGGCACCACGAGCCTCCGGACGTTCCAGACCTGGATCGGGGTCGACGGCACGGAGGACATCACTTACGCGTTCGACCCGTCCGCGCTGCAAGGCGCCCCGGGTCAGGACCTGACCGTCGGCGTGGAGAACGTCACGGGGACCGGCGGGCAGCAGATCGCCGGTGCCCCGACGGAGGACCTGCGGGTCACGACCACTCCGCCGAGCGCAGGTGAGTCCTTCAGCTACACCCTGGGCCTGCGGGGTGTGACTGTCGGGAACCAGTCGCTGAAGACATCGATGCAGTCCGACCTGACCTTGGGCTCGACAGTCGTGTCGACCCCGGTCAGGGTGACCGCTCACTAGACCGGCCGGGAACCGGAGAAGGACTGCGGGCCAAGGGAAATCCCTTGGCCCGCAGTCCTTCTCAGCTGTAGACGTGCGGTGCGAGCGTCCCGACGAACGGAAGGTTGCGGTACTTCTGGTCGTAGTCCAGGCCGTAGCCGATGACGAACTCGCTGGGTATGTCGAACCCGACGTACGACGCCTCGATGTCGACCTTCGCGGCCTCGGGCTTGCGCAGGAGGGCCGCGATCTTGAGCGACTTCGGCTCGCGCGAGCCGAGGTTGGCCATGAGCCACGACAGCGTCAGACCGGAGTCGACGATGTCTTCGACGACCAGCACGTTGCGGCCCAGGATGTCGGTGTCCAGGTCCTTGAGGATGCGCACGACGCCGCTGGACTTCGTGCCGGACCCGTACGACGAGATGGCCATCCAGTCCATCTCGACCGGTGTGTGCAGCTTGCGGGCCAGGTCGGCCATGACCATGACCGCGCCCTTGAGGACACCGATCAGGAGGATCTCCTCGCCCGCGTAGTCCGCGTCGATCTCGGCGGCCATCTGGCCGAGCCGCTCGTCGAGCTGCTCCTTGGTGAAGAGGATCTTCTCCAGGTCCTCGCCCATGTCGTACTCGTCCACGGCGCTACTCCTCGGCGATGTCCGGCGCGGCTGTGTCGCGGTTGATGTCGGGGGCGATGAGGAGCCTGCCACAGTCCCGTACGCCGTGGAGCGGGCCGGGCAGGTCGACCGGTCCCTGGCCGTGCCACGCGGTCACCAGGGCGTCCAGCGCCGCGAGATGGGTGGAGCTCAGGTCCGGTGGCCGCGCGCCCGCGGCGAGCGCAGCTCGGCGCAGCACCCGCAGGCGCACGGCCGCCGGCAGGCCGGCCAGAGCGGCGCAGTCCAGCCCGGGTGCGTCGCCAGGTAAGAGCAGCGCGTCGTACTCACGCGCCGCCCAGGTCTCGAGCGCCTCGTCGTCGGCGCGCAGCAGCTCGGCGCTGCGGGCGAGGCCGGTACGCACCCCACTCCCGAGCTGCTCGGCCACGTCGCTGACCAGCCGCCGAGCGCGGGCCCGGGCGTAGGCCGGATCCACGTTGTGGGGGTCGGCCCAGGGGGCCAAGCCGAGCTCGGCACAGGCCTTGGCGGTCGTCTCCCGGCTCAGCCGGAGGAACGGTCTCCGGTAGATCCCGCGGCGGGCCGGCATCCCGGACAGGGAACGTGCGCCGGACCCGCGCAGCAGGCCGAGCAGGACCGACTCCGCCTGGTCGTCGGAGGTGTGACCGAGCAGGACGGCCATCGCTCCTCGCCGGGCAGCGGCCGCGTCCAACGCGCCGTACCGAGCCGCCCGAGCCGCCGCCTCCGGACCGTCACCTGCGGTGGCGGTGACGCGGACGGTCAGCACCTCGACGGGGTCAAGGCCCAGCTCCGTCGCCGTCCGCGCCGCGCCAGCGGCCACCTCCGCCGACCCGGCCTGCAGCTGGTGGTCCACGACGACGGCACCGGCGCGCACCCCGAGCTGTTGGGCGACGAAGGCGGTCGCCGACGCCAGGGCGAGGCTGTCCGGACCGCCGCTGCAGGCGACCAGCACAGGTGCGGCCGGGCCGGCCTCACTCGTCGGGCCTGTCCGGCCTGTCGAGCCGGCCGCGTCGGCCAGGTCGGCGAGCGCGCGGCGTACCGCGTCGCGGGTCGCGAGCCCGGCCGGCCCGACCCGCCCGTCCATGCCGTCCCGGCTAGCCGTGGACCCGGGCCAGCCAGGCCTTCGGGTCCTCGATCTCAGCCGGCAGCGGCAGGCTCTCCGGCGAGGCCCAGACCCGGTTGAAGCCGTCCATCCCGACGGCGTCCACCGCCGCGCGCACGAAGCGCGCGCCGTCGCGGTACTGGCGCATCTTGGCCTCGAGCCCGAGCAGCCGCCGCAACAGCCGGTCCACCCCGCCACTCATGCCGCCCCGCCCGGCCCGCCGGGCCTGGAAGCGCGAGCGGATCTGCTCGACCGACCCGACCACCTCGGGCCCGACGTCGTCCATGACCACGTCCGCGTGACCCTCCAGCAGTGACATGACGGCCGTCAGCCGGGCCATCCGGGCCCGTTGCTCCGGTGTCGCCAGGATCTCCGCGAGCGAACCGCCCTCGCCGCGCAGGACGTCGGGCACCGCGCGGGCCAGCTCCTCGACCCGGCGCCCGAGCGAGGACGGGTCCGGCAGCAGGTCGGCCGCGAGACCTTGGGCCTCGCCGAGGACGAAGTCACGCAGCCACGGCACGGCGGTGAACTGCACGCGGTGCGTCTCCTCGTGCAGGCACACCCAGAGCCGGAAGTCGGACGGTACGACGTTCAGCTCGCGCTCGACCGAGACGACGTTGGGCGCCACGAGCAGCAGGCGCGGCTCGGCGCCGGGCGCGATGTCGTACTGCCCGAGCACCTTGCCGGACAGCAGGGCGAGCAGGCCTCCCGCCTCGGCACCGGTCACCTTGCTGCCCATCGAGGCCACGAGCGCGGACGGCGACCGCTTCTCAGTGAGCCGGTCGACGACCGGCTCGAGCATGGCGCGCAGCATGGCCAGGTTCGCGTCGATCCACCCGGGACGGTCGACGACGAGCACCTTGGCCTGCGCGGCCGGTGCGTCGAGCCGGGTCACTCGAGCCACATGCGCCCGGGCGACCGCGGCGTCCTCGCGCAGCTCGGCGACGACGGCCGCGGCCTCGTCCGGGGAGACCTCGGGACCCGGCCGGGTCAGGCGCCGCGCTGTCGCCGACGCGACTCCCCAGTCGACCAGCTGGTCGACGGCGGGCGCCGCGGCCGCAGCAGACGTGGCGCCTCCGGTCATGGCCCCACCGTACGGCGCGCTAGCGGCAGCCGCAGGCGGCGAGCACGGCGGCCGCCCGGTCGACCAGGTCGGCCGCGGACCCCTGGGCCGCGGTCCGGTGGTCGGCCATGAACGCGAACGCCAGCAGCCGGCCGTCCGCGTCGACCGTGACTCCGGCCAGCGTGTTCACCCCTTTGAGCGTGCCGGTCTTGGCTCGGGTCACCCCCGCTGCGAGGGCGGTACTCCTGTCGTCGAACCGATGCACGAGCGTGCCGCTGAACCCGGCGACGGGCAGGCCCGAGAACAGGGGTCGCAGCTGCGGACGGCCACTGCCGGCGGCCTTGGCCAGCAGCGCCGTCAGCGTCTGGGGTGCGATCAGGTCGGAGCGGGCCAGGCCGCTCCCGTCGTACAGCCGGATCCCGGCCACCGGCACACCGAGCTCGGCCGCAACGTGGACGTCGTGCGCCGCGGCTCCCGCGAAGCTCCCCACGCCACCAGCGGCGTGGGCCGCCAGCCGGGCCAGCACCTCGGCCTCGGTGTTGTCGCTCGTGAGCAGCGTCCACGAGACCAGGTCGCCGAGCGGCGCGGACTGCACCACGCCGAGGGTCGCGGCGGAGGCAGCCGCGACCATGCGGGTCGGCGCGCCCGTGACGCTCACACCCGCGCGGCGCAGCGCCGTGACGAACACCTGGGCCGTGGCCAACGACGGGTCGGCCGGTGCCGCGTGGCCGAACCGCGACGCCCGCGAGGCCAGGCCCAGGGCCGTCACCGGTCCCACCATCCCGAGCCGCCAGTCGCTCGAGACCCAGCGTGGGTTGAGGGTGGGGCCGCTGAACATCGAGTCGTCGAACCCGACCGAGACGGCCTGAACTCCCTTGTCCTGCAACGACTTTGCCGTCATCATGGCCAGGTCGCCGAGCCCGGCCCGCCCGAGCACGGCAGTCGGCGAGCCCTTCCCGACGGCCAGCTGCGTGTCGCCGCCACCCACCAGAACGACCTGACCGGCCGTCGTACCCTGCACCACCTTCGTGGGCAGCGTCATGTCGGGAGACATCGCGCTCAACGTCGCCACCGCGGTGAGCAGCTTGGTCGTCGAGGCTGGCGTGTGCGGCGTCGAGCCGCGGGTCGAGTACAGCACCTGGCCGGTGAGCGCGTCGACCACCGACGCCCCACCTCCGGAGCCGAACGCCTTGGTCGTCGCGGCCAGCCGCGCGGCCAGGACCGAGGGCACGGGCAGAGGGGCTGCGGCGGAGGGGTCGGCGAGCACGGGACCCAGCGTCGAGGTCGGCGGGTAGGTGGCCGAGGGAGTGGGCGGGGCCGGGTCCACGGCCGCGACGCGTGGGCTCAGCGTGAGGACCCCCGGTACGGCGTCCTCGGCGTCAGCGACCGCGTAGCCGGCGAGCAGGGCGACGAGGACCGACCCGCCGATCAGGAGGCGGCGGCGCACTGACCCCCCTCGTGTGACATCGCAGTGCCTGCGGGAGACTGACGGCTGGCATGGCGGCCGTCCCGGTGGCAGCCGCCGCGGCCGGGCCGTCCGAACGTCGGGAGAATAGCCGTCGTGGCTGAGGGCACCGGGCGCAGCAACGGCGGCGAGGAGGCTCCGTGGAGTTCGACGTCCTGGTCGAGATCCCCAAGGGACAGCGCAACAAGTACGAGCTGGACCACAAGACCGGCCGGATCCGGCTCGACCGGATGCTCTTCACCTCGACTCGGTACCCGCACGACTACGGCTTCATCGAGGGCACCCTCGGCCTGGACGGAGACCCGCTGGACGCGCTGGTCCTGCTGGAGGAGCCGACCTTCCCCGGCTGCCTGATCCGCTGCCGGGCCATCGGCATGTTCCGGATGACCGACGAGGCCGGCGGCGACGACAAGGTGCTCTGCGTCCCCGCGACGGACCCGAGGGTCGAGCACCTGCGCGACATCATCCACGTGCCGGAGTTCGACAAGCTCGAGATCCAGCACTTCTTCGAGGTCTACAAGGACCTCGAGCCGGGCAAGTCGGTCGAGGGCGCCACCTGGGTCGGCCGCTTCGAGGCCGAGGAGGAGATTCGCCAGTCGTACGCCCGGGAGCGGGAGCAGGTCGCGCAGGCCGAGGCGGAGACGACCTAGCGGGTACGACGCTCAGGGGCGCCCGGCGTACGCCATCAGGCCGGACCGCCAGATCGAGGAGATCCGGACCTGGGCACCGGTGTGCGGCGCCTCGATCATCCGGCCGCCGCCGATGTAGATCGCGACGTGGTGGATGGAGCCGGGGCTCGACGTGTTGTTGGCGAAGAAGACCAGGTCGCCCGGCCGCGCCTGGGACACCGGCACGTGCTCGGTCATCTCGTACTGCGCGACCGAGTAGTGCGGGAGGTAGACGCCGGCCTGCTGCCAGGCCCGCATGGTCAGGCCGGAGCAGTCGAACCGGCTCGGGCCGGCGGCGCCCCAGAGGTACCACTTGCCGAGCTGGTCGTAGGCGTACGCGACCGCGACCCGGCCACCCGCCGCCGTACCGACGGACGAGCCCCCGCCGCCGCCACCGCCGCCACCGCCGCTACCGCCACCGCTGCCGGCGGCGGCCCGCTCGGCGGCCAGCCGGGCGGCGCGGGCGCGGGCCGCGGCCCGGGCCTTGGCCAGACCGGCCTGGCGCTGCTTGGCGAGAGTCACGGAGATGTGCTGCAACGTGGCCAGCTCGGCCACCAGCTTGGTCTGCTGCTTGGCGACCGCGATCTTCTTCGCGGCCGCAGCCGCCTGCTGCGCCTCGGCGGCCTGCTTGGCCTGCTGCGCGGCCTGCGCGGCTGCCTGCTGACGGGCCAGCGCGACGGCAGCGCGCTGCTGGAGGATCTTGGCCACGACCTTGATCTGGCTGGCTTCGGCGAGCGTCTGCTGCCGGATGCCACTCACGACCTGCAGCCCCGCGGCGCGGTCGAGGACCTGGTCCGGTCCGCCGGACCCCACCAGGACGGCCAGGTCGCCCAGGCCCCCGCTCATGTACGCCTCGGCGGCCAGCTTGCCGATCTGGGTCTGCGCGATGCCGGCCTTCTTCGCGGCGGCCGCGGCGTCGGCCTGGGCGGCCTTGGCCGCTTTGGTCGCGTCGGCCAGCCGGCCCATCTGGTAGTTGTACTGCTCCGCCGCGGCCTCGGCCGCGTTCTGCGCGGCAGCCAGCTCGTCCGCGGCCCGGGCCAGGGCGGCCTGGATCGACGTGACCTGAGCCGCCTTGCTCCTCGCCGCCTGCTGGGCGGCCTGGACCTTCTTCTTCGACGGGTACGTGGGGTGCGCATCCGCCGGCATCGACGAGGCGAGCACTCCACTGGCCACCAACGCGACGACCGCGACGGTGGCTCGCCTGCTCCAACGACCGGACCACTGCCGGGTCCAGCGACGGGGGCGCCGCTCCGCCGGCTGGGCTGGGGTGGGGCTGGACATCGGAGCCTCTCGTTCGTGCCCGCACCAACCACTGACTTGTGCCGATCTTCCGACCGGCACGGTGACGCTGCGGGAGCGCGGAAACACACAGGGGTGTGGATCGCGCTAGAGGCTAGCCAGAAAGGGGACCCTTTGGGAACAGGAGTCACAGCAGTCCCACGGGGATCATGACGGTCCAGGGCCGTCCAGTCACGCAGGCGCGCGGAATGACAACGATGTTTTTTTGCAGGTGGGCTGGCGCGTCGCTTCCCGGCCCGACCGAGCACGGCAGAGTGCGAAGTTTCGCCGAAATTTTTCCTTCGAGACGTCCATCGACTGGACCGAACGGGTGATGAGTGCGGGCACCACCAGCACCATCAGCCACACCAGCACCACGCCGTCCACAGCCCGGCGCGGCGGCCTAGCTGAGGCCGGGATAGAGCGGGAAGGACTCGGCCAAGGCGGTGACCCGCGCCTGCAGGCCCGCCTGCACGGACGCGTCGAAGCCCGGCAGCAGCGCGGTCGCCACGATGTCCGCCACCTCCGCGAAGGCCGCGTCGTCGAACCCGCGGGTCGCCAGGGCGGGTGTCCCGATCCGCAGCCCGGACGTGACCATCGGCGGGCGAGGGTCGAACGGCACGGCGTTGCGGTTCACCGTCACGCCGATGTCGTGCAGCCGGTCCTCCGCGGCCTTGCCGTCGAGCTCGGAGCTGCGCAGGTCCACGAGGACCAGGTGCACGTCGGTGCCTCCGGTCAGCACGGAGATCCCAGCCGCCTGGACGTCCGGCTGCGACAGCCGTGCCGCCAGGGTCGCGGCGCCGGCCACCGTCCGGCGCTGCCGCTCGGCGAACTCCTCGCCCGCCGCCACCTTGAAGCTGACCGCCTTGGCGGCGATGACGTGCTCGAGCGGGCCGCCCTGCAGGCCCGGGAACACCGCGGAGTTGATCTTCTTCGCGATGTCCTCGTCGTCGGTCAGGATGACGCCGCCGCGCGGTCCACCCAGGGTCTTGTGCGTCGTCGTACTGACCACGTGCGCGTGGGGGATCGGCGAGGGGTGCAGGCCGGTCGCGACGAGGCCGGCGAAGTGCGCCATGTCGACGAACAGCAGCGCTCCGACCTCGTCGGCGATCTCGCGGAAGCGGGCGAAGTCGAGCTGCCGCGGGTAGGCCGACCAGCCGGCCACGATCATCTTGGGCCGATGCTCGCGGGCCAGCTCGGCGACCTCGTCCATGTCGACCAGGTGGTCGTCCTTGTTCACGTGGTAGGCGACGACGTTGAGCATCTTGCCGCTGTAGTTGATCCGCATACCGTGCGTCAGGTGGCCGCCATGCGCGAGGTCGAGGCCGAGGATGGTGTCGCCCGGCGACAGCAGCGCGAAGTACACGGCGGTGTTGGCGGACGCCCCGGAGTGCGGCTGGACGTTCGCGAACCGCGCGCCGAACAGGTCGCAGACCCGCTCGATGGCCAGGCGCTCGATGACGTCGACGTACTCGCAGCCGCCGTAGTACCGCCGACCCGGATACCCCTCGGCGTACTTGTTGGTCAGAACCGAGCCCTGAGACTGCATCACGGCGACCGGCGTGAAGTTCTCCGACGCGATCATCTCGAGGGTGTTCTGCTGGCGGTGCAGCTCGTCGCGCATCGCGGCGTCGACCTCGGGGTCGACGACGCTCACCGGGGCGTCCAGGACGGACTGGGGCTCGCTCATGGGGCGAGGCTATCCGGGTACGACGATCCCTTCACGCAGCAGCCGTACGACGAGCGCGTGCGCGTCCTCGGGCCTCAGCCCGGGCAGGTCCCGTACGGCGTGCGGTCGCCCGTCCAACAACGCTTCCACGGCGCTCCGGGCTGTCGCGGGAACCGTGACGGTGCGGGTCGTCGTCGCCAGCTGCAGGTGGCCGTCGGGCCGGTCCGTGAGCCGGGGATGCGAGTGCGCGCGGAGGCGGACCGAGTCGTCGGGGCCGAGCCGGTCAGCGGCCGTCGACTGGGCCAGGGGGCCGATCGGCTCGGGCCGGGTCGTCGTGAGCAGCCGCCGTCGAACCGCTGCCGCCGCGTCGGCTGCCGTGAACGCCCCGAGCCGCTCGGTCACGGCTTTCACCGTGGCGTCCAGGTCCGCCTGCAGCGTCCCGGCGTGCTCCGGGTCGACGCCGATCGGGAGGGAGGCCCGCAGCTCCGGCGCGTCGGCAGCAGCGGCCACGAGGGCCTGCAGTACGTCGTACCTCGTGGTGGCATGCATGCCGACGGTGAGATGGATGGTCGTCTCGCCGAGGGCCTGCGCCGAGTGGAGCCACCCGCGCGGCAGGTAGAGCGCGTCGCCCGGAGACAGGACGGCCTCAATCGTCGGCGACGACTTCGCTTGTGCTGCAACGGCTTCCCGATGGTCGGTCCATGGCTGGTCGGCCAGAGGGTGCTCGTGGACCGGTGGGTGGATGGTCCAGCGCTTCTCACCGGCGATCTGCAGGACCAGGACGTCGTGGACGTCGTAGTGCGGGTCGAAACCGCGGCTGGAGGCCGGCGTGACGTACGCGTTGACCTGGACCGGGTGCCCGAGGTCCGTGCTGAGCTGCTGCGCGAAGTCGACCAGCGGCGGCCAGGTGCGATGCAGGCCTTGCAGGACCAGCGTCGCGCCTGCGGCGAACTCGGCCAGGACCTTGTCGTCGGCGACCTGGTCGGACACGCCGGCGCCGAGCCCTCCCGACCGGGTGAACCGGCCCGAGCCGAGAACCGACCCCTCAGAGGCCAGGCGCAGGAACGGCGTCCGCAGCCCCCGCCGACCGATGAGCTCGTCGACCGCATCCGCGGAGAACAGGTCGCCGAAGTCGGCCGGCAGGCTGGCGGCGGGCGACAGGAGCGGCCGGACCGACCAGTACGTCGCGGCGAACTCCTCGGGGGGCACCGACAGGCAGCGCGCCAGGGCGGGGCGGCCGCCGGCCACCCCGCCCTGCATCGTGCTGTCGGTCATGCGGTTCGCTGACGCGCCCGCTCAGGCCGAACCGTCGGCTCCGCCGTCATGCCCGCCGGGGTTCGCGCCGCCGTCGGCCGGGCCCTCGGCGCCCCCGTCAGCGCCGCCGTCCGCACCGCCGTCGGCGCCGCCGTCCGCGCCACCGTCGGCACCGCCATCCGCGCCGCCGTCGGCGCCGCCGTCCGCGCCACCGTCGGCTCCGCCGTCATGCCCTGCCGGGTTGGCGCCGCCGTCGGCCGGTCCCTCGTTCGGGTCAGTGTCATCGAGCGACATGGCGCCCTCCTTCGTCGTCACGGGGAAGTGCTCGGATGTGCTGACCCTACGAGGGGGCTCAACCCACCGCATCAGCGAGGTGACCCAAGGCTTCCGAGCACCCGGCGTCGACGTGGACCGTGGCCAGCTCGTCACCCCGGGTCGTGCCCCGGTTGACGATGACGACCGGGAGGCCCCGTCGGTGGGCGGCCCGGACGAACCGGAGCCCGGACATCACTGTCAACGACGAACCGGCGACCAGCAACCCCTGGGCCTGGTCGACGAGCGCGTAGCAGAGCTCCACCCGCTCGCGCGGGACGTTCTCGCCGAAGAACACGACGTCCGGCTTCAGGACCCCGCCGCAGGCCTCGCAGCCGACGATCTCGAAGTCATCGATGCCGTCGACGACCGCGTCGCCGTCGGGAGCGACGTCCGGTGAAAACCCCTGTCCGAAGCCGGCGTTCGCCGCACTGAGTCGTTCGTGCAGGCGCTCGCGCGTGGACCGCGCTCCGCAGTCCAGGCACATCACCAGGCTGATCCGGCCGTGCAGGTCGACGACGCCCCGATGCCCCCCGGCCTGGTGGAGGCCGTCGACGTTCTGCGTGATCAGCGCGGTCACCGCCCCGCAGCGCTCCATCGCCGCCAGTGCGCGGTGACCGTCGTTCGGTTCGGCCCGGTGGAGGTGCTGCCAGCCCACGTGGCTGCGCGCCCAGTACCGCTGCCGCGCAGCCGCACCCGACCGGAACTCGGCGTACGTCATGGGCGTGCGCTGGACCGACGTCGGGCCTCGGTAGTCCGGGATGCCCGAGTCGGTCGAGACCCCCGCTCCAGTCAGCGCGAGCAACCGACGGCCGCGGAGCAGGTCGACCGCGACGTCCAGCCCGGGCTGGGCGGGCAGGACGGCCGGGCTGATCACGCGTCCAGGCTACGTCTCAGCGGTACACGTCGCGCCTGTCTCGTGAGTCGTCGTTGCGAGGTCAACGAGTTAGTGCATCGTGATGCCACCGTCGACGGGGAGCGTGACCCCGGTGATGTACGACGACGCCGGGCTGGCCAGGAAGACCAGCGCGGCGTCGAGCTCGACCTGCTCGCCCATCCGGGCCAGGGGCGCGTGGGCCGTGAGGTACTGCGCGACCATCTCGTCCGGGATCTGGTCGGTCATCTCGCTCGCGAAGTAGCCCGGCGCGAGCGCGTTGACCCGGATGCCCTTGCGGCCGGACCACTGCTGCGCGAGGTCGCGGGTCAGCCCGATCAGCCCGGCCTTGCTCGCCGCGTAGGCGGCCTGCGGCGCCCAGGACTTCACCAGGCCGAGCACGCTGGCGATATTGACGATGCTCGAGCCGGGCTCCATCACCCGAGCGCAGGCCTGGGCCATCCAGAAGGCGCCGAGCAGGTTCACCTCGACGACGTCTCGGAAGTCCTCGGGCCGCTCGCGCAGCGCCGGCACCGCCGTGCCCACGCCCGCGTTGTTGACCAGCACGTCCAGGCGCCCGAGCTGGTCGAGCGCGGCCTCGGCCAGCGCCGCGCAGTGCTCCGGGCGGCGCACGTCGGTCGGCACCGAGACCACGCGCCGCCCGCTGGCCTCGACGTCGGCGGCCACGGCCGCGAGACGGTCGGTACGCCGCGCGCCGAGGACGACGTCGGCGCCGGCCTCCGCGAGCGCCCGGGCGAACCCCGCGCCGAGACCGGAGCTGGCGCCGGTCACGACCGCCACCCGACCGTCCAGCCGAAACCGCTCCAGCACACTCATGACCGAATCCTGGCGCACCACTGCGCACCTCGCCCCTACCGTGGACCGATGAGCGACCGGCTGACCCTCCGCGACCCGACGGCGCAGGAGTACGCGTCGTACCGGACTCTTGTCCGGGACGCCTATCGGGACGACCTCGTCACCAACGGCGGCCACGACGCCGAGGAAGCCGCGGAGAAGGCGGCCCGCGACACCCGTGACCTGCTCCCGGAGGACGGCGCCCCCGCCGACCAGGTCGTCAAGATCGCGGACCTCGACGGCAAGCTGGCCGGCTATCTGTGGGTGGGCCGCGGTCAGATCGGCGACATCGCCTGGGTGCAGGACGTCGTCGTCGAGCCGGAACTGCGCGGGCAGGGCTTCGGACGGGAGCTGATGGCAGCCGCCGAGGGCATCGCCGCGGAGCTCGGTTACCGGCGGATCGGTCTCAACGTCATGGGCGGCAACGTCGGCGCCATCCGGCTGTACGAGTCGCTCGGCTACACCGTGATGCACCAGCAGATGTCCAAGGACCTGGCCCCGGCTCCCACACCCGAGCAGTCGGCTCCCGCACCGGAGCAGTCAGCGCGGCCTGAGGGTTGACCCTCACGCGTGCCGACCCAGGCTCGTCTGATCGCACAAGGAGTCCGACTCCGCCCCTGCGGAATATTGGTGGTTCTGCGGATGGGCGAGCAGGTGGCTGCGGAGCAATTCTTTCGCATGTCCCCGAGCGCGCCCCGGCGTTCGGGGACAGCCCTTTTCCAGACGAGGAGCGTCAGGTGGTCCTGCCCGACGGGTTCGGTCTCGCCCGGCTGAACGCGGCCCCTGCCGACGAGGCCGAGCAGGTGCTCCTGGCCTGCTGCTCGTCACCGCGATGGGCGGCAGCCATGGTCGGCGGGCGACCGTACGCCGACGACGAGGCAGTGCTGGCCGCGGCCGACACCGCCCTGGCCGCCCTGAGCGAGGCGGACATCGACGACGCGCTCAAGGGCCACGCGCGCATCGGTGAGCGGGCCCAGGGCGAGCGCGGTGCGTGGTCGCGCGGGGAGCAGGCCGGCATGCACGGTGCCGGCTCGGACCTGCAGGACGCGCTGGCCAAGGGCAACGCGGCGTACGAGGAGCGGTTCGGCCGGGTCTACCTGGTCGCCGCCGCAGGCCTGAGCGCCCAGCAGCTGCTGGACCGGCTGGAGTCCCGGCTGGGCAACGACCCCGACAGCGAGCGCGCCGTCGTCCGGACCGAGCTCGGCAAGATCAACCGGATGCGCCTGCGCCGAGTCCTCAACACGACACCGAACCTGACGACACATGTTCTGGACGCCGGGAGCGGGCGGCCGGCCGTGGGGGTCGCCGTACGCCTGGAGGACCTCGACGGCCACGAGTTGGGCACCGGCTCCACCGACGACGACGGCCGGATCAAGCGGTTCGTCGACGGACCGCTCGCGCCGGGCAGCTATCGGCTCGTGTTCGACACCTCGGCGTACCACGCGTCGGTCGGGACCACTGGCTTCTACCCCGAGGTCGCGATCGCGTTCACCGTCACGGACTCCCAGCAGCACCACCATGTCCCGCTGCTGCTCGCACCGTTCGCCTACTCCACCTATCGCGGGAGCTGACCATGGCCATCGTCCTCGGACCCAACCAGTACGGGAAGGCGGAGAACCGCGTCGTGCGGATCTACCGCGACACGCCCCGCCATGAGATCCGCGACGTCAACGTCTCCACGTCGCTGCGCGGTGACTTCACGGACGCGCACCTGGCGGGCGACCAGAAGGACGTCCTGCCGACGGACACCCAGAAGCAGACGTGCTACGCGTACGCCAAGGAGAAGGGCATCGCCGAGATCGAGACGTACGGGCTCGACCTCGCACGCCACTTCGTCGACGACATCCAGCCGGTCACCGGCGCGCGGGTCCAGGTCGAGGAGTACGGGTGGGACCGGGTCAACGACCACAACCACACCTGGGTCCGCAACGGTCAGGAGGTCCGACAGACGGTGGTCACCGTCGACGGCAAGGGCCGGGACCAGCGGACCTGGGTGGTGTCGGGACTCAAGAACCTCGTCCTGCTGAAGTCCACCGGCTCGCAGTTCTGGGGCTACCACGAGGACGCGTACACGGTGCTCAAGCCGACGACCGACCGGGTCATGTCGACCTCGCTGGTGGCCTGGTGGCGGTACAACACCGTCGACGTCGACTTCGGCAAGGTGTACGACGACGTCAAGCGCGTGATGCTGCAGGCGTACGCCGATGTCGAGTCGCTGGCGTTGCAGCAGACGCTCTTCGAGATGGGCCGGGCCGCGCTGGAGGCTCATTCGGAGATCGCCGAGGTCAAGCTATCGGCGCCCAACATCCACCACTTCGTCTACGACCTGTCCCCGTTCGGCCTGGAGAACGACAACGAGGTCTTCCACGCCGACGACCGGCCGTACGGGTTGATCCAGGCGACGATCCAGCGCGACGACGACCCGACCGACCCAGGCCTGGCCTGGTACACGGTCCCTGCGTTCGCATGACGGCCACCGGCAGCGACGAAGCACCGGCCGTGGTGGACGGAGTGGACGGGGCCGGCACGGACGCGGAGTGGCTCGGCCAGGCCGTCGCCCTCGCGGCGCGCAACGTCGCGGAGGGGGGCGGCCCGTTCGGCGCCCTGGTCGTCATCGACGACCACCTGGTCAGCACGGGGGTCAACCGGGTCACGCGCGACATGGACCCGACGGCGCACGCCGAGGTGACCGCGATCCGCGCGGCCTGCCGGTTCCGCGGTGAGTTCCACATTCCCAAGGCCGTGCTCTACACCTCCTGCGAGCCCTGCCCGCTGTGCATGGCGTCGGCCTTGTGGGCGCGGGTGTCCCGCGTCGTGTACGCCGCCGACCGCGAGGACGCCGCGCGCGGCGGCTTCGACGACCGCGAGTTCTACGAGCTGTTTGCTCGCGACCGGTCCACCTGGACGACCAAGGTCGAGGAGATCCGGCTCGACGACGCTGCGGCACCCTTCGAGGCCTGGCTCAGCAAGGTGGACCGCATCGCCTACTAACAGAAGAAGGCAGCCGGGCTTCCGGTTGGGGTGGCTCAGGCTCGCGATCTGCCTTAGGTGAAGGCTGAGCGTCGCCGGTGACGCTGTGGGTGCACCTAAGTGCGACCGGCGCGCACCGCCTTCCTCCCCAGCGTCTTTCCTCGTCAGAGGGAGCGCAGGGCCAGGAACACGTCGACGCGGTCCTCGAGCTTGGACAGGTCGCGGCCGGTCAGCTCCTCGACGCGGCCGATGCGGTACCGCACGGTGTTGACGTGCAGGTGCATCGCCTCGGCGGTCCTGGACCACGAGCCGGAGTTGTCGAGGAAGGCGTAGAGCGTCTCGCGCAGGCCGGCCTCGGTCCGCTCGTCGTACTCCAGCACCGGCCCGACCACCCGCGCGGCGAACGCGCGGCGCAGCTCGTCCGGCACCATGGCGAGCAACGCGCCGTACGACGTGACCTCCTGGCTCGCGACCAGGCTCACCTCGCCGCTACGGCTCTCGGCGAGGACGCTCGCGTGCTTGGCCTCCTCGAGACCACCGGACAGCGCCTCCCACGTGGCTGGGGCGCCGACGCCGACGACGAACCGCGAACGGCCGAGTCCCGGTGCCAGCCGGGCCAACCCGGTGCGCAGCGTCGGCAAGGGGTCGGGATGATCGGCGCCGGCGGGCAACAGCGCCACCGCGCGTCCGTCTCGCGTGACGCCCACGACCGGTGCACCGACCTGCGCGGCGAGGTCCTCGAGCAGCGAGCGGGCGACCTCGACCTGGTCCGGCCGCCCGGCCACGGCGGCCACCGCGACGACGATCTCGCCGGATGTGTCGACCCCGGCCTGCTGCAACCGGACGAGCGTCTCCGGGCGCACCGCCTTGTCCGACTCCAGCAAGGCCAGCGCGTCGTCGGCGATGCCGCGCACGATGCGCTGCCCGTCCTCGCGCCGGGCCCGGTGCAGCGCCACGATCGAGGCCAGCTCACCGACGGCGTCGGCGAGAGCCGGGTCCCACTGCGACCACGTGCCGTCCACCACGACGAACCAGGTCGACGGGCGATGTGCGAGCGACGGGCCGGCGGGAAACACGCTGTACGGCGTGTGGCCGCGTCCGGCCGCGACCGCCGGGAGACGCTCGGCCGTCATGAACGTCCGGGTCACCCGGGCCAAGTCCTCGTCGGACAGGAGTGCGTCTCCGGTCACGACGTGCCGGCCGGTCGGCGTCACCACCCGGCAGACCAGGCCGGTCTCCTGGCCGAGCTGCTTGGCCAGCTCGGGCAGGTCCTGGCCGTCCGCGAACGCCCCGAGCAGCCGCCGCTGCCGGCCCAACGTGGCCCGCAGCTGCGCCTCACGGCTGACCGTGACAGCGGCCACCACCTGCTCGGTGATCCGTGCGAACGCGACCTCGGCGGCGACCCAGAGCAGCGGGATGTCATGGCGGCGGCAGGCCTCCAGCAGGTCCGGCGGCGCGGTCGCGCTCTCCCCGGCCGTGCCGGCCGCGAGGGCGGCCGCACCGGCGGTCGTGACATGCGTGACGAACCGCTCGCTGTCCTCGGCGTCCCGGCGCCACATCAGGCCACTGATGACCAGCTCGCCGCCGGAGAGGTACCGGCTGGGGTCGAGCAGGTCCGTCGTACACACCCAGCGCAGCGCCCGGTCCAGGTGCTCCTCGGTCCCGTAGAGGAGCTCCAGACCGAGATCGGACATGTCGAGCAGGTCACGCAGCCGCATGAGCGCCGTTTCCTCCGTCCCGACACCGTTGGCGGAACCTACAACCTCCTGCCACCCTAGGCGCGATCCGTTCGTACTCGACAGGTCTGGGGCCGGCCGGACCTCAGCCGCTTGACTTGGCGGCGTGAGCTCGGTGGTCCTCGAAGGCTGCGCCGTCGTCACGGTCGACGGCGCCGGGACGCGGTACGACGCCGGTCACGTCGTCGTACAGGACGGCCTCGTCGCCGCCGTCGGCCCCGGCCCGGCCCCCGACTCGACCGGCCTCGCCGGCGACGTGCGCCGGGTCGACGGGCGCCACTGCGTCCTCACTCCCGGCTTCGTCAACGTCCACCACCACCTGTACCAGTGGGCCACTCGGGGCCTCGCCGTCGACGAGACGCTGTTCGGCTGGCTGACGGCCCTGTACCCCGTCTGGTCGGGCATCGACGAGGACATCACGCGGGTCGCGTCCATCGGCGCGCTGGGCTGGCTCGCGCGAACCGGATGCACCACGACGACGGACCA
This sequence comes from Actinomycetales bacterium, assembly GCA_045807245.1. Lineage (GTDB taxonomy): Bacteria > Actinomycetota > Actinomycetes > Actinomycetales > CAVURS01 > CAVURS01. The sequence continues at coordinate 39,768 of JBJMHS010000045.1, forward strand.
TCACTACCTGTTCCCGCGCGACGGCGGCGACCTCCTGGCAGCGACGGTCGATGCGGCCGGCACCGTGGGTCTGCGGTTCCACCCGACGCGGGGGTCGATGAACCTCGGGCGCAGCGACGGGGGGCTGCCGCCGGACGACGTCGTCGAGGACGCCGACGCGATCCTCAAGGCGAGCGTCGACGCGATCAGCCGGTTCCACGACCCCTCGGCCGGCGCGATGGTGCGGGTGGGGCTCGCGCCCTGCTCCCCGTTCTCCGTCACCGGCGACCTGATGCGCGAGTCGGCCGAGCTGGCCAGGCAGTACGGCGTCCGCCTCCACACGCACCTGTGCGAGACGCGGGACGAGGAGGACTTCTGCCAAGACCGTTTCGGCCTCCGGCCCATCGACTATGCCGAGTCTCTGGGCTGGCTCGGCCCGGACGTCTGGTTCGCCCACGCCGTGCATCTTTCGGACAGCGACATCGCCGTCCTCGCGGCCACCGGCACATCGGTGGCGCACTGCCCCTCGTCGAACGCGCGCCTGGGGTCAGGCATCGCTCGCACCCGCGACCTGCGCGACGCCGGCGTCAGCGTCGGGCTCGGCGTCGACGGCGTGGCGTCCAACGAGGCGGGGTCGCTGCTGGAGGAGGTCCGGCATGCGCTGCTGTTCGCCCGCGCGCGCGGCGGGCCACAGGCGCTCACCGTGATGGATGCCCTAGAGCTCGCGACCATGGGCGGTGCGCGCGTCATCGGCCGCGAGGACGAGATCGGCTCGATCGAGGTCGGCAAGCAGGCCGACCTCGCATTGTGGCGGCTCGACACCATGGCCCACCACGACATCGACGACCCGGTCGCGGCCCTCGTGCTCGGTGCGCCACCTCCGCTGAATCTGCTTCTCGTGCAAGGGCGCCCAGTCATCGAGGGGGACCATCTGGTCACCGTCGACGAGTCCGAGATCGCTCGGTCCGTGCGAGCCGCCCACCAGACCTTGTTGGCCCGAGCCGATCGGAGGGCATGACATGCCACTGATGTTCCTGAACGGCACCGGCATGTCCGGCCAGGCGACCCACTGGATCGTCGGCGACAGCCCGCTCGTCACGACGACCACCACCGCTCCGCGCTACCGGTTCCACGCAGTCGCCGGCGCGTACCCTGCGCTGGAGGACGTCGGTGAGGGCGGCAGCAGCGTCGTCGGAGAGGTGTACGACGTGTCGTACGAACAGTTCCGCGAGGTGTTGCTGCCCGCTGAGCCGCTCGGCCTCGAGCTCGGCGTCATCGAGCTGGCCGACGGCAGCGGCTCGTTCGCCATGGTGCTGCGGCGGCATCACATGCCGGGGGACGAGCTGGTCGACATCAGCGAGCTGGGCTCGTGGCGCGACTACCAGGAACGGCAACGAAGAGAGGTCTGACGCATGAGCAACGACATCACGGACGCGCCCGCCGGCAGTGCGTCGTACAGCGCCGGCTTCCGATCTCTCCCCGATCTCGCGGTCCGCTCCCTCGGCGGCAGTGTCGTCTGGGCCAACGACGAGGCCTTCGCCGAGCGCGAGAACCTCATCAAGCCTGAGCCACCGACGCACGACACGTCGACGTTCGGCCACAAGGGCAAGGTGTACGACGGGTGGGAGACCCGGCGTCGCCGCGAGCCGGGGTACGACGAGGCCCTGATCCGGCTCGGCGCCCCGGGGACCATCCACGGCGTCGTGGTCGACACGGCGTTCTTCAAGGGGAACTACCCGCCCGAGGTTTCGGTGGACGCGGCGTCCTTCCCCGGCTACCCGACGGTCGCGGAGCTGCGCGAGTCGGACGCGTGGACGCCGATCGTCCCGCGGAGCAAGGCCGAGGGCCACACCGAGAACGTCTACGAGACGACGCCGGGCCGGCGCTGGACTCATGTGCGGCTGCGGATGTTCCCGGACGGCGGCATCGCGCGGCTGCGCGTGCACGGCGAGGCGGTCCCGGATCCCGAGCTGCTCGAAGCGGGTGCGGTAGACCTGGCCGCCCTGGAGAACGGCGGTCGGGTCGTCGGCTGCTCCAACCTGTTCTACAGCTCCCCGAACAACCTGATCAGCCCCGGGCAGGCGCGCAGCATGGGCGAGGGCTGGGAGACGGCCCGTCGGCGCGACGACGGCAACGACTGGGTGACGGTGCGCCTGGCGGCGGCCGGCCTGGTGCGGATGGCCGAGCTGGACACGTCGTACTTCAAGGGCAACGCGCCGGGTGAGGCGTCATTGTCCGGGTTCGATGCGCTCACCCATCCGGGCGCCGGGGACATCGAGGACCCAGACCTGTGGTTCGACCTCATGCCGCGCCGCCCGCTGCAGCCGGACACCAGACACCGGTTCCTGGTCAAGAACGCACCGCGCGCCACGCACGTGCGCCTCGACGTGTTCCCGGACGGCGGCATGGCGCGGGTGCGGCTGTGGGGCGAGCTGGCCCCGGAGGGCCGGGCCGATCTGGTCCGCCGCTGGCAGGACAGTGAGCGCGACGTCGGCCGCGTCGAGGACGTCGGCGGCGTGGACGGCGTGGCCGGCCGGCCGGCCGACGGCTAGCGAGCGCCGTGCCGGCCGAGGTCCGTGACCAGGCTCTCCGTGGCCCTCACCAGGAGCGGGGCGATCCGGCCGACCCGGTCGGCCGTGACCCGGCTGGACGGACCGGAGACCGACAAGGCCGCGCTCCCGGGCATCTGGCTCGGTACGGCGGCCGCCACACACCGCACGCCGGCCTCCTGTTCCCCGTCGTCGATGGCGTATCCGCGGCGCCGGATGACCGCCAGCTCGGCCACCAGCCGGTCGGGCGACGTGACCGTGCGGTCGGTCTGCGCGGGCATGCCGGTGCGCGCCAGGATCGCCCGGACCTGGTCGTCGGGGAGGGTCGACAACAGCGCCTTGCCGACGCCCGTGCAGTGCGGCAGGACCCGACGGCCGACCTCGGTGAACATCCGCATCGAGTGCGGCGAAGGCACCTGCGCGACGTACACGACCGCGTCGCCGTCGAGCACCGCCATGTTGGCCGTCTCGCCGATCTGCTCCACCAGCTGCTTGAGGTGCGGCACCGCCCAGTCGCCGAGCAGCCGCCCGGCCGACGCACCGAGCCGGATCAGGCCGGGCCCCAGGGCATAGCGGCGGGACGGCAGCTGCCGGACGTACCCGCTCGCGACCAGGCTGCGGATGAGCCGGTGGATCGTCGGGAGCGGCAGCCCCGTGACGAGGGCCAGGTCGGAGATGCCGGCAGCGCCACCGCTGTCGGCCAGGCGCTCGAGCAGGCCGAACGCGCGCTCGACCGACTGCACCGACTGTGGGGACTGCACCGACTGCGGGGACTGCCTGCGCTGCTCGACGGCCATGGTCGCTCCCTGGTACGGTCTTTCCGTCACCCGATAATCGTTTTCCGTGTGCCGGAAAACTAGCAGGCGGTCCGACTCGACCGCAAGTACGACCCGGACGGGAGAAGCCCGATGTCGCACAGCCTCAGGTACGCCGTGAACTGCTCGATCCTGTTCAGCGAGCTGCCGCTGCTCGAGCGTCCCGCAGCGGTGAAGGCCGCGGGGTTCGATGCAGTCGAGTTCTGGTGGCCCTTCGCCGAGGCCGTGCCCTCCGACGGCGACGTCGACGCCTTCGTATCGGCGGTGCAGGACGCGGGGGTACACCTCACCGGGCTGAACTTCTTCGCCGGCGACATGCCGGGCGGCGACCGCGGCCTCGTGTCGTGGCCGGGTCGGGAGCGCGAGTTCCTCGACAACATCGACGTCGTCGTCGCGATCGCGGAGCGGCTGGGCACGAGAGCGTTCAACGCCCTGTATGGCAACCGCGTCGACCACTCGACAGCCGAGGCGCAGGACGAGCTCGCGATCGAGAACCTCGCGGCCGCCGCCAAGGCGGTCGGCAACCTCGGCGGCGTGGTGCTGGTCGAGCCGGTCAGCGGTGCGCCGCGCTATCCGATCCTGACGGCGGCGGAGGCGCTCGCCGTACTCGACCGCACTCGTCGGGCCGGGGTGGACAACGTCCGCCTGCTGTGCGACCTGTACCACCTGGCGACCAACGGCGACGCCTTCGAAAACGCTGTCGACGCGGTCCGATTGATCGGTCACGTCCAGATTGCCGACGCCCCGGGTCGCGGGGAGCCCGGGACCGGCGAGCTGGACCTGGACGGCGACCTGTCGACGCTGCAGGCCGGCGGGTACGCCGGCTACGTCGGGCTGGAGTACAAGCCCACCACGACCACCGAGGAGAGCCTGGCCTGGCTGCCTCGCGAGAGGAGAGCATCCGCATGAGCACCATCGCCTTCATCGGCCTCGGCATCATGGGCGGCCCGATGGCCGGCCACCTGGTGAAGGCCGGTCACGACGTCGTCGGATACAACCTGAGCCGTCCGCCGGTCGACCGTCTGGTCGAGGCCGGCGGGCGCGGTGCCGACAGCATCGGCGACGCGGTCCGCGACGCGGACGTCGTCATCACGATGGTGCCGGACAGCCCGGACGTCGAGCTGGTCGCCCTCGGCGAGGATGGCATCTTCGACAACGCCAAGCCGGGCACGCTGTACATCGACTGCTCGTCGATCCGGCCCGACGTGTCGGCGCGAGTCGCCGCCACGGGCGCGGCTCGCGGGTTCCGCGTGGTCGACGCGCCGGTCAGCGGCGGCGACGTCGGTGCGATCAACGCCACCCTGTCGATCATGGTCGGCGGAGACGCGGACGACGTCGCGGCCGCGATGCCGATCCTGGAGTCGGTGGGCCAGACGATCGTCCACGTCGGACCGGCCGGCGCCGGCCAGACGGTCAAGGCCGCGAACCAGCTCATCGTCGCCGGCACCATCGAGCTGGTCGCCGAGTCGATCGTCTTCCTCGAGGCGTACGGCGTGGATCTGGAAGCCGCGATCAAGGTGCTCGCGGGCGGCCTGGCCGGCAACCAGATCCTCGAGCGCAAAGCCCCGAACATGCTCAAGCGAGAGTTTGCGCCGGGCTTCCGGATCGACCTGCACCACAAGGACATGGGCATCGTCACCTCGGCCGCGCGCGAGGCCGGAGTCGCCATCCCTCTCGGTGCCCTGACCGCCCAGCTCGTCGGCGCCGCCCGCGCCGTCGGCCATGGCGGCCTGGACCACTCGGCCCTGCTACTGCTCGTCGAGCAGCTCTCGGGCCGGGGCAGTACCTCACCCACGACCCCGAACGGAGGCTGACATGACCCGCATGCGAGCGATCGAGGCCGCCGTCCTGATCATGGAGAGGGAAGGCGCGACGCAGGCGTTCGGCATCCCCGGCGCGGCGATCAACCCGCTGTACGCCGCGATGAAGAAGCTCGGCACGATTCACCACGTCCTGGCCCGCCACGTCGAGGCTGCCTCGCACATGGCTGAGGGCTTCACCCGGGCCAAGGCCGGCAACATCGGCGTGTGCATCGGCACGTCGGGTCCGGCAGGCACCGACATGATCACCGGCCTCTACTCGGCATCCGCCGACTCGATCCCGATCCTGTGCATCACCGGACAGGCACCGGTCGCGCGGTTGCACAAGGAGGACTTCCAGGCCGTCGACATCGCCTCGATCGCCAAGCCCGTGACCAAGATGGCGATGACGGTGCTCGAGCCGGCACAGCTGCCGGGTGCCTTCCAGCAGGCCTTCCACCTGATGCGGTCGGGCCGGCCGGGACCGGTGCTGATCGACCTGCCGTTCGACGTACAGATGACCGAGATCGAGTTCGACATCGACACCTACGAGCCGCTGCCGGTCTACAAGCCGGCGGCCACGCGAGCGCAGGCGGACAAGGCATTGGACATGCTGCTCGCCGCCGACCGGCCGCTCATCGTCGCCGGCGGCGGCATCATCAACGCCGACGCCAGCGACCTGCTGGTCGAGCTGGCCGAGACGCTGGACGTACCCGTCATCCCGACGCTGATGGGCTGGGGCACGATCCCGGACGACCACCGCCTCATGGCGGGAATGGCGGGGCTGCAGACCTCCCAGCGATATGGCAACGCGACCATGCTCGAGTCCGACTTCGTGCTCGGCATCGGCAACCGGTGGGCCAACCGCCACACCGGCGGGCTCGACGTGTACCGCAAGGGCCGCACATTCGTGCACGTCGACATCGAGCCGACGCAGATCGGGCGGGTGTTCGCGCCTGACTACGGGATCGTCTCCGACGCGAAGGCCGCGCTCCAGCAGCTGCTCGCGGCGGCCAAGAACCGCGCTGCCGCCGGGACGCTGGGCGACCGCACCGCGTGGGTCGAGTCGTGCCTCGAGCGCAAGCGCACCCTGCAGCGGCGTACGCACTTCGACAACGTGCCGGTGAAGCCGCAACGCGTCTACGAGGAGATGGTCCGGGCGTTCGGCCGGGACGTGAAGTACGTCAGCACGATCGGTCTGTCCCAGATCGCGGGCGCGCAGTTCCTCCACGTCTACAAGCCTCGGCACTGGATCAACTGCGGTCAGGCCGGACCGCTCGGCTGGACCGTGCCGGCGGCCCTCGGCGTCGTCGCGGCGGACCCGGACGCGACCGTCGTGGCGCTGTCGGGCGACTACGACTTCCAGTTCATGATCGAGGAGCTCGCGGTCGGCGCGCAGTTCAACCTGCCCTACCTGCACGTGGTCGTGAACAACTCCTACCTCGGGTTGATCCGGCAGTCGCAGCGAGGCTTCGACATGGACTACTGCGTCCAGCTCGCGTTCGACAACGTGAACTCGCCCGAGCTCAACGGGTACGGCGTGGACCACGTCCGCGTCGCCGAAGGGCTGGGCTGCAAGGCGATCCGGGTCACCGAGCCGGACGCCCTGCCGGAGGCGTTCGAGCAGGCGTTCAAGCTGATGGCCGAGTTCCGGGTGCCGGTCGTGGTCGAGGTCATCCTCGAACGAGTCACGAACATCTCGATGGGCACCGAGCTGGACAACGTCACGGAGTTCGAGGAGCTCGCCCGGCACGGCACCGACGCGCCCACGGCGATCTCGATGCTCGACTGACCCCGACGGCCGGCCCAACCCGATGGACAGCGACGGCGACACACAGCCGCAGGGGCGGCGCACCGGACACGTGGTCGTGGCCCCGGACAAGTTCAAGGGGTCACTGACCGCGGCCGAGGTCGGCGCTGCCGTGGCGGCCGGACTGCACGCCGTACAGCCCCAGCTGGACATCGTGGTGCTGCCGGTCGCGGACGGCGGCGACGGCACGCTGGACGCGGCACTCAGCGCCGGCTTCCGGCGGGTGGAGGTGGAGGTGGCCGGGCCTATGGGTGACCCGGTGTCGGCCGCGGTCGGTGTCCGCGAGCGGGTCGCAGTGGTCGAGCTGGCCCTCGCCTCCGGTCTGGTCCTCCTGCCTCCCGATGCGCTGGAGCCCTTGGGCGCCAACAGTTTCGGCACCGGACAGCTGGTCCTCGCCGCGCTCAACGCCGGCTGTACGACGATCGTCCTCGGCGTGGGCGGGAGCGCGAGCACGGACGGCGGAGCCGGCCTGCTGCGCGCCCTCGGCGCGCGACTGCTCGATGCCGACGGCGACGACCTACCCCTCGGCGGCGGAGCGCTCGACGGCCTCGCCAAGGTGGACCGGTCCGGCCTGGACCCGCGGCTGGCATCGGTCGAGTTCATCCTGGCCAGTGACGTCGACAACCCGCTCCTCGGCCCACGTGGCGCGGCTGCCGTGTACGGACCACAGAAGGGCGCCGACCCCGATGACGTCGAGCTGCTCGAAGCCGGCCTGACCCGGTGGGCCGACGTGCTCGACCGAGCTGCCGCGGACCGGCCAGGCGCGGGAGCGGCGGGCGGCGTCGGGTACGCCGTGATGGCCGTCCTGGGAGCCACCCAACGGCCGGGCATCGACGTGGTGCTCGACCTGGTGCGGTTCCATGACCAGCTCGCCGGCGCACGGCTCGTCGTCACGGGCGAGGGCCGGCTCGACGAGCAGACGCTGCACGGCAAGGCGCCCGCCGGGGTAGCGGCTGCGGCCAGGACAGCGGGCGTGCCGGTCGTCGCTGTCTCCGGCGGCCGCGACCTCGACGACGACCGGCTGTACGCAGCCGGGTTCGCGGCGGCCTACGCCTGCACGGACATCGAGCCCGATGTGCAAAGGTGCATCGACGAGCCGATCCCGCTGCTCGAGCGCCTGGGCCGCAGCATCGCCGAGGAACAGCTCAGCACCGACACGTGACGAGGGCCGAATGAGCAGTGGCGCGACGTCGCTGTGGAGGTTGCCCGCCGTACGTCATCTCGTCGTGGTGTCCGTGCTCGGGTTCGCGAGCTTCTGCCTGACCCTCGCGTCGTTGCCGTTGTGGGCTGTCCGCGGCGGTGCCAGCGCGGCCACGGCCGGACTGGTCACGACCGTCATGCTCGTCACGACCGTCGTCACGCAGGCGCTCGTGCCCGCGATGATCGTGCGGTTCGGCAGCGGCCCCGCGCTGGCCCTCGGGCTGCTGCTGCTCGGTGCACCTGCACCGCTGTATGCCCTGTCCTCACATCTGACCTTGTTGCTCGTCGTGTCGGCGGTGCGCGGGACCGGCTTCGCGCTCCTGACCGTCATCGGCGCGACTCTGACCGGAGCCGTGGCACCGGCCGCCCGGCACGGCGAGGCGGTCGGTCTGTACGGCCTGGCCATCGCCGTACCCAACCTGGTCGGCATCCCGGCCGGTGTCGCGCTGACCCAGACGGGTCACTTCAGCCTGGCCGCGACACTGGCGGCCAGCCCGGTCCTGGCCCTGCCGTCGGCCGTGCGCGTCGGGAGGCGCAGCGACCTCGCCGCGGACGCGTCCGGAGCGGCTGGCGAGGCAACCGCCGAGGCGGGCGGCGCGGTGGGCGCGGTGTCGCACCGGACCGTGATCGGGGTGACGCTGCGGCCGTCCCTGGTCCTGCTCGTCGTCACGGCGGCGGGCGGTGGCCTGGTCACCTTCCTCCCGATCGAGCGCTCATCGGGGTCGCTCGCGACGGTCGCGCTGCTCGTGTTCGGTACGACGGCGGCGCTGGCCCGCTGGCGCGCGGGCGTGCTCGTCGACCGGGCCGGACCGCGGCTGCTGCTCCCGGCTGCACTGACCGCGGCCGTGACCGGGCTCTTCGGCGTCGCGCTGTGCCTGCTCGGCGGCCGGTCCTTCGACCCGGTGCTGTTGGTGGCCGCTGCTCTGTTCGGGCTCGGCTACGGCGGCATCCAGAACCTCACGCTGGTCGTGGCGTTCGCCCGCGCGGGGAGCGGAGGGGCCGCGACCGCGAGCGCACTGTGGAACGCGTCCTTCGACTTCGGTACGGCGCTCGGCGCGTTCGGCGTCGGCGCGCTCGCGGAGACCGGACTCGGCCTGCCTTGGGCGTTGGCCGTGTCAGCCGGCCTGATGCTGCTCGGCGGCCCGCTGGCCGTCGGCCTGGGTACCACCGGCCGTCGGTTCGACGCCGGCTAGGTCGATCGGACCCGAGCCGGCGAGGAAGTCCGCGTTGGCCAGCAGGGCGCGGTCGACGAGGTACTGACCGAGCCGGCGGTAGGACTCGAACTCGAGGTCGCCGAAGTCCTGCCGTCCCGTCGACGTCCGGGGGAATGTCGCGTCCCGCGTCGCGAACGAGCGGATGTCGATCGGCATCCGCTGGTCGACCGGCGGGTAGGAGCCGTTGGCCTTGACGCCGGCGAGCGGCCAGTCCGCCGTCGTCAGCGACGCGCGTACGACCAGGACGTCGATCTCGCCGTTGCCGTCCGGGCGCACGGCCTTCAGCCGCATCCAGGTGTCCTGCTCGTCGCGGCCGACCACACGCAGGTCGATGTCGAGGTCCGCACGCAGCACCGAGACTGCGGCGCCGACGTCCTGCCACGAGCCGGGTGCGTCGTTGCTGGCACTCATGGCCAGCACCCGGTCGGGCAGGCGGCGAACAGCTTCGACCAAGCCGAGGTTGTCGAGGTGACCTCCGTCGGTGAGGTAGATCCAGCGGTCGTCGACGGTGGTCGAGCCGAACGCCTCACTGAACAGCTGATGGAAGCGCGGTTGGGTCGCCATCGGGGCCCAGCCCGGCGCCGGCGGCTCACCCAGCGGCCAGCGCGGGTTCATCACCCAGACCCCGAGCCGCACGTTGAACAGGGTGAGCAGCAGGCGGAACGGCGCGACCTTGCCGCCCATGCGTCCCATCATCGGGCTCACGGCCGCGCCACTCATCGCGCTGGCCGCCATCACCGTGAGCAGTGGCCCGCGCGGGTCGTCCTCCACGTCGGCGGTCCGCTGGTAGCCGAGACCGGGGACGAGGCCATCCGACTCGAGCCGGACGAGCGTCGAGCTGAACGTCATGGGCACGCCGAACCGGCGGGTGGGTACGACGCGCTGGTCGTTGATGTTCGCCGTCGAGCAGAGGACGAGCTCGGGCGCCGGCTCGAGCCGGGACAGCTTGTAGGCCACGGAGTACGGCAGGTTCCGCGCGACCCGCTGGTCGGCGTTGTCGCGCCCGACCGCGAACGCCGACGACAGCCGCTCGCGGTAGAACTCGTGCACCGACGTGAGGTTCGGGTTAACCAGCTGCACCACGATGGCGAACATGATGAGCAGAGCCGGCACGACCAGGCTCTGGGTCGGGCCGCTCACGGTGTACTGGTAGGTCCACAGCGCGACCAGCCAGACCGCCAGCAGCCCGACGGCGGCAATGGGCAGACGCAGCAGCAGCCATCGCCGTACCGCCGCGAGCCTGCCGGCCGCGGACTTGGAGACCGACGTGAACGACCTGCGCAGGCTGCCCAAGGCCGCCGCGACGACGAGGAACACCGACACCAGCTGTCCACTGACACCTTGCTTGGAGGGCGCTCCACCGACGGCCGCGATGGCTCGGCCGCGGTCGTACGTGTCCGCCTGACCGGGCACGTACGTCAGGCTCCCCGAGACTCCGCAGCCGCCGTACGAGGCGGACTGGGTGCGCTGCGACAGCTGGCCGCTCCGGACGGTCGAGGCGTGAGCGGAGTCCGCGGATCGGCCGATGGCGTCGGCGCAGGCCGACTCACGCGTCAGGCCGAGCGACACGATTGTCTTGGCCACCAACGGCGCCGGGTCGTTGCCGTACGCCATGCGGCTCAGCCCGACCACGATCGCCGGCAGCAGGACCATGGCGGCGAGCGCGGCGAGGAGCACGTGGCTGGTGGTTGCTAGCGACCGGGCCCACAGGGCCGAGCTCGGTGCCTTGACGTCGCTGCCGCGCCGCAGGATCTGCAGGAAGAGCAGCACCGCGATGACCGCGACGGCGGCGATCCACAGGAACGTGGACGCATACCACTGCCAGCGATCGGGCGTGGACAGGTTGAGGTGCGGGCGGTCGGTGTCCAGCCCGTCCACCACACCGACGGCGGACCAGTACCAGCCGAGCAGCCACGCGAAGAACCGCAGGGCCATCACGACCAGGAACAGGTTGATGAGCGCGCCACCGACCAGCTGCCACAGCCCGCTGACCGTGCGCCAGGGCGGCTGGAAGATGTAGCGGCTGTTGCGCCGCAGGTAGGCCAGCTCGGGTGACGTTGCTGAGTAGACGTCGGTGATGGGCGGGAGCGGCTTCGGCGGTGCCGGGGCGTTGGGCGGGACGGCGTCACCGGCGAACGACCGGGTGAGGGAGATGGCTGAGGCGGCGTAGCCGCCGCCGGACACCGCGACCATGGCGTCGACGTTCGTGATCGCCGGTTGAGCCTGCACCGCATTGAACCCGCCGAAGCAGAACGACGCCGAACGCAGCCCACCGCCGGAGAACGCGAGGACGAGGGGCTTCTTGGCCGCCTCCTGGCGCCGGTCGCTCTCCAGCTCGCGCGGACCGGTGCCGGCCTCCGGGTCCGCCCCCCGCGAGGTCTCGACCGGCGCCGTACGCCGGCTGGTCTCCGCCGAGCGCGCAGGCAGCGTCTGGGTCTCGGACTGCACACCGTCCGGCGGCACGACGGCCGGCCGGGCCAGCCGACGCGTCATCCAGGAGAGCAGGACCGTGACGAGGGCCAGCGCCACGGTGCCGCCAGTGATCGCCCACACCGCGGCCATCACGTCGGACCGCTCGGTTGCGTACACCTGCAGACCCTCGGTGACGTTCCGGAGCTCGACATGGCAGGCGAGCAGCACGATCACGAAGGCGGCGACCGGCACCAGCGTGAGCAGCCAGCCGACCGGCCGCCAGCCCCGTCCCTCACCTCGATGACCGCCACGTCCGCGCATCGCCGGCCGGTAGCCGCTGAGCGTCCGCCGTCCCTGCACGAGCCGCCCGGCGCAGACCTGCGCCGTCACGAACGCGACCAGCAGGAACACGCCCTCGAGCAGCAACGCCGACAGCCGCGCGTACTCGCGCGGCGGCCGGCTGCGGCCCGCGGCGATCGCGGCGACACCCACGGCGAGGACGACCAAGGTGATGGCCAGTCCGCGCGACCGCTTCGCTTCGGCATCGCGCGCGATCGCGCGGATCAGCTGGCGCTGCTCGACGATCTGCTCGGGCGAGGTGTCAGGGCTCGCGCTGTCGGGGCTCGAGGTCTCGGACATGGCGGCCCGCCTTTCGCGCGTCGGTACGTCGCGTCGTCCACGTGCCTTGGGAGGTCATCCTGCTCCAGCCGACGGTCGGGGTACAGGACATCGGCGCCGTTGTCCGGGAGGAGTCGCGGCACCGTCGCGCTGATACGCGTGCGACGGGTTCGGTTCAGGCGGTGTCGGCGGAGAGCTGGCCAGCGCTCAGCGGGTCGGCCAGCAGCCGCTCGAAGGCGAGCTCGGCGGCGCCGATCAGGGACGAGTCCTCGCCGAGGCCGGCCGGCATGACCCGCACCTGCTCGAGCAGCGCCTCCGGGCCACGCGAGGACATCGACGCCGTGACGACGCGTTGCCGAGCCAGCCAGACCTGCCCAAGGACGCCACCCAGGACGATGGCCTCAGGGTTGAAGATGTTGACGATCGCGCGGAGGCCGATGCCGGTCCAGTGCCCGACCTCGTCGAGCGCGGTGCTGGCCCGCGCATCGCCCGCGGACGACGCGGCGATCACCTGGGCCACGGCCGGCGGCCCACCTCCCGGGAGGCGGCCGGCTGCTGCGAGCAGGTGGTTCTCGCCGACTCTTGTCTCCCAACAACCAAGGGCGCCGCACCGACACTGCGCCCCGTCGCTCTCCACGAGCAGGTGACCGATCTCGCCGGCGTACCCGCCCGACCCACGCAGAGGCAGCCCGCCGACCAGGAAGCCACCACCGATGCCGACGCTGCCGCTGAGGTACGCGACGTCGTTGACGCCGACCGCGGCGCCACGCAGGTGCTCGGCGAACACGCCGAGGTTCGCGTCGTTCCCCGTCCGCAGTGGCAGGTCGATCTCGCGCTGAAGCATCGCGGTGAAGGGCTCGTCGACCCAGCCCAGGTTCGGCGCGAACCGGACCATGCCGTCGTCGGAGCGAACGATGCCCGGCACGGACGCGCCGACGCCCAGGCACCGGGCCGCCGCCGGGAGTGCGAGCATCTCCTGGATCGTCTGCGCAACCGAGACGACCACGGCCTCGACATCGTGACCACCGCGCTGGTGCAGCCGCTCCCGCCGTTCCAGGACCACACCGCCGAGGCCGACGAGGGCGCTGACGATCCGGTCGACGTCCAGCGCGACGGTGACGACGGTGACGTCCTGGCGAGGTACGACGAGGTGCGAGGGGCGCCCGGCACCACGGCTCTGCGTCGGGCGCATCTCGCTGACCAGCTCGAGGGCCTCGAGCTGAGCGGTCAGGTCACCGATGGTGCTCCGGTTCAGGCCGAGCTCGGCGGTGAGCGCCGCCCTGCTCGTCGGGCCCGAGGCGTGGACGCGGGACAGCACGGCGCTCAGGTTCACCCGTCGGAGCTCGTCCTGACCGATGCCTGAGCCGCGTGCCATCTCTCGCCCCCTCCTGACTCTGGTATCCGGACTAGGCGCGGCCGGACGCCGCAGCCCGCCGACGGCTCAAGGCGTCGACCGATGCGGCGACGAGCAGAACCAGGCCGGTGACCATGTAGACGCGGCCGGAGGGCTGGTTCAGCAGCGCCATGCCGTTCGCGATGATCTGGACGACGAAACCACCGATCACCGCGTCGACGATCCGTCCCTTGCCACCGAACAGGCTGGTGCCACCGATGACGGCTGCACCGACCGCGAACAGCAGGGTCAGCTGACCGCCCGTTGTCGGCGAGACCGAGTTGTCGTAGCTCACGAGCAGGATGCCGGCGACCGCCGCGAGGGTCGAGCAGACCATGAAGCAGGCCAGCCGGACCATGGGCACGTTGATGCCGGCCCGGCGGGCCGCTTCGGCGTTGCCGCCGACCGCGTAGACGTGCCGGCCCCACGACGTACGGGTCAGCACGAAGGTCAAGAGGACCAGCAGCCCGACCAGGATCGCGACCACGATGGGCACGCCCTTGATGACCAGGGTGCCCGGGCTTCGGTTCTTGGACAGGAACAGCACCGCGAGGCCGACGATCACAGCCAGAGCACCCGACTTGACCGCCCAGACCGGCATGGGGTCGCCCGTGAGCCCGTGGGCCCGGCGGGTCACCGAACGCCGGAAGGTCAGCAAGGCGTACCCGCCGACGACGACGGCGAAGAGCACCCAACCCAGCCAGACCGGCATGTTGTTGTTCTGCAGCGCCAGGATCGTGTCGTTGCGGACCGCGATGGTGCCGCCCTCGCCGATCACGATGAGCATGACGCCCTGCAGGCCCAGGAAGGCAGCGAGGGTCACGACGAACGACGGGATCCCCAGCCAGGCCACGAGCCACCCGATGCAGAAGCCGATCAAGGTCCCGGTCAGCAGGCAGAGGACGACCGAGAGCGGCCAGTTGAGGCCGTGTTTGGTCATGGCGACCAAGAGGGTGCAGGCCGCGGTGCCGCCGGTGAAACCAGCCGACAGGTCGATCTCGCCCAGCAGCAGCACGAAGATCAGGCCCATCGCGAACACGATGATCGGCGCGGCCTGGACGATGAGGTTGGCGAAGTTGAAGGCGTTGGTGAACGTGGTCGGCCGCAGGATCGCGAACACGATGTAGAGCACTACGAGCCCGAGCACGGCGGGCAACGCGCCGACGTCACCACCGCGCACCTTCGCGACGTACGCCCTGGCCGCGTCGCCGAGGCTGGCCGGCTGGCCGCTGTCGAGCGGGGTCTCGGGCTCGGGCTCGCGCGCTACCTGCGAGGGCTTGAGCTGGCTCATCGCGCTTCCTCCTGGCTCGCCGGGGCGGCTTCCTCCGGCGCGGCGGGCGCGGCGCCGGCGGCGGACCCCACATGCGGGACGTGGTCCGATCGGCCGGCGGTGATGAGCTCCACGACCTGGTTGTTGGTGACGGACTTCGCCTCAACCTGCGCCACCAGCTGACCCAGGTAGAGCACGGCGATGTCGTCCGCGACCTCGAACACGTCGTTGAGGTTGTGGCTGATCAGGATCACGCCGAGGCCGCGGTCGGCCAGGCGCCGGACGAGGAGGAGGACCTGCTCGGTCTGGGCCACGCCCAGTGCGGCGGTCGGCTCGTCCAGGATGACGACGCGGGAGTTCCACAGGACGGCGCGGGCGATCGCGACGGTCTGCCGCTGACCACCGGACAGGCTGGCCACGAGCGTGCGGACCGACGCGAGCGTCCGGACGGACAGACCTGCCAGCGTCTCCTTGGCCCGGGCCTCCATCGTGTCCTCGTCGAGCAGCCGCGCCTTCCGCAGCTCGCGGCCCAGGAACATGTTGTGTACGACGTCGAGGTTGTCGCAGAGCGCCAGGTCCTGGTAGACGACCTCGATGCCGAGGGCCGCGCTGTCGCGCGGGTGCGTGACGTGGACCTCTTTGCCGTCGAACGTGTAGGTGCCGGCGTCGAACGAGTGGATTCCGGCGATGCCCTTGATCAGCGTGCTCTTGCCTGCGCCGTTGTCACCGACGAGTGCGGTGACCCGGCCCGGGCGTACGTCGAGGTCGACGTTGCGGAGGACCTCCACCGCACCGAAGCTCTTGTTCACCCCGCGCAACGACAACAGCGGGGCGGTGGTCGAGGTGGGCGGTTCGGTCGTGGCGGTGCTCGTCGACATCGACGCCTCCAGGTCGTGGGTGTGGCTGGGCTGCTCCAGCCACGCGAGCGTGACTCAGTATTCGCCGGTCGACATCTGAGGACCACAAGGGAGCGAGGTCGACGTCGTCGGCGAGCAGGGGCCTGGCCCGTGACCGGGCCAGGCCCCCGTTCTCAACTCAGCTCACGCCGTTCTTCGTGCACGCCGCCGCAAACGCGCCGGTGCACACGTCACTTGCCTTCTGGAAACCATCTGAGATGACCTGCTTGACGGTGTCCGCGTAGATCGCGACGGGCGTCGCCAGGACGGACTTGACGTCCTTCCCGAGCACGGTGTCCTTGACCGTCCCGGTCGCGAGCGCGTCGGCCGCGGCCTTGTCGCCCTTGAGCAGCGCGATCGCCAGGTCCGAGGCGGCCTTCGCCTCGACGTTGGTGTTCTTGTAGACGGTCATGCACTGGTTGCCGGCGAGGATCTGCTGCAGACCCGCGACGCTCGCGTCCTGCCCGGTGACCGGGACCTTGCCCGCGACGCCGTCCTGCTTCAGACGGGCGATGATGCCGCCGGCCATCGTGTCGTTGGCCGAGACGACGCCGTCGATCTTGCCCTTGTTCTGGGTGTAGAGCTGCTGGAACGCCGTACCAGCCACGTTCGCGTCCCACTTGCCGGTCTGGTCGCCGACCAGCTTGTAGTCGCCGGAGTCGATCTTCGGCTTCAGCTGGTCCGCGTAGCCCTGCTTGAACAGCGCGGCGTTGTTGTCGGTCGGGTCACCGTTGATGAAGACGATGTTGGCCTTCGTCTTGCCCGCGTCGGTGAGGCACTTGGTGAGCCCCTCGCCCATCAGGGCGCCGACCTTCACGTTGTCGAACGAGACGTAGTACGACGCCCCGCCGCCCAGCGTCAGGCGGTCGTAGTCGATGCTCTGGATGCCGGCCTTGGCGGCCTTCTTCAGGCAGGCGCTACCGGAGTCGGAGTCCAGGTCGACGATCATGAGGACGGCCACGCCCTCGTTGATCATCGCGTCGCAGATGGTGCCGAACTTGGTCTTGTCACCGCCCGCGTTCTGGATGTCCGACTGGAAGCCCGCCGTGGTGAACGCCTTCTGCAGGCTGGGCCGGTCGTTGGCCTCCCACCGCGGCGAGGTGGTCGTGTCCGGGAGGATGACGCCGATCTTCTTGCTCTTGGTCTTGCTTCCGGAGTCCGACCCTCCGCCGCCGCTGCTGCTGCCGCAGGCAGCCATGCCGAGCACGAGCGCGGCCGCAGCCACGATCGGCAGCGCCCGCCACTTCTTGCCAGAACTCATCGATCGTCCCTTCGCAGTGGGCGTCCGTCGTGACGACGATCACGCCGTATGTTGTGTTGTGCAACATAGCCTCGCTACGGTGGGCGGCAATACCCCTGGCGCGGCCAAGTTTGTTGTTTCCAATAACGATCAGGTAACGCAAGCGTCACCTAGGCGTCGCCTCGATGTCACTCTCCGTCCGGCCCAAGGAGGACCAGATGAGCGACTACACCCCCACTCGCGAGGACCGCTTCTCGTTCGGCCTGTGGACCGTGGGCTGGCAGGGGGTGGACGTGTTCGGGGGCGCGGTGCGGCCCCCGCTCGACCCGGCGGAGGCCGTGCGCCGGCTGTCGGACTTGGGCGCGTACGGGATGACTTTCCATGACAACGACGTGTTCGCGTTCGACGCCGACGCGGCCGAGCGCGACCGGCAGCTCACCTCGCTGCGCACGGAGCTCGAGGAGACCGGCCTGGTGGTGCCGATGGTCACCACGAACCTGTTCTCGCACGCCGTCTTCCGGGACGGCGGGTTCACCAACAACGACCGCGACGTACGGCGGTTCGCCCTGCGCAAGGTCGCCGACAACATCGACCTGGCCGCCTCCCTCGGCGCTCGGGTCTTCGTGGCCTGGGGCGGGCGTGAGGGTGCGGAGTCCGGCGCGAGCAAGGACATCCGGGCGGCGCTGGACCGGTACAAGGAGGCGTTCGACGTCCTCGGCGCCTATGTGCTGGAGCAGGGGTACGACCTGCGCTTCGCCATCGAACCGAAGCCGAACGAGCCCCGCGGGGACATCCTGCTGCCGACGATCGGGCACGCGCTGGCGTTCATCAACGAGCTCGAGCACCCGGAGATGGTCGGGCTCAACCCGGAGGTCGGGCACGAGGAGATGGCCGGGCTGAACTACGCCAGCGGCATCGCCCAGGCGCTGTGGCACGGCAAGCTCTTCCACATCGACCTCAACGGCCAGAACGGCCCGCGGTTCGACCAGGACCTGCGGTTCGGCGCAGGCAACGCGCGCGGGGCGTTCTGGACCGTCGCCATCGTCGAGCACGGCGGGTACGACGGGCCGCGCCACTTCGACTTCAAGCCGCCGCGGACCGAGGACATGGACGGCGTGTGGGCCTCGGCCGCGGGGTGCATGCGCAACTACCTGATCCTGCGGGCCAAGGTGCAGGCCTTCCGCGCCGACCCGGAGGTGCAGGCGGCCCTGACCGCCGCCCGGGTGGACCAGCTCGCCGTACCGACCGTCGCTCCCGGCGAGACGCTGGCCGAGGTCCGGGTCGAGGCGTTCGACCCCGACGCGGCTGCGGCCCGCGGGATGGCCTTCGAACACCTGGACCAGCTCGCCCTCGAGCACCTGTACGGCGTGCGCTAGCCCCCGCCCGTCGTACCCCCCGGCCTGAGGTACCCCCCGAAAGCCGCTCGCCGGGCCTGAATCGGGCCCGGGCGGCGGCTTTCGGGGGGCAAACCGGCTTTCGGGGGGTACCTCAGTCGGGCGGGGGGGCGAGCCAGGTGCGGATCGCTTCGGCGTCGGCGTCGAGCACGGGGGGTGCGAGGTGCTCGGTGCGCGTGGTCTCGACGCCGTCGGTGGTGAAGAACCGCAACGGCGGGCCGGGCAACGTGATCCGGCCCAGGGTCTGGTGCTCGACGTCGACCAGCAGGCCCTGGCTGCGCGTCTGCTCCCACTCGTAGACCTCGTCGATCCGGCGCACCTTGCCCGCGGGCACGTTGGCCTCGGCGAGCCGGACCAGCAACGGCTCGGCGTCGTACTCGCCGAACGCCGCCTCGACCAGCTCGATCACGCGCTCGCGGTTGGCCACCCGCTCGGAGTTCGTGGCCAACCCGGGCGCTGAGCCGTCGATCCCGAAGGCCGCACAGAGCCGCTGCCACAGGAGCTCGCTGCCGACCGAGATCTGTACGGCCCCGTCGCGGCAGCGGAACAACCCGTAGGGACAGATCGAGATGTGATGGTTGCCGGTCGCCAGTGGTATCTCGCCGGCCACGGTCCAGCGGGTGCCCTGGTAGGCGTGGACACCGACGACGGCGGACAGCAGCGACGCCCGGACGACCTGGCCCCGGCCGGTGCGCTCGCGTTCCACCAGCGCAGCAAGGACGCCGTACGCGCCGTACATCCCGGCGAGCAGGTCCGCGACCGGCAGCCCGACCTTGACCGGCTGGTCCGGCGACGGCCCGGTGATCGACATCAGTCCGGCCTCGCCCTGGGCGATCTGGTCGTAGCCGGCGCGGCCGGCCTCCGGCCCGTCGTGCCCGAAGCCGCTGATCGACAGCACGACCAGGCGCGGGTTGAGCTCGGCGAGGCGTTCCGGCGGGAAGCCGAGCCGGTCGAGTACGCCGGTGCTGAAGTTCTCGACGAGTACGTCGGCGCGTACGACGAGCCGCGCCAACGTCTCGCGCCCGTCGTCGGTAGCGAGATCAAGAGTGATGGACTCCTTGCCCCGGTTCGCGGACAGGAAGTACGTCGACTCCCTTGCGCCAGAGGGCGGTTCGGCGAACGGCGGACCCCAGCCGCGGGTGTCGTCTCCGATGCCGGGCCGTTCCACCTTGATCACCCGCGCACCGAGGTCGGCCATCATCATCGTCGCGTGCGGGCCGGCCAGGGCGCGGGTCAGGTCGACGACCAAAATCCCGTCGAGCGGTCCGCGAGCGCGGGTCGGGTCGGGCTCGCTCACGAGCCGCCCTCGAGCTCCGCCTTGAGGTGAACGTGACCGGTGACCTGGCGCTCGGTGTACTTCTCGAGCCAGCGGTGGTGGACGAGTCGGATCGGTACGGCGTTCAGGAAGTGGAGCTTCTCGCGGCCCCGGCGACGGGTCAGCACCAAGTCGGCCTCCTCCAGCACCTTGAGGTGCTTCATGACCCCGAACCGGGTCATGTCGAGGTCGGCCTCGAGCTCGGTCAGGGTGCGACCGTCGCGCGCGAACAACAGGTCCAGCAGGTAGCGGCGGGTCGGGTCGGCGAGGGCCTTGAACACCCGGTCCTGGTCGCCCACGGCGGCCAGATTAGGTGACTGTTTGGTCACGGGTCAAGGTCGCGGCCGGTCGGTCTCGGTCCACGGGTTGAGCGGCTCCAGGACCCGGCGCCGGCGCCTGGAACCATGGGCGCCGTGAGAGCGCTGCTGCTGGAGAACGTCCACCCCGAGGCCGACGCCGCCTTCGCCGCCGCCGGGGTCGAGGTGGCGCGGCACTCCAGGGCCATGGACGAGGCCGAGCTGGTCGACGCACTGCCTGGTGTGGACCTGCTGGGCATCCGCTCCGGCACCCGGGTCACCGACAAGGTCCTGGCGAGCGCGCCCGACCTGCTCGCCGTCGGCGCCTTCTGCATCGGCACGAACCAGATCGACCTGGCGGCGGCGACCGACCGGGCGGTCGCGGTCTTCAACGCGCCGTTCTCCAACACGCGCAGCGTCGTCGAGCTGGCCGTCGCGGAGATGATCTCCCTGACCCGCCGGCTGACCGAGAAGAACGACGCCCTGCACCAGGGAGTCTGGGACAAGTCGGCCCAGGGCGCGCACGAGATGCGGGGCCGCACCGTCGGCATCATCGGCTACGGCAACATCGGGTCCCAGCTGTCCGTCCTGGCCGAGGCGCTGGGGATGGGCGTCGTCTTCTACGACACCGCCGACAAGCTCCCCATGGGCAATGCGAAGCGGGTCGAGCGGGTCGAGGACCTGCTCGAAGCAGCCGACGTCGTCACGCTGCACGTCGACGGGCGGATCGGGAACGCCGGCCTGTTCGGTGCGGGCGAGTTCGCGCGTATGCGGCCGGGCGCGATCTTCATGAACCTCTCGCGCGGCTTCGTGGTCGACCAGGAGGCCCTGGCCGGGAACATCCGCACCGGACACCTCGCCGGCGCGGCGATCGACGTGTTCCCGGTCGAGCCGAAGGCTCAGGGCGACCCGTTCGAGTCGGACCTGCGGGGGCTACCCAACGTGATCCTCACGCCGCACGTCGGCGGCTCGACCGAGGAGGCACAGCAGGACATCGGCCGGTTCGTCTCGGGCAAGCTGCGCGACTACGTCACCGCTGGCAGTACGGCGCTCAGCGTGAACCTGCCACCGGCCTGGCTCGAGGGGGCACCGGGCACGCACCGGCTGGCCCACCTGCACACCAACACCCCCGGTGTCGTCGCCGCCGTCAACGGCCTGCTCGCGGACCACCGGGCCAACGTCGAGGGCCAGGTGCTGGTGACACGCGACCGGCTGGGCTACCTGCTCACGGATGTCTCGGCCGACTACGCCCCCGAGGTCGTCCACGCCCTCGACGCCATGCCCGAGACGGTGCGCCTGCGCGTCCTGTCATGACCCTCCTGTCATGACGCTCGAAGGCGACCTGCGCGCCGCGGTCGGTGACCCGCACGTGCTGGTCGACCCGGCCGTCACAGCGTCGTACGAGACGGACTGGACCCGACGCTTCCGGGGACGCGCCCGCTGCGTGGTTCGGCCCGGGTCGACCGACGACGTGGTAGCTGTGATGCAAACCTGTGCCGTACACGGCATTCCGGTCGTCCCGCAGGGCGGTAACACCGGACTGGTCGGCGGTGGCGTGCCGGTCGACGGAGAGGTCGTCCTGTCAACGACGCGACTCCGGCACATCGGCCCGGTCGACCTCGCGGCCGGCCGCGTCATCGTCGGCGCCGGGGTTACCGTTGCCGCACTGCAACAGTCTGCGCGCGCCCACGACCTCGACTTCGGAGTGGACCTGGCCTCGCGGGACTCGGCCACGATCGGCGGCCTGGTCGCGACCAACGCCGGGGGCGTGAACGTGATCAGGTACGGCGGCATGCGGGAACAGGTCAGCGGCATCGAGGCCGTCCTCGCGGACGGCTCGGTCATCCGCCGGCTGGATGCCCTGCCCAAGGACAACACAGGCTATGACCTCGCCGGTCTGCTGCCCGGCTCCGAAGGCACCCTGGCCGTCGTCACCGCCGTCCGGGTGCGGCTCTGGCCGCGGCTGAAGAAGCGGGCCATCGCGCTGCTCGCGGTCGACTCCACCGCTGCCGCTGTCGACGCCCTCGACGCCCTGCGGCTGCGGCTGCCGGCCATCGAGTCGGCCGAGCTGTTCCTGGCCGACGGCCTGGCCCTGGTCCGCGCCCACACCGGCCTGCCGGTACCCGTGCCGGGTGACCACGCGGCGTACCTGCTGGTCGAGGTCGCGAGCCGCGAGGACCCGACGGACGACCTGTACGCAGCGCTCGAAGCCGCCGCGGAGGCCGTCCCGGGCATAGACGACGTGGTCATCGGAGCGGACGGGCCGAGCCGCGAGCGGCTGTGGCGCTACCGCGAGGCTCACACCGAGTCGATCGGCGCGGCCGGCATCCCGGTCAAGCTGGACATCGTCCTGCCCCGCGCCAGCCTCGACCAAGGCCTGCGCGAGCTCCCGGACGCCGTACGGCGGGTGTCACCGGGCGCCCGAACGGTCATGTTCGGACACCTGGGAGAGGGCAACGTGCACGTCAACGTCCTCGATGCCGACGACGCGCATGCCGTGACCGACGCCGTCCTTCGCTACGTCGCGGCCTGCGGCGGCAGCATCAGCGCCGAACACGGCATCGGCCGGGCCAAGGTGGGTTGGCTGAGCTTGACTAGAAGCCCCGACGAGATCGCCGCGATGCGCGCGATCAAGCGCGCCCTCGACCCGCAGGGACTGCTCAACCCGGGCGTCATCCTGGCCGCGGACTGAGGTCATGGGAGCAGCCGGCATCCGGTTCCGTCGCGGCACCGTCCACGACCTCGACGCGCTGAGGCCGTTGTGGGTCGGCGTGCACCACCAGCACCAGGCCTCGATGCCCGAGCTCGCGCCGTACGTCACCGACGAGGCGACCTGGACCGAGCGGCGCAAGCTGTACGTCCAGGTGCTGGCCAAGCCGGACACGATCCTGCTGCTGGCGTACGACGATGCGGCAGCCGACGGGCCGGCGCTGGTCGGCTACGGCTTGGCCCATGTGGTCCAGACCGGTGACACCTGGATCGCCGACACCTGGCGGCGCGGCGAGCGCATCGGCGAGATCGAGTCGCTTGCCGTCTCGCCCAGCCATCGTGGACACGGCATCGGCACGGCGCTGCTGGAGCAGTTGGAGTCCACGCTGGCTGCGATCGGTGTGGAAGACCTGATCCTGGGCGTGGTCGCGGGCAACGTTGCAGCGCAACGGCTCTACGCCCGGCGTGGCTACCTGCCGACCTGGCTGTACATGTCCCGCAGCCCGTCCAAGCGCAGCGGAGTGAGGTCACCAGGTCTTGGTGACCTTTGACAGGCCGCGGGGGCTGTCCGGGTCGAGCCCCCGTGCGGTCGACACCTCAAGGGCCAGCCACTGCAACGGGATGATGTCGACGATCGGGTGCAGCTCGTCGCCGAGGTCGGTCGGCAAGGTGAAGTGCGACGACGCGTGCGGTGCCAGAGCAGGGTCACCGAGCAGCAGGACGTCGGCACCCCGCTCCTCGAGCCGTTCGAAGACCGGGCGCATGGCCTCGCCACCCACGCCACCCGGAGCGACCGCGATCACCGGGTGGTCGCGGTCCACCTGGGCGAACGGCCCGTGCATCAGGTCGGCGCCCGAGAACGCGTGTGCCGCAACGTAACTGGTCTCCATCAGCTTGAGCGCTGCCTCACGCGCCGTCGGGTAGTCGTACCCCCGCCCAGTCACGACGAACTGCGTGGCGAACCGGAACCGGTCGGCCAGCTCGGCGATCTCGGCCCTGCGCTCGACCAGGTCGGCGGCACCCTTAACGACGCTGTCGACCCGAGACCGCAGGCCCGCCTCGTCGCCTGCCGCGTGCGTCCATGACTCGACCAGCAGGTACAGCGCCAGCAGCTCGGCCGTGTAGCTCTTGGTCGCGGCGACCGCCTGCTCGTCCCCGGCGCGCACGTCGATCTGCAGGTCGGCCGCCGTCGCAAGCGGTGACTGCGGCGCGTTCGTCACCGCCACCGTCGTCGCACCGCACTGCCGCGCGACCTGCAACGTCTGCAGGAGGTCCGGACTACCGCCGGACTGGCTCACCGCGATGAGCAGCACGTCGCGCAGGTCCGGCCGGGCGCCGTATGCCGTGAGGGACGAAGGGGAGGCGAGCCCGCACGGCAGGCCGCCGCGGATCTCGAGCAGGTACTTGGCGTACAGCGCCGCGTGGTCGCTCGTTCCGCGCGCTGCGAGCAGCACGAAACGGGGCCGCAGGCCGGCCAGCCTGCGCGCGACCCCGCGGATCTCGGCCAGCCCGTTGTCGACGATCCCCTGCAGCATGTCCGGCTGGTCGGCGATCTCGCGCGCCATCAACGGCTGTCTGCTGCTCATGCCGGTCCTCGGGTCACAGGCAGGCCGAACTCGAGCAGGTCGAAGCCATCCTTGACGTAGCCGGTCAACGGTTCCCGGCCGCCGCCGTCGCTCCACCGCTCCACCGCGTCGCTGAGTACGGCGGACACCAGGGTGACGATGAGCTGAGGGCGGCAGTCGACGGTGAGAGGCGGACCGGAGGCCGAGCCTTCATTACTGCCCATCCGACGGGCGACCTCACGTTCGAGCTCCTTGACCCCGACCTGGCGTTGTCGGTCGAACCGCGGCTGGAGGCAGGGCGACGAGCGCAGCACCCTGGACAGCTTGAGCAGCCGGGTCGCGCTGTCCTCGTCGAGGTCGGCCCAGCCCAGCGCAGCCTCGCGCAGCGCCGTCGAGAGCGACTCCTCGGCGGGGCGCGCCTCCAGGCGATGCACCAGGTCGACCACGCCGGCCCGCAACAGGTCGACGACGACGTCCTCTTTGGTCGGGTAGTAGCGGAAGAACGTGCGTGGGGAGACCGGGACCGACGCGGCAATGTCCTCGACCGTCGTGGCGTCGTACCCACGCTCGATGATCAGGTCTACCGCGGCCGCGGCCAACCCCTCGCGGGTCTGCTGTTTCTTGCTCTCACGAAGCGACACGGCCACCGCCTCCTCGCAGCCGGCCAATCATGACACGCACCCTCAGTTTGACACCCCGCTGCTATTTGTCAGCGCCGTGACAGAATACTCGCATGTTCGTCCGAGCACCGGCCTGGGTCCGCGAGGTCCTCCTGCTCGGCGCGCTGTACCTCGTCTACGAGCTCGGGCGGATGTTCTCCCGCGACGAGCTCTCCGAGGCGCTGACCAACGGCCGACACCTTGAGACGGTCGAACGCACCCTGCAGCTGGACCCCGAACAGTTCCTCAACGCTGCGCTCAGCCAGCACACGACGCTCGCCGTGGTGGCGGCGTACTTCTACTCGACCCTGCACTACGTCGTGACGCCGATCGTGCTGGTCTGGATGTACCGGCAGCGCCCCGATCACTACCGGTTCGCGCGCACCACGCTCGCGGGCGGGACGCTGCTGGCACTGGCCGGTTTCTACCTGATGCCGACCGTGCCCCCCCGGCTGTTGCCGGACTCCGGTCTGCAGGACACGTTGGCCACGGTGCAGAGCTGGGGCTGGTGGGGCGGCGACGGCAGCGTCCCGCGCGGTCTGGGCGGACTGTCCAACCAGTTCGCCGCGATGCCGTCGCTGCACGTCGGCTGGGCGGTCTGGTCCGGAGTGCTGGTCGCCCGGTACGCAACCCACCGCGTCGTGCGTTGGCTGGGTGCGATCTACCCGCTGCTCACGACCATGGTCGTTCTGAGCACGGGCAACCACTACCTGCTCGACACGGTTGCCGGCGCCGCCATCGTCGGCCTGGGAGCAGCGGCGGCGTGGGGCATCGCTCGGCTGCGCGACACCGACGCCGTACCGCACACCATCGCGCTGCCGCAGCAGCGGCCGGCGCCGGTCTACGACCTGGGGCTCGAGGACGCCGTCAGCCGCTGACGGACGCCCTCAGCCGCTGACGCGCGCTCCGCCGGCTCAGCCGCGACCGGTGGACAGGGCCAGGAACTCTGAGCGGGTCGCCGGGTCATCACGGATCCGACCCTTCAACGCCGAGGTGGTCGTGCGGGAGCCGGCTGCGCGCACCCCGCGCAGGCTCATGCACATGTGCTCCGCCTCGATGACCACGCCGACGCCCCGCGGGCTCAGCTGGTCCTGGAGCCAGTCCGCGACCTGCTGGGTCAGGCGCTCCTGCACCTGCGGCCGGCGGGCGAACATCTCGACGACGCGGGCCAGCTTGGACAGTCCGAGGATCCGGCCGGCGGGCAGGTAGCCGACGTGGGCGACCCCGACGAACGGCAGCAGATGGTGGGCGCACACCGACTGCACCGGGATCGAGCGGGCCAGGACGAGCTCGTCGTACCCCTCGTCGTTGGGGAACGTCGTGAGGTCGAACGGACGCGGGGTGAGCATCTCGGCGTACGCACGCGCCATCCGGCCCGGCGTACCGAACATCTCCTCGCCGTCGACCTGGATGTCCAGGGCGGCGAGGAAGTCAGCCGCGGCCTTCTCGGCCGCCACGAGGTCGGGCATCGTCGTCTCCCTGTCTATCCTGTCTAACGGACAGTAGGTTGGACGGTAGAGCGCTTCGTCCTCTAAAGACAACCGATATGTCTTTAACAAGTTCGCCGCACTGACCAGGAGTCGGCATGGCTGAGTCGAGCCGCCCCACCCTCGACGCCGAGGTCGCCGGCGTGGCCTGTCTGGCCGAGCCCCGACGCCTCGCGCTCTACCGGTTCGTGGCCGGGCAGCCGGACCCGGTGGGCCGCGACGAGGCCGCCGCCGGTGTGGGCCTGCCGCGGCACACCGCGAAGTTCCATCTGGACAAGCTGGTCGAGGAG
The DNA here is from genome assembly GCA_045807245.1 of Actinomycetales bacterium. Taxonomy (GTDB): domain Bacteria; phylum Actinomycetota; class Actinomycetes; order Actinomycetales; family CAVURS01; genus CAVURS01. The sequence continues at coordinate 66,678 of JBJMHS010000045.1, forward strand.
GGCCTGCTCGACGTCGAGTACCGACGGCTGACCGGTCGGGTGGGCCCGGGTGCGGGCCGCCCGGCGAAGCTCTACCGCCGTGCGGCCCGCGAGATCTCCGTGACGCTGCCGGAGCGCGAGTACGCGCTGGCCGGCGACCTGATGGCGACGGCGATCGAGCAGTCCATGGCTGCGGGACAGGACGTCGTACCGGCGCTGCACAAGGTGGCGCGAGCGCGCGGTCGGGCGATGGGCGACACGGTCAGGAAGACGACCGGGCGGCGGGCCGGACGCCCGGCGTTGCTCTCCGCGACCGCAGAGGCGCTCGCGTCCTCGGGCTACGAGCCGCGCGTCGATGCGGGGCAGGTCACGCTGGCCAACTGTCCGTTCCATGAGCTGGCTCAGCGGCACACCCGGCTGGTCTGCGGGATGAACCTCGCGCTGCTCGAAGAGATGGCGGCGCAGACCGACGGTCGCCTCACGGCGAGGCTGGAGCCCGGCGAAGGCCGTTGCTGCGTCGTAGTCTCGGTGAGCTGATCCGTCCCACATCCGTTGCGCCGGTGGAGGATTCGATGCAGACATGGCTGACCGAGCGGTTCGGCATCACCGTGCCGGTCGTGAGCGCACCCATGGCCGGCGTGGCCGGGGGCGTGCTGGCTGCTGCCGTCTCCGAGGCCGGTGCGCTGGGAATGGTGGGGATCGGCGGCCGCGCGACGCCTGAGTGGATCAGCCGCGAGTGCGCGGTCGCCTCTGCCGGTGGACGACCGTACGGCGTGGGACTGCTGGCGTGGGCCCTCGCCGACATCCCGGGCCAGGTCGACGCGGTCGTCGAAGCCGCGCCGGCGTTCGTCAGCATCGGCTACGGCCCGTACGCCGAGCACATCGCCACCCTGCGGGCGGCCGGCTGCGTGGTGGCGACGACCATAGGCAACCTGAGCGAGGCCCGCGCGGCAGAGGAAGCCGGGGCCGACGTGATCGTCTCTCGCGGACTCGAGGGCGGCGGCCACGGGCGTGACCAGGTCGCGACCCTGCCGCTGCTGCAATCGGTGCTGGACGTCGTGTCCGTCCCCGTGCTCGCCGCTGGTGGCATCGTCACGGCCCGGGGTCTCGCCGCGGTGCTGGCGGCGGGCGCCGCGGGTGCCTGGGTCGGCAGTGCGTTCCTCATGTGCGTCGAGGCGACGACGACACCGCAGGAGCGGGCGCGCCTCGCCGCGGCGACGGACACCGACACGGTGTACGGCCGCGTGTTCGACATCGGCAAGCGAGCGGGGTGGCCTCGCGAGTGGGGCGACCGAGCACTGCGGAACGCGTTCTTCGACACGTGGACTGGTCACGAGGACGAGCTGGCGCAGGACGACGCAGCGCGCGACGCCTACGCAGCGGGTGCGGCAGCCCAGGATTTCGACGTCGCGGCTCTCCAGGTCGGCCAGGGAGTGGCGTCGATGACGGCCGAGCGCACCGCCGCCGATGTCGTGGCCGAGCTGGCCCGCGCCGAGGAGCTGTTGGCGCGCTGGCGTTGACCGGTCAGACGTCGCGGCGCAGCAGGTCGTCGTACGTCTCCCGCCGCAGGACTGCGCGGGCGCTGCCCTGCGACACGAAGACGACCGGCGGCTTCAGGGCGCCGTTGTAGTTGTTCGACATCGTGTGGCAGTAGGCGCCGGTGACGGGTACGGCGAGCAGGTCATCGACCGCAGGCCGGTCGAGCTCGATCTCCTTGATCAGCGTGTCCCCGGACTCGCAGTGCCGGCCGACCAGGCGAACGGACTGCCCGCCGCCCACGCGGTCGACCATGGTCGCCTCGAACCGCTGCTGGAACAGCGACACCTCGAGGTTGTCCCCCATGCCGCCGTCGACCGCGACGAACGTCGGGGCGTCGTCCGTCCCCGGCTTCACGGTCACGACGCGATAGAGGGTGAAGGCCGTCTCGGCGACCATGCTCCGTCCCGGCTCGATGATGAGCTGGGCCGACTCGGGCAGCAGCTTGCGCGCTCCGTCGGTGATGATCTGCACGTACTCCTCGATGGAGGGCGGCCGGTCGGTGTACGTGTACCGCGACCCGAGGCCGCCCCCGACGTTGTAGACGTCGAACTCACCGAGACCGGCGACGAACTCGACCGCCTCCGCGAACGGCTCGCCGTCGAGGATCTGCGAGCCGATGTGCACGTGCACGCCGTCGAGCCGCAGCTTGTCGCTCGCACGCAGCCGCTCGACTGCGCGCCGCGCATCGGGCAGCTCGAGGCCGAACTTCGAGCCAGCCTGGCCGGTCGAGATGGCCTCGTGGGTGTCTGGCGCGATGCCGGGGATGATCCGGACCAGGACGCCCTGCTCACCGTCGACCATCCGCTCCAGCCGGTCGATGTCGTCGAAGTTGTCCACGACGATGCACCCGACGCCTGCGTCGAGGCCGCGCCGGAGCTCGGCCTCCGTCTTCGCGTTGCCGTGCATGATGATCAGCGCCGGGTCGACGCCGCCGGCCAGCGCCATGAGCAGCTCGCCCGTCCCGGCCACGTCGACCCCGAGACCTTCGTCGGCCATGACCCGGTAGACCGCCGTACAGGGGAAGGACTTCGAGGCCCACGAGGCCCGTCCGCGCGGCCAGCCGCTCCTCATGGCGGACTCGAACCGGCGGGCGCGGTCGCGCAGGTGGTCCTCGTCGACGACGTACGCCGGGGTCCCGAACTCCTCAGCGATGTCCTCGGCCCGGACACCCGCCACGGTGAGGTGCCCGTCGGCGGCCAAGGCGACGTTGGGGGCGAACAGCGACAGGATCTCGGGGGTCACAGCGCGCATCGTTGCACAACGCCGTACCGGGCAAAGCGGCTGCTATCGGGCACAGTTGGTGCGGCCGGTGAATTCAGAGCGGCCGTCCAGGAGCCGATAACTCAGATCATGGACCCGGAGGCCCAGGCGATCACGCCTGCCACCCACGCGTTGTGGTCCGGGCGGGCCGAGACGCTGTCCGGGCTGCAGCGCCTGCTCGAGGTCGTCGGTCACATGAACGGCAGCGAGGGCCTGGCCGAGACCCTCGAGGCGGTCGCCCGGGGCATCGTCGTCGCCACCGGCTTCCAAGCCGTCGTCATCAACTACATGCGCGCCGACGGCCTGATGGAGATCACCACGGTCGTCGGGCCGGACGAGGTCAAGGGCGCTCTGCTGGGCAAGGAGGTCGACCCGGGAGACCTGGTCCGCGAGATGGGCGTCGCCGAGTCCTGGGGCCGGCTGCGCTTCCTGCGGCACGGCGTCGTGCCGATCGGCGAGTACCAGTGGATCCCCGACATCCCGGTCCCGACCGATCCCGATGGCTGGCACCCCGGTGACGACCTGCTGGTGCCGCTGTACGCCACGTCGCGCGAGCTGATCGGCATCGTCTCGGTCGACATGCCGTACGACGGGATGCTCCCGGACGCGAACCGGCGCCAGCTGCTCGAGATGCTCGCGATGCAAGCCGAGATCGCGATCAACAACGCGCGGCTCACCCAACGGCTGCAGGCGAGCGAGGCCTCGCTGCGCCTGGCGTTCGACGTCGCAGCGGTCGGCATGGCGCTCGTCAGCCTGGACCAGCGCACCCCGCTGCGCATCTTGCGCGGCAACGCCGTCCTGTCCGCGCTGGCCAACGAGCTCGGGCGGACGTCACTGGACGGCCTGAGCGACCTGCTCGACGCCGACGACACGGACCACGACGCGTCGACCTGGCTGCCGGCCCTGGGGCTCGACGGCCGTACGCGGGTGCTCAAGCGGGTCACGCACGACGGCATCGAGCGCTGGCTCGAGGTCACGGGTTCGGCCTTGCCGCTGCACAGCACCGAGTCGCCGCAGGCGATTGTGCAGGTCGAGGACATCACGGCGCGTCGGCAGGCCGAGCTCGACGCCCGCGAGGCCGCGAGCCGGGACCAGCTGACCGGTCTCAAGAACCGCAGTGGCCTGCTCCAGCAGCTGGCCGAGATGTGTCAGCGCAGCGCCGCGGCTCAGACGATGGCGGCAGTCCTGTTCTGCGACCTCGACGGGTTCAAAGACATCAACGACACGCTCGGCCACTCGGCCGGCGACGCCGTCCTCGTGACATGTGCCTCGCGCCTGGCGTCATTGGTTCGCGGCACGGACCAGGCCTACCGGGTCGGCGGCGACGAGTTCGTCGTCCTGATCGACGACATCACGCCGTTCGCGCTGGAGTCCGTGGTGCAGCGCATCCGCGCGACCATCGAGGCACCGCAGAGCCACGAAGGCCACCTGCTCAACGTCGGCATCAGCGTCGGCTGGGCCATGGTTGACGGCCGTACGCAGGACGTCGCGCGCATCCTCGCCGCGGCCGACGCCGCGATGTACGCCGACAAGCGGGCCAAGATCGCACCGCGCCTACCCGCTCAGTACGGCCCGCGGCACCACTGACGCGTAGGCGGACCGGACCACATACGGTCCTGTCATAACGGCTCAACCGGGCGTCCTCGCCCTCGAGCTGACGCGGACGGCACGGAAGGACGCAACAGGATGGCGCGCTTGGTGTCCGTCAACGTGGGCTTGCCCAAGGACGTGGCCTGGCAGGGCCACACGGTGCACACCGGGATCTGGAAGCAACCCGTCACCGGTCGACGGATGGTGCGACGTCTCAACATCGACGGCGACGGCCAGGGTGACCTGGACGGACACGGCGGTGAGCAGCGCGCCGTACTCGTGTACCAGCTGGACTCCCATCGGCACTGGCAGGACCACTTCGGCTGGGACGCAGTCCAGTTCGGTCTGTTCGGCGAGAACCTCACCGTCGACGGACTGGCCGACGACGAGGTGTGCATCGGTGACCGGTACCGCATCGGCGAGGCCGAGTTCGAGGTCACGCAGCCGCGCGTCACCTGCTTCCGGGTCGGCCTCCGCGTCGGTCAGCCCGAGCTCCCGGCGCTCCTGGTGGCCCACCACCGGCCGGGGTTCTACCTGCGCGTCATCACCGAGGGCTACGTCGAGGCGGGTGACGACATCGTGCGCACTCGCGTGGGGCCTCATGCGCTGAGCGTCGCCGACATCGACGCGCTGCTCTACCTGCCCAACCGTGATGTCGACCGATTGCGCCGTGCGGTCGACGTGCCCGCGCTGAGCCCCGGCTGGCAGCAGTCGTTCCGCGACCTGTTGGCCCAGGTCGCGGCGGGCGGACCCGCGGAGGGCCCACGGGCCGGCGCCGAGCCAGGTTGGCCGGGGTTCCGGCGGCTGCGTGTGACGGGCGTCGTTGCGGAGAGCTCGACCGTCAGCTCGATCTGTCTGGTGCCGGATGACGGCGAGCGGCTGTCGCGACCGCGCGCCGGGCAGTACATCACCGTGCGCGCCAGTGAGGCCGGCGACCCCGCTCCGGCCCGCAGCTACTCGCTGTCCTCCGACCCGGGGGCAGAGGAGTACCGGATCACGGTCAAGCGCGAACCGTACGGCGTGATGAGCCGCTACCTGCACGCGCATCTGCAGGCCGGATCCGTGCTGGACGTCGCCGCTCCGCGCGGCGAGTTCGTGCTGGACGACGACGCGACGCCGTTGTTGCTCCTGTCGGCCGGCATCGGAGTCACGCCGGTCCTGGCCATGCTCCATCAGCTCGCGGATGCTCGGAGCACGCGGCCGATCTGGTGGGTCCAGGTGGTGCGCGACGCCGGCGAGCACGCGTTCGCGTCCGAGTCACGGCGACTGCTGGACGCGCTCGGCGACGCCCACGAACGGGTGTTCTACACCTCGCCCGAGGCGGACGTCCCGGCGACCGGTCGGGTCACCCGAGGGCGTCCCACCGCTGCAGCCCTCGCGGAGCTCGGCCTGCCGACTGACGCCACCGCGTACATCTGCGGCCCGATCGCGTTCATGACCGAGATGACCGATGCCCTGGTCTCGCTCGGCATCGCACCGGCGCGGGTGCACACGGAGCTGTTCGGTGCGCGCTCGGCGATCAACCCGGGGGTGACAGATGTACGACGCGTAACACCGCATCCCCCGCCGGGACCGCCGGGCACTGGGCCTCTCGTGACGTTCGCCCGCAGCGGTCTGACCCTGCGATGGCCTGCGGCGCAGCGGACGTTGCTCGAGCTGGCCGATGCCTGCGAGGTCCCTACGCGATGGTCGTGCCGCACCGGGGTCTGCCACACCTGCGTGACCCCGCTCTTGTCCGGGGCGGTGGCCTACTCACCCGAGCCGCTCGAACCACCGGGCCCCGGCGAGGTCCTGATCTGCTGCTCCCGGCCGCAGAGCGACGTCGTGCTCGACCTCTAGCCGGAGCGTCGGCGTCAGCCGTGGTGCTGACCCTCGCCTACTCCGCCCGCTCGGTGCCCGACTGGTCCAGCGACGCGCCGGACTCCAGCTGGTTCCGCTCCCTCAGGTCCAAGTCAGTGTCCGCGGCCGCTTCCTCGCTGACCACGTACGTCCGGCCGGCGACCGCGTCGGAAGCGACCGCGTCGACCCACTTCGCCGGCTGGGGCGGTAACCCGCGGCCCATCAGCTCGGCTTGCAGTCGCTCAGACGCCTCCGCCACCGTCCGCCCAGGGGCCCACAGCACGAGGTCTTCGATCACCGCCTGCATCAACGCCTGCCGGGCCCGGCGGGTCTCCTGCGTCTCTGTCATCACTCCACCGTGCCGCACCTCGAGAGTCCGCGCCTGCCCGGGCCAACGCCGGCCGTGCGGCACCGGCCGCAGCAACCACCGGCAGGCGGTCGCAGGACTGAGCGTCCCGACGCTCGACCTGCGGGCCGCTGACCTGGGAGCTAGCGTCGCAGCGTGCCCATGAGCAACCTGGCCTGGCCGGTGACCACGCAGGTCACCGGCGCAGACCCGCTGGGCGGCGGGACGGCGTACCGGTCCGCGACTCGCCCGGTGGAGGGCCCTCATGCCGGTCGATAGGGCACGCCGGGACGATCTGAGGGCGCCGGACTCGTTGCTCCAGGACGTCCGGCTGCCCGATGATCCGGAGGCAAGGACCTGGCCTCGGCGCGTGACCATCGCCGTACTGCTGCTGTTCGTCCTCGCCGGCGCGACCGGGTTCCTCGGCACGCACACCAGGACGGCTACAGCGTCGTCCGGCGGATATCGGATGACCGTGACCTACGCGTGGGTCGCCCGGCCTGGGCAGGACGTGCCGTGGCGGGTGCACGTGCACTGCCCCGGTGGCTGCCAGGACGACATCACCCTTGCGGTGTCGGCCGAGTACTTCCGGATCTTCGAGACGCAAGGCTTCTCGCCGAGTCCGCAACACAGCACGAGCGACGGCAAATTCGTCTACCTGACGTTCAGCAAACCCCCTGCCGGCCATGACTTCGGCGTCGACTACGACGCGTACATCCAGCCCGGCAGCCACACCGGGGCCCCTGCGACGGTGCGGCTGATCGTGCAGAGCCGGCTCATCACCGAGCTTCGCATCCACACCTGGTTGGCGCCCTGATGGACATCGTCTACCGCGCGGTGTTGGTCTTCGGCTTCCTCTGGCTCGTCACCCGTCTGTCCGGGCGGGCCACGATCGGGGAGCTGAGCACTTTCCAGATGCTGCTGTACGTCACGATGGGAGACCTCGTGCAGCAGGCGGTGACTCAGCAGGACTACTCGGTCACGTCGGCCGTGCTGGCGGTTGGGACGTTCACGATCCTTACCATCGGGCTCTCCGTCGTGAACAGCCGCTACCGCCGGGCCCGACCGGTCACTCATGGCGTACCGGTCGTCATCGTCCAGTCGGGCGAGCCCTTGCTCGACCGGATGCGCAGCGAGGACCTGTCGCTGGACGACCTTATGGCCGCCGCGCGCGAGAACGGGCTGGACCGCTTCTCCGACATCCGGGTCGCCGTCCTGGAGGCCAACGGACGAATCTCCTTCTTCACCCACAGCAAGAGCTCAGGCGCCTCCGACGAGCCGACGATCGGCTGAAGACCGCGGCCGGGCGGCTGAGCGGACGGCTGAGGCCGCGGCCCGAGTCTCCAAGCGGGCCAGTGCTTTTCGCCGATCAGGCGACGAGCGCCTGCTGCATCGCCCAGAGGGCAGCGGCAGCGCGGGTGGACACCCCGATCTTCGTGTAGACGTGCTGGATGTGATGGTCCGCCGTCTTGGGTGATATGAAGAGCTGCTCGGCGATGGCCTTCGTCGTGAGCCCGCGGGCGGCGAGTCGCAGGACCTCGGCCTCGCGTTCGGTCAGCCCACCGGGCTGTGCTCGCCGCGCCGCAGCCGTGACGCCCGCGCTGTGACCGGCGGCCTCGAGCACCGCTCCGGTGGCGGTGGGGTCGAGGGAGCCCCGGGCGGCCAGGGTGAGGAGCTCGGCCGCAGCATCGTCCGCCGACAGAGCCGGCCGGTCGGCCCGGTCACTGGTGAGACCGACGTACACGTCCGTGGCCGTGAGGACCTGCGCCGCCGGCTCGAGCGCGGACGCCGCCAGGCTCTTGTGGTACCCCGACCCGTCGGGCCGCTCGTGATGCGCGGCCGCAAGGGGGTTGAGCAGCCGCAGTGCGCCCGAGCGGCGGAGCATCTGCTCCGTGACCATGGGGTGCAGCTCGACCCGGTCGAACTCGGCCCGGGTCAGCGGTGCGGCCTTGTCCCAGATCGAGTTCGGGACAGCCGTGGTGCCGAGCTCGTGGACAAGTGCCGCCCGCCGGAGGGACGCGATGGCGTCGTCGTCATAACCGAGCACCTTCGCCGCCGCAGACGCGAGGTCGGCACATCGGCGGCTGTGGCCCGACATGAACGGTGACTTCAGGTCGACGAAGTCCGCGACGACGAGCAGCATCTCGTCCAGCCGGGCGCCGTCGAAGGTCCGATGCGGCTCCGGTTCGAGCGCCAGGACCGCGTCCCACGGGTCGAGCGCGGCGAGGCGGTCGAACCACTCGGCGCCGTGCGTCGCGAAGAGCTCGGCCAGCTCGGGGTCGTAGGTGCGCCCGCTGCGGTCGCGGACGACCTGCAGAGCCTCCTCGGCGGAGAAGCGCCGGCCGTAGGCCTCCATGTCGTGACTGACATGGACGATCCGCATGGCCAGCGGGATCTCTTCGCCGCTGGCATGGTGAGGGAAGCCGGCGCCGTTCCAGCGCTCGAACGAGAAGCCGAGCACGCCGCGGATGTGGTCGTCGAAGCCCAGGCGGGCGGCGAGCATGTCGGCGACCTCGCACCCGGAGCTGAAGTTGAAGGCGAGCCAGTGGTCGACGTCGCGCCGGATGACGGCGGTGATCTCCTCGTGTTGCTCGGGCGGCCGTACGGCGGTCGCGAACTGGATCGCGTCGCGCAGCACCTCATCGCGGTCGGCGGCGTCGTGGACCAGGGTCTGGGCGCGGATGGACAGGTCGTCATGGAACAGCTCCGCCACCTCGTGCGCATGGCCGGTGCATCCCAGGTAGCGCAACAGCGCCACCCAGTACGTCGTCTCGCGCAGCCCGGGGTCGAAACCGGCCTCGCGGCACATCCAGTCCGCCAGCAGGCAGGACCGCAGCTGCGACTCGAGCGGCTGGCCGAACGCGTTGTCCTGGGCCAGCGCAAAGGTGGCAACGAGCTCACCGAGGCGCAACGAGGGTTCAGTGGGGGACATCCGAAACCGCCTGTCCGTCGGAAGCGCCGGGGTTCGCGCCCCTTCGAGGTGAGTAGACCACGCCCCGGTGCTCGGCCGGGAGAACGGAATGGGGAGTTCACCCGATGTGGTCGGTCGGGTACGGCGCCCAGGATCAGCACATCGATCGGCGCCGAGCCCGGCACCGGCGGATCCGGAGGAGCGAGACATGATCCTGGCAACCACGACCGTCGAGGACTACGACCGTTTCATCGACGTCTTCTCGAGCAAGGGCGCCGACAAGCGCCGCCAGCACGGTTCCAAGGGCGCGAAGGTCTTCCGCGACCCCAACCAGGACGACCGGGTCTGGGTCATCTTCGACTGGGACGAGGCCGGCTGGGCCAGCTTCGTCTCCGACCCCGAGGTGCCCACGGTCATGCAGTCGGCCGGCCACAAGAGCAGGCCCGAAACCCTGGCCCTGTGCGACACGGTCGACGCCTGACGATCAGGTCCCGCGCGCTCTGTCTGCCCGCATTGATGCAACCTCCCGTCACCGGCGACGGGGGGTTGCATCACTGCGTGGCGGCCGACCCGACCTGGACTTAACGCCGTCGTTATGGCGCGAGCCTGTCGCTGTCAGAGGTGGGGTCGCTACTGTCGATGGCCTGCGGCGACTCTGCTGCACTCGCGATTGAGAGCCTCATGGCTGACGCCGGAGTGACCACGCAACCGACGCCGTACCCGGTGCAGCTCACGATCGACTACCCGGACCGGCCGCTCAACCGGCTCAGTTCGGCGTTCCGGATCTTCGCGGCCATCCCCATCCTTTTCCTCATCGGAACCGTCTCCGGGGAGACGTGGCAGTGGGGCTCCGACAAGGGCGGGCACACCGCGGTGGCGGCCGGTGCCGGCGGCCTGCTCTTCCTCGGGCCACTGCTGATGATCGTGTTCCGGCAGAAGTACCCGCGATGGTGGTTCGACTGGAACCTGGAGCTGCAGCGGTTCGGCAACCGGGTGGCCGCGTACGTCGCGCTGGCCGATGACCGATACCCCTCCACGTACGAGCAGCAGGCGGTCCACCTGGACTACCCGTACCCGGACGCGGCGCGAGACCTCAACCGCTGGCTGCCCCTGGTGAAGTGGTTCCTGGCGATACCGCACTACATCGTGCTCGTGTTTCTCTGGATCGCCGGTGTCGTCGTTGTGATCGTGGTCTGGTTCGCCATCTTGTTCACCGGCCGATACCCGAGGGCCCTCTTCGACTTCGTCGAGGGAGTGATCCGGTGGCACAACCGAGTGCTTGCCTACGCGTTCGTCCTCGTCACCGACCAGTACCCGCCGTTCCGGCTCGCTGCGTGAGGCGAGGCTTCGCGCGTGCGTGCATCCGCTCGCCCTGGGGGCCGAAGACGCTGAGCACCTCCGCGGGCTGCTCTCCGGTGCTGCCGAACCAGTGCGGGACACGGGTGTCGAACTCGGCCACCTCGCCCGGACCGAGGACCAGGTCGTGGTCGGCGAGGACAAGACGCATCCTGCCGCCGATGACGTAGAGCCACTCGTAGCCCTCGTGCGCCTTCAGCTCCGGATGACGCTTGGACGTCGGGATGACGATCTTCCACGCCTGGACTCCACCCGGCTGACGAGACAGAGCGACGACGGTGCGACCGTTGACTCGCCTTGGCTTGAGCCGCACCCGCGGGTCACCAACCTCAGGCGCTCCAACGAGATCGTCCAGCGGGACGCGATAGGCGTGGGCGAGCGGCAGGAGCAGCTCCAGGCTGGGCCGGCGGTTCCCGGTCTCCAGCCGCGACAAGGTGCTCTTCGAGATGCCGGTCGACGCGGCGAGCGCGGTCAGGGTGATGCCGCGCTGCTGGCGCAGCCGCTTCAGTCGTGGCCCGACCTGCTCGAGAGCTGCGGCGATCATGCTGGCGTCGTCCACTCCAACATGGTGCTCGACGTTCCCAGAAACAGCAACGAAGGTTGAGCAACTTGACACGGCGGCTGCATCCTCTGGTCATGAACACCATTGATCACCACACCGACGCGTACGACGTCGTCGTCATCGGCGGCGGCGCCGCGGGACTCTCGGCGGCTCTCGTGCTATCGCGGGCCCGCCGAAGCGTCCTGGTCGTGGACGCCGGCTCGCCGCGCAATGCTCCCACTGCTCACATGCACGGCTTCCTGTCCAGAGACGGCATGGCGCCGGCCGACCTCATTCGTATAGGTGGCGCTGAGGTCGTGACGTACGGCGGCGAGATCGCCAACGCGACTGTCGATCGCGTGACCCGCTCCGACGTCGCCGGCTTCGACATGCTGCTGGCCGATGGCCGCCGCGTCTCGGCCCGTCGGCTGCTCGTCGCGACCGGCCTGCGGGACGAGCTGCCTGAGGTGCATGGGTTACGCGAGCGATGGGCACGCGACGTACTGCACTGCCCGTACTGCCACGGCTGGGAGGTGCGGGACCAACGTCTCGGAGTGCTGTCCGGCGGGTCGCCTGACTCCGTGAAGTACGCCCAGATCGTACGACAGTGGAGCTCGGACGTCGTGCTCTTCGTCCCGCCCGACTCGCTCACGGTCGACGACCGCGCTGAGCTGCTGGCCCGCGCCGTCGGCATCATCGAGGGCGAGGCCACCCGTGTCGTCGTAGCGGAGGACCGGCTGACCGGCCTCGAGATGTCCGACGGCCGGAGGATCGATCGGGACGCGCTGTTCGTCCCGCCGCGGTTCGTGCCCAACAGCCGCCTGCTGGATCAGCTGGGCTGCCAGGTCGACGATCGAGGGTGGGTCGTCAAGGACGCGACGGGTCTCACGTCGATCCCGGGGGTGTGGGTGGCCGGCAATGTGGCCAACCCGCGGGCCCAGGTCATCACCGCCGCCGGCGAGGGGTCGGCGGCCGCGATCGCGCTCAACGCCGACCTCGTCGACGAAGACGTGCGAGCCGCCGTCAATAGCGTCGAGCTGGGACTGCGGTCATGACCACTCCGAGGTCTCCCGGCCGTCGTCCCGTTGGGCCGCCCACCAAGCACCAGCTCGCCCTCATGATCTGGCTGGCTGTCTTCCCGACCCTGACGCTGCTCAACCTTGCGCTCGGTGCCTGGCTCAAGACCCTGTCGCCGGTGCTGCGCACGTTTGTGCTGGCCACAATGGCCGTGCCGATCGTGATCTACGGACTGATGCCGCGCCTGCATGCGCTGCGAGTCCGCCTGCTAGGGAGGGTCCCGTCCTCCTGACTCGCCAACCGTGCGAGCTGTCACTGGCCCGCATCCAAGCCATGACAGGCGCCTGGCCAGGCTCGGCGCCTCTATCCCCTGGTTGACGCCCCCCGCGGACTTCCCGTCAAGGGTGTTCGTCGATATCCGTCGACGACACTTGCCCTTCGGGGGCCTGCAGGCTGACTCGGACACCGAGCAGCCGCACCGGGCGCCCCTGCTCCAACCGGTCGAGCAGGGCCACCGCAGCGTCCTGGACCGTTGCCACATCCAGGGTCGGCACCGGCAGCTTGTGGATCCGTGTCGTGGTGAGGAAGGGCGCGAAGCGCAGCTTGATCGCGACGTGGGTGACCATCCGTTCTGCCCCCACGTCGTCCAGAACTTCGGCGGCGAGCCGGCGCAGGGTGGCCTCGACGTCGGCCCGGTCGACCAGGTCCTGCCGCAACGTCTCTTCCCGACTGTGTCCACGCGGCACGTACGGCTCGGTGCTGATCGTGACGCTGCCCTCGCCCCGTCCCAGAGACTGCAGCCACGGACCTGTCGTCGGCCCGAAGCGGGCCCGCAACACCTCGACATCGGCGCTCGCGAGATCGTCGACCGAGGAGATACCCATCGCTGCGAGCTTTCCTGCCGTCTTGTTACCCACACCCCAGAGGGCCGTCGTGGGACGTGTGCCCATGACCTCGAACCAACTGTCTCGGGTGAGCCGAAAGACCCCCGCGGCGTCCTGGGGCAGTGAGCCTTCTGCGGCCTTGGCGAACCCGGTCGCCAGTTTCGCGCGGACCTTGTTGTCGCCGATGCCGACGCAGCAGGTGAACGATGTCCGTTCCTCGACGGCACGACGAAGAGCGTGCGCCAGGGGTTCTGGATCGTCGACGTCCGTGCCCACGAAGCCCTCGTCCCAGCCCCACACCTCTACCAGGTCAACGAGGCTACGGACGACACCCCAGACCTCGGCAGACGCCTCGTCGTAAGCCGCGCGGTCGGCGGGCAGGAAGACCGCGTCGGGGCATCGGCGCAGCGCGGTCGACAGCGGCATGCCGGACCTGACTCCGAAGGCCCGCGCTTCGTAGGAGGCGGTGGCCACGACCTGGCGGCGCCGAGTCGGGTCACCGTCGCCCCCCACGACGACCGGCAGCCCCCGCAGCTGCGGCCGCCGGCGGATCTCCACGGCGGCGATGAACTGGTCGAGATCCAGGTGGAGGATCCAGCGCGATGTCGCCGGCACGCATGGAGCGTGTCATGTGCAGCCGCTGCGGGCCCATGCCGGTGATGGTGTTGCGGTGGATGGTCACCACGATGGTCATGGTCCCCGCGCGGCTGCTGGGCCAGTGCGAGACGCGCATCCCCGAAGTGGACCGTTCTGCCGCAACCGAACTGGACCTCGGAATGCAGCTCGCAGCCCCCTAACCTCGATGAAATGAGTGAACCCATGAACAAGGTCATCGTCTGGATGCAGAGCTCCCTCGACGGGCGCACGCAAGGACCGAACGGGGAGTTCGACTGGCCCACTGTCCCGGAGGAGTTGACCAAACACTTCGTCGACGTTCTCGGGGACGCGGGAATGTTCGGCTACGGCCGCCGCGTCTTCGAGATGATGGCCGGTTTTTGGCCGATTGCCGATGAGCTCCCGGGCGCCGGCCAGAATCAGATCGACTACGCACGGATCTGGAAGCCAATGCGCAAGCTGGTCTTCTCCCGCAGCCTCGAGGCCAGTGACTGGAACACCACGGTCGTCCGCAGCGTAGACCCGGCGCAGATAGCCGAGTTCGTGCGACAGGCCGATGGCGACCTCTATCTCTTCGGGGGCAGCGAGCTCGTGTCAGCGTTCTTCCAGCAGGACCTGGTCGACGAGGTCCAGACGTTCGTCCACCCCGTCGTTCTCGGCGGCGGAGCCCCGCTCTACCCCGAGCTTGCGCGCCGCCGTGGCATGTCCCTGGTCGAGTCCCAGACCTTCGACGGCGGCGTCGTCGGTCTGCGACACGCCCGGAACCGGAGCGACTAGCGAGCGAGGACGGTGCCTAGACCGCGCTCACTCAGAGAGATCCATGGCGTCTCCCTGTCGCGGCCCTGAGCGTTGGGGACCTGTGAGGCCGAACCAGCCTCATCGCCGCGCGCACTTACTCGCCATGGCCGGGCATGCTTCGCGCTTGGTCGCGCGGAGTGCTCTGATCGGCCCAGCGCAGTGTCGCGCCGATGCCGTCGGTGAGATCGACCTCTCCGGGGTCGGTGAGCTCGATGGACGCGTTGGTGCCGACCAGCGCCCAGACGATCGCCGCGTCGGCCCGCACCTGTTCCGCGGACTCCGCGCCGAGGGCGAGGACATCCTCCCGGGTCAGCCCGAGGTGCTCGGGCCGCCCATCGCTCCACAGACGGAGATCGGACGACGGGTCGTCCTCCAGGATCAGCTCTTCGACCTGTCCGGCTCGCAGCGCGGTCACCACGTCGCCGAGTCCCTGCACGGCGCCGGACTGGCGACCCTCGCCGGCGCGGAACCGGTCCACGACCTCGGTCCGCCGGCGCCACAGCTCCTGGTCGACCAGCTCCGATATCTCGTCGTCCTGGGCCTCGCCCCGCCTGCTCAGCCGGACCGCCTCAGCGGCGGCCTTCGGTGGCAGATGAGCCGTCAGTTCGTGGACGACCTTGTCCTCGCCGGACAGCAGCAGCAGGCTCGGTCGATGACGGCGCAGCTCACCGGACACGACCTCCGCGAACTGCTTGGCGTTGCGGGTCACCGAGTCCTCGACCCGGCGCTCCATCCGGTAGTGCGCCCAGCCGCCGCCAGGGACCTTGTGCAGCACGTCGTCGTCACCTGCGACGTGCGACTGCCGCGTCCGTTGCAACAGACCGACCCGGCGCAGGACTGCGTCTCCAGCCGTGACGTCGACGAGGAGGTAGTCGAGCAGTCTCGACGTCCCCCGCAGCAGTGGTAGGAGGCTGGGCACCGGTCCCCACGACCGCGCTTCCCGCAGGGGCGGGTCGGGCAGCGTCACGTCGAGCGCGATGCCGCCGGGGTCGGCGACCACAACCCGACCCCTCGGACCACCGCGGATGGCCGGACCGAGCTGGTCGCCCTCGTCCGACGATGGCTCCGGGGCGAGAACGGCCTCTTCGATCTGGTCGAGCATCCCGTCGCCGACGCCCGCTTCGGCCAGACGTTCCCGGTGCGCTCGCCAGCGAAGCTCGACCTGCGCCCGCCCATCAGGCGCCTCTTGGGTGGCCTCCATGACGACGACGGCGAACGGACCGGTGCGCTTGGTGAGGGGCTCCAGCCAGCGCAGGTTCACGACGGCACCTCCATGTGTTTGGGCTGACCCCGGAAGCAGTACCCCCGACCTTCCGGATCACACCTCCGTCCAGGCACGGCGTCGAGTCGCGGGCCTCATGGACGGAGTGTCAAGAATCAGCCGAAGCAGGTGTCAAGGATCAGCCGAGCTCGCACAGATGACGTGAGCCGCCTGTCGGAGTCGAACCCACGACGTACGAGTGCGATTCCGGCGATCCGCTGACCAGTGAAGATAACGATGGAACAGGGCGACAGGTCGTCATACGGTGATCACGACCTTGCCGCGGACCTGGCCCGCTTCGAGGAGATGCATAGCGTGGGGCGCCTCGTCCAGCGGGTAGCTGCGGTCAATGCTCGGTGTGAGCTGGCCTGCCTCGATGAGGTCCGTGAGCCGAACGTAGTCGTCGGCGCGCTCCTTCCCGACGAGCAGCTTCAGATCTTGCCTCAGAAGGGGTGACATCAGCGCTCCGCGCAGCTGCCGACCCATGCCGGTCAGGCTGCCGGCGTTCTCCCCACCGACGAAGACGAGCGTTCCACGCGGAGCGAGTGCTCGCCGCAGCCGGCTGATGGAGCTGCTTCCACCGATGTCGAGGATCAGGTCATAGCGGCGCGTCCCGTCGGCGAAGTCCTCATTTGTGTAGTCGATGACATGGTCGGCGCCGAGTCCTGCGACCAGGTCGATCTTGGCGGTGCTGCACACCCCGGTTACGTCGGCGCCGTACGCCTTCGCCAGTTGGACCGCATAGGTGCCGACGCCGCCGGAAGCGCCGACAACGAGCACCGACTGGCCGGCCTTCACCTTCCCGACATCGACGAGAGCCTGAAGTGCGGTGCCAGCCGAGACGGGGACCGCGGCCGCGTGAGCGAAGGACAGGTTCCCGGGCTTGCGGGCGAGCTTGCCCTCCCGCGCCGCGGCGTATTCGGCGAAGGATCCCGGCGCCACGCCGTACACCTCGTCGCCGACCGCGAACCGGGTCACGGCCGACCCTACCGCTGCGACCGTGCCGGCCACATCACGGCCCGAGATCGGGTTCTTGGGCTTCCGGAGCCCCAAGCCGAGTCGCATGGCGTAGGGCTTGCCCGTCATCAGGTGCTGGGTGCCGCGGTCGAGACCGGCCGCGTGCACATGCACGAGCACGTCGTGCTCCGCGATCACGGGGCGGTCCACCTGGGCCAGCCGCAGAACCTGAGAGGTGCCGTAGCGGTCCTGGACAATCGCCTTCATCGTTCCGGTCATTGTGGTTCCCTTCATCGTTCGATTCGTCGACGTTCGTTTCGAGGTGGCCGGCGGCTTCATCGCGGTCCGTCCGAGTCACGCACGGCGTTCACCACGTCGACGATGGCCGTCGCGGAGATAGCTGCTTGGCCGCGGTCTTCGGTCAGCGAGGCGTGGGTGCCGTTCGGGGCGAACCGATGCTGGCTGTTCGTCGACAGAGTGAGCATCTTGTCCTGCAGCGGCAGCCAACCATTCTGCATGTCCTTCAGCGCGGTGAGGACGATGAGGGGCTTGTCCCCGATGGAGGTCAGGGCCTGCGACTGCGCCAGGACGGTCCGCAGCTCGGCGAACTCGTCGCGGACACTGCGGTTGTGCCGTGCCGTCGACCAGTCGGCTCGCTCCTCCGACCGCGCGGCCGACGGCAAGTCGGCGGCCTGTGACTGGTAGATGAGCCGCATCCCACCGAGTCGAGCGATCGACGGCACGATCGCGCTGTAGCGCCGGAACAGGAAGTGGAACGTCGACCAGCCAGGCAGGGCGGCGTACGCGTTGCTCGGCTGGGGGTCGAGCAGCACCATGCCGGCGACCTGCTCGGGGTACTGATGGGCATAGACCTTCATGTACACGGCGCCGGAGGAGTGTCCGACGAGCACGTACGGCCCGGGCACATGCGCGTTGGCCAACAGGGCGTGTAGGTCGCGCGCCATCGCCGGACCGTCCTGCGGACCGGAGGCGGGATCGCTGTCGCCGCGGCCGGCGCGGTCGTAGCTGCAGACCCGAGTGGTCAGCGCAACGGCGGGCTGGATCCAGCCGGCCATCATCACGGCGGGTTCGCCGAGCCCGGGCTCGAGGACGACGGTCGGCGAGCCGGTGCCGGCGCAGGAGATGTGGAGCCTGTGGTCACCGACGCTGACGAGCTGGCCGGTCATGTGGTGCGCGGACGAGTCCATGGCCTCGCGGACGCTCTCGTAGCCGGCGCCGGCTGCAGACATGACCATCACGCCGGCGATCGGGTAGACGACGAGCCGGCGAGACCAGCTGAGCAGGGTGCGGCGGGACCGGGTGACGATCCAGCCGGCCACGGCGAGCAGCAGGACCGGCCAGACCCAGGCCGAGGCGTTCATGACGCCGGCGCCTGGTCGCAGCGCGATCTGCGCGAGGCCGACCGTCCCGAAGACACCGGCCGGCACCCACGCCCAGGGTTGCGGCTGGTCGGTGCGCCGCTGGGAGGTCCAGGCGAGCGCCGCCCAACCGGCGGCGAAACCGATGAGTACGGCGCCCCCGACGACGGGCTCGGTGGCCCCGCCGAACACCAAGAGGGCGAGGACGAGGGCGAGTACGGCGCCGCCGACCAGGCTGGTGGCGACGATGCGGCCGATGTGGCCCGCTGAGGCGGGCGAGGCGGTGGTTGGAGGGCTGAGCGGCACGGTTCCGTTCGCGGTGGTGTTCATGGGTACGACGTTGATCTGTTGCCCGCCGGATCACCCCCGTAGAACCACGGGGTTCTCACCGTCCCCTGACCTGCGTGGGCGCGTACCGTGCGGTTCGTGCTCCACGGACGCGAGGCCGAGCGCGCCCGCCTGCTCACGTTGATCGAGGGTGCCGCCACATCCCACGGCGGCGCCCTCGTCGTGCGCGGCGAGCCGGGTGCGGGCAAGACGGCTCTGTTGTCGGACGCGGCCGAGCGAGCAAACGACGTACTGGTGCTGTGGACCCAGGGAATCGAGTCGGAGTCACCACTCCCCTTCGCCGCCCTGACCCGCCTGCTGCGCCCGGTCTTGGGTCAGCTGGATCGCATCCCGGCCACACAGGCGCACGCCCTGCGGGTCGCTCTGGCCGAGCCGCTGCCGGGGAAGGACGGCTCCAGTCCTGACACTGCGGTCCGGGCCGACGATCGGGCCGACGATCGCCTGCTGGTCTTCATGGCGGTGCTGTCCCTGCTGGCGGAGGTGGCCGAGAGCCGGCCCGTGCTGTGCATCGTGGACGACGCGCAGTGGCTCGACTCGGCGTCGGCTGAGGCGTTGCTGTTTGTCGGTCGGCGGCTCGGCTCGGACCGGATCGCCGTCGTCTTCGCTGCCCGTGAAGGCGATGTGCGTCGATTCGACGGCAGCGGGATCGCCGAGCTCACCCTGAGGGGACTGGACGCCTCCGCGGCGTTGGGCTTGCTGAGTGAGCGCACCGGCCGACCGGTCGCCGCGAGCGTCCGCGACGAGCTGGTGAAGCGAACCAGTGGCAACCCACTCGCGTTGGTGGAGCTGCCCGGGGTGCTCAGCGATGAGCAACTGTCCGGTCAGGTACGCCTGCCACCGCAGCTACCTCTCACCGAGGGCGTTCAAACCGCCTTCCTCGATCGCGCGCGGCGCCTGTCAGAGGAGGCGCAGCGGCTCCTGCTCGTGGCGGCCGCCGACGAGTCCGGTCGAGTGGACGCCATCGTGACCGCCGCCGAACGGCTCGGTGCGGACGGTGCGGCGGCCCTCGATGCAGCTGAACGATCGGGGCTGATCCGCGTCGTCGGAACGGAGCTGGTGCTGCGTCATCCTCTGGTGCGCTCCGCGATCTACGGCACCGCCACCTCGGCCCAGCGCAGGCACGCCCACGGTGCGTTGGCCGAGGCCCTCGCCGGCGCCGGGGACGTCGACCGGCGTACCTGGCATCTCGCGTTGGCCGCCTCCGGAGCCGACGATTCGCTCGCTTCGGCGCTGGACGCGGTCGCCGAGCGGGCCAGCCGGCGCTCGGGACATGAAGCGGCCAGTGCGGCGTCCGAGCGTGCGGCGGCTCTGACCTCAGAGCCTGAAGCCCGCGCCCAGCGGCTGTTCGAGGCCGCGACGAGCGCATGGGCGGCTGGTGACAGCGGCCGCGCGAGGTCGCTCGCGGACGAAGGTCGCGCGCAGGCCACCGGACGGATCCTGGGTGCCGACCTGGACCGACTCCGAGGCCGCCAGGAATGGAACGTCGGCTCGCCGCAGACGGGTTACGCGATCCTGATGAGCGCCGCTCGGCAGGTCGCATCGACCGATGCCACCCGGGCTCTGGAGATGGCCATGCTGGCCAGCACGCTCGCCACGTTCGGCGCCAACCCCGCCGAGGACGAGGCCGCTGGTGACACGTCCTTCCTTCCATCCCTGGACGCGTCCGCACCCGATGAGCTCCACTGCCTGGCCGCACTGGTCTCCGGGCATCAGCACATCCTGCGCGGCGAGTACCCGCAGGCAGCCGAGAGGTTGCGGCGCGCGCTGACGATTTCGCACGCCCTCCGCCCAACGGTCGACATCCTGGCGAACGTCGGCCTCGCGGCGTTCCACCTCGGGGACGACGCCGAGACGACTCGTGCCTTCGCCGGGCTGTTGGGCCTGGGGCGCGAGGCAGGGTCCATGGCCACCGTGGTCACCGCGCTGACCCGGTTGCCTTGCGGCCAGCTGCCGGCCGGCGAGTGGCGACGGGCCACCGCGAGCGCCGATGAGGCCTTGGCCGTAGCGGCCGGCATGTCGTCGCCCGCGCTGACCGCGCTCCCGTCGGCGTGGCTGGCGCTCCTGAGCGCATACCGAGGCGAGGTCGCCACCGTCGCTCTGCTGGCCGAGGTCGAACAGCTCCGCGATCATCACTCGACCGGCATCGTGAAGGTGGCCGTTGACGACATTGTGCATTGGGTCAAAGGAGTCCTGGCCGCCAATGCCCGTGAGGACAGCAAGGCGATCCATCACCTGGCGCGCATCGCCCATCCAGCATTCGTTCGGCTGGCTGCTATCGATCGTCTGGAGGCAGCCGTCCGTGCCCTTCGACTCGACCTCGCGCAGCGCTGGGTCGCGGAGCTCGAGTCGTTCGGCGATGCGGTCGGGGCGCGGTGGGCTTCCGCCGGTGCGGAGCACGGGAAGGCACTGCTCGACGACGGCAACAGTGCAGAGCACCACTTCGAACGAGCGCTCGTCCTGCACGAGGAGGGCGGTCGCCCCACAGACCTGGCCCGTACGGCGCTGTCCTACGGCGAGTTCCTCCGCAGAGCCGGCCGTCGCGTGGACGCCCGGGGACACCTACGTCGAGCGCTTGATGTGTTCGAGGACCTTGGGGCCGAGCCCTGGGCCGAGCGAGCCCGGCAAGAGCTCCGGGCCACGGGCGAGACCGCACGCAAACGGGACGTGACAACCACGGAGAACCTGACGCCGCAGGAGCGCCAAACGGCAGTGCTGGTCAGCCAGGGCCTGACGAACCGAGAGGTCGCCGCCCGCCTGTTCCTGAGCCCGCGAACGATCGAGTACCACCTGAGCCACGCCTATCAGAAGCTCGGGGTCCGCTCTCGGGCCGAGCTCGCCCGGCTGCAGATCGAGTAGGGCCAACCCCGTGGTTCTACGGGGGCGAACACCGGCCTGACCAGGCGAGCGTGGCGGTTGCCACCAACCACTGCCATCTCCCAGGAGCCCCTCATGAGCCACACCGCCGAGCACCACACGACTCACCCGACACCCGACGTCGTTCACGAACCCGCAAACGACGAGCGCAGGTCCTGGTCGATCCTGGCCATTGCGCTCGCTGCTCAGCTGCTGGTCGTCCTGGACATCAGCGTCGTGAACACTGCCCTTCCCTCGATCGGCACGGCACTCTCGTTGCGCGGCAGCCAGCTGCAGTGGGTCGTGACGGCCTACCTGCTGATGAGCGGCGGCGGACTGCTGCTCGGTGGCCGCGTCGCCGACCTGTTGCCGCGCCGGCGGGTGTTCCTGACCGGCCTCGCGATCTTCACGACCGCCTCGCTGCTGAGCGGACTGGCCACGAGCGCGGGGATGCTGATCGCCAGCCGCGGGGCCCAGGGTCTCGGAGCGGCGTTGATGACGCCGGCCGCTCTCAGCTTGATCATGACGACCTATACGGGCGCACAGCGGGCCAAGGGTCTCGCTCTGTGGGGAGCCTTGGGCAGCATGGGCATCGCGGCCGGGGTCGTGCTCGGTGGCGCGCTCACCACGTGGGCCGGTTGGCAGATGATCTTCTGGGTCAACGTCCCCGTCGGCGTCGCCGCGTTCATCGCCGGCCGCACGCTCATCGCGAAGGAGGCAGCCACGTCCGGCGGCCTGCGCGAGCTCGACCTGCCGGGTGCCGCGGCGGCGGTCGGCGGATTGGCCGCCCTGCTGTTGGGCATCCAGGGTGCCGTCGACCATGGCTGGACCTCGCCGCGAACGCTGGGCCTGCTCGGCGTGGCGGTTGTCCTGCTGGGCTCGTTCGCGCGCATCGAGCGCCGCGTGCGTCGACCTCTGGTCCCGCCGCACACCTGGAAGATCAAGACCCTCGTCTCGGGAACCGCGGTCATGTTCTGTGTCACC
>JBJMHS010000046.1:0-24833 GCA_045807245.1 Actinomycetales bacterium
GCTGCGCGTCGTGAACGTCGCGCCGCAGGTGCAGGTCACCTGGGTCTCGACGTACTCGGGGTGGATGTCCTTCTTCACGATCTCTCCTTGGCTGTCAGTCGCCGGGTCGCCGCACGTCTGCCTGGTGCAGTGACGTGGACGTGAACCGGAACTGGTCTCAGTGTGCCAGTGCGGGAACAGCCGGCCGAAACCGGCCATTCCCGGGGTCAGTCGTCGTCGGACTGGCCGGGGACCGACGGGCTGGTCTTCTGCACCTGCATGAGGAACTCGGCGTTGCTGCCGGTCTTGCGCAGCCGGTCCAGCAGCAGCTCGAGCGCCTGCTGGGAGTCCAGCGCGGTCAGGACGCGGCGCAGCTTCCAGCTGACGGCCAGCTCCTCGCGACCGAGCAGGATCTCCTCTCGCCGGGTGCCGGACGGGTTGACGTCCACGGCCGGGAAGAGCCGCTTGTCCGCGAGCCGCCGGTCGAGCCGGAGCTCCATGTTCCCGGTGCCCTTGAACTCCTCGAAGATGACCTCGTCCATCTTGGAGCCGGTGTCGATCAGTGCGGTCGCCAGGATGGTGAGCGAGCCGCCGTTCTCGACGTTGCGGGCGGCGCCGAAGAACCGCTTCGGCGGGTACAGCGCGCTGGAGTCGACACCACCGGACAGGATCCGCCCGCTGGCGGGAGCCGCGAGGTTGTACGCGCGCCCGAGCCGGGTGATCGAGTCGAGCAGTACGACGACGTCGTGGCCCATCTCGACGAGCCGCTTGGCCCGCTCGATGGCCAGCTCGGCGACCGTGGTGTGGTCGTCGGCCGGGCGGTCGAAGGTGGAGGCGATGACCTCACCCTTGATCGCCCGCTGCATGTCGGTGACTTCCTCAGGACGCTCGTCCACGAGCACGACCATCAGGTGGCACTCGGGGTTGTTCGTGCTGATGGAGTTGGCCATCGCCTGCAGGATCAGCGTCTTGCCGGCCTTGGCCGGGGAGACGATGAGGCCACGCTGGCCCTTGCCGATCGGGGCCACCAGGTCGATGATCCGGGTCGTCAGGATGCCGGGCTCGGTCTCCAGGCGGAGCCGCTCCTGCGGGTACAGCGGCGTGAGCTTGCTGAACTCCACGCGCTGCTTGGCCTGCTCCGGCGTCATGCCGTTGACGGTGTCCAGCCGGACCAGGGCGTTGAACTTCTGCCGCTGGTTCTGCTGCTCGCCCTCGTGCGGCTGCCGGACCGCGCCGGTGACCGCGTCACCCTTGCGCAGGCCGTTCTTCTTCACCTGGCCGAGCGAGACGTAGACGTCGTTCGGCCCGGGCAGGTAACCCGACGTACGGACGAACGCATAGTTGTCGAGGACGTCGAGGATGCCGGCCACCGGCACGACGACGTCGTCCTCGCTGATCTCCGGCTCGTCGTACTGGCCGGGCAGGTCCGGACGGCTGCCGCCGCGGCGCTTGCGGTCGCGGTACCGGTTGCGACGGCCGCGACGGCCGCCTTCGCCGTCGTCGTCCCTGTCGTTCTGGCGGTTCTGGTCGTTCTGGCGGTTCTGGGTCGACTGGCCCTGTTGGCCCGACTGGCCGCCCTGGTTCTGGCCGCCCTGGTTCTGGCCGCCCTGCGCGCCTGGGCCGCCCTGGCGGTTGCGCTGGCGGTCCCGGCGCTGACCGCCGCCGTCACCGGTCTGGGTGTGGCGCTCGCCGGACTCCTGCTCGTTCTGGTGGCTGCGGGCCTCACGCTGGGCCGGCAGGTCGCCGTCGACCGAGGCGGTCGACGCGCCGTTCGACGAGGCCGTCGGCGACGCAGTCGAACCGGTCGACGAGGCCGTCGACGGGGTGGAGGTGGCGTCTGCGGCGGCCCGGCGAGGGCTGCCACCTCCCTGGCGGGCCTTGATGGCCTCGACCAGATCGCTCTTGCGCATCTTGGCCGTCCCGGACAGGCCGAGCTCGGAAGCAAGGGCCTGCAGCTGCGGGAGGCGCAGCGCGGACAGGCTGCCGGTACGGCTGCCTGCGTCACCGGCGCCGGTGGGCGCTGCGGTGACCTGGGTGGTGTCTGTCACGGGGATCCTTCCCCCTCGGAGCGGAACCGACGTCCATCGCCGGCCGCGTCGATGCGGGCCCAGCCCGGCCGGGCGGGGCGCATCGGGATTGCCATGCCCTGTGTCGCTGGCAGAAGGGCTGCCATGGCACTCGGTTGCTGGGCAATCGGGCTGCTGAGCAACCAGAACATGGGGGGTGCACCGGGACTCCTGGTCCGGCGGTGCTCGCCTAATCTAACACTGTCCGGCCGGTCAGGCTTCCCGGGGCCAGATTTCCACCCCGCGTTCCTTGGTGCGCGACTCCGGGCGCCATCGCAGCCCAGCCCAGCGGAGGATGCTCGGTGAGCTGGGTCGCGGCCTGGCCGAGCCCGCCGTCGTCGTCCCCCACGCACAGCACCAGCACACTTGGCCCCGCGCCGGACACCACTGCAGCGTGCCCCGCCTCCCGCAGGCCGGCCACGACCCCGAGCGTCTCCGGCATCGCCGCCGCACGCGGGCGCTGGTGCAGCCAGTCCTCGGTCGCCGGCAGCAACAGCGCCGGCTCGGTGGTCATCGCGTGCACCAGCAGCGCCGCGCGACCGGCCGTACGCGCGGCATCACCATGCGGTACGACGTCGGGCAGGACGGCCCTGGCGTGTCGGGTCTCGAGCCGGTGGTCAGGGATGAGCACGACCGGCTCGACCGCCGGATGCGGCTGCAGCCGTACTGCATGCACGCTGCCGTCCGGTCCCTCGGTGCCGGCGTCGTCGCCACACCACGCGATGGTCAGGCCGCCGAGCAAGGCCGCGGCGGCGTTGTCCGGATGTCCCTCCAGCCGGCAGGCGACCGCGAGCAGGTCCTGAGCCGTACGGGCCGGGCCCGGCTCGGCCAGCAGGTCGGCGAGCACGACGCCGGCCACGACCGCGGCCGCCGACGAGCCGAGCCCTCGCCCGTGCGGAATGGCGTTGTGCGCGCGCAGGCGCAGGCCGGGCAGGTGCGGCAGGCCCCACGAGCGGCCTGCGGCCCGGACCGCCCGCGCGACGAGGTGCTCCTCACCGAGCGGCAGGTGACCTGCGCCTTCACCCGTGACCTCGATGTCCAGGCCCTCGCCGGCCACCTCCGCCTCGAGGACGTCGTACAGGCCCAGCGCCAGGCCGAGTGAGTCGAAGCCGGGTCCGAGGTTGGCGCTCGTCGCCGGCACCCGCACCCGGCACCGCTCACCCGCGCGCCAGCCGGCCGCCACGCTCAGTCCTCGAGGCCGAGCGCGACGGCTGCGCTCATCGCGTCGACCGGGACCCGCACCGGGCGGACCGCCTCCGCGTCCTTGCCGTCGACTCCCTTGAGGGCCCACTCGGGGTCCTTGAGGCCGTGGCCGGTGACGGTGCAGACCACCCGCTGACCGGGGTCGAGCCGGCCGGCCTCGTGCATCGCGACGAGCCCTGCGGCGCTGGCGGCCGAGGCTGGTTCGACGAACACGCCTTCCCGGGCCGACAGGATGCGGTGGGCCGCCAGGATCTGCGCGTCGGTGACCGCGTCGATCAGCCCGCCGCTGTCGTCCCGGGCCGCGATCGCCTGTTGCCAGGACGCCGGGTTGCCGATCCGGATCGCCGTCGCGACGGTGTCCGGCTGGTCGACCGGGTGCCCGAGCACGATGGGCGCCGCGCCGGCCGCCTGGAACCCCCACATCCGGGGGGTGCGGGTGGCCGGGCCCGGGTCGGCCGAGGTCTTCAGGTACTCCTGGTAGCCCAGCCAGTACGCCGTGATGTTGCCCGCGTTGCCGACCGGCAGGCAGTGGATGTCCGGCGCATCCCCGAGCGTGTCGACCACCTCGAACGCCGCGGTCTTCTGGCCCTGGATCCGGACCGGGTTGACCGAGTTGACCAGCTCGACCGGGTAGGCCTCGGCCAGCTTGCGCGCCAGGGTCAGGCAGTCATCGAAGTTGCCCTCGACCTGCAGCAGGGTCGCGCCGTGCGCGATGGCCTGGCTGAGCTTGCCCATCGCGATCTTGCCGTCGGGCACCAGCACGGCGCAGGCCAGGCCGGCCGTCGTCGCGTAGGCGGCCGCTGACGCCGACGTGTTGCCGGTCGAGGCGCAGATGACCGTGCGGGCACCGGCAGCGCGGGCATGGGTGATGGCCGTGGTCATCCCGCGGTCCTTGAACGACCCGGTCGGGTTCACCCCTTCGCACTTGAGCCAGACCTCGCAGCCGGTGAGGCTCGACAGGTACGGCGCGCGCACCAGCGGGGTGCCCCCCTCGCCGAGGGTGACCACGTCGGCCGTCTCGTCGAACGGCAGGCGGTCGCGGTACTCGGCGATGACTCCGCGCCAGGGCTGGGCCACGGCGTCAGTCCCCCTCCACCCGCATGACACTGACGACGGACTCGACGACCTCGAGCTTGGCCAGCGACTCCACGGTCGCCGACAGTGCCGCATCCGGCGCGGCATGGGTGACCACGACCAGCGCGGCGCGGCCGTCGGTGCCGTCGTCGGCGGGCAGCAGCTGCTGGCGGACCGTCTCGATCGACACCTCGTGCTCGGCGAACGCCGACGCGACCTGGGCCAGCACGCCCGGGCGGTCGGCGACGTCGAGGCTGATGTGGTACCTCGTGACGGCCTGGCCCATGGCGAGCACCGGCAGGTCGGCGTACGACGACTCGCCGGGCCCGCGACCGCCGACGACCCGGTGCCGGGCAACGGCGACCAGGTCGCCGAGGACGGCGCTCGCGGTCGGGTCGCCGCCCGCACCCTTGCCGTAGAACATGAGCTGGCCCGCGGCGTCCGCCTCGACGAACACCGCGTTGAACGCCTCGCGGACCCCCGCGAGGGGGTGGCTGCGCGGGATCATCGCCGGGTGCACTCGCACCGAAACCCCTTCGGCTGCAGCGGAATCCGCACTACCGTCGGACGGGAGCGGGGCGCGCTCGCAGATCGCGAGGAGCTTGATCACGCAGCCCATGGCGCGGGCCGCGGCGACGTCGCTCGCCGACACGTCGGTGATGCCCTCACGGTGCACGTCGGCCTGCGACACCCGGGTGTGGAACGCGAGCGACGCCAGGATCGCGGCCTTGGCCGCGGCATCGAAGCCCTCGACGTCCGCGGTCGGGTCGGCCTCGGCATACCCCAGGGCCTGGGCCTGCTCGACGGCCTCGGCGAAGCCGGCGCCGGTGGTGTCCATCTTGTCCAGCACGTAGTTGGTGGTGCCGTTCACGATGCCGAGCACCCGCCGTACCGAGTCCCCGGCGAGCGACTCGCGCAACGGCCGCAGCAACGGGATCGCGCCCGCGACTGCGGCCTCGTAGTAGAGGTCGACCCCACGTTCGGCGGCGGTGGCGTAGAGGGTCGGTCCGTCGGCTGCGAGCAGGGCCTTGTTGGCCGTCACGACGCTCGCGCCGTTCGCCATGGCGCGAAGGATCAGCGAGCGAGCGGGCTCGATGCCGCCGATGACCTCGACCACGACGTCCGCGAGACCGACCAGCTCCTCGGCGTCGGTCGTAAAGAGCTCGGCCGGGACGCCCGCGGCCGAGCGGTCACGGCCCAGTCGGCGGACGGCGATCCCCACGAGCTCCAGCGGGGCCCCGACCCGTGCTCCGAGGTCGCCCAGGTGCTCCGACAGCAGGCGCGCGACCGCCGACCCGACCACACCACAGCCCAGCAGGGCGACCCGCACCGGCGCAGCGTCCGCCGGGCGGACGACGCTCGCGGTGGGGGCCGGCATGGCTGTCCTTCCGACGGGTTCGGCTCGAGAGGATCGGTCGAGGCGGAGCCGCTCCGGCGGAAAGTGTCCCGCCGTCCGCCAGATGAGCGTGCCACAGTCCGCCATCCGGACGTGGCCGGCCTGGCGGTGTCACACTCGGCCCATGATCTCGTCGGCGGGTGAGGCGCGTTCCGGTCACGAACGCACGCACGACCCGTGCCGCACGGACCTCAAGGACCTGACGGCGGACGAGGCGGACGGTCGTGGACCGCGCTGGCTGCTGCCGAGCTGTGCGGGGGCCCTCCTGCTCGGCCTCGCGCTCGTCCTGCTGCACGCGTTCTGAGGCGCTAGCCGACGAGGCGCTAGCCGACGTCGAGGGCCAGGATGTCGTCCTCCGTCTCGCGCCGGACCAGCACGCGCACCTCACCGTCGCGCACGGCCAGCACCGGCGGCCGGGGCACGTGGTTGTACTGGCTGGCCATGCTGCGGCAGTAGGCGCCCGTTCCGGGTACGGCGAGCAGGTCGCCGCCGCGCACGTCCCCCGGCAGGTACTCGTCCTTGACCACGACATCGCCGCTCTCGCAGTGCTTGCCGACGACGCGGGCCAGGACCGGCGTCGCCGAGGACGCCCGTGAGGCCAGGGTGCACGAGTAGTCCGCGTCGTACAGCGCGGTCCGGATGTTGTCGCCCATGCCGCCGTCGACGGCGACATAGGTACGGACGAGCCCGCCGTCCAGCTCGACCGGCTTCACCGTGCCGACCGAGTACAGGGTGAAGGTCGACGGGCCGGCGATGGCTCGGCCCGGCTCGACCGACACCCGAGGGACGGGTACGCCGAGCGCCGCGCACTCCCGGGTGACGATCTCGGCCAGGCTGTTGGCCAGCGTGTCCGGCGGCAGCGGGTCGTGCTGGGTGGTGTAGGCCACGCCGAACCCGCCGCCGAGGTCGAGCTCGGGCAGGTCGAGGCCGAGCTCGCGGCTGAGCTGCGCGTGCAGCCCGATGACCCGGTGCGCCGCGACGTCGAATCCGGACGTGTCGAAGATCTGGCTGCCGATGTGCGAGTGCAGCCCGCGCAGGTCGAGCCAGTCGCGCTGCTGCCGGACCAGGTCGACCGCGTGCCGGGCCTGCCCGCCGGCGAGGGAGAGCCCGAACTTCTGGTCCTCGTGAGCCGTCGCGATGTACTCGTGGGTGTGCGCCTCCACGCCGACGGTCACCCGTAGCAGGACGGGGACGCGCCGCCCGTGGCGCCGTCCGGTCTCGGCGATCCGGCCTATCTCGTCCAGGCTGTCCACGACGACGCGACCGATGCCCGCAGCGACGGCGCGGTCGATCTCGGCATCGCTCTTGTTGTTGCCGTGCAAGCCGATTCGCTCCGCGGGCACCCCGGCCCGCAAGGCCACGGCCAGCTCGCCGCCGGTGCACGTGTCGACCGCGAGACCGTCCTCGGCCATCCAGCGCGCGACCGCCGTACACAGGAAGGCCTTGCCCGCGTAGTACACGTCGGCGTTGCCACCGAACGCGCGGCCGAAGGCGTCGCGGTACCCCGTCGCCCGCGCGCGGAGGTCCGCCTCGTCCAGGACGTAGGCCGGTGTGCCGTGCTCACGGGCGATGTCCCGGACGTCCACGCCGGCCACCGTGATTGCCCCGCCGGAGCCACGGGCCACGGACGTAGCCCAGAGGCGGGACACCAGCGCGTTCACATCCTCCGGGTGCTCGAGCCAGCCCGGCCCGCGGAACGGCCCGGCATGCAAGGCACCGGCCTCGTGCGCGGGCATTGCTACATCCGGTCCGGAGCCGAAACCCCAAGCAGGCCAAGGCCGTTCGCGATGACCTGGCCCGTCGCGACGTTCAGCCACAGCCGGGTGCGGTGGAGGTCGGTCACCGGGTCGTCCGCGTTGTCGGGCCGCACCCGGCACGCGTCGTACCAGCGGTGAAAGTGGCCGGCGAGCTGCTCGAGGTACCGCGCGACCCGGTGTGGTTCACGCAACGTCGCGGCCTGCACCAGGACGCCTGGGTACTCCCCCAGCGCCCCCAGCAGCACCGACTCGGTGTCGTGGGTGAGCAGCGACGGGTCGAACCCGTCCTCGAGCCGCACGCCGTCGGCCGTCGCCAGCCGCAGCACGCCGGCGGTGCGCGCATGCGCGTACTGGACGTAGTAGACGGGGTTGTCGTTGCTGCGCTTGACCAGCAGGTCGAGGTCGACGTCGATCTGCGAGTCGGCCGACGACCGAGCCAGCGCGTACCGCGCGGCGTCAACGCCCACGGCGTCGACCAGGTCGTTCAACGACACGGTGTTGCCGGCCCGCTTGCTCATCCGGATCGGCTGGCCGTCCTTGACCAGGTTGACCAGCTGGCCGATCAGGATCTCGAGGTTCACGCCCGGGGTGTCCCCGAACGCCGCGCACATCGCCATCATGCGGCCGATGTACCCGTGATGGTCGGCGCCCAGCATGATGACCAGCCGGTCGAAGCCGCGCTCGCGCTTGTTGAGGTAGTAGGCCAGGTCGCCGGAGAAGTACGACGGCTCGCCGTCGCGCTTGATGATGACCCGGTCCTTGTCGTCGCCGAACTCGGTGCTGCGCAGCCAGGTCGCGCCCTCTGCCTCGTAGATGTGGCCGAGCTCGCGCAGCCGCGCCACGGCATGGTCGACCGCACCCGACTCGTGCAGGTCGTTCTCGTGGAAGTAGATCTCGAAGTCCACGCCGAAGTGGTGCAGGTCGGCCTTCACCTCGGTGAACATGAGGTCGACCCCCTCGGCGCGGAAGACCTCCTGGGCCGCGTCGTCGTCGAGGGTCAGGACATCCGGGTGCGCCGCGAGGACGCGCTGTGCGATGTCGCCGATGTAGGCACCGCCGTACCCGTCGTCGGGTGTCGGCTCGCCTCTGGCGCTCGCCAGGAGCGACCGCGCGAACCGGTCGATCTGCACGCCGTGGTCGTTGAAGTAGTACTCGCGGGCGACCGAAGCCCCTTGCGCGGCAAGGATTCTGGCCAGCGAGTCGCCCACGGCGGCCCAGCGCGTGCCACCGAGATGCAACGGGCCGGTGGGGTTCGCCGAGACGAACTCCAGGTTGATGTTCTGCCCGACCAGGTTTTGCGAATGGCCGTACGCCGCGCCCTCGGTCAC
Organism: Actinomycetales bacterium; assembly: GCA_045807245.1. GTDB lineage: Bacteria > Actinomycetota > Actinomycetes > Actinomycetales > CAVURS01 > CAVURS01. The sequence goes on from JBJMHS010000046.1 coordinate 8,804, forward strand.
GATCGCGCGCGCGAGCTCCCCGGCGGCGGCGGCCTCGAGGACGATGTTGAGGAAGCCCGGTCCCGCGACCGAGACGCTCTTGACCCCGGCGACGTCGGCCAACCGGGCGGCCAGCACCTCGGCGACCTCGCGCGGCGGACGCCCGGCCGGCTTGGCCAGCTGCATGGCCACGTTCGTCGCCCAGTCACCGTGCTCGCGGACCTTCGGGCGCTCGACCTTCACGTCGTCGGGGACGGGCACCGACAGCTCGCCGGCGGCGACGGCCTCGGCCAGGCAGGCACGGATTGCTGCCGACAGCTCCTCGGGGGTCACCAGGTCAAGGGTAGTCAGACGCTGGCTAGACCCGGCCGCCGGAGGCGAGGACACCGACCAGCGCGACGAGCTCGTCGGGCTCGAACGGCTTGGCGATGAAGCCGTCGACGGCCGCCTGCTCGGCCTGGGCCCGGTGATGGCTCTGGACCGAAGCCGTGACCATGACGACCGGGATGTGCTCCAGGCGAGGGTCGGTGCGGATCATGCCGACGGTCCACCAGCCGTCGCGGCGCGGCATGAGCGCGTCGACCGTGACGACGTCCGGTAGAGGGTCCTCCTCGGTGTCCGTGATGCTGGCCAGGATGTTCAGGGCTTCCTCGCCGTCGTGGGCCTCGATGACGTCGTACCCCTCGAGCTCGAGGTTCACCCGGATGAGGTGCCGGACCGCATCGGTGTCGTCGCAGACGAGCACCCGGGGCGGCCTGAGCCGCGATACCGGACGGCGTCGTCTCGCGTCGTACACCCGCTCCATCCGGCCAGCGTACGGCGCGAACGCCCTGGTCAGCCCTGATAACCTCGCACACGCTGCCCGAGCCCCCGTAGCTCAGGGGATAGAGCACCGCCCTCCGGAGGCGGGTGCGCAGGTTCGAATCCTGCCGGGGGCGCGTATGGCCACCGTCCTTGACATGACGATGTCCCTCGACGGGTAGATCGCCGCCCCGATGTGTGCTACCGCGTCGTTCGCCGAGGATCGTGCGTCCCGATCGTGGGGACCCAACTCGCCTGGGTCGGTCGGGTTGTGGATCGGCGCTTGATTGATTCTTCGTACATACGTTCGATAACATGGCAAGATGCGTACGGCGGTCAGATCGGTCAGGGCGGCTCTGGCCCGGCTGCCGCAGGTGGAGGGTGCCGAGCTAGCCGCGCTGGTCGGTCAGTTGACGCGTCCCGAGGTGCTGTGGGACCTGTCGGACGCCGAGCGTTTGGAAGTGGTGAAGGCGACCGTCCGGGCCGACGCCTGGATGGCGGCGATGAGGGCGCGTACGGTCGGCGCGGTCCACGCCTCGGTGCTGGATCAGGTGAGCGCCGAGGGCGGCGGCACGGGGGTCCAGCGGCGTCAGTTCGCCGAGCGGCGGGTGGCGGTGGAGGTCTCCCTGGTGCTGGGCGTCTCGTTGCCGGCCGCCGACCGGGAGCTGGACCTGGCCCTGGATCTGGCCGAGTTCCCCCGGCTCGGGCGGGCCCTGGCCGCTGGCGACCTTGACGTGCCGCAGGCCCGGGTGATCCTGGCTGGTCTGCGCGACCTGCATTCATGCGCAGGAGGCGCTGGCGACGTCGACACCTCCGACGAGTCGGTCCGGTTCGCGCACCGCAGCGAGCTTCTGACGGGTCTCCTCGGGCCGGACGACTCACCGGAGGGCGACGAGTTCGATCCGGACGAGCCGGTGACCGACGCCGGCCCGGACGGTCGCCCCTACCCGCTGTTCCGCGAACTCGACCGGGACGGCGTGACGTTGTGGGGGATCCCGCCGGCCAAGCTGCGCGCCATCGTCTCGCGCGAGGCGGCGCGGCTGGACGCCGACTACCTGGCTGCCCGGGCAGAGCGCGATCGCGCCGACCGCCGAGTGGATTACCAGGACCACGCTGACGCGACATCGAGTCTGCACCTGCGAGGTGCGACCGAGGGCGTGGCGGCCGCCTACCGCAACGTCGACGATGCCGCCCGGACCGCGCGCCAGCATGGAGACCCGCGCACGCTGGACCAGCTGCGCGCCGACATCACCATCGGCTGGCTCACCGAGGGCGCCTACGGCACGCTGATCCTGCGCCGCTCCGGCACTGACGCCGACGTCGCGTCGGACGCGGAGATCGCCGCGGTCGGGCCACGTGATGAGTTGATCCAGGCCCGACCCGACGGCCCGCTGGTCCACGTGACCGTGGCGGCCACCACGCTGCTCGGACTGGACGACGAGCCGGCCACCCTGCACGGCCCCCGAGGGCCGGTCCCCCTGCCGGCCGACCTGGCCCGCGAGATCGCCCATCGCCGCGGCGCCCGATGGCGCCGCCTGCTCTACGACCCGGGCACCGGCATCGCCACCGACCTGTCACCCGCCTACCGGCCCCCACCGCGGATGGCCGACTTCGTTCGCACGCGCGACGGGCACCAGTCCCGCTTTCCCACCAGCGGCGCCACCCGCCTGGAGCTCGACCACGTCCGCGAGTACCGGCGCAACCAACCCAGCGTCGGTGGTCCCACCTGCCCGGCCAACCTGGCGGCGGCGGGCAAGCGAGACCACCAGCTCAAAACCGACCGGCTCATTCAGGTCAGTGGCGACGCCAACCAGCAGCTCACCTACACCACCCCATCCGGGCGGCACTACGTCAGCTACCCGCCAGCGGTGGCTCGCCCGAGCGAATACGCCGCGGGTTCCGATCCCCCGTTCTAGTGGCGGGGCGACGGCGACGGGGCGATGCGGCGGAGGCCGCTAGCTAGCCGGGCCGGACGATCTGCTGAACGGACCAGGCGTTGCCGTCGGGGTCGTGGAAGAAGACGAACCGGCCCCAGGGAGTCTCCTCGACGTCGGTGACCTCGACGCCGCGGGCAGCCAGCTCGTCGTGGGCCGCGTCGGCGTCGTCGACGACGACCTGCAGGCCCTTGACCGAGCCGGGCTCGGCGTCGGTGAGGCCCTTGCCGAAGGCGATCGAGCACGCCGAGCCGGGCGGGGTGAGCTGCACGAACCGCACCTCGTCGCTGACCGTGTGGTCGTGGTCGGCATGGAAGCCGACGTTGTCGACGTAGAACGCCTTGGCCCGGTCCACGTCGGACACCGGGAGGATGACGAGCTCGAGACGGAAGTCTTGCCGGGACTCGGTGGGGGTCATAAGGCGATCCTCTCGGGACCCACCGACAATGGAGACATGCCGTTGAGTGGAGAGTACGAACCGAGCCCGCGGGACTGGGTGCGCAACCAGGTCGAGCTCTACGAGCGGACCGGCGGACGGGAGGGCAACGTGCAGCAGCCGACCGGCCTGCCCGTCGTCATCGTGACGATGCGGGGCAAGGCCAGCGGCAAGCTGCGCAAGGTGCCGTTGATGCGGGTGGAGCACGACGGGGAGTACGCCCTCATCGGGTCCAAGGGCGGCGCCGACACCGACCCGGTGTGGGTCCAGAACCTCGTCGCCGACCCGCAGGTCACCGTCCAGGACGGCCCTGAGCCGCTGGACATGACGGTCCACCTGGCCACCGGCCAGGAGCGCGAGACCTGGTGGCAGCGAGCCGTGGACGCGTTCCCCCACTACGCGGAGTACGAGCGCAAGACCAGCCGCGAGATCCCGGTGTTCATCGCGAGCCCAGCAACACGTCGCGCGTGATCTCCATCTGACCCAGGTGCTGCGACAGCTCCTCGTAGATGTGCAGCAGGACGCCGCCCTGGCTCCGGCCCAGCGGGGTGTCGCGGTCCTGCGGGTCCACCGGCCCGAGCGGTTCCGCGTTCCACCGGACGGCCTCGACGTCGCGACGGAGCTGGGACCGCGTCCGCGCGACCAGGGGAAGCAGGTCAGCCACCGAACCGTGCGCCACGAACTCCGCCGCCCGGTCGCGCTGGACGGTCCGGTCGGCGACCACCTCGCCGGCCCACTGGTTCATGACGCCGCAGCAGTGGGTCAGGATGGCGTACGGCGAGTTGGCCCCGGGCAGGTCCGGTCGACGGTTCGCCAGGTCGTCACCGAGGTTGCTCACGATGCCGCACATGTCGTCCAGCGCCTTGCCGACGTACCAGAGCCAGAGCTCCACCTCAGGTTCCACGCTCGGTCCTCACAATCGTCCAGACCCTTGACGGTCAACGTACTTTGACGTCTAGCGTCCCGACATGAGCGACGACCCACCCTGGTACACGGCGTAATGGTCACCAGCGCGGGGATTGTGCTCTACCGGCGTACCGGCTCCGAGCTCGAGATCCTGCTCGGCCATATGGGCGGGCCCTACTGGGCGAAGAAGGACGACGGCGCCTGGAGCATCCCCAAGGGGGAGTACGACGACACCGAGGACCCGTACGCGGCGGCCCGGCGCGAGTTCGAGGAGGAGATCGGCCAACCTCCACCCCCCGGCCCGCGCGTCGACCTGGGCCGCATCACCCAGCGCAACGGCAAGGTCGTCATAGCCTTCGCACTCGAGGGCGACCTGGACCCGGCGGTCGTCACCTGCAACACGTTCCAGCTGGAGTGGCCGCCGCGCTCGGGCCGCATCCAGACGTTCCCGGAGATCGACCGGGTTGCGTGGTTCGCCGTGCCTGCGGCGGCGCGGAAGGCGCTCGCCAGCCAGGGCGAGCTGTTCGACCGGCTGGCGGCGCACCTGGAGCAGGCTCTCGACTGACGACCTGGATTTGGGCCCTCCGGGGGATTGTGCAGAGCCGCAAGACTTTGGTGTCCTGGACACCTGGACGCGCCCACGCCGGGCACGAAGCCTGGCGGACCATCCAGGGGATGCAATGAGGAGTCGCCGTGGCCCCATCCACCGAGCAGGAGATGTCCCCGGAGGGCAAGACCGAAGCGGACATCGGGGAGATGTCCGATCCGAATGTCGTTGAGATCGTGCGGACCATCCCGGCCACACCGGAACAGGTCTGGCAGATCATGACATCAGGGCCTGGAGCGGCCGCCCTCCTCGGAGACGGAGCGGTCCTCGGCGGCAAGGGCGAGACCTGGCGTACGGCGGCCGGTCCCCACGGCGTGGTTCGCAGCTTCCATCCACTGGAGCAGCTGCGTGTGTCCTGGCACGACGACGACGACGCGCCGGCCAGCCTGGTGGAGATGGACCTGCGTCCGGCCGGCGCGGGCACGGAGCTGGTGGTGCGGCACGAGAAGCTCGCCGAAGGTCACTCCCTCGACCTGCGCCAGCACTGGTCGGCGGCGGTGGACCGGCTGGTCGCGCACGCGGCGCCGTAGCGAGCGCCTCAGGTCGCCGGCGTCCTCTTCTCGCCGACGACGTACTCCCAGTGCCACGGCTCCTCGCGGGAGCTGGGTGGGACGGCCCAGGCCGGGTTGGCCCAGCCGAAGGTGGGCGCGTTCGCACGCATCCAGTCATACCGCGTCGACCCGTAGGTCTGGATGCCGCCGCAGAAGTCGACGGCCAGCCCCATGCCGTGCTCACTCGTGCCTGGCCGCGCGGCCAGGCCTGGCTTGCGCGCCGCGAGGCTCTGCTGTGACGCCAGCGTGCGGTACGAGTCGGTCAGGCACAGGTTCGAGCCGAAGTGGCTGCGGTAGGCGATGTTGAGCATGGCCAGCGCGACCGCGGCGTCGGCGCGCAGGTGATGGCCCGGGGCGAAGGTCAAGGCGCACAGCTCGTCGCGCGGCACCTGCCCGTTGGGGTAGCTGTAGTCGGTCACCGTGCCAGCGCAGCCAGGCAGCAGCGGGCGCAGCTGCGAGCGCGACACGCCTCGCAGACCGGCCGGCAGCGGCGTGCCGTCGGTGCCGCGCAGGGCGGCCATCGCCGTCTCGGGGTCGACCGTGACCGCCTCGCCCGTGGTGGTCGTCGCGGTCGTGGGTGTGGTCGGCCCGGGGAGCCGGTCCGCCGCGGCCGCCGAGAGGGCCGGCCCGCCGTACACGTGCCCGGCCACGGCTGCCGCGATCGCCACACTGGCCGCGCCGAGCGCGATGGCCGACAGGCTCGGCCCGAACGTCGCGTGTGACTCCTCGCTGCGCCGCTGCTCGGCGATCTGCCGCCGGGTGACCGGCGCCGGCGGCTCTGCCTCGTGGCTGGCCTCGAGCGCCTCCTCGAGTGCGCGGCGCTGCTGGAGCAGCTGCATCCGGGTCAGCGGCGGCGGCGCCTCGACCACGGTCAGGTCGATGACGTCGGGGTCCGGCTCGCCCTGCGGGTGTGTCACCGGTCCCGCACGGCGGCGGCCTCGGTACTCCGGGGCCGCCGCGGGCGCAATGTCACGTTCGGACACGGAAAGAACAAACTCCGGCGGGCCGGTCGGCGGGGGTTGTCCCAGAACCTAATTGGCTCAAGGGTCCTGGCTCAACTCGCCCGGCGTGTCACGGCGTACGGCGGCTCGCGTCGCGAACCTCACCGACCAGCTGTTCGAGCATGTCCTCCAGGAACACGACCCCCAGGACCTGACCGGCCCCGTCGACGGCCCGGGCCAGGTGCGAGCCCGTGCGCTGCATGACCGCGACCACGTCCTCTGCGTCGTCGGCCGCTCCGACGGTCGCCAGCTCGCGCAGCCGCCGGCGCGGGATCGGCCGGTCGCGGTCAGCGCCACTCGCGCCCAGCACGTCCTTGAGGTGCAGGTAGCCGACCAGCCCGGAGTCGGCATTCGCGTCCTCCTCGGCGACCGGGAACCGGGAGTACCCGGTCTGCGCGACTGCCCGCTCGACGTCGGCCGGGGTCGCCTCCTTGGTGAGGACCACCAGGTCGGACAGCGGTACGGCGACCTCGCCGGCGTCGCGGCCGGCGAAGGCGAGGGCGCCGGTGACCAGGCCCTGCTCGTCCTCGATCAGGCCCTTGCGCCGCGACTCGGCCAGGACCGAGGCCACCTCCTCGGCGGTGAACACCGACGTCACCTCGTCCTTGGGGTCGACACCCAGGAGCCGCACGATGGTGGTGGCGGCCCAGTACAGCGCGGAGGCCAGTGGCCCGGTCACGCGGGCGAACCACGCCAGCGGAGGTGACAGCACCAGGGCGGCCCGGTCGGGCGCGGCGAGCGCCAGGTTCTTGGGCACGACCTCTCCGATGACGACGTGGAAGTACACGACCACGCCGAGCCCGATGGCGAAGGCGACCGGATGGACCAGACCGTCCGGCAGGTCGGCCGCTCCGAACGGGCCGCGCAGCAGGTCGGCGATCGCCGGCTCGGCGACGGCGCCCAGGCCCAAGGAGCACACGGTGATGCCGAGTTGGGCGGACGCCAGCATGCGCGACACGTTCTCCATCGCCGCGAGCGTCGTACGGGCTCCACGGGCGCCGGCCTGGGCCAGTGGCTCGATCTGGCTGCGCCGCGCCGTCATCACGGCGAACTCGGCCCCGACGAAGAAGGCGTTGCCCAGCAGCGCCGCCACCGCGACGAGCAACCCCACCCCGGCGCTCACGCCGGCCCCTCCCGCGTCGTCCGGCCGCCCGGGTCCGGTTGGTAGCGCAACCGGTCGACCCGCCGCCCGTCCATCCGCAGCACGCGCAGGCGTCCGCCCTCGACGGTGACCTCGTCACCGACCGTCGGCACCCGACCGAGCCACGACATCACGAAGCCGCCGACCGTCTCGTAGTTCGCGTCGTCCGGCACCTCGATCCCGACCCGTTCGCGCAGCTCGTCCGGCCGCCACAGTCCCGGCACGACCCAGCTCCCGTCGCGCAGACGCCGGCCGGCCAGACGGGTGCGGTCGTGCTCGTCGGCCACCTCGCCGACCAGCTCCTCGACGACGTCCTCGAGCGTCACCACTCCGGACGTCCCGCCGTACTCGTCGACCACGATGGCGAGCTGGAGGCCTTGCTCGCGCAGCTGCGCCAGCAGCGGGTCGAGCCGGATGCTCTCCGGTACGACGAGGGTGTCGACCATGAGGGCGCCCGCCGGGACGTCGGCCCGCCGCTCGTAAGGCACGGCCACGGCCTTCTTGACGTGGACCACACCGAGCACATGGTCGAGGTCGTCCTCGACGACCGGGAAGCGCGAGTGCCCGGTCTCGCGGCACAGCTCGATGACCCGGGCGGCGCTCTCGTCGCGCTCGACCGGCGTGCACCGCACCCGGGGCGTCATCACGTCGGCCGCGGTCCGGTCGGCGAAACCGAGGGAGCGGGTGACCAGCTGGGCCGTTGCCGGGTCGAGCGTCCCGGCCTCGGCCGAGCGCAGCACCATCGAGGCGAGCTCCTCCGGGGTGCGGGCGCCGGACAGCTCCTCCTGCGGCTCGATGCCGGCGGCGCGCAACAGCCGGTTCGCGCTGCCGTTGAGCAGCGCCACGAGCGGGTGGGCGACGATCGCGAAGATTCGCATGAACGGCGTGATCACCTTGGCCGTCGCGAGCGGCGCCGACAGCCCGAGGAACTGGGGCACCAGCTCGCCGACGACCATGGAGAAGGCCGTCGCCAGGACCAGCGCGATGACCACCGCGACGGCGTCGAGCATGCCGTCGCGCAGCCCCAGACGGCCCAACGGGCCCTCGAGCAGGCTGGCGACGCTCGGCTCGACCAGGAACCCGACGAGCAGGGTGGTCAGCGTGATGCCGACCTGCGAGGCGGACAGCTGCGTCGAGAGCCGGCGCAGCGCCTCCACCACCGGACGGCTGCGCTGGTCGCCCTCGGCGACGGCCTGCTCGACCGTCGAGCGGTCCAGCGAGATGTAGGCGAACTCGGCGGAGACGAACAGCGCGGTCCCGAAGGTCAGCAGGACGCCGACGAGAACGAGCAGCCACTCAGTCATGAGGAGAAGTCGGTCCCACTCACCAGCCGCTCGGGAGGGGCTGGCCCTCGTCGTACCCCGCACGGGACTGGACGCCCACGACCGCGCGCCCGTGCAGCTCCTCCAGCGTCGCCGCGCCCACGTAGGTGCAGGCACTGCGGACGCCGGAGGTGATGTGGTCCAGCAGGTCCTCGACACCCGGGCGGTGCGGGTCGATGAGCATGCGGGAGCTGGAGATCCCCTCCTCGAACAACCCCTTGCGGGCCCGCTCGAACGCGCTGTCGTCGCGGCTGCGCGCGGCGACGGCGCGGGCCGACGCCATGCCGAAGCTCTCCTTGTAGGCGCGGCCGCTGGCGTCCGTGTGGAGGTCGCCGGGGCTCTCGTACGTACCGGCGAACCAGGAGCCGATCATGACCTGGGACGCACCGGCCGCGAGGGCGAGCGCGACATCACGCGGGTGTCGCACGCCGCCGTCGGCCCAGACATGGGCGCCCAGCTCGCGAGCCGCCTCAGAGCAGTCGAGTACGGCGGAGAACTGCGGGCGCCCGACGGCCGTCATCATGCGCGTCGTACACATCGCGCCCGGCCCGACGCCGACCTTGACGATGTCCGCACCGGCGTTGACCAGGTCCCGAGCGCCGGCCCGCGTCACGACGTTGCCGGCCACGAGCGGGACCTTCGCGCCGGACGAGGACGCGACGTCGGCAACGGCCCGGACGACCGGCAGGACGGCGAGCATCTTCTCCTGATGGCCGTGCGCCGTGTCGAGGACGAGCGTGTCGACGCCGGCCTCGAGCAGTGCCTCCGCCTTGGCCTTCACGTCACCGTTGATGCCCAGCGCAGCGGCGACGCGCAGCCGTCCGTCGCCGTCCAGCGCGGGGCGGTAGATCGTCGAGCGCAGCGCGCCAGTGCGGGTCAGTACGCCCTGGAGCCGGCCGCCCTTCACGACCGGCGCGAAGCGCCGCCGCGCGTCGTGCAGGGTGTCGAACGCCCGGCGCAGGCCGCCCTCACGGGCCAGGTCGCCGGCGTCGAGGGCGAGCAGCTCGGAGCTGAGCACGTCGCCGACCTGCGTGTAGCGGTCGACGCCCTGGCAGTCGGCCTCGGTGACCACGCCGACCACCACGTCCTTGTCGACGACCACGACTGCGCCGTGGGCGCGCTTCGGCATGAGGTTGAGCGCGTCCAGGACCGTGTCGTGCGGCGTGAGCGTGAGGGGGGTCTCGAGGACCGCGTCCCGGTCCTTCACCCAGGCGACGACCTCGGCGACGATCTCGATCGGCACGTCCTGCGGCAGCACGACCAGGCCACCGCGGCGGGCCACGGTCTCGGCCATCCGCCGGCCGGCGACCGCCGTCATGTTCGCCACGACGACCGGGATCGTGGAGCCGGTGCCGTCGGGAGGGGTCAGGTCGACGTCGAGCCGCGACGGGACCTCGGACCGCGACGGCACCAGGAACACGTCGGAGTAGGTCAGGTCGGTCGGGTGCTGCCGGCCGTCGATGAACTGCATGGTGGCCAGTGTCCCAGGCTGGTGCGAGCATTCACCATGGCAGCCAGCGGACCGGCGACCCCGGCCGGTTACTCGGGCACACCGCTGCATCGCAAGCTCGGCATCACACCCGGCGCGAGGGTGCTCGCCGCCGGCGTACCACCCGGCTGGGACCTGACCGTTCTGGACCCGGACGGCACCGCGAGCGTCACCACCAGCGCCCGGCATCCGCCGTACGACGTGGTGGTCGCCTTCTGCCCGGACCTGGCGACCCTCGAGTCCTCCCTGCCCACGCGGATCGGCCAGGTCACGGAGAAGGGCCGGCTGTGGGTCTGCTGGCCGAAGCGGGCGTCCGGGGTGCGGAGTGATCTGGACGACAACGTGGTGCGCGGGCGTGGTCTGGCGGCGGGCGTCGTGGACGTGAAGGTCTGCGCGGTGGACGCAACCTGGTCGGCCCTCTGCTTCATGACGCGGCTGCGCGATCGGACCGGACCGTGAGCGTCGGCCGCCGGCTGGCAGCCGCGTAGATTCTGCGCATGAGCACTGCGTCAAGTCCGGTCCGCACCGTGCTGCTCGTCGAGGACGAGCCGACCATCTCCCACGCCGTGGCCACCCGGCTCCGCGCCGAGGGCTACCAGGTCGAGACCGCCGCCGACGGTCCCAGCGCGGTCGAGGCGGCCGCTCGGCTGCAACCCACGGCCATCGTGCTGGACGTCATGCTGCCGGGCTTCGACGGGCTCGAGGTCTGCCGCCGCGTCCAGGCGTCCCGTCCGGTGCCGGTCCTGATGCTCACGGCCCGCGACGACGAGACCGACATGCTCGTCGGCCTCGGCGTGGGCGCCGACGACTACATGACCAAGCCGTTCTCCATGCGCGAGCTGGTCGCCCGGGTCAACGCGCTGGTCCGCCGGGTCGAGCGGGCCCGCGTGATCGCCGACTCCGGCACGGAGAGCGACCTCACGCCGGTCCGGGTCGGCGACGTCGAGATCGACCGCGCCGAACGACGGGTACGACGCGACGGTGTCGAGGTCCACCTGACCCCGACCGAGTTCGACCTGCTGGTCCGCCTGGCCACCAACCCCCGCACGGTGCTCACCCGGGAGAAGCTGCTGGCCGACGTCTGGGACTGGGTCGACGCCTCCGGCACCCGTACCGTCGACAGCCACATCAAGGCCCTGCGGCGCAAGCTCGGCCCGGACCTGATCCGGACGGTGCACGGCGTCGGCTACTCCGTCGAGCCCCATGCCGAGCCCCTTGACTAGCGACTCCGGCCCCGAGAGCCGCAGCGCGAAGATGCGCGACCTGCGCCCGCTGGACCGGTTCGCCTCGATCAAGATCAAGCTGGGCGTCCTGGTCGGGTCGGCCTCCAGCATCTGCGCGCTCGCCGTGTGGTGGGGGCTGCACACCGGGCTGGCGACGCGCTACACCCTCCCGCTGTCGGTGCTGCTCGCCCTGGTGGTCACGTGGGTCCTCGCCCGCGGCATGACGTCGCCGTTGCGCGAGATGACTGCGGCCGCGGTCGCCATGTCGCGCGGTGACTACAGCCGGCGGGTGCGGGCCACCAGCAACGACGAGGTCGGCGAGCTGGCCGTGGCCTTCAACCGGATGGCGGAGGACCTCGCGTCCGTCGACCGCCAGCGACGCGAGCTCGTCGCGAACGTGAGCCACGAGCTGCGGACTCCGGTGTCGGCGCTGCGGGCCGTCCTGGAGAACATCGTCGACGGCGTTACGGAGCCCGACCCGGCGACGTTGCGCACCGCGTTGCAGCAGACCGAGCGCCTGGCCGGACTGGTCGAACAGCTGCTCGACCTGTCCCGCGTCGAGGGCGGCGCCACCTCGATGCGGCTGGCCCACGTCAGGCTGCAGGAGTTCCTGACCGTGTGCCGGGACGAGGCCGCCATGGGCGGCCGCCCGGTGCACTTCGACGTGACCGTCGAGCCGCCGGACCTCACCGTCCTGGCCGACCGCGAGCGCCTGCACCAGGTGCTCGCGAACCTGGTCGACAACGCGACCCAGCACTCACCCGAGGGCGGCACCGTCTCGTTGCAGGCCCGGGAGGACCTGACCGGCATCGTGCTCGACGTCGTGGACGAGGGTCCAGGGATCGCACCGGAGGACCGGGCCCGAGTGTTCGAGCGGTTCCACCGCGGCGGGCAGCCGCTGAGCGACGGCGGGACCGGCCTGGGCCTGGCCATCGCCCGCTGGGTCGTCGAGCTGCACGGCGGCACGATCCGGGTCGTGGACACGCAGGTCGGCTGCCGGATCCGGGTCGTCCTGCCCCGGCCCCCGGCCGCGGAGCCGGCGCTGGTCGGCTCCAGCGGCCGACCGTGAGCGGCGGCGAGCCGACGACGAGCGGGGGGCCCGAGGTCGACGTCGAGGTGCGCGGGCTCACCAAGCGGTTCGGCGGCGTGCTGGCCGTGGACCAGCTCACCTTCTCGGTCCCGCCGGGCCGGGTCACCGGCTTCCTCGGCCCGAACGGCGCCGGCAAGACGACCACGCTGCGCATGGCGCTCGGACTGGTCTCGCCGACGGCGGGCAGCGCGACGATCGGCGGGCTGCCGTACGCCGACCTGGTCGCACCCCAGCGGATCGTCGGGGCGGCGCTCGAGGCCACCGGCTTCCACCCCGGCCGGACCGGCCGCAACCACCTGCGCATCCTCGCCGCCACCGCGGAGGTGCCGGACCGCCGAGTGGACGAGGTCCTGGCGATGGTCGGGCTCACCGACGCGGCCCGGCGCCGTACCGGTGAGTACTCCCTGGGCATGCGTCAGCGGCTCGGTCTGGCCGGCGCCCTGCTGGCCGACCCGCGGGTGCTCCTCCTCGACGAGCCGGCCAACGGGCTCGACCCCGAGGGCATCGCGTGGCTGCGCGGCTTCCTGCGCTACCTCGCGGCGCAGGGCCGGACCGTCCTGGTGTCGAGCCACGTCCTGTCCGAGGTCCAGCAGACCGTGGACGACGTCGTGATCGTCTCGCGCGGCCGCTTGGTCCGGGCCAGCACCTTGGCCGAGCTGGAGGGCGCACCGACCGTGCTCGCCCGCTCCCCGCGCGCGGTGGCTCTCGTCGACGCCCTCAGGTCGGCCGGCCTGGACGCGGCGCTTGACGGCGACGTCGACACCGGCGCCGTACGCGTCACGAACGGCGACCCGGCGGCCGTCGGGCACGCTGCGTACGGCGCGGGCATCGAGCTGCACGAGCTGCGCGCCGAGGCCAGCGACCTGGAGCGGATCTTCCTGCAGCTGACCGGCGACCCCGCCGCTCCGGGGGCACCGTCGTGAGCCGCCTGGTCCGCGCCGAGGTGCTCAAGCTGTTCACCACCCGGGCCTGGTGGGGGATGCTCATCGGGGTCGTGGCGGTCTCGCTCGGGTTCGCGCTGCTGATCGGTCTGATCACCGGGGGCGACCAGAGCGGAGGGCTGCCGCCGGTCACCGACCCCGCGGCCGTGCGCTCCATCTACACGGCCGGCATCGGCACGACGTACCTGTTCTCCCTGGCCGCGGGGATCCTGGCCATGGCCGGCGAGTGGCGTCACCAGACGATCAGCGCGACCTTCCTGGCCAGCCCGCACCGGGGACGGGTGGTGCTCGCCAAGATCGGCGGCCTGGTCGTGATCGGCGCGCTGTACGGCGTGGCCAGCGTCGCCGGCGGCATCGCGGCCGGGGCCCCGGTCATCGCCGCGAGGGGCGGTTCCCTGCGGCTGCTCAGCGACGGCGTACCCCGCTCGCTGGCCCTCGGGATCCTGGCCGTGGCCCTCTGGGGACTCTTGGGCCTCGGCATCGCGACCCTGATCCGCAACCAGGTGGCTGCGCTGCTGATCGCGGTCGGGGCCGCCTGGATCGTCGAGCCGATCGTCTCGGTCGTCATCACCCAGGCGCTGCACCGGCCGGGCATCTCCAGGTTCCTGCCGTCATCGGCGACCAGCGCGATGCTCTCTCCCGCCATCGGCGACTCGGGTGCTCAGCTGCTGCCGTGGTGGGCCGGCGCGCTCGTCATGGCCGCCTACGCCACGGCCTTCGCGGCGGTCGGCGCGGCGTTGACCCTGCGCCGGGACGTCACCTGACCGCGAGGGCTAGCCTGGTCTCTGAGCACAAGCGCGACAACAGGACCACGAAAGAGGCGATTGCGACCGTGTCGCAGCACTCACAGTCGAGTGACCCGCTGACCGATTTCGGAGCAAACGAGTGGCTGGTCGACGAGATGTACGACCAGTACCTCAAGGACAAGGACTCGGTCGACGCCTCCTGGCAGACCTACTTCGCGGCGCGGGACGGCAAGCCGGCACCCCAGAACGGCAGTACGCCGCCGCCGCAACCCAGCCAGGCCCCTGAGCCGCCCGCCCCGGCGGCGCCCAGCCAGAGCACCGAGGCCCCGAAGACGGCAGTCACGCCGCAGCCGGCTGCTCAGGCCAAGCCGGCTGTCTCCCCGAAGAGCACCGTCGACGGCGAGGTGGTGCCGCTGAAGGGTCCCGCCGCGCGCGTCGTGGCCAACATGGAGACGAGTCTCAGCGTCCCGACCGCGACCAGCGTGCGCGCCGTACCGGCCAAGCTGCTCATCGACAACCGGGTGGTCGTCAACAACCACCTGGCCCGCAGCCGCGGCGGCAAGGTCTCGTTCACGCACCTGATCGGCTACGCGACCGTCAAGGCCGTCACCGCGATGCCGGAGATGAACCGCGGCTTCGCGGAGGTCGACGGCAAGCCGGTCGTCGTCGAGCCGTCGCACGTCAACCTCGGTCTGGCCATCGACGTCACCCGCCCGGACGGCTCGCGCTCGCTGCTCGTGCCGAACATCAAGCGCGCCGAGACGATGGACTTCGCGCAGTTCTGGACCGCCTACGAAGACGTCGTACGACGCGCTCGCGACAGCAAGCTGACGGCTGACGACTTCAGCGGTACGACGATCAGCCTCACCAACCCGGGCACGATCGGCACCGTGCACTCGGTGCCACGGCTGATGAGCGGCCAGGGCGCCATCGTCGGTGTCGGCGCACTGGAGTACCCGGCGGAGTGGCAGGGCGCGAGCGAGGAGACCCTCACCCGCAACGCCGTGTCCAAGACCCTGACCCTCACCTCGACGTACGACCACCGGATCATCCAGGGGGCGCAGTCCGGGGAGTTCCTGCGCCGGCTGCACCAGCTGCTCCTCGGGGACGAGGGCTTCTACGACGAGGTCTTCCGCTCGCTGCGCATCCCCTACGAGCCGATCCGCTGGATCCGTGACATCT
Organism: Actinomycetales bacterium; assembly: GCA_045807245.1. Taxonomy (GTDB): domain Bacteria; phylum Actinomycetota; class Actinomycetes; order Actinomycetales; family CAVURS01; genus CAVURS01. Next base: position 24,153 of record JBJMHS010000046.1, read on the forward strand.
CCGCGACGCACGACGACGACGTCAACAAGACCGCGCGGGTCATCGAGCTGATCCACGCCTACCGGGTGCGCGGGCACCTGATGGCCGACACGGACCCTCTCGAGTACCGGCAGCGCAGGCACCCCGACCTCGACGTCGCGACCCACGGCCTGACCCTGTGGGACCTCGACCGCGAGTTCCCGACGGGCGGCTTCGGCGGCAAGCCGATGATGAAGCTGCGGCACATCCTCGGCGTCCTGCGCGACTCGTACTGTCGCACGGTCGGCATCGAGTACATGCACATCCAGGACCCGGACCAGCGGGCCTGGATCCAGCTGCATGTCGAGCGCCCCTACGCCAAGACCTCACGCGAGGAGCAGCTGCGAATCCTGCGGCGGCTCAACGCCGCCGAGGCGTTCGAGACGTTCCTGCAGACCAAGTTCGTCGGCCAGAAGCGGTTCAGCCTGGAGGGCGGCGAGAGCACCATCGCGCTGCTCGACCGGATCCTGTCCCGCGCCGCCGAGGCCAAGCTCGACGAGGTCTGCATCGGCATGCCGCACCGCGGCCGGCTCAACGTGCTGGCCAACATTGCTGGCAAGAGCTACGCGCAGATCTTCAAGGAGTTCGAGGGCAGCGTCGACCCGAAGAGCGTCCAGGGCTCGGGCGACGTCAAGTACCACCTCGGCACCGAGGGCACCTTCA
>JBJMHS010000047.1:0-29562 GCA_045807245.1 Actinomycetales bacterium
ACGACGTCGATGCCGGACACGGCCGCCGCCTCGACCAGCTGAGCCGGCGCGTCCGTCCCGTCGGACGCCGAGGAGTGGGCGTGCAGGTCGATACGCACGGCGGCCAGCCTAGGCCGCGGCGCGGTCAGGTCAGGTGCGGGCTCGGGGCGCCTGTGGGTACGTCGAGCGGATGACCCGGGTCACGCACGTCGATCAGCCGCAGCCCCTCCAGGACCATCGCCCCGGCGCTGGCCGGCCACATCACCATCCAGAGCCAGTCGCCGTGAGCCTCGCCGACGTACGCCGCGCGGTCGGACTCCGCCGGGACGCACCACAGCGGCGCGGGGTGTCCCGCGGCGTACACCTTCGCCTGCGGACAGCCGTCCAGCAGCGCGCCGGACAGGGAGTCCCCCGGGTCGACCTCGGTCAGCCCGGCCAGGCTCGCGCCCAGCCCGACCGCCGGCTGCTCGGCGATCAGCAGGAGGTCGGCCGTCGGCATGTGCGCCGGTGCGTGGCCGGGCAGAGGGTTCGGGCCGGACAGCGCGACGACCGAGGCGACCGCTCCGGTGCGGTCGTCGCCGGCGTGCATGACGCCGGTGACCAGCCAGCCGACCGGCAACGGCCAGGGCAGCCACACCGGGACCTTCGACCGCTCGGCGATGCGGGCGATCTGCTCGCTGGTGCCCGGTCGGGCCGGGTTCAGTGGCGCCACCTCGCCGTGCTCGGCGCAGGCCCAGGCACTGTGCATCAGGCCCGGCGCCGCGAGGTTGCGGCGGCAGCGCGGGCACGTGGGCGCGACTGACACAGCACGACGGTCCTCTCCGGCCTGACAGTGCGTCAACCCCCGCCCGGGCCGGGCGCAGCCGGTGGGTCGGCGGGCACGGGCCGTCCGGGCTGGTGACCACCACGCGCGTCCAGGTAGCTCTGCTTGGGCACCATGACCTTGCGGCGGAACACGCAGACCAGCGTGCCGTCCTGGTTGTAGCCACGGGTCTCGACGTGCACGACGCCGCGGTCGTCCTTCGAGGTGCTCTCCCGCTTGTCCAGCACGGTGGTCTCGCCGTAGATGGTGTCGCCGTGGAAGGTGGGCGCGACGTGGCGCAGCGACTCGACCTCCAGGTTGGCGATGGCCTGCCCGCTGACGTCGGGCACGGACATGCCGAGCAGCACCGAGTAGACGAGGTTCCCGACCACGACGTTGCGCCCGAACTGGGTCGAGGTCTCGGCGTAGTGCGCGTCCAGGTGCAGCGGGTGGTGGTTCATCGTGATGAGACAGAACAGATGGTCGTCGGACTCGGTGATGGTCCTGCCCGGCCAGTGCCGGTAGACCGCACCGACCTCGAACTCCTCGTACGTGCGCCCGAACTGCATGGGCCGATGATGCCGGACGCTCGCCGTCGCCCGGGGCAAACGTGATGCGACCCTCATGGCCGGTGGCACGATGGGCGGGTGAGCAGCGAAGAGCAGCCGAAGGTCCCCGGGTCGGACGACCACCGCAGCAAGCCGTCGTCGGAGGCGTTCCTCAGCTTCATCTCGGGCAGCTGGGCACCGCGCAGCAGCTCGCCGGTCGAACGGGTCGCCGCTGCGCCGTACGCCGAGCATCGGCGCGAGGCGCTGTCCAAGGCGTTCCCGGGCGAGCGCCTGGTCATCCCGGCCGGCGGGCTCAAGGTGCGCAGCAACGACACGGACTACCGGTTCCGCCCCCACTCCGCGTTCGCCCACCTCACCGGCCTGGGCAGCGACCGTGAGCCCGACGCCGTACTGGTCCTCGAGCCGCGGGACGCCCATGGCGACGACTCCGACGAAGGCGCCGGCCACGAGGCGATCCTGTACTTCCGGCCGCGGGCCGAGCGGGACAGCAAAGAGTTCTTCGGCGACGCGCGGTACGGCGAGTTCTGGGTCGGCGTGCGACCGAGCCTGGACGAGGTCGAGGCCGAGCTGGGCATCAGCACGCGCCATATCGACGAGCTGCCCGAAGCCGTGAAGAAGGACCTCGGGGCGGTCCAGGTGCGCGTCGTCCGCGACGCCGACCCGGAGCTGGCCCGCCTGATCGACGAGCTTCGGGCCGAGCTCGACGCCCAGGAGGCGGCCGAGCAAGCGGTGGAGGCGGCGGCCCAGGCAGAGGCGGCGGCATCGTCACAGGCCGCAGAGCAGCTGTCGCCCGACCTCGAGCTGATGCGCTTCCTCTCCGAGCTGCGGCTGGTCAAGGACGACTTCGAGATCGAGCAGATGCGCGAGGCCATCGCGGCCACCGCGGAGGGTTTCGAGGAGATCGTCCGCTCGCTTCCCGAAGCGGTACGTCGCGGCCGGGGCGAGCGCTGGGTCGAGGGTGTCTTCGAGCTCATCGCCCGGCACCGCGGCAACGGCCTGGGGTACGACACCATCGCGGCGTCCGGCGACCACGCCTGCACCCTGCACTGGATCCGCAACGACGGCGAGGTCAAGGACGGCGACCTGCTGCTCGTCGACGCCGGCGTCGAGGCGGACTCCCTGTACACGGCCGACGTCACCCGCACCGTGCCGGTCAACGGCACGTTCACCGAGGTGCAGCGCAAGGTCTACGAGGCCGTCCTCGAGGCCCAGGAGGCCGGTCTGGCGGCGGCCAAGCCGGGCAACACCTTCCGCGACATCCACCAGGCGGCCATCGAGGTGATCGCGCGCAGGCTCGACGAGTGGGGGCTGCTGCCGGTACCGCTGGAGGAGGCGCTCACCGACGACGGCCAGCAGCACCGCCGGTGGATGGTGCACGGCACCAGCCACCATCTCGGCCTCGACGTGCACGACTGCTCGCTGGCCCGCAAGGAGGCCTACCTCGACGGGACGCTGGAGCCCGGCATGGTCCTCACCGTCGAGCCGGGGTTGTACTTCAAACGCGACGACCTGGCTGTGCCCGAAGAGCTCCGCGGTGTCGGCGTGCGGATCGAGGACGACGTCCTGATCACCGAGACCGGGTGCGAGAACCTCAGCGCGGCGCTCCCCCGCACCGCGGACGACGTCGAGGCCTGGATGGCGGGGCTGCGCCGCTAGCCGGAGGGAGCCTGCCCTCAGCCGAGCGCCCTCAGCCGAGGTCGGCGGGGTCGGCGTTGCCGCCGCACACGACCACGGCGATGCGCTCGCCGGGGGACGGCAGGTAGGCGCCGCTGGTCAGGGCGGCCAGCGCCGTCGCGCCGCCCGGTTCCGCGGCTACCTTGACCGTTCGCCACAGCAGCCCGCGGGCCTCCGCGATCGCCTCCGGAGGCACGAGCACCGAGGTGGCACCGGCCTTGGACAGCCCGAGCCAACCGTGCTCCCCGAGCCGGGAGGCGCCGAGCGCGTCAGATGCCAGCCCGCCGACCGCGACGTCGACCGGGCCTCCGGCGGCGAGCGCCGCGTGGTACGTCGGGCAGCCATCGGGCTCGACCGCCACCAGGCGCGGCCCGCCGTCGAGCGCGGCGGCCACTCCCCCGGCCAGCCCGCCGCCACCGACGGCGACCAGCACGGTGTCCAGCTGGGGCCGGTCCGCCAACAGCTCCAGGCCGACGGTGCCTTGACCGGCGACGACCGGCTCGTCGTCGTACGCGTGGACGCTGAAGGCGCCGGTCCGCTCGATCTCCTCGCGCGCAGCGGCCAGCGCGTCGGCGTACACGTCACCCACCTGGCGCACGTCGGCGCCCAGGGAGCGCAACCCGGCCACTTTGGTTGCCGGGGCAGTGGTGGGGACGAAGACCGTTGCGACACAACCGACTTGGCGAGCGGCCCACGCGACGGCGAGGCCGTGGTTGCCACCGCTGGCCGCGATGACGCCGGCCGCGGCCCGGTCACCGGCGAGGGTCAGGGCGTTGAGCGCTCCCCGGGCCTTGAACGAGCCGGTGTGCTGGAGCAGCTCCAGCTTGAGCGTGACCGGCTCGGGGCCGAACACTCCGGCCTCGATGTCGACCACCGGGGTACGGCGGACCCGGTCGCCGAGCGTCTCGGCCGCCCGCTCGACGTCGTCGCGACCGATCCGTCGGGTCACGCGGTGTACGACGTCAGGCCCCCGGGCATCCGGGCCAGGATCTGCCGGGCCTCCTCGGCGAACTTGTGCTCGACCAGCACCTCGTAGCGCGTGGCGACGACCTGGCTCACCGAGGTGAAGTCGCGCCGGCCACCGGTCGCGGCATAGCCGGCGACGGCCCAGACGGCGAAGAAGATCGCGCCGAACGCCGCGGAGCTCACGACCAGCCCGATGAAGCTGGTCGAGGAGTTGGCGAACAGGCTGAGCAGGAAGCCGACCAGCAGGCCGAACCAGAGCCCGGAGAGGGCTCCGGCGCCCGCGGCCTTGCCGTAGGTCAGGCGGCCGGTCACGCGCTCGATCTGCTTCAGCTCGGTGCCGACGATCATGCAGTTCTGCACCGCGAACTGCTCGTCGGACAGGAAGTCGACCGCCTTCTGCGCGTCGGCGTACTTCTCGAACACCCCGAGGGACATGGGGTACTCCAACGCCAACCCGGATCGGGGGATCCCGGCGGCTCCCATCGGACGGGCCACGACTGCTCACCTCCGTCGAGGGCCGGGGCTGCTCCACCGGCCACGTCAGTCGATCGTCACACCCTAGTCTGGGCGTTCGCTGAGAGTGTGGTGTGCCGCCGGCGGGCCTCTCACGTCTTGAGCTTGTACTCCTCCAGCAGCCGGCGGCCGATGATCATCCGCTGGATGTCAGCGGTGCCCTCGCCGATCAGCAGCATCGGCGCCTCGCGGTAGAGCCGCTCGATCTCGTACTCCTTGGAGTACCCGTACCCGCCGTGGATCCGGAAGGCGTCCTCGACCACCTGCGCGCAGTACTCGCTGGCGAGGTACTTGGCCATGCCGGCCTCGAGGTCGTTGCGCTGGCCCGAGTCCTTCGTGCGCGCGGCCAGCACCATCATCTGGTGCGCCGCCTCGACCTTGGTGGCCATCTCCGCGATCCGGAACAGCACCGCCTGGTGCTCGGCGATCTTGCGGCCGAACGCCTCGCGCTGCTGCGCGTACGCCGTACCCAGCTCGAACGCCCGCATCGCCACACCGCAGGCGCGCGCCGCGACGTTGACCCGGCCCACCTCGACGCCGTCCATCATCTGGTAGAAACCGCGCCCGGGCTCGCGGCCGAGCAGCTGGTCAGTTGTCGTGCGGTAACCGTCGAAGAGCAGCTCGGTCGTGTCGACGCCCTTGTAGCCCATCTTGTCGATCTTCCCCGGCACGGTCAGGCCGGGCGCCGTCTCGCCGAAGCCAGGCTCCTTGTCGACCAGGAACGTCGACATCCCCTTGTGTGGCGACTCCGAGCCGGGGTCGGAGCGGACGAGCACCGCGACCAGGTTCGCCGACCCTCCGTTCGTGAGCCACATCTTCTGTCCGTCGATGGTCCAGCCGTCACCATCGGGATCCGGCACGGCCCGGGTCTTGATCCCCGAGACATCACTGCCGCACCCGGGCTCGCTCATCGAGAACGCACCGCGGACCTCGCCCGTCGCCATCCGCGGCAGGTACCTCTGCTTCTGCTCCTGGGTCCCGTGCTGCAAGAGCATCCACGCGACGATGAAATGCGTGTTGATGATCCCGCTGACGCTCATCCATCCGCGAGCGATCTCCTCGACGCACAGCGCGTAGGTCAACAGGGACTCGCCCAGGCCGCCGTACTCCTCCGGGATCATCAGGCCGAAGATGCCCATCTCCTTCATGCCCTCGACGATGTCGGTCGGGTACTCGTCGGCATGCTCGAGCCGCGTCGCGACCGGCAGGATCTGCTCGTCGACGAACTGCCGGACCAGCTTGAGCAGCTCCAGCTGGTCCTCGCTCAGCCCGTCGGTGTGCTGCAGCCGGCCCATCCCCGTGCCTCCTCGCTCGGTTAGCCCGAGTATTCCTGGCCCGACTGGGCCCTGACGATGCGGTCCAGGAACCCTGGCCCGTCCGCCGGACGGTCAGGAGGGCGCTGGCGCATCCTCGTGCTGCAGCTTCAGCGGCGCGAGGGTGCCCAGCGACTCCGCCACCACGACGGCGTCGTCGCCGGGCTGCAGCCGGAAGTCGGTCGGCGGGTTCACGTGCGCGCAGCCGTCGCGGCTCACGGCGAGCAGGGTCGCGCGGTGCTCCGACCGCAGCTGGGCGGACAGCTCGTCGACCGACAGCCCGATGTAGCTGTCCGGCAACGTGACCCGGTACAGCTCGGACCCCTCACCGCCGGACACGATGTCGGTCACGAGCTCGGTGAGGCCCGGGTAGAGCGAGGACCGCGCGAGCAGCCGCGAGGCGATCCGCGAGGTCACCAGGATCTCGTCGGCGTGCGCGCGCCGGAAGTGCTCGACGTGGGCCGGGTTGTTGACCTCGGCGACGGTCCGGACCTGCGGCGCGATCGACTCGATCGCCATGACTGTGAGGATCGAGCGCATGTCGGCCTCGTTGGAGGCGTCCGCGGGGCACACGACGGCCGCCATCGCCTCCTCGATCCCGGCGCGCCGCAGGTCCTCGGCGCTCGTGACGTCACCGGCGACGAAGTACGCAGTGGGGCCGGCCGGGTTCTTGGGCGCGTCGTGCAGCAGCACGATCTTGGTGTCGTACTCGTCGCCGCTCAGCTCGGCGATGAGGTCGCGCGCTGTGCTGTTCCATCCGCAGACGACGATGTGGTCGCGGTAGCCGGAGGCACCCATGCCTTGGCCCTCCTTCAGCAGGAAGTCGATGACGAAACCGACGAGCGCGCCGGTGATGGAGGCGACGATGGCGACACCGAACAGCACCAGCAGCCAGCTCACGACGTACCCGAACGGGCTGGTGACGTACGACGCGTCACCGGAGCCCATGACCGTGGTGACGGCCCAGTAGACGCTGGCCGACAGGTCGGACAGGAAGTGGCCGAGTGTGTCGGTTCGGCCCTCGGCCAGCGTGATGACGACGGCGGCCAGGATCACGAAGAGCAGCAGGCCGAGCAGCAGGCGCATGAAGAACTGAGGGCTGGCCCCGCCGGTGATCCGCCTGGCGTGGTAGGCGATCCGGCGCAGGAACGGCACGGCGACGAGGTCGGAGAACCGCCGGCGCACGCGGCCGCGCATGCCACCTCCAGCCAAGGCTCAGGGTCCGTGGATCCAGCCGGATCCTGTCAGCACAGGAGGTCAGGCGTACAGCGGTTGATACCGGCCCGGCCCAGCGGCAGGTCGCGACGTCACTGCCCGGGCGCGGACCATCGCTGTCCGCGCACGAGCCCGGCCGCCCGGCCCTTGGCCGCGACCACGACCGCCATCTTGCGCGAGGCCTCGTCGATCATCTCGTCGCCGAGCATCGCCGCGCCCTTGGCGCCGCCGGCGGCCGACGTGAACCAGTCGTAGGCGTCGAGGATGTTCTCCGCGTGGTCGTAGTCCTCCTGGCGGGGGCTGAACAGCTCGTTGGCAGCGTCGAGCTGGCCAGGGTGCAGGACCCACTTGCCGTCGAAGCCCAGCGCCGCGGAGCGCCCGGCCACCCGCCGGAACCCGTCGACGTCGCGGATCTGGAGGTACGGGCCGTCGATCGCCTGCTTCCCGTACGCCCGGGCGGCCATGAGGATCCGCATCAGGATGTAGTGGTAGGCGTCGCCGACGTCGTAGCCGGGAGGCTGCTCCCCGACCACGAGGCTCTTCATGTTGATCGACGCCATGAAGTCGGCCGGGCCGAAGATCACCGTCTCGACCCGGGGGCTCGCGGCCGCGATCGCGTCGACGTTCACCAGGCCCAGCGCGTTCTCGATCTGCGCCTCGATCCCGATCCGGCCGACGTCGTACCCGCACTGCTTCTCGATCTGGGTGAGCAGCAGGTCGAGGGCGACGACCTGGTCGGCGGTCTGCACCTTCGGCAGCATGATCGCGTCAAGGTTGGCGCCGGCCCCCTCGACCACCTCGACGACGTCGGCGTACGTCCACTGCGTGGTCCAGTCGTTGACCCGGACGGTGCGGACCTTGCCCTCGAAACCGCCCTCGTTCAGGGCGGCGACGATGTTCTTGCGCGCGTCGGGCTTGGCGAGCGGCGCGACGGCGTCCTCGATGTCGAGGAAGACGTGGTCGGCGGGCAGGCCACGGGCCTTGTCCAGCATCTTGGGGCTGGAGCCGGGGACGGCCAGGTTCGAGCGGCGCGAGCGCAGCGGCCGTTCCGCAGGCGGCCCGGCTGCTTGGCCCGTGGCAGACGTCATGGGCGGACGCTACCCAGCGGGGGGCGGCTCGGTCATCGTGACGTTGGCCACCCGGCGGGTCCACACCACCAGGGCGATCCCCGCCACGACCAGTGCAGCGCCCGGGATCACCAGCGCCGGCGGCTCCTGGCCCAGCCACACCCACGCGACCAGGGCGGCGCCCGGCGTCTCCAGCAGGATCGACAGGGAGACCGTCGTCGCGCCCGCAACCGCCAGGGCCCGGTTGAGCAGGGTGTGCCCGACCAGCTGGGCGCACAGAGTGAGCAGGAGCAGCAGCCCCCAGGTGCGGGCGTCGTACCCGTCGCCGGCGATGCGCTGCCGCCCCGCCAGGCAGGTGATGAGGAGCAGTACGGCGCAGGTCGAGTACGCCGTGAACGTGTACGACGCGGTGCTCATCCGCCGGCGCGCGTGTTCGCCCGCCGAGACGTAGACCGCGGCCGCGATCCCACCGGCCAGCGCCAGGAGGTCCCCGGCCGCGGCCCGGCCGGACCGACCGGCGTCCACCCCCGTGATGAGGAGCACGCCGCTCATCGCGGCTGCGACCCCGACGATGACGCCCGCCGGCACGGCTCGGCCGCGGAGCCGGTCCAGCGCCACTGTCCAGACCGGGGTGGTCGTGACCAGTGCCGTCGACGCCGTCACCGTCGTCAGGCGCAGGCTCGGGACCCACAGCGCGAAGTGCACGGCCAGGGCCAGACCCGCACCGACCGCCGCGACGAGCGGCCGCCGGTCGCCGCGGAACAGCCGGAGCCACTCTCCCCGCCCACGGACGGCGACGTACGAGGCGCTCGCAATGGCGCCGAAAGCGTTGCGCCAGAACGCGACCGCGAGCGCCGGCACCGAGATCGCGACGACGATGGGCGCGGAGAACGAGATCCCGGCGACGGCGACGGCGATGAGACCGGCCGTCACGGCTGGGCTGTCGACGGGCGGCGCCGGCGGCCCCGGTGACCTCTCGTCAGTCACCGCTGCACTGTGACAGGCTCGACGCCGTGACCGAAACGGGGGATGCCACCGGCGCGCTGGTCGCTGAGGCGGCCGCCAAGAGTGACCTGCTGTGGGTCCGCCCGACGCCGGCCCCTGGTGAGCGAGCGTGGCCGGCCTGGCACGTGTGGCACGACGGCGCGGCGTACGTCGTGAGTGGACCAGGTGAGCAGCAGCTGCCCGCGCTGTCCGGCCCGGTCGAGGTCGTGCTGCGCAGCAAGGACACGTGGGCCCGGCTGGTCACGGTGAGCGGTGCGGCCGCGACGGTGGCACCGGACGACCCGGCGTGGGCAGGCGTCGCGGCGGTGCTCAAGGCCAAGCGGCTCAACGCCCCCGACCCGGACGGTCTGCTCGACCGGTGGGCCACGGCCAACACCATCACCCGGCTCACCCTGGACGGAGGGCTGGTCGAAGGGCCGGGCAGCTACGGCGACGCCTCCGGTGCCGCGCCCCCACCGCCGACCGACGCGACCACGGCACACTGGGCGCCGTGGCACCTGCGTGGGCGCCGCAACACCCGCCGAGCCGCGCGACGCAAGCGCCGAGCGGGCTGACCGCTCAGAAGTTCTCGGGCACCCGGATCCGGCCGGTGCCGACGGACACGACGTTGCCGCCGACCCACGCGTTGAGGACCCGGCCGCCTTGCGTCTCCACGTCGCAGTACAGCGTCGACGGCCGGCCGATCTCCGAGCCTTGGCGGACGACGTAGGAGTAGGTGCCGTCACCGGGGATGCGCCCGGAGAACAGCAGGACGCCGGAAAGCGCCAGGGAGGCCGACCCCGTTGCGGGGTCCTCGACCGTGCCGATGTCCGGGCAGAACACGCGCACGTGCGCCGTCGACGCCGACGGGGACCAGGCCACCGTGACCACCCCACCGAGCCGGCCGAGCGGCGTACCGTCCGCCTCCGGCGGTGGCTTGAGCCCGATCATGTCCGAGAGCCGGGCCTGGGCCCGCAGCACGGCGCCCTCGCGCACCATCAGGAACCAGAACGGCAGACCGGCGCTCGCGACGTACGACGCGCCTGCCGCACCCTCGACCAGGTCCGACCGGTCCAGACCGACAGCGGCGACAGCCGGACTGGCGTCGTGGACCGGTACGACGGTCACCGGCGTACCGCCGCTGAGCGACGCCACCGCGGAGCAGCGGCCGCCGCTGGCGTCGGCCCGGACGGTCACCAGCCCGGCCGGGCAGGCCTGCAGCACAGGCTCGGGTGTGAACCCCGACGGCACCAGGCCGTGCCGAGCCAGCACCCACGCGGTGCCCACCGACGGGTGGCCGGCGAACGGCAGCTCGGTGAGCGGGGTGAAGATGCGCAGCCGGTACGACGCGCCCGCCGCCAGCTGCGCCGGGGTGGGCTGCACCGGGAAGGCGGTCTCGGAGAGGTTGAACTCCGACGCGATCGCTTGCAGCTGGGCGGTCGACAGTGCGCCGGCTCCGCGGACGACGGCGAGCGGGTTGCCCGCGAACGCGCGGTCGGCGAACACGTCGACGGTCTCGAAGTCGAGCTCAACAACGTCGGTCACATCTGGTCCAGCATCGGCGACTGTTCCCCCCTCTCTCGCGGTACAGCCTGTCAGGCCCGGCCCGCTTTGCAGAGCAATACCGGCAAGTCGTGTGTGCGTGCCGCGACCCTGGGTGCGGCTGCGCGCTGACTAGCCTGGACGCGTGAACGGAGCTCCGAGCCGGGTCTTCGTCGCGCGGATGTCGGGTCTGGCCGTTTTCGACCCCCAAGGTGACCAGGTCGGACGGGTGCGCGACGTCGTTGTCGTCTTCCGGCCCGGCCGCGAGCGGCCCCACGCCATCGGCCTCGTCGTCGAGGTGCCGGGCCGGCGCCGGGTCTTCCTGCCGATGACCCGGGTCACGAGCATCGACGGCGGGCAGGTGATCTCGACCGGTCTGGTGAACATGCGCCGGTTCGAGCAGCGCGCGGCCGAGACGCTGGTTCTGGCCGAGCTGCTCGACCGTGAGGTCCAGCTGCGCGACGGCACCGGGTCGGCCGTCGTCGAGGACGTCGCCATCGAGTCCGAGCGCAGCCGTGAGTGGGTCATCACGAAGCTGTTCTGCCGCAGGGGGCCGGCGACCCGCGGGTTCGGCGGCCGGCTGCGGCGGCGCGGTGAGACGTTCATGGTCGACATCGACGACGTGGTCGGCCTGGCCACCGAGAGCGCCCAGTCGGCGGTGACCCTGCTCGCCACGCTGGAGAGTCTCAAGGCGGTCGACCTGGCCGACGTCATCCACGACCTGTCGTCCAAGCGACGGGTCGAGGTCGCGGCCGCACTGGACGACGAGAAGCTCGCCGACGTGCTGGAGGAGCTGCCCGAGGACGACCAGGTCGAGATCCTGAACCAGCTCGGCTCGCAGCGGGCCGCCGCCGTCCTGGAGGTCATGCAGCCGGACGACGCGGCCGACCTGCTCAGCGAGCTGCCCGAGGAGACCGCCGAGATCCTGCTGCAGCTCATGGAGCCGGACGAGGCGGAGCCGCTGCGCCGGCTGCTCGCGTACGACGAGAAGACCGCCGGTGGCCTGATGACGACGGACCCGGTGGTGCTCGCGCCGGAGTCGAGCATCGCCGAGGCCCTGGCGGTGGTGCGGCGGGCCGAGCTCACACCGGCCCTGGCCAGCGCCGTGTTCGTGTGCCGGCCGCCGTTGGAGACCCCGACCGGCAAGTTCATCGGCCTGGTGCACATCCAGCGGCTGCTGCGCGAGCCTCCGGCCGCCGCCGTGGGGACGGTCATCGACAAGGACGTCGAGCCGCTGCTGCCGGACGCACCGCTCGGCCGCGTGACCCGGCTGCTCGCGACGTACAACCTGGTGACCGTCCCGGTCGTCGACGACCAGGGGCGCCTGCTGGGTGCCGTGACGGTCGACGACGTGCTGGACCACATCCTTCCGGAGGACTGGCGCGACATCGACGACCACGACGCCGATGGCGACGTGGACGAGACCGGCGGCCTGGCCGCGGCGGAAGCGGCCACGGGCCACGCGGGCCGCGCGGGCCACGCGGGCCTCGGGGGCCACGAGGTCCGGACGCGGAGCGGGCGCCATGGCGCGTGAGCGGCGGCGGACCCGGTCCACCCGGCTGGACCAGCCGCGCGAGTCCAGCCGGCCGCTGCTGAGCCGTCCTCAGGTCGACCCGGAGAAGTTCGGCCGGGTCTCCGAGCGGTTCGCGCGGTTCATGGGTACGGCGCGCTTCCTGGTCTACATGACCGCCTTCGTGCTGGTCTGGCTGGCCTGGAACACGTTCGCACCGCGGCACCTCCAGTTCGACGCGCGCGCGCTGAACTACACGCTGCTCACCTTGATCCTGTCGCTGCAGGCGTCGTACGCCGCTCCGCTCATCCTGCTCGCGCAGAACCGGCAGGACGACCGTGACCGCGTGGTCGGAGAGCAGGACCGGGCCCGGGACGAGCGCAACCTCGCCGACACGGAGTACCTCACGCGCGAGGTGGCTGCCTTGCGAATTGCGTTGCGGGACGTGGCGACTCGTGACTTCGTCCGCTCGGAGCTGCGATCACTGCTCGAGGAGCTGGAGGACCGCGGAGCGCTGCGTCCGGTCGAGTCGGGCGACGACGAGAGCCGCGCCGACGCCGTCTAGGAGCCGGCCGGGGCCGCCGGACGGTCGACGTCCGGGGCCGCGATGAGGTTGCAGGCCTCGCCCAGGGCGCGCAGCTGGTCGGGCGACACCCGGTCGATGACGTAGCCCCCAACCCCGCGCAGGTGAGTCGGGGTCGCCGCCCGCAGGCGTTCGTAGCCCGTGTCGGTCAGCACGGCGAACGTGCCTCGGGCGTCGTGCGGTGCCGGCTCGCGCCGTACGAGGCCCTCGGCGACGAGCCGGTCGACCAGGCGGGTGAGGCCGCTGCGCGAGATGAGGACGGCGCCGGCCAGGTCGGTCATCCGCAGCCGGTGGTCCGGCGCCTCCACGAGCTGGACCATGACGTCGTACCAGGCGAGGGGCATCTTGTGCTCGGCCAGCAGGTCGGCCTCGAGCTTGCGGGTCACCGCGGCGTGGGCCCGCAGGAAGGACCGCCACGAAGCGATCTGAGCATGGGTCAGGCGTCCGGACCGGGCGGATCCGCGGGCGACGCTGTTCACGCGGAGGACCCTAGTGGAACGCTCCGTACGATGGGGGTGTGCCCACAGCCACTCTTGACGCCGTCCAGGCTGCCCTGGCGACGGTCAACGACCCCGAGATCCGGCGCCCGATCACCGAGCTGGGCATGGTCAGCGATGTCCAGATCGGTCCCGAGGGCGCCGTCGACGTCGAGGTGCTGCTGACCGTCTCCGGCTGCCCGATGAAGGAGACGCTGACCCGGGATGTGACCTCCGCCGTCTCTGCGGTGCAGGGTGTCGCCGCGGTGAACGTCCGGCTCGGCGTGATGACCGAGGAGCAGCGTCGGGGCCTGCGTGAGCAGCTGCGGGGCGGCGCCGCCGAACCGGTGATCCCCTTCGCTCAGCCCGGCTCCCTGACCCGCGTGTACGCCGTCGCCTCCGGCAAGGGCGGTGTCGGCAAGTCCTCCGTCACCGTCAACCTGGCCGCGTCGATGGCGGCGGACGGCCTGCGGGTCGGAGTCGTCGACGCGGACGTCTACGGCTTCTCGGTGCCCCGGATGCTCGGCGTGGAGCAGCGGCCGACGCAGGTCGACGACATGATCCTGCCGCCGATCGCGCACGAGGTGAAGGTGATCTCGATCGGCATGTTCGTGCCTGGAAACCAGCCCGTCGTGTGGCGGGGACCCATGCTGCACCGGGCCCTGCAGCAGTTCCTGGCCGACGTCTTCTGGGGTGACCTCGACGTCCTGCTGCTGGACCTGCCGCCGGGGACCGGTGACATCGCCATCTCCGTGGCCCAGCTGGTGCCGGGCGCGGAGATCCTCGTCGTCACCACGCCGCAGCAGGCTGCGGCCGAGGTGGCCGAGCGGGCCGGCGCCATCGCGCTGCAGACCCACCAGCAGATCGTCGGCGTCGTGGAGAACATGGCCTGGCTGGAGCTGCCCGACCACTCCCGGCTCGAGCTGTTCGGCTCCGGTGGCGGCCAGGTGGTCGCGGACTCCCTGACCCGGGCGGTCGGCGCGCCGGTTCCGCTGCTGGGCCAGGTGCCGATCGACGTGACCCTGCGCGAGGGTGGAGACAGCGGCACCCCGGTCGTCCTGTCCGACCCCGACTCCCCCGCGGCCGTGGTCCTGCGCGGCATCGCCCGCCAGCTGTCCCGCCGGGCGCGGGGGCTGGCCGGCCGATCGCTGGGACTCAGCCCCGTCTCCCGCTGAGCCTCAGGTCGCGTCCTCGTCGTACGCCGCGGGGTCGCCCGCCCCGGCCGACGCGTCGCCGTCGGCTGCCGGGGCCGGGCCACCGGGGCTCTGGGGTTTCTCCGCGGGCTTCTCCGCCCGCCGGTTCGCCTCGTCCTCGTCCGCCGACGCGAGCGCGTCACGGACGATGCGCCGCGGGTCGTACTGACGGGGGTCCAGCGTCTTCCAGTCCACGTCGTCGAACTCGGGGCCGAGCTGCTCGCGCATCTGGTCCTTGGCGCCGTCCGCCATGGCCCGCAGCTGCCGCAGCACTCTCGCCGCCTGAGCGGCGTAGCCGGGCAGCTTGTCCGGTCCGAGGACGAACAACGCAACGGCGCCGAGCACGAGGAACTCGGAGCCGTTGACGTCGAACACGTGGTGATTCTGCCGCAGGTGCCTGTGCGGATTGGTCCACTACTCGGATGAGCCGGTCAGCGTGACCTTGACGGCCCTCTCCTTCGACCCGCTCCGAACGGTCAAGGTCACGGTGTCGCCCGGCGCGTGGGACCGGATCGCGACCACGAACTCGTCGGAGTCGGCGGGTCGCTGGCCGTCGATGGCGAGGATGACATCGCCGGGCTTGATCCCCGCCCGGTCGGCCGGCCCGCCGGGGGTCACGGGGGGCTGCCCGTTCTGGGCGCGCGTCGCGACCTGGACGCCCTCGCCGGTGTAGGCGGTGTTGAGCAGCACGCCGATCACCGGATGCACCGCCTTGCCCGTCTTGATCAGCTGCTCGGCCGTGATCCTCACCTGGTCGCTCGGGATGGCGAACCCCACGCCGATGTTGCCCGACTGCTGACCCAGCTGACCGGCTCCGGGCACCTGCGCAATCGCCGAGTTGACCCCGATCACGTCACCCTGGGTGTTGACCAGGGGGCCGCCCGAGTTGCCGGGGTTGATGGCCGCGTCGGTCTGGATCGCGTTGATGAACGAGGACTCCGAGCTCGCCGCGCCGGCGGTCACCGGCCGGTTGAGCGCGCTCACGATGCCGGTCGTCACCGAGCCCTGCAGCCCCAGCGGGGCACCGACCGCGATCACCGGGTCGCCCACGACGACGTCCTTCGACTCGCCGAGGGCCAGCTCGGGCAGCCCGGTGCGGCCGACCTTGACGATGGCCAGGTCGTACGACGCGTCCCGCCCCACGATCGTGCCCTTGGTGCTCTTGCCGTCGGCGAAGACCACGGAGATCGTGCCGCCGGAGGCGGCGGCCGCGACGACGTGGTTGTTGGTCACGATGAAGCCGTTGGAGTGCAACACGAAGCCGGAGCCCGTGTCGGCCTCCTCCGCACCCGTGACCTTGATCGTCACGACGGACGGAAGCACGCGGCGTACGACGCCCGCGACCGAGTCCGGAGCGCGGCTGCCGGTGCCGGTGGCGGTCTTGGGCAGCGTGATGCCTGCATCCTCGGCGCGGTTCTGCCACCACGCGCCGGCCAGCCCGCCGAGCAGCCCGGCCACCAGGGCGACGCAGGAGGCAAGAACAAGGACTGCGGTGAGCGGGAGAGCAGTCGGCGCCCGATGCGGATGGAGGGGTAGCGGCTCGGCCGCGGGCTCGGCCCCAGGCTCGGCCCCGGCCTCGGTCACCGTGGACATGGGCTCGGACGTGAGCGCGGACACGGGCTCCCCTGACGGGTCGGGTGCCGGGCCAGCCGACTGGTCGGAGACCGGCTCGCGCGACGGCTCGGGCGCCGGGCCGACCGCCGTGCCGCCCGGCTGGGTCGGCTGCCCTTGCTCGCTCACGCCTCGATCCTGCCAAACCGCCGGCGGACCAGCGCGTCAGGGACGAAGCCTCACGGGGTCGGGACGAGCGCGCCCTGGTCGCCGACCTTGCGGATGACCCGGCTCACGTCGACCATCGGGTCCACCACGCTGCCGGGCGAGCCGACGTTCGAGGTGAGCTGGGTGAGCGGCGGCGTTCGGCTGTCCGACCCGACACCCGCGCTCAGGCCGACGACGGCCACGACCATGGTCGACAGGGCCGCGCCAGCCAGCGCCGCCAGCCGCACGGTACGGCGGGGGTCCCGCCCGGACCCGGTCACGGCCCGCACCGCGTTGCGGTCGGCGCGCCCGGCGGGCCGGCTCCCTTGCGGACGCCCGGCAGCCGGACGGCTCGGCACGTTGATGGCCCGGGGCTGGGTCGGCAGCTGGCCCGGACGCGGCGGTATCGGGCCGCCCGGCTCGGCCATGGCCAGCAGCTGGGCCGTCAGACGGGCCGGGACCTGCGGAGCCGGCAGCACCGAGAGGCGCACCTTGAGCAGCCGCTCGGTCTCGACCTGCCCACGGCACAGGTCGCAGCCGGCGATGTGCACGAGCGCCCGGTCCCGCGCGTCGGCGGGCAGGGCCTCGTCGACCAGCGCGGTGATCCGGTCGCCCAGATGGGGGCCGACCGGGCCGACCGGCCCGGCCGGGCCAGCGGGGACGAAGGGATGAGCGGTCACAGGACCTCACCCGCCCGGCTGGTGCGGGGAGCGCGGTGCGCGAGCGCGTCACGCAGCTGCGACCGGCCCCGGTGGATGCGCGAGCGGACGGTGCCCAGCTTGACGCCGAGCGTCGCCGCGATCTCCTCGTAGGTCAGGCCTTCGATGTCACAAAGAACCACCGCCGCGCGGAAGTCGGGCGAGAGTGCGTCGAGCGCGCTCTGGATGTCGTCGTCCAGGTGCGTGTCGTCGTACGCCCTGGAGGGGTCGGGCTCGCGCCCGGGCAGCCGCGCGTCGGCGTCCTCGGCCAGCGCGTCGAACCGGATCCGCTTCTTGCGGCGCACCTGGTCCAGGAACAGGTTCGTGGTGATGCGGTGCAGCCAGCCCTCGAACGTGCCCGGGGTGTACGTCGACAGGCTGCGGAAGACTCGGACGAACACCTCCTGGGTGAGGTCCTCGGCGTCGTGGACGTTGCCGGTCAGGCGGTAGGCCAGCCGGTAGACCCGCGCCGAGTGCTGCTCGACGACCTCTTGCCAGGTCGGAGGCACCCACGGCTCAGGGTGAGCCGGCTGGACCGGCTCCACCGGCTGCACCGGCTCCACGAAGACTCCTTCGGCGGCTCGGACCACCCGGGAGTCGGACGGCCGTTCGAGCGTGACAACCATCGTCACCTGGCCCGTCCTTCCCAGTCCAGCCGCACCGCCCCGTCAGGGGCGATCGACGGCAAACAAGCGCCCGATCAGCGCAGGGTCTTCACACACCGGCGTCTTCGCCGTACTTCCGCTCGTCACCGGGCCCAACGGCTCGCGAACGGCACCAGTTCCCCGACTAGGCTGAGCACGAGCCGCGCCCGACGCACCGCTGACGCCATGGAGGCCGCCATCACCGGACAGAAGCCCGCGACCTGGGCGTATGCCGAGTCCTTCATCGCCGAAGACGACGTCCTGGAGCGGGCCCGCGCCCGGGCCGAGGAGTTCGGCTGCGTGCCGGTGCAGCCCGGCACCGGCGCCGCACTGCGGCTGCTCGCCGCCGCCCTGTCCGCGCGGGCGGTCGTCGAGGTCGGTACGGGCGCCGGCGTGTCCGGCGTGTGGCTGCTCCGGGGGATGCCGGAGGACGGCGTACTGACCAGCATCGACATCGAGACCGAGCACCAGAGGGCTGCGCGCGAGGCGTTCGCGGAGGCGGAGGTCGCGCCGAACCGGACCCGGCTGATCAGCGGCCCTGCATTGGAGGTGCTCCCCCGGCTGACCGACGGGGCCTACGACCTCGTGCTGCTGGACGCGGACAAGATGGAGTACGCCGAGTACTTGGAGCAGGCCGTCCGGCTGCTGCGGCCGGGTGGGGTCCTGGCCGTCGACAACGCCCTCTGGCACGACCGGGTCGCCGACCCGGCGCAGCGGGACGAGACCACGACGACCATCCGCGAGCTGGGCAAGGCCGTGCGGGCGAACCCGGCCCTGGTCTCGGCGATGCTGCCGGTGGGCGACGGCCTGCTGACCGCGGTCAAGCGCGGGTAGCGCTCAGAGCGTCGCCAGCCAGCGCAGCAGCACCCGGGCCCCGAAGCCGGTGCCGCCCCGGTTGACCTCGCCCTTGTCGCGGTCCGAGCGGCCGGGCCCCGCGATGTCCAGGTGCGCCCAGGGCACGTCACCGGCGAACTCGCGCAGGAACAGTGCCGCCATGACCGAGCCCGCTCCCACCGGCGGGCGCGTCGTGATCTGGCACAGGTCGGCGATGTCCGAGTCGATCAGCTCGCGATAGTCCTCGACCAGCGGCATCCGCCAGAGCCGCTCGCCGGCGGCGTCGCCGGCCCGCTGCAGGCCGGCCGCGAGCCGCTCGGACGTCGAGTACAGCGCCGCGTGGGTGCGTCCGAGCGACTGCGTTGCCGCCCCGGTGAGGGTTGCGACGTCGACGAGCAGCTCCGGGCGCAGCTCCCGGCGCGCATAGCCCAGGGCGTCCGCGAGGACCATCCGTCCCTCGGCGTCGGTGTTGCGCACCTCGACCGTCGTGCCGTCGTACATCCGCACCACGTCGCCCGGCCGGTAGCTGCCCGCTCCGATGGCGTTCTCGGCCAACGGCAGCAGCCCGGTGACCCGGGCCCGAACGCCCAGGTCGCGGCAGGACGCGAGGACGGCGAGTACGACGGCCGCGCCGGTCATGTCCGTCGTCATGCCGACCATCGCCTCGCGCGGCTTCAGCGAGATCCCGCCGGTGTCGAACGTGATGCCCTTGCCGACCAGGACGACGTGCGCCCGCTTCCCGGCCGGGCCGCCGGTGGGCAGGTAGTCCAGCTGCACCAGACGTGGCCCACGGGCCGCACCGCCACCGACGGCCAGCAGGCCGCCGAAGCCGTCGCGGCGCAGGTCCACCTCGGTCCAGACCCGCTCCCGCAGGTCGCGGGTGCGCGCCAGCCGGCGCGCACGGGCGGCCAGCCACGACGGCCCCTTCGTGGATGACCGGGTGTTGGCCAGCTCCCGGGCCAGCACGGTCGCGCCCGCCTCGATGACCCCGCGCCGTACCGCGCCGTCGTCGGCACCGACGAGCTGGACGACCCTCGCCCCCGGTGCGTCCTCCCCCGCCTTGGTGCCCTCACGACCGACGCGGTAGGCACCGAGCAGGACACCTTCGGCCGCGGCCTGGGCGGCCTCGTTGCCGCCACCGGCGCCGAGCGAGGTCACGATCCGGTCCACTCGGCGTACTGACCGGGCGAGAGCCGCCGCCGCCGCGCGGAGCTCGGGGGGCGAGCCGTCGCCGACACCGACCAGGAAGATCTTGGCCGCCGCGCTGAGCCCGGGCACCCGGGTCAGGTCGCCGGCTGAGGTCCCGGCGTGCTCGGCGGCCGCGACGGCCGGGACGTCCACGCCGATCTGGCGGGCCAGCGCGGACGAGCCCCGGGCTGCGGCCGGATGCTTGGCACCGTCCGTCCCGTCACCGCGGCGCACCCCGACGGCGATCGCCGTCGCGGCGGATCCGAGAAGGGTGGCGAGGGTGGCAGCCGGGACGGCCCTGGGCGACGCCTCGACGTGCAACGACTCGGGGATGGGCTAGCCGGCGGCGGTCTTCAGGGCGTCGCCGAGGTTGTTCGCCTCGTCCGGCGTCATCTCGACGACCAGGCGGCCACCACCCTCGAGGGGGACGCGCATGACGATGCCGCGTCCTTCCTTCGTCACCTCGAGCGGGCCGTCTCCGGTCCTCGGCTTCATGGCCGCCATGCGGCTCCCCTTCCGGTCGCGTCCCGGCCCTCAGAGGGAAGGCACGGCTCTACTCGGCGCCCAGTATCCCGCGTAGCCCTCCCGAGGGTGAAATCGAGGTGACTGGCGGGCAGGTGCGCCAGACTGTCTCGATGCAGGCCCGATCCGCCCTGTTCGACGTGTACGGCGACCATCTGCGCCGCCGCGGCGGGCAGGCGCCGGTGGCCGGGCTGATCCGGCTGCTGGGCGCGCTGGACATCCAGGCGCCGGCCGTCCGGACCGCCATCTCGCGGATGGTCCGCCAGGGGTGGCTGGAACCGGCCGCGACGAGCGAGGGTCCGGGGTACCGACTCACCGAACGGGCCGAGCGGCGCCTGGACGATGCGTACGCGCGCATCTACCGGACCGGGCACGGCACCGACTCCACCGAGCACTGGGACGGCCGCTGGCACGTGCTCGTGACCGACCGCCCGGCGAGCCGCAGCGCGCGGGACCGGCTGGCCGCGGAGCTGGCGTTCCTGGGCTACGCGCCTCTGTCCGGTGGCACCTGGATCGCGCCGCGAGCACACCCGGACACCAAGGCGGTCCTGGAGGGCGAGGCGGTCTCGGCGGACGAGTTCACCGCGACGTACGACGGCCTGGGCGCCTCGCTCGCCGGGCGGGCCTGGGACCTGGCCGGTGTCGCCGCGGCGTACCAGCGGTTCGAGACGGAGGCCCGGGTGCTGCTGGACGCGATGCCGGCCGGGCCGGAGCCGGACCGGGCCGCGTTCGCGACGCGCTTCCGGCTGGTGCACGAATGGCGCAAGTTCCTGTTCCTCGACCCGGCGCTGCCGGACGAGGTGCTGCCGTCGGGCTGGCCGGGTCATCGCGCCGCGTCGCTGTTCGACGAGGCGGCCGGCGCCCTGCTCCCCGCCGCGTCGCGGTACGTCGATGCCTGTCTGGAGAGGAAGGCCCAGTGACGAAGCGAGGACAGCGCGGTGAGCGCTGAGCCGGTCCGGTACGAGCAGTCCGGCGCGGTGGTGACCGTCACCCTCGATCGGCCGGACAGCCTGAACTCGCTCGACACGGCGACCAAGGACGCTCTGCTGGCTGCCCTGGACAAGGCAGCGTCCGACGACTCGGTGCGCTGCCTCGTGCTGACCGGGACCGGCCGCGGCTTCTCGGCCGGGCAGGACCTCAAGGACCACATCGCCAACCTCACCGAGAACCCGGCTGAGGTGATGTCGACGGTGGCGCGGCACTACGTGCCGATCGCCGCCCTGCTGGCCACCATGCCCAAGCCGGTGGTCGCCGCGGTGAACGGCATCGCCGCCGGTGCGGGGGCGTCGATGGCGATGGCGTGCGACATCCGGCTGGTCGCCCGCAGCGGCGGCTTCAACCTGGCCTTCGCCAACGTCGCGCTCAGCTGCGACACCGGCGCCTCGTGGTGGCTGCCCCGCCTGGTCGGTGTGGCCAAGGCCAAGGAGCTGCTCCTGCTGCCGCGCACCGTGCGGGCCGACGAGGCGCTGGAGCTGGGCCTGGCCACCATGGTCCTCGACGATGAGGCGCTGGCCGGTGAAGCGGCCGCGGTCGCGGCCCGGCTGGCGGCCGGTCCGACTCTGGCCTACGCCTCGATCCGGCAGGCGATCGCGTTCTCGATGGGCCACGACCTCGCCGAGTCGCTGGACAACGAGGAGCGGCTGATGCGGCTCACCGGGTCCAGCGCCGACCACCGGGCTGCGGTCGAGGCGTTCGTGGGCAAGGCCGCGCCCGAGTTCACCGGCCGCTGAGGCGGCGCGCGGGGGCCGGTCGCCGCTCTTACGGCGGGTAGTCCGTCGGCGGCACGAACTTCAGCAGCCAGTAGACCCAGACGATCTGCCCGACCAGGAACACGGCGAGCAGCGCCACGAACACCAGCCGGCGGAGCACCGACAGCCGCGGCCGCCGGGTGTGCAGGGCCAGCATGCCCAGCGGGAAGAAGAGCAGGACGTAGCGGAACACGCTGGTCCACGGCTCCAGGATCGCCGCCAGGTACAACGGGTAGGCCACGCACCAGGCCCGCATCTCCGCCCCGATCGGTCGCGCCCAGGGGCCCAGGGCGGCGCCGAGGACGACCACGGCCAGACCGGCCAGGGCCAGACCGGCGTACACGTGGTTGTGGACGAGGTACGTCGCGATGAACCACCAGGCGCGGAAGTACGTGACGTGCCCGCCCGTGCGCCAGGTGCCCATCGTGTCCGTGTACGCCGATCGGACCCCGGTGGCATGCCAGGCGATCGCCGGCCACAGCCAGGCCGAGGCGAGGGCCACGACGCCCAGTCCGACGACGCTCACGGCCTCCTCACGCGGGAACGGGTCGACCGCGCGGCGTCGCCAGCGGACGAACAGGTGCATCGCCACGGCGACGCTGAACGGCAGCTCCACCGGCCGGCTCAGCGACAGCAGGATCACGACCGGTACGGCGAGCGCGTAGCGGCGCTGCACCAGCAGAAGGAGGGCCGAGGCGAGGACGAACAGCGCCAGGCTCTCGGTGTAGCAGATCTGCAGCGCCGGGCTGGCGGGCAGCATCGCGACGAGAGCGATGCCGCCGAGCGCCGCGCGCCGGTCGACGTACCGGATGAACAGTTGATAGATGACAACCATTGCGGCACCGCCGAGCACCAGGCTGGTCATCGAGCCGGCGACGGGGAAGCTCAGGCCGGTGAGGCCCATGACCACACGGACCAGGTACGGGTACGCCGGGGAGAAACCCCAGGCGTTCTGCAGCAGGTTGCCGTTCGCGTCGCGCGGAAGCACGGACGGGTACCCGTGGTCGGCGATCTGGCGGTACCACGAGCCGTCCCACTGCACCCCGAGGTCGAAGTAGCCCGGGTGCGGTGAGGTCCACATGTTCGGGACCTGACCCTTGGCGGCCTGCGCGATGATCACGAAGTCGATGACCCGGGTGATGGCGTAGATGCCCAGGGCCAGCGCCCAACCGGGCTGGCGTGCCACCGCGTCGCGCACCCGGGCCGCACGGTCGCTGCCGGCGGACAGAACGTCGAGGCTCATGCCGATCCCGCCGCCGACCGGGCATGGCACCCGGCGAGATGGTCGTTCACGAGCCCGCACGCCTGCATCGCGGCGTACGCAGTCGTCGGTCCCACGAACACGAAACCGTTGCGCTTCAACGCTTTTGACAAGGCGATGGACTCAGGTGTCGTCGCCACGACGTCGGCGAAGGACCGCGGGGCGCGGCGGCGGCGAGTCGGTGCGTGCGACCACACCAGCTGGTCCAAGCCACCGCTCTCCCGCAGCCGCACCACCGCGCCCGCGTTCGTGATGGCGGCATCGATCTTGGCCCCGTTGCGGACGATGCCGGTGTCCGCCATGAGCCGCCGACGCTCACGGGCGCCGTACCGGGCGACCACGTCGGCGTCGAACTGCGCGAACGCGGCGCGGAAGGCCTCGCGCTTGCGCAGGATGGTCAGCCAGGACAGCCCCGACTGGAACGCCTCCAGGGTGAACCGTTCGTAGAGGGCGCTCTCACCGTGAACCGCCCGGCCCCACTCGGTGTCGTGGTACGTCGTGTAGTCCGGTGTGCTGGCCCCCCAGGCACACCGGGTCAGGCCGTCGTCGCCGACGACCAGCCCCCGAGCGTCCGTCATGGCCGCTTCCGCTCCGCCCGGGTGATGACGTGGGCCTGCTCGGCCTGGTCTGCGGCCCGGCGCAGGAGCCGGCCGAACAGCAACCGCCCGGCCAGCACCGTGGCCGGCGCCGCCGCGAGACCTACGACCCGGGCCAGCGCCGGGCTCAGCCCGGGCAGCAGCTCGATGTCCTCCCACCAGGTCGCGACACAGCGCTCGGCCGTCACGGGGCGGACCTCGACCTCAGCCGACCCACCGAGGACGCGGCCCTCGCGGACGACGCGGACCCGGCCGGTCGTCGACCCCTCCGGCGGGCGCCAGGCCACCACGCGCATGACGTCATCGAAGGCGACCGGTCCGACCGCCGTACGCCCTACGAAGGTCGAGCCGACGGTGTTGCTGCCCTCGGCATCGACCGACATGGTCGTGAACGGGACCCACGCGGCGTGGCGCGGCCAGTCGACCAGCAGGTCCCACAGCTCACCAGCCGGGGCGCGGACCTCCCGCGAGACGCTGAACCGGGTCACGACGGATCGGTCGGGGCGGGTGGGCGGTGGTCCGGCGCCAACGACTCGGGGCCGCCGCCGTACAGGTGCTGGCGCAGCTCGCGGATCTCCTCCTCGCGAGCGCCCAGCTCGAGGCCGAGCCGGTCCAGGACGGCGTCGACCTCGTCCATCCGGTAGCCGCGGAACCCGACGGAGAACCGGATCGCGTCGACGTCCTCGGCCGCCACGTCGTGGGCGGGCAGGTCGACGTCGGGGAGGGTCGAGGTGGGTTCGGGCATCCCGCCCCGGATCTTGCCGGCGGCGAGCGCGGCCACGACGGCGACGAGCGCAAGCACGACCAGCACCTCGAAGAACGTCACGCGCAGATGGTGTCATGTCCGGCCGGGCCGGCCGGTTGGTCCACCTCGGCGGCTGACAGTCCGTCGACGCGAATCCGCGACACGCCGTCCGGGGAGGCGCCATCATCAGCGGGTCGCCGCAAAGGGACGACGGATTGTCAGTTGCGTGCCCCGCGGGCGCTCTAGCTGGCGGCCTGGTCAGCCCCGGGCTCGCCCACGAGGGTCTGGGCCAGGGCCCGGACCAGCTCGGGCAGGTCGGCCTCGGCCAGCCGCACGGTGGCCAGGCACTGCGGCCCCTGCCAGATGGAGAGCACCACGCGGCCGTGCTCGGGGTGGGCACTGACCCGCAACGCCCGCCCGGCGACGTCCCGTCCCACCAGGACGGTGCCGCGGCGCGGAGCCGGTGTCACCGACATGTGCCCAGTGTGCGCGGTGACCCTGGGATCGCGCCAGGTTCTTCCTGTCCGTCGCCCGTTCGCTACGACCGTCGGCCGCCCGGCTAGCGGCCCGTCTCCTCGGTGCGGGCCACCCTGGCGTTGACGACCGACGAGACCGCCTCGTCGACGTCGTCGGTCAGCGAGACGAGAGCGAGGTCGCGCTCGTTGATCGTGCCCTGCTCGAGCGCCGTGGTGCCCAGCCAGTCCAGCAGCCCCTGCCAGTACGACCGGCCCATGAGGACGATGGGGAACGACGTGACCTTCTGCGTCTGCACCAGCGTGAGCGCCTCGAACAGCTCGTCGAACGTGCCGAAACCCCCGGGCAGCACGACGAACCCCTCGGCATACTTCACGAACATCGTCTTGCGCGCGAAGAAGTAGCGGAAGTTGACGCCGAGGTCGACGTACGGGTTGAGCCCCTGCTCGAACGGCAGCTCGATCCCGAGGCCCACCGACACGCCGCCTGCCTCCGTGCAGCCCCGGTTGGCCGACTCCATCGAGCCGGGTCCGCCGCCGGTGATCACGGCGTACCCGGCGCGGGCCAGGGCACCACCGAGCCGCCTTCCCAGCTCGTACGCCGGGTCGCTGGGACGGGTGCGGGCCGAGCCGAAGACGCTGACCGCCGGCCCCAGCTCGGCGAGCGCGCCGAAGCCCTCGACGAACTCGCTCTGGATGCGCAGCACCCGCCACGGGTCGGTGTGGACCCAGTCGGCGGGGCCTCGGTTGTCGAGCAGCCGCTGGTCCGTCGTCGTCGCGGGCACCATCGCGCCGCGCAACGTGACCGGCCCGGTGTGGTAGTCCGGCTCGACGTCCGCGGCCTGGGCCCACTCCAGCGGCCCCGGTCGCTCCAGGAAGCCCAGCTCGTCCGGATCCTGCGCACTCATGCGCGCCAGGCTACGACCGCAGAAGCAGGCTCAGCATGATTCCGGCCAGCAAGCCCCAGAACGCGGCGCCGATCCCGACGACGGTCAGGCCTGACGCCGCGACGAGGAATGTCGCGGCGGCGGCCTCGACCCGCGTCGTACCGTGCTCGTCGGCACCGAACGCCGAGCGCAGGCTGAGCGCGAACGTCGGCACCAGCGCCAGTCCCGCCGCGGCGAGGACGACACCGTGCGGCGCCCCCAGCACGATCGCGACCAGGCCCGCGGACATCAGGCCGAGCACGAGGTTGACCGCGCCGGACACGGCGGCGGCCCGCCACCGCTTGGCCGGGTCGGGACCGGCCTCGGGACCGGCGGACAGCGCGGCGCTGATCGCTGCGAAGTTCAGCGCATGCACGCCATAACCCGCACCGGCCACGGTGAGCGCGCCGGTCATGAGCAGCACCGGACGCACCGGCGCCCGGTAGCCGAAGCTGGCCAGCACCGCCACGCCGGGGATGTTCTGCGACGCCATCGTCACCGCGAACAGCGGGAGCGCGATGGAGACCAGGGCGGCGGCCGACCACGTGGGCGTCGTCCACACCAGATGGGGCGCGAAGTCGCCCGGGCCGACCGACCGGACCGCGTGCGAGGTGTATGAGAGGCCGAACGCCACGGCCATCGCCAGCGGAGCGGCCCATCGGCGGGCGAACCGGTACGCGGCGAGCCAGACGAGGATGACCGGCCCGACGAACAGCGGCGCATCGGGGAGGCCGACCACCGGTGTGAGGCACAGGTGGAACAGCACGCCGGCCAACATCGCGGACGCCACCTGCACCGGGATCAACGCGATCAGCCGACCCAGCCGGGTCCAGACGCCGACCAGCGCGAGCAGCAGGCCGCAGATCACGAAGGCACCCACCGCAGCCGACCACCCACCGTGCGACGGCCCGGTCGCCACCAGCAGGGCCGCACCGGGCGTCGACCAGGCCACGACGATGGGGAGCCGCTGCCAGACCGACAGCAGGAGCGAGCACAGGCCCATGAGCACCGTGACCGTCAACAGGCCGGATCCGGCCTGCGCCGGGGTCGCGCCGACCGCGCGCAGGCCGGCCAGCACGATGGCGAAGGCGCCGGTGAACCCGACCAGCGACGTGACGACACCCGCTGTGGCCGCGTGCAGCAGGTCGGCCCGACCGCGCAGCATCAGCTGGTGAGCCAGCCGAACAGGACCTCCTCGCAGCGGCGCAGCTGGTCGACCCGGACGTGCTCGTGGTCCGTGTGCGCGAGGTTCGGGTCGCCCGGGCCGAAGTTGACCGCCGGCACGCCCAGGGCGCTGAACCGCGAGACGTCGGTCCACCCGTACTTGGCGCGCGGCGGCTCCCCCATCGTGGCGACGAACGCCTTGGCGGCGGGCTGGTCGAGCCCTGGGCGCGCCCCCGGGGCCGCGTCGACAAGCTCCAGGTCGTAGCCATCGAACATCTCCTGCAGGTGCGCGAAGGCCTGCTCGACCGTCGCGCTCGGCGCGAAGCGGTAGTTCACGGACACGACGCAACGGTCGGGGATCACGTTGCCGGCCACCCCTCCACGGATGGTGACCGCGTTGAGCCCCTCGCGGAACACGAGACCATCGACCTCGACCTCGCGGGCCTCGTACTCGCGCAGGCGGGTCAGGATGGTCGCCGCCTCGTGGATCGCGTTGTGCCCCAGCCACGATCGCGCACTGTGCGCCGCGACGCCGCGCACCGTCACGTCGACGCGCATGGTGCCGTTGCAGCCGCCTTCCACCGTGCCGTTGGACGGCTCGAGCAGGACGGCGAAGTCGGCGTCCAGCAGGGTTGGCTGCTCGCGGGCAACGCGGCCCAGACCGTTGTGGACCGCCTCGATCTCCTCGCCGTCGTAGAAGACATAGGTCACGTCGCGCGTCTGGCGGTCCGGCCCCGCCGCGAGCCCCGCGGCGAGCTTGAGCTGGACGGCAACACCGCCCTTCATGTCGCACGTGCCCCGGCCGTACAGCTCGTCACCGCGGCGGATGGTCGGCAGGTTGGGTACGGCGGCCAGCGGCACGGTGTCGAGGTGGCCGGCCAGGACCACGCGCTCGTCGCGCCCGAGCGTGGTCCGAGCGACCACGACGTTCCCGGTCCGGACCAGCTCGAGCCCGTCGAGGTCGGCCAGCGCTGCCTCGACCGCGTCGGCCAGCGGGCCTTCGTTGCCGCTCACCGACTCGATGTCGCAGAGGGCGACGGTCAGCTGGACGACGTCGTCACCGAGGTCGAGTGACTGGGCCGCGGGCACCCGGTGACCTTATCGAGGTCACGTAGCCTGGCGACATGAGCGAGACGCGCGCGGCCTGGGGTTACGGCCTGGCCACGGTGACCGAGGCCGGCCAGGTGCTGGACACCTGGTTCCCCGCGCCCACCGTGGGCCCGGCGCCCCGGGATGCCGGCGCCTACGGCATGCCGAGCGAGCTGACCCGTCTGGAGGCCACCGACCCGCGGCGCGAGGTGCGCACCCAGGTCGTGCGGGTGGAGGCCGACCTGGACGCCGCCCCGCAGTCGGCACCGGACGCGTACCTGCGCCTGCACCTGCTCTCGCACCGCCTGGTCCGGCCGCACGAGGTAAACCTGACCGGCGTCTTCGGCGTCCTGGCCAATGTGGTGTGGACAAGCGCCGGCCCGTGCGCGGTCGAGGACTTCGAGCGGACCCGCATGCGGCTGCGTGGCGACGGTCCAGTCACCGTGTACGGCGTGGACAAGTTCCCGCGGATGGTCGACTACGTGCTGCCGGCCGGCGTACGGATCGCGGACGCGGACCGGGTCCGGCTCGGTGCCCATCTGGCAGCGGGCACCACCGTGATGCACGAGGGTTTCGTGAACTACAACGCCGGGACGCTCGGTACGTCGATGGTCGAGGGCCGGATCTCCGCCGGCGTGGTCGTCGATGACGGGTCCGACGTCGGAGGCGGCGCCTCGATCATGGGGACGCTCTCGGGCGGCGGCCAGGACGTCGTCCGGATCGGCAAGCGTTGCCTGATCGGCGCCAACGCCGGCGTCGGCATCTCGCTGGGCGACGACTGTGTCGTCGAGGCCGGCCTGTACGTCACCGCCGGCACCAAGGTGGTCAGGGTCGACAGCGACGACGAGAAGCCGGTGAAGGCTCGCGAGCTGTCCGGGCGACCGGGAGTCCTGTTCCGCCGCAACTCGATCACCGGTGCGGTGGAGGCGGTGTCACGCACGGGCAGCGGCATCGCCCTGAACGAGGAGCTGCATGCTAACGGCTGACCAGGCCGTGAGCTCGTCGCCGCCACCGCGACCCCGGCGGTTGTTGCGCCGCCGGTGGATCGCGCTCGCGATCGCCCTCGTGCTCGTCGTCGCGGGTGGCGCCTGGTGGGCCTGGCAGCGGCTGAACCCACCACTGCTCGGCAAGGGGTGCACCGCCGTCGCCGGTGGCCGCACGGTGACCCTCGACGCCGAGCAGGCCGGCAACGCCGCCATCATCACCGGGATCGCGGTGAAGCGGAGGCTGCCGGCGAGGGCGGCCACGATCGCGATCGCCACCGCGCTACAGGAGTCGAAGCTGCGCAACATCTCCTACGGCGACCGCGACTCGGCCGGTCTGTTCCAGCAGCGGCCGTCGCAGGGCTGGGGTACGAAGGCCCAGGTGACCGACCCGGTGTACGCGTCGAACGCCTTCTACGACGTCCTCGTGAAGATCGAGGGCTACCGCAGCCTGTCGGTGACCAAGGCGGCGCAGAAGGTCCAGCGCAGCGCCTTCCCCTCGGCCTACGCGGACCACGAGGCCGATGCGCGAGTGTTGGCGTCGGTG
>JBJMHS010000048.1:0-27645 GCA_045807245.1 Actinomycetales bacterium
CGACGGCATCGAGCTGGAGATCGCCTGGATAGTCCCCGCCGACCGGCTCGACGAGTCGGCGCTCGCCGGTCGCAGCTCGATCCAGCGGCTCGACCTGCCCAAGGAGATCGAGCGGTACGGCGCGCACACCCAGGGCGGCATCGGCATCAGCCACCCGGCCGGCGTCTGACCAGCGCCCACGCACACACCCGCAGAGGGAGGGCCACCGGTCGGTGGCCCTCCCTCTGCGCGCTAGGCCCTACAGGCCCGCGGCCGTAGCCACGGCCCGGGCGGTCAGGACGCGAGCCAGGTGCTCCCGGTAGTCGGCCTGGCCGTTGAGATCGCTGGTGGGGCTGGTCCCCTCCGCAGCGTGCGCCGCAGCGCTCTTGACCGCGCCCGTCGTCGCGTCCGCGCCCGCGAGCGCCGACTCGGTCGACGACGCCCGGAGCGGGGTGGACCCCATGTTGGTCAGCCCGACCCGCGCCTCGGCGATGGACCCGTTCGACCGGCGTACGGCGGCCGCGACCCCCACGATCGACCACGCCTGCGCGACGCGGTTGAACTTCTCGTAGTGGAAGCCCCAGACCGCACCGAGCACCGGCACGCGGATCGACGTCAGGATCTCGCCCTCGGCCAGCGCGGTCTCGAGGAACCCGACGAAGAAGTCCGAGGCCGCGATGGTCCGCGTCCCCGTCGGCCCGGTCACCTCCATCGAGCACCCGAGCGTGAGCGCCACTCCGCCCAGGTCGCCGGCCGGGTCGGCGTGCGACAGGGCGCCGCCGAACGTGCCACGGTGGCGCACCGCCGGGTCCGCCACGGTGCCGACCGCCTGGGCCAGCAGCGGTACGTGCTGACGCACGAGCGGGTCGGTCATGACGTCGTGGTGAGTCGTCGCCGCGCCAATGACCAGGGCGTCGCCGTCCTGCGTCACGCCGCGCATGGCATCGACCCGGCTCACGTCCACGAGCACCGTGGGTGACGACAGCCGCAGCCGCAGCACCGGCAGCAGGCTTTGCCCCCCGGAGAGCACCTTCGCGTCCTCGCCGCCCTGGCCGAGCGCCGCCACCGCCTCGTCCACCGAAGAGGCCCGGACGTAGTCGAATGCCGCGGGGATCATGCCGCACCCCCGTCCGACGAGCCGGTCTGCGCGCCGCCGTACGCGATCGTCCCTTCGGCAGCAGGTGCTCCGCCGCTCGACGAGCCGCCGCTGTGGATGGCCCGCCACACCCGTTCCGGCGTGCAGGGCATGTCGACGTCGTTGACGCCGAACGGGCGCAGGGCGTCGACGATCGCGTTGACGACTGCCGGCGTGGAGGCGATGGTCCCCGCCTCGCCGACTCCCTTGACGCCCAACGGGTTCGACGTCGCGGGCGTCTCGGTCCGGTCGGTCGTGAAGTGCGGCAGGTCGGCTGCCGAAGGCAGCAGGTAGTCGACGAACGTGCCGGTCACCAGGTTGCCCGCGTCGTCGTGAACGGCCTCCTCGAACAGGGCCTGCGCGATGCCCTGGGCGATGCCACCGTGCACCTGGCCCTCGACGATCACCGGGTTCACGACGTTGCCGATGTCGTCCACCGAGACGTAGGAGCGGATCTTCGTCCGTCCCGTCTCCGTGTCGACCTCGACGGCGCACAGGTGCGTGCCGTGCGGGAACGAGAACGTGTCGGGGTCGAACGTCGCCTCCGAGTCGAGGCTGGCCTCGATGCCCTCCGGGTTGTCGTGTGCGGCCCAGATCGTGAAGGCGATCTCGGCCAGGGTCTTCGACTGCGCGGGCGCACCCTTGACCCGGTAGGCACCGTCGACGAACTCGACGTCGCCCGGGTCGCACTCCATCATGTGGGCCGCCATGACGGCGGCCTTCTGACGGACCTTTGCCGACGCGTTGAACAGCGCGATGCCACCCACGGCCAGCGACCGGGACCCATACGTGTCAAGGCCTTTCGCCGCCACCAAGGTGTCGCCGTGCAGGACGGTGACGTCCTCGAACGCCACCCCGATCTGGTCGGCCACGATCTGGCTGAACGCGGTCTCGTGACCCTGTCCGTGCGCCGAGGCACCCGTGATGACGTCGACCTTGCCGGTGGGGTGGACCCGGATCGTCGCGGTCTCCCAGCCGCCGCCGGCGTACCGCAGGTTGCCGAGGACACGCGAGGGGGCCAAGCCGCACATCTCGGTGTACGTCGAGATGCCCAGCCCCAGCTGCACCGTGTCACCGCGCTCGCGCCGTTCTCGCTGCTCCGCGCGCAAGGCGTCGTACCCGAACATGTCCTTGGCCTTCGCCGTCGCTGCCTCGTAGTTGCCCGAGTCGTAGACCATCGACGCCACCGTCGCGAACGGGAACTCGTCGTGCTTGATCCAGTTCCTCTCCCGCACCTCGAGCGGGTCTATGCCCAGCTCGACGGCCAGCTCGTCCACCATCCGCTCCACGGCGTACGTCGCCTCGGGCCGGCCGGCGCCCCGGTACGCGTCCGTCCAGGCCTTGTTCGTGATGACGCCGGAGCAGGTGAACCGGTACGCGTCCATCTTGTAGATCGAGTTGAACATGAACGCGCCCAGGATCGGTACGCCGGGCGTCACCAGGCCGAAGTACGCGCCCATATCGGCGAGAAGGTCGACCTTGAAGCCAGTGATGCGGCCGTCCTTCGTGGCCGTCAGGGTCAGGTCCTGGATCTGGTCGCGGCCGTGATGTCCGCTCATCAGGGACTCGCTGCGGCTCTCCGTGTACTTGACCGGCTTGCCGAGCGCCTGCCCGATCATGAATGTCGCGATCTCCTCGGGGATGACCTGGAGCTTGCCGCCGAAGCCGCCGCCGACGTCCGGTGCGATGACCCGCAGCTCATGCTCCGGCGTGCCGGTGAGCAAGGAGGTGAACAGGCGGACGAAGTGCGGCACCTGCGTGCTCGACCACATCGTCCACTGCGAGCCCTGTTGGGCCACCACGACGCTGCGCGGCTCCATGAACGCGGGGATGAGCCGCTGCTGCCGGTACCGGCGGCGGATCACGATGCCCTCGGCCTCGGCCTCGCGGATCACGTCGTCGACATCGCGGCCGGTGCCGGCGCTCGCTGAGTCGAACACCCACGTGTACGACTTGTTCGTCGTGCCGTCCGTGTGCGCGAGGGGTGAGCCGTCGACGATCGCGGCCTCCATGTCCAGCACCGCGGGCAGGTCGTCGTAGTCCACGACGATGGCTTCGAGCGCGTCGCTTGCCTCGGCCTTGGAGCGCGCGACGACCGCCGCGACGATCTCCCCGACGTGATGGACCTCGGTCGTGGCGATCGCCGGGTGGTTCGGGATGACGGTGTCCTCGGTCACCGGCCAGGCGCACGGCAGGCTGCTGTGCTTGTCGGCGAAGTCGGCGCCGGTGTACGCGGCGATGACGCCGGGCTGCGAGCGGGCCTCCGAGACGTCGATCGACGAGATGGTCGCGTGAGCCACCGGGCTGCGCAGGAACGCGATGTGCAGCATCCCGGGCAGGACGACGTTGTCGGTCCACTGCGTGCGTCCGGTGAGGAGGTGCTCGTCCTCCTTGCGCGCGCGGCTGGCACCGAACTCGAGGGTCGGGGCGTCGCTGACGGCGGTCATGCCGTCACCTCGGCGGCCTGCGACTCGGGCAGGGTGACGGTCGCTTCGGCCGACGACGCGGCCGCGCGGACGGCCTTGACGATGTTCTGGTACCCGGTGCAACGGCACAGGTTGCCTTCGAGCCCTTCGCGAACCTCGTCCTCGCTCGGGTCCGGGTTGTTGTTGAGCAGGTCGATCGCCGCCATCACCATGCCCGGCGTACAGAACCCGCACTGGAGGGCATGCGACTCGTGGAACGCCCGCTGCACCGGGTGCAGCGTTCCGTCGGCCGCGGCCAGTCCCTCGATCGTGGTGACCTCGGTGCCGTCGGCCTGGACCGCGAGAACGCTGCAGCTCTTGACGCTGACGCCGTCCATCAGAACGGTGCAGGCGCCACAGTTGCTGGTGTCGCACCCGACGACCGTGCCCACCTTGCCGAGCCGATCTCGCAGGTGATGGACCAGCAGGGTGCGGGCTTCGACGTCGTCTTGGCTGACGACGCCGTCGACGGTGATGCTGATACGGGGCACAGGGGGACTCCTTGCTCGTCGGGTCGTCATTGACCGACACCACCCCGCCGAACCCGTGCAGGGTGGCCTCGCCGGTCACGCTGTCACGCCGTTCGCTGCCCGGCAAGGGCCGGAACGGGCTCAGCTCCGCAGGTGCTTCACGGCCGACCAGGCCGGGTCGTGGTGGCTCTCCACGCGCACCGCGCCCTGGTCCCAGGTGAGGGCCGTCGACCGGAGGTCCTCGGCCGCGCCGGTCGTCCCGTCGACATACACATGGAGCACCCGGACGCCGTCGTGCGACTGGATGGCCAGGACCTCACCGTCGGCGCCGATGCGGTCGGCGATCCGGTCCTCGAAGGCCCGCAACCGGTCCAGTGACCCCGGCCCCGGGAGCCCCTCGGGAGTGCGGTCGGCGTACGGGACGACCAGACCGACGTACGTGTCCAGCTGCGGCGCCGTGACCGGTTTCAGCGGCACGCGGGCCATCACCAGCACCGGCAGGCCGGTCGGTCCCGTGCCTTGCAGGACGACGTACGACGGGCGGCCTTCGTCGTCCGTGTGCTGCTCGCGCAGGCCGCGCACGACCGAACGCAGGCCGGCGATCGGCACCGGGTCGAGCGCCGGCACGGGGCTCGACACCACCTCGCCGACCCATGTCTCCACCGCCTCTTCGCCGAGCACCTGGTCCAGGAGCAGGAACGCGACCTGGTCGCGCTGGGCCTGGTCCAGGTCGGCGAAGTGCGGATGATGTACGGACACGTCGACGGCCAGGCCGCGCACGTAGGCGTCGACTGTCGCCTCCGCCACCACGAACTCGTGCCCG
This sequence comes from Actinomycetales bacterium, assembly GCA_045807245.1. Taxonomy (GTDB): domain Bacteria; phylum Actinomycetota; class Actinomycetes; order Actinomycetales; family CAVURS01; genus CAVURS01. The sequence continues at coordinate 4,873 of JBJMHS010000048.1, forward strand.
TGCACCTCCAGCGTGGCCGCCGAAAGGTCGCCGGCGACGGGCTGGCGCACGTCGGCGTACTCCCAGTCGTTGTCAGCCGGCGGCGCGGCCGAGCGCCAGCGGCGGGCGGCGGCGCGCAGCTCGGGTACGCCGGCTGCGGTGACCGTCAGCAGGTGCCGGCTCTCGGCGCCCGGTGCGGTCTCCCACTGAAGGTCCGGGTGTACGGCGTGAACGGCCGCGGTCATCGGGCCGACCAGGTCCTCGATCGGCCGCTCTGCGGTCACTGCCGCCGAGGCCAGGGCCCGCCCGTCCGTCTGCCACCAGCTCCAGAACTGCGCCACGGCCTCCTGCTGCTGGCCGCCGCGGTCATGCTCGTCCCGGCGCCCACGCTTGAACAGCGGCATCAGGGAATCCTTGCCGGAGAAGAGGCTTCAGCTGAGACGTTCGAAGATGATGGCCATGCCCTGACCCCCGCCGACGCACATCGTCTCCAGGCCGAACGTCTTGTCGCGCGTCTGGAGACCGTTGAGCAGGGTCGTCGTGATCCGGGCGCCCGTCATGCCGAACGGGTGGCCGAGCGCGATCGCCCCTCCATGGACGTTGAGCCGGTCATGGTCGATGCCGAGGTCGTCCGCGGACGCGAGCACCTGCACAGCGAACGCCTCGTTGATCTCCACCAGGTCCATGTCGTCCATGGTCATGCCGGCCCGGTCCAGGGCCTGGCGCGAGGCCTCGACCGGGCCCAGGCCCATGATCTCGGGCGAGAGTGCGCTGACGCCGGTCGCGACGACCCGCGCGAGCGGCGTGAGGCCCAGCTCGCGCGCCTTGGTGTCGCTCATGACGACCAGGGCCGCCGCGCCGTCGTTGAGCGGGCAGCAGTTGCCCGCCGTCACCGTGCCGTCCGGCCGGAACACCGGTTGGAGGGTCGACACACCCTCGAGCGTGACGCCTGGCCGGGGTCCGTCGTCGGCGCTGACCACGGTGCCGTCCGGCGTCGTCACCGGCGTGATCTCGCGGGCGAAGAAGCCGTCGGCGATGGCCTTCTCCGCCCGGTTCTGGCTCTCCACGCCCCACTCGTCCTGCCGCCGGCGTGAGATGCCGCGTGACGTGGCGACGTTCTCCGCGGTCTGACCCATCGCGATGTAGATGTCCGGGAGCGTGGCGTCCTGGCGGGGGTCGGACCAGGTCTGGTTGCTCTGCGCCGTCTGCTCGGTCCGCTCCATGGCCGGGCCGAACAGCGGGTTGCGCCACGCCGGGTCGGTGCGCCCGGCACCGTCGAACACGGGGTAGCGCGAGACGCACTCGACGCCGGCCGAGATGAAGGCGTCGCCCTCACCGGCCTTGATGGCGTGGAACGCCATCCGCGTCGTCTGCACGCTGGACGAGCAGAACCGGTTCACGGTCGCACCGGGCAGGTGGTCCAGACCGGCCAGGACCGCGACGACTCGGGCGATGTTCATGCCCTGCTCGGCCCAGGGCTCGGCACAGCCGACGTACAGGTCGTCGAGCTCGGCCGGGTCGAGGTCCGGCACCTTGTCGAGCACGGCCTGCACCGCAGTGAGCGCGAGGTCGTCCGGGCGAACCTGGGTCAGCGATCCCTTGAACGCGCGACCGATCGGCGTGCGGGCAGTCGCGACGATGACAGCCTCGGCCATGGTGGTTCCCTTCACCGGCAAGTACGGCGGGTGCCTGTCCTCGACCCTACGACGCGGGGACGGTCGAGTCCTCCGCCGAGGATGTGGCGTGGTGGTCCTGCTCCGGCATCGGCTCCTGACGCCGTCGCAACAGCACCGCCCAGACGCCCCGGCGACCCCGGCCACCCGGTCGGCCGCCGAGCTCGCTGGCCGAGACCTCCACGCCCGGGTCGCGCACCGCTCGCACGGCTGCGCGGCTGACCGGCTCGACTGCCTCGCCGCGCCGGTAGTCGGGCATCCGCTCGAAGCCGCCGTCCGGCCAGAGCCCGACCTCGGCGCAGACGCTGGGCAGCATCGTCGCCGCCGCCCGTGCGTAGCCGTGGGCCGACGGGTGGAAGCGGTCCGCACTGAACATGTCCCGGGGTGCGGCTGCGAACTCCGCTCCGAGCAGGTCGCCCAGTGACACGGTGCGCCCACCCGCCTCGACGACCCCGACCACCTGGGCCGCCGCGAGGTCACGGCTCCACTTGCGGGCGAGCGTTCGCAACGGTGGCGGGATCGGCTCGATGGTGCCCAGGTCGGGGCAGGTGCCCACGACGACGCCGCAGCCGAGCTCGCGCAGGACGGTGACTGTACGGGCCAGATGGCGCACCGCCTCCGCCGGCCGGACGCGGTGGGTGACGTCGTTGGCACCGATCATGATGAGCGCGACGTCCGGCCGGGGCTGCTGCTCGAGCAGCTGCTCCAGCTGGCGGTCCAGGTCGCTCGACACCGCGCCGCTGACCGCGACGTTGACGAGGTGCACCCGACGGTTCGATGCCCCGGCGAGCCCGCTGGCCACGATCGCGCCCGGCGTCTCCTCCGGGAGGTCGACGCCGAGGCCGGCGGCGGACGAGTCGCCGAGCATGGCGAGCTGCAGGTCGATGGCCGGGTCCGCGGCAGCGCCCTCGACCAGGCCGTGGTCGTCGTACACACCGTCGGCCCTCGGCGCCTGTTCGAAGGGGGTGCCGACCGTGCGGCGGGCGATCTTGGCCTCGGTGAACAGCACGCCGTACCCGATCGCGCTGAGCCCGACCAGTCCGGCGCCGACGGCACCCCCGCCCTTGGCCGCCGTACGTGCTGCGCGCCGCGCCCGACTTGCCCTGCTCACTGCTCACCCTCCCCTGCGTCTGTGGATCCACGGTAACCCGCGGGTGTGACGGACCGCCTTGGGTTTGCTGGGATGCTGTGACACGTGAAGTACGCGGAGCACATCAGCGACCTGGTCGGGAACACGCCTCTGGTCCGGCTCTCCTCGGTGACCGACGGGATCGAGGCCACCGTGTTGGCCAAGGTCGAGTACCTCAACCCCGGCGGGTCGGTGAAGGACCGGATCGCGCGCAAGATGATCGACGCCGCCGAGGCGTCCGGCGAGCTCAAGCCCGGCGGCACGATCGTCGAGCCCACGTCCGGCAACACCGGCGTCGGCCTGGCCCTGGTCGCGCAGCAACGCGGCTACACGTGCGTGTTCGTCTGCCCGGACAAGGTGAGCCAGGACAAGCAGGACGTGCTCGCGGCGTACGGCGCGCGGGTGGTGGTGTGCCCGACCGCGGTGCCACCGGATCATCCCGACTCCTACTACTCGGTGTCGGACCGGCTGGTGTCCGAGATCGAAGGGGCCTGGAAGCCGAACCAGTACGCGAACCAGAACGGACCCGCGGCGCACTACGAGACGACGGGGCCGGAGATCTGGCGGGACACGGACGGTCTGGTCACACACGTCGTCGCCGGCGTCGGCACGGGCGGGACCATCACGGGAACCGGCCGGTTCCTCAAGGACGTCTCGGTGTCCCGGGAGTCCGGGCCGGTCGTCGTGGTGGGCGCCGACCCTGAGGGCTCGGTGTACTCCGGGGGCACTGGGCGGCCGTACCTCGTCGAGGGCGTGGGCGAGGACTTCTGGCCGACGGCGTACGACCCGGCGGTGCCGGACGAGGTCATCGCGGTGTCCGACGGCGACTCGTTCGCGATGACCCGGCGGCTCGCCCGCGAAGAGGGGCTGCTGGTCGGAGGCTCGTGCGGCATGGCGGTCGTCGCAGCCCTCGAAGTGGCCAAGCGGCTCGGCCCGGAGGGTGTCGTCGTGGTCATCCTGCCGGACAGCGGCCGGGGCTACCTGACCAAGATTTTCAACGACGAGTGGATGTCGTCGTACGGCTTCCTCGGTGCCGCGTCCGACGTGACGGTCGGCGACGTGCTGCGGAAGAAGTCGGGGGAGCTGCCCGCGCTGGTGCACACGCACCCGACGGAGACCGTGCGCGACGCGGTGAGGTACCTGCGCGAGTACGACGTGTCGCAGATGCCCGTCGTCACGGCCGAGCCCCCTGTCATGGCGGGCGAGGTGTCGGGCTCGGTGTCCGAGAAGGACCTGCTCGACGCCTTGTTCACCGGACGGGCCCACCTGGCCGACCCCGTCTCGCAGCACATGGGCCCGAAGCTGCCCCTCGTCGGCGCGCTCGAGCCGGTGGGGGAGGCGCGGGCTGCGCTGGAGAACGCGGACGCCATCCTCGTTGCCGTGGACGGCAAGCCGGCCGGTGTGCTGACCCGGGCCGACCTGCTGGCGTTCCTCGCCGACTGAGCTCCTAGCCCGCGCTCGCGACCAGGGCGACGTCGATCTGCGGGCCGGCCGGGGTGGGCCGTTCCAGCTCCTCGAGGCGCTCGATGGTGAGCCCGTCGGCGACGGTGCGCAGTTGGTCGACGGTGTGCAGGTACGCCGGGTTGGTCGGCCCTCCGTGGCCGTCGGTGAGGTTTCGGAGCGCATGGCCGACGACCACCAGGTGGCCGGTCGGGCCGAGCCAACGGCGGATCCGCGCGTAGATGGCCAGGTCGAGGTGCACGAACGCACACAGGACCAGGTCGTACGCCGCGTGCTCCGGGTCCCAGGTCGACACGTCCGCCGTGACCCATTCGATCGGGACGGCCTCGGGGGGCTGGTGGGCCCGGCCAAGGTCCAGGCCGACATGCGACCAGTCGACCGCGGTGACCTGCCAGCCCTGAGCGGCCAGCCAGAGGGCGTGCCGGCCCCGCCCTGCGGCGACGTCGAGAGCCCGGCCGGGTGCGAGCGCGGAGACGACCTCGACGACGGTGGGGTCCGGGCCGTCGGAGATGGCGTGCTCGTGCTTGTCGCCGCCGGCCTCTGCGTAGCGGTCGTCCCAGTAGTGAGCGTCGTGCTCCACGCCCTCCATCCTGGTGCTCCCTCCCCCGCGCGGTGCTCCCGGGGGCCCGGTGCGCGCGGCCCTCCGGGACCCTGATCACCAGGCCCCAGGGAGTACGGTCAAGATGTGGGAGCTCGCCGCCGATGCACAAGGCCATGAGTACGACGAGCTACCGCGAGAACGTGGCCGCCCTGATGCTCGCCCTGCTGCTCATCGCTGCAAGCTTCGTCGCCACCCGCGGCCACCCGGCCTGCGTGCCGGACTACCTGCGCAACCACGGCTGGCACGTCGGTAGCCCGGCGCACTACTGCGCGGTCACGCTCGCCCACCGCTAGGCCCGCGACGGTTTCACGCTCTCGGGCCCGCGACACTGCGTCGGCCCTGGCGGGGTGGCCGACCGGCGACCGCCGTACTCCCTGGAGCCCGGTGATCGCGGCGTTTTCAGCCGCTGATCACCGGGCTCCAGGGAGCACCGCGCGGTGGGGGGAGCACTCAGTCGGTGGTCTTGGCCACGCCGACGGGGCAGCTGACACCCGTGCCGCCGACACCGCAGTAGCCCCACGGGACCTTGTGCAGGTACTGCTGGTGGTAGTCCTCGGCGTAGTAGAACTCGCCCGCGTCCTCGGCCGACCGCAGCTCGGTCGTGATGTCACCGAAGCGGTGCCGCTTCAGCACGTCCTGGTACGCCGCGCGGCTCGCCTCGAACGCGGCCTCCTGCTCGGGCGTCGTGTAGTAGAACGCGGACCGGTACTGGGTGCCGACGTCGTTGCCCTGGCGGAAGCCCTGGGTCGGGTCGTGTGCCTCCCAGAAGACCTTGAGCAGCTCCTCGATCGTCACCTTCGAGGGGTCGTACGCGACCAGGACGGTCTCGGCGTGCCCCGTCTTCCCGGTGCAGGTCTCCTCGTACGTCGGGTTGGGAGTGACGCCGCCCTGGTAACCGACGGCCGTCGTCACGACGCCGGGCGTCTCCCAGAACTTCTTCTCCTCGCCCCAGAAGCAGCCGAGGGCGAAGTACGCGACCTGCGTCCCCTCTGGCCAGGGGCCGAACATGTCCGTGCCCAGGACGGCATGGGTCCGGGGCACGTCGTACGGGCGGGTGGGCCGGCCGGGCAAGGCCTCCTCGCGCGTGGGGAGGCGGCGCTTGAGCTCGGAGCCGAACAGCATGGTGGTTCCTCTCTGAAACCTCTGAAACCTGTGACCTGCAGGTGGATCTGCACCCGTTCCAACTGAGCTGGCGGAGCACGTGTTCCGGCCGATCCTTACGACCAGATGACGGTACGCCGAGTGCTCGGCCGGCTCACACGACGTACGCCTCGTCGGGTGTCAGCTCCCGGCGCCCACCGGGCCGTCCGCTGAGCCCGGACCAGGCCGCGGCGAGGGCATCGACCGCCCGCGTCAGGTCCTCCACCGGCCGCGTGTACGGCAGGCGCACCCACGACTCGAGCGTCCCGTCGGCCGCGAACCTGGACCCGGGGGTGATCCGCAGCCCGTGGTCCGCCACGGCCGCCGCGAGCGCACCGGACGAGGGGCTGGGCAGCTCGCACCAGATCACCTGGCCGCCGGCCGGGAGCTGGAACCGCCAGGACGGCAGGCGTTGGCGCAGCAGGCTGGCCAGGGCATCGCGGCGCTCGCGGAGCTGGGTCGCCCGCTGACGCCGGACGGCGCCGAGCTGGTCCATCAGGTGCGCCGCGGCCAGCTGTTCGAGGATGGGGCTGGACAGGTCGAGACGGGCCCGTTGGGCGGCCAGCCGCCGGATCGTCACCGTGTCGGAGCGCAGCCAACCGACGCGCAGCCCGCCCCAGAACAGCTTGCTCGCCGAGCCGACCGTCACCACCGGCTCGCTGGTAGCCCAGGTGCCGAAAGGCATTGGCAGCGGGGCGTTCTCGAGAGAGAGCTCGACCAGCGACTCGTCGATGACAGCCGCAGTGTGCCCGTCGGCGAGCGCCTCGGCGACGACGGACCGTTGCTCCGAGCTCATCACGGCGCCGGTGGGGTTCTGGAAGTCCGGGATGAGGTACGCCGCACGAGGCGCCGTCTGCCGGACCGCGGCCACCAGACCCTCGCTCTCGGGACCGCCCCAGCCGTCGTGGACCGGCACCGGCACGGCCCTCGCGTTGAGGTCGGCGACGATGTCCAGCCCGCCCGGGTACCCCGGCTGCTCGACGAGGACGCGGTCGCCGGCACCGACGTACATCGACAGGGCCAGCCGCACCGCCTGCAGCGCGCCGCTCGTGATGAGTACCTGGTCGGACGTGGTGGCCAGCCCTCGCTCGGTGAACCGCGCTGCGAGCCGCTCGCGCAGCTGCGGCACACCGCGGTAGTCGTACCCCGTCCCAGGCAGGTAGCGCGGCAGCTCGTCCAGCGCCGCGGCGTAGGCGGCGTGCAGCTCGGCCGGCGCGCTGGGAGCGGCGTGCGAGAGGTCCACGACGCCGTCCGGTGCCGGCTCCGGCGCCCAGGCCGGCACCTCGGCGGCATCGCCGGGCAGGGTGGTCCAGGTGCCCGAGCCCTGGCGGCTGGCGGCATACCCGGAGTCGCGGAGCAGGTCGTAGGCCGCCGCGGCCGTCGTGCGGCTCCGGCCGAGGGCCGCGGCCAGCTCGCGCTCGGGTGGCAGCCGCACACCGACCGGCAGGCGGCCGTCCATCACGAGCAGTCGTACCCGCGAGGCCAGGGCGGCGTACGCCGGTTGCCCCGGCGTGGCCCATTCACCGAGCAGCCGGGCCAGCTCCCGCTGGCCGATCCGACGGCCGGGGGTGACGACGCTCATGACTGCCTCCTCCGGCCACTGTGCTCGAATTGGCTCTGGAAGACAAGACCAATCGACCGTCACACTCGCGGTCATGCGCCACTGGCCCCTGAAGACGTCGCCTTCCTCGCCGAGCCTGGCTGGCGGGCGCCGGCTCGCGCCTCGCCTTGGGCGCCGGCTGGGGCGGCGGCTGGGCCAGCTCTACGCCGGGCTGGTCCTGTACGCGGTGAGCATGGCGCTGGTGATCAACTCCGACCTCGGCAACATGCCGTGGGACGTGTTCCACCAGGGTCTGGCCCGGCGCGTCGGCCTCACCATCGGCTTCTGGGTCATCGCGATCGGGCTGCTGATCCTGCTCGCGTGGATCCCGTTGCGGGAGCGCCCGGGCATCGGCACGGTCAGCAACATCCTGGTCATCGGGTTCCTCATCGACGCCGCACTGTGGGCCGTGCCCGAGCCCGACCACATCGTCGTCCGCGCGGCGTACCTGGTCGCCGGGATCGTCCTCAACGGAGTCGCCACCGCGTTGTACGTCGGGGCGCGCATGGGCCCGGGGCCGAGGGACGGACTGATGACCGGCCTGGTGCGGCGCACCGGCCGCTCGGTGCGGCTGGTGCGGACGAGCATGGAGGTGCTCGTGGTCGTGGCCGGGATCGCGCTCGGAGGCACCTTCGGCGTCGGCACGATCCTGTACGCCGTGTCCATCGGCCCGCTCGTGCAGATCTTCCTGCCCCGGCTCACCGTTGCGCCCGCCGTCCTGCTTCCGGTCACGCCGAGCCCGGCGACTACCCTCGCCGGGTGAGCTCCGAGGACGCAGCCCCGCCCGGCTTCAGCACGCGCGCGATTCACGCAGGCCAAGAGGCCGACCCGCTGACCGGGGCCGTCGTACCCCCTATCTACGCGGTCTCGACGTACAAGCAGGACGGCGTGGGCGGGCTGCGCGGTGGCTACGAGTACTCGCGGTCGGCCAACCCGACGCGCACCGCGCTCGAGGAGTGCATGGCCGCACTGGAGGGCGGGTCGCGCGGGTTCGCCTTCGCCAGCGGGCTCGCGGCCGAGGACACCTTGCTGCGCGCGCTCACCGCACCCGGTGGACATGTGGTCATCCCGAACGACGCGTACGGCGGCACCTATCGGTTGTTCGCCAAGGTGACCGCTGCGTGGGGGCTGGCGTTCACCGTGGCCGACATGGGCGACCTCGACGCGGTCCGGGCCGCGATCCAGCCGGGGCGGACGACCATGGTCTGGGCCGAGACGCCGACCAACCCGCTGCTCGCCGTTGCCGACATCGCGGCTCTCGCCGGCATCGCGCACGAGGCCGGCGCACTGCTGGTCGTGGACAACACGTTCGCCACGCCGTACCTGCAGAGCCCCATCCCCCTGGGAGCGGACGTCGTCGTGCACTCGACGACGAAGTACTGCGGAGGCCACTCCGACGTGGTGGGTGGTGCCTTGGTGACATCGAGGACGCCTGGAGTCTCGGCGTACGCGGACATGGACGAGCGGATCGCATTCCACCAGAACGCGATTGGCGGGGTGGCCGGCCCGTTCGACGCCTGGCTGGTCCTGCGCGGGCTGCGGACCCTGGCCGTGCGGATGGACCGCCACTGCGACAACGCGGAGCGGGTCGTGTCGTTCCTGGAGGGACACCCCCGGGTCTCGAGGGTGCTCTACCCCGGGCGGCCCGAACATCCGGGCCACGACGTGGCGGCGCGGCAGATGAAACGCTTCGGCGGCATGGTGAGCTTCCGGCTGCGCGGCGGTGTCGAGGAGGCGCTCGCGGCCTGCAAGCGGGCCGAGGTCTTCACGCTGGGCGAGTCGCTTGGTGGGGTCGAGTCGCTGATCGAGCATCCGGGCCGGATGACCCACGGCAGCGTCGCCGGCACGGCGCTCGAGGTGCCGGACGACCTGATCCGGCTGTCGGTCGGCATCGAGGACGTCGAGGACCTGGTCGCGGACCTCGACCGCGCGCTGTCCTGAGCGCCGGGGCACAGCTTGAGCCGGGTGCTGTGCGTCGACTTCGGTTCGACGTTCACCAAGGCGGCTCTGGTCGACACCGACGACGGCGCGCTGGTCGCGACCGGGTCGCACTCGACGACCATCCAGACCGACGTGCTCGACGGCTACCAGGCGATCCGGAGCGAGCTCGCAGGCGAGCGCGTGGACGAGGTGATGGCCTGCTCGAGCGCAGGGGGAGGCCTGAGGCTCGCCGTCGTGGGGTACGAACGGGTCGTGACGGCCGAGGCGGGACACCGCGTCGGACTCTCGGCCGGCGCGAAGGTCGTCCACGTCAGCGCGGGAATGCTTGACGCGCAAGGCATCTCGGACCTCCGCAGCGCCAAGCCGGACGTCGTACTGCTGGTCGGCGGCACGGACGGCGGCAACGCCGAGGTGCTGCTCCACAACGCTCACCGGCTCGGCACGGCGCGCCTCGCCGCACCCATCGTCCTCGCCGGAAACGCGGACGCGGCGCCGGAGGCGAAGGAGGAGCTGGTCCGACGCGGACGCCGGGTGATCGCGGTGCCCAACGTGCTGCCCAGGATCGGCGTGCTCGAGCCGCGACCGGCGCGCTCGGCCATCCGTGACGTATTCATCACGCACGTGATCGGCGGCAAAGGGTTGTCACGCAGCAAGGATTTTGCGGCCATGGTGCGAGCCGCGACCCCTGATGTGGTCCTGGCCGGCGTCGAGGTGCTGGCCGACGGCGCTCCGGCGGACGGAGTGCCGGGTGCCGGCGACGTCCTCGTGGTCGACATCGGCGGCGCGACGACCGACGTGTACTCGGTCATCACGCCCGAGGGTGAGGATGCCGAGCTGCGCAAGGACGTCGTGGAGACGTTGTGGCGCGCCCGGACGGTCGAGGGCGACCTGGGCCTGCGGTGGAACGCTCCGGGCATTGTTGCGGCCGCGCGCAAGGAGCATCTCGTCGAGGGGCCGGCCGTGGAGCTGTCCTCGTACGCCGATCTGGTGGCGGCCGACCCGGCGTACCTGCCGGAGCGGGGCAGTGAAGGCGAGGGGTACGACGTGGAGCTGGCCCGCCTCGCCGCGACGGTCGCGCTGCGCCGCCACGGGCGGCCCAACGGGCCGGCGTCCGCACCGCGGCCGCTCAAGGACGTGCGGCTGGTCGTGGGGTCCGGTGGCGTCCTGCGGCATCACGACCGCGCGGAGCAGGCGCGGATCATGTCGGCCGCGACCGAGGACCACGGCGGGGGCTGGCGGGTGCCGGCCCAGGCGCAGGTCGTCGTGGACACCAGGTACGTCCTGTTCGCCGCCGGTCTGCTGGCCGCCTCCGGCGACCATGCCCTCGTCCGCGCGGCCGGCTTGCTGGCGGGGGCCGCACTGGCAGGATGAGGCCGCATGAGCGGGGGAGACGAACGTGAGGTAGCGCTGCCGTACGGCATACGGCTCGCATCGGCCTGGGCCTGGCGGCTCATCGTGCTCGGCACTCTGATCTATCTGTTGCTGCGGCTGCTCGGCCATTTCGAGGTGCTGGTCGTACCGTTCCTCGTCGCCGTCCTGCTGGTCGCGCTGACCCGGCCGCTGACCGACCTGTTGGCCCGTGCGGTCCCGCGCGGCGTGGCGGCACTGCTCACCGTCCTCGTGGTCCTCAGCATCGTGGCGGGGCTGGCGACCCTCGTCGGTCAGCAGATCGCGAGCGGCTTCCCGGACCTGGAGGACCAGGCGTCGAACGGGCTCGGCGAGGTGCAGAAGTGGCTCGCGACCGGGCCGTTGCACCTCACGACCGACCGGCTGGGCGACTACGTGGGGGACCTGCAGAAGTCGCTGAGCGCACACAGCGGCACGTTGATCAGCGGTGCACTGACCGCGGCCGGCACGCTGACCGACGTCCTGGCCGGCCTCTTCATCGTGCTGTTCTCGATGTACTTCATGCTGGCCCAGGGCGGCGACATCTGGTCCTGGCTCATCCGGGTGCTGCCCGATGCCGCGCAGGAGCCCCTCGACGTGGCGGCTCGGCGGGGCTGGGTCACGCTGACGTCGTACGTGCGGGCAACGGTGCTGGTCGCGGCGACCGATGCGTTGGGGATCGCGATCGGCGCCGCCATCCTCGGTGTGCCATTGGCCGTGCCGCTGGGTGTGCTCGTGTTCCTGGGTGCGTTCGTGCCCATCGTCGGTGCGTTCGTGTCCGGCATCGTGGCGGTGCTCGTCGCGCTTGTCTCACACGGGCCGGTCACGTCCCTGATCATGCTGGCAATCGTGATCGCCGTGCAGCAGGTGGAAGCCCATGTGCTGCAACCGTTCCTCTTGGGCCGGGCGGTCAGCGTGCATCCCCTCGCGGTCATCCTGGGCATCGCCGCGGGTGTGTTGGTGGCTGGCATCGTGGGCGCCCTGTTCGCCGTACCGTTCATCGCGGTCACGAACACCGTGGCGTCGTCGTTGGCCGGGCGCACCGACGAGGAGGAACCAGAGTTCTCCGGCGGCGAGAACCCCGTCGCCGACGACGTGGCCCCCGACTGAACGCGACTATCGGCGGCGGCGGGCCCGGAGGTAGTCGGCGACGACGTACTCGCCGAGCCGGTCGATGTCCGGCGTGAACACCCGTCCGCCGCTGCGCTGCGCGACCGCGTCCACGAACCGCCGCAGCCCGTCGTCGTCGCCGAGCATGAACAGGTTCAGCTGAGCCCGGTACCGGGTGAGCAGGTCGACCTCGCGCAAGGTACGGCGCAGGGTCTCCCGCGTCGTCGGCCACTCGAACACGGCCGCACCGTCGTCCTCCAGGTGAGCGGTGGGTTCGCCGTCCGTGACGACGAGCACGACCGGCTCGGCATCCGGGTGCCGCCGCAGGTGACGGCCGGCCAGCGACAGAGCCTGCTGCAGGTTCGTCCCCTGGATCCACTGCGGCTCGATGCCGGCCAGCTCGACCTCGGTCATCGGTCGGGCCCAGCGGTCGAACCCGATGATCTGCAACGCATCCTGCGGGAACCGGGTCACCATGAGGTGCTGCAAGGCCAGTGCCGTCTGCTTCATCGACCCCCAGCGGCCCTCCGCGTACATCGACCAGGACAGGTCGACGCACAGCGCCACGGCGGCCGACGAACGCCGCTCGGTCTCCACCACGGCGAAGTCGCCGGGCTCGAGGGTCACGACACCACTGGCACTCGGTCCGCCACCGAGGCCGCCAGAACCATTACGGGACCGAACGCCGGACCCACCACCCGAGGCAGAGCGCAGCACCGCGTTCGACACGGTCCGTACGACGTCCAGCGGCTGCTCGTCGCCGAAGCGCCACTCGCGCCAGGCCCCGGTCGGCTCGCCGGCCTGCCCCGCTGAGCGGTCGTCGTGGCCGCCGCGCCCGTGGGCCTCCAGCTGCGAGAAGACGCGGCGCAGGGCGGTCTGCCCCAGCCGGCGCAACGCCTTGGGCGTGAGCCGCAGCCCGTCGTGGTCACGCGCGAGCCAGCCCTGGGCCCGCAGCTCGCGCTCCAGCTCGCGCAGCGCCGCGACGTCCGCACCGGCCTCGGTCCCGAGCTGCCGCTCGATCGCCTCGACGTCCACGTCGTCCAGCGTCGCCCCGGGGTAGTCCTGACCCAGCTGCTCGGCCAACGCGTCCAGGTCCGCGAGCTCCTGCACCGCGGCCGTCGCGTCGCCGTACCCCAGCGGCTCGTCCCCGTCGACGTCCGAGCGGCTGCGCCAGTCCAGGCCCGGCCGCAGGTCGCGCAGGTTGTCGCGCAGCGCCGCCATCTCGGCCGCCAGGTCGGCGTCGCCGAGTGCGTCCGCCATCAGCTGCGCCAGCTCCTGGCGCTGCTGCGGCGTCAGCGACCTCATGAGGCGCTCGGCTGCCGCCGCCTGCCGGGCGAGCGCGTCGATCAGCTCGTCGACGTTCGACGGGTTGTCGGGGAAGAACTCGCCGTGCTTGTCCATGAACTCTCGGAACGCGTCTGAGGTGTCCTCCCCGCGGGCATGTGCAGCGAGCAGCTGGTTCAGGTCCGCGAGCATGTCCTTCACGCGGGCCATGGCCTCGGCCGACTCAGCGCTATTGTCCTGCAAGGCATTTCGCATTCCGGCGAACTGCTGGTCCAGCACCTCGCGCTGCAGCATCTGGCGGATCTCGTCGTACGCCGCCCGCGCCTCCGGTGAGCGCCAGTCGTAGTCCGCCAGCTCGCGGACCGCCCGCGACGTGTCCCGCGGCAGGTCGCCCAACCGCTGCTCGCGCAGCCGGGCGTCGTCCGACGGGTCGGGGAACAACGCCGACTGCTCCTCGGAGACCGCCTGGTCGAGCAGCTCGCGCACCTGGTCGAGCGTCCCGCTCAGATCCCCGGCCCGACGGGCCCGCTCGCGACGGCGCCGGACGTCACGCGCCAGGTCGTCCAGCCCGCGGCGCCCCTGGTCGCCCCGGCGCAGCAGGTCGCGGATCGCCTCCGTCAGGCTGCGGCCCTCCATGACGTCGCGGCCGATCGCGTCGACGGCCTCGCGGACGTCGTACGGCGGCGCGAGCGGGTCGGGCCCGCCCTGCCACGCGCCGTACCGGTTGCGCATCCCCGGCCGCCTCGTCAGCCGCCGTAGACCGTGCGGCCGTCCGCCAGCACGTCCTTGGCCAGGCGGCGGGTGAGGTGCAGGCCCTCCAGGACCAGCTCGACCGCAGCAGCCGCCTCACCAGGAGTCGGCGCGTCGCCCATGTCCAGCCGCTCCAGCACCTTGGCCAACCCCGCGACCGTGCCGATCTGCTCGAGCACCTCGGTGGCCGGCACCAGCTCGCCGGTCTCGATCGACTGGCCCTCGGCAACCAGCGCCGTGAAGCCCGACAGGTCCAGGCCGGCGAGCCGCGCCCGGAACACCTCGGCCACCGCGGTCCGCAGCAGGTGCGCCAGCACCTCCTCCTCGCGGCCCTCGTCTCCGGACTCGAACTCGACCTTGCCGCGCAGCGTGCGCGCGACCCCTTCAAGGTCGCCGACGCGGGCAACGGCGTCGTCCTCCCCGGTCAGGGCGGCCCGCCGGAGCGCGGCCGCCGCCGCAGTCTCCGCCGCGGCGACTGCGAACCGGGCCGACACCCCCGACCGCTGGTCGACCGACGCCGACTCGCGCACTGCCCGCGCGAACCGCGCCACGACCTCCACCAGATGCACCGGCAATGACGCGACGAGCTCCGCCTCCTGGGCCACGAGCTCGACCTCGTCCGCGACCTCCAGCGGGTAGTGCGTGCGCACCTCAGCGCCGAACCGGTCCTTGAGCGGCGTGATGATCCGCCCGCGGTTCGTGTAGTCCTCCGGGTTGGCCGTCGCCACCAGCAGGACGTCGAGCGGCATGCGCAGCGCATACCCGCGGACCTGGATGTCCCTCTCCTCCAACACGTTCAGCAGTGACACCTGGATCCGCTCGGCGAGGTCGGGCAGCTCGTTGACCGCGAAGACACCTCGGTTCGAGCGCGGCACGAGCCCGTAGTGCACGGTCTCCGGGTCGCCGAGCGTGCGGCCCTGGGCCAGCCGGACAGGGTCCACGTCACCGATGAGGTCGCCCACGCTCGTGTCCGGCGTGGCCAGCTTCTCGCCGTACCGCTCCGATCGGTGTCGCCACGCTACGGCCACCGCGTCGCCGTCAGCGGCCACCAGCCGCCGACAGCGCGGGCAGACCGGGCCGAGCGGGTCGTCGTGGATCTCGCAGCCCTCGATCTCGGGTGACCACTCGTCCAGCAACGCCGTCAAGGACCGGGCCAGCCGGGTCTTCCCCTGACCGCGCTCGCCGAGCAGGACCACGTCGTGCCCGGCCAGCAGCGCCCGTTCCAGCTCCGGCAGCACGGTCTCGTCGAAACCCACGATCCCCACGAACCGGCGCCCCCCCGCCCGCAGCGCCGCCACCAGGTTGTCGCGCAGCTCCTGCTTCACGGAGCGCGGGACGTAGCCGGACGCCCGCAGGGCGCAGATCGTCCCCGGCAGGCCGGCCGGGGCGGGGGGTGGCAGGAGCGTGCTCGTGGTCGTCACTGCTTGACCGTACGTCGGGCTGTCAAGCGAGCCGGCCGAGGGTCCGAGCGCGAGCCGTTTGCCCGGAACGAACCAGCCGGAGGAACCTGGTCCGCATGCGGACCACCGCCGGCGGCGCGAGCCTCCTGGCCGTCGAGGCCTACCTCGCCGGCCGGTACGACGAGTGTGTCCGGCTCTGGATGCGGGCCTTCCAGGAGCACGCGGCCGCAGCGGAGGTCGAGGACGCCGCGGTCTGTGCCCACTGGCTGGCCTTCGTCGCGGTCAACCGCGGTGACCTCGCCGTGGCCTCCAGCTGGGTGGATCGCGGGCTCGAGCTGCTCGGCGACCGGGACTGCCCCGAGCGGGGCTACCTGGTCGGCCTGCGTGGCATAGGTGCGATGTTCTCCGGCGACACCGATCGCGCCGCGACCCTCATCGCCGAAGCCGGCCAGGCCGCCATCCGCTTCGACGACCTCGACCTCACCGTCCTCAGCCGCCTCGGCCAGGGCCACCTGCTGATCCAGCAGGGCCGCACGGCCGAGGGGATCCAGCTGCTCGACAGCCTGCTCGCGCCGCTGATGACGGGTGGGCCGTCGGCCGCGGTCGCCGGGCTGGCCTACTGCGCCGTGATCGGTACCTGCTCCGACCGGCACGACATCGCACGGGCCCAGCAGTGGACGGCCGCGCTGACCGACTTCGTCGAGGCTCGGCCCGACCTGGTGCCCTACAGCGGAACCTGCCTGGTCCACCGGGCCGAGCTGCTGCAGCTGCACGGCGCGTGGCCGGAGGCCATGGAGGCGGCCGCGGCGGCGCGAGCGCGGTTCGACCTGTCGGACGACGACCGCCTGGCCGGGATGGCCGACTACGCCGCAGCCGAGGTCGACCGGCTGCGCGGCGACCTGGACCAGGCCGAGGACGGCTACCGCGAGGCCAGCCGGCGTGGCCGCGACCCGCAGCCCGGGCTCGCGCTGCTGCGGCTGGCTCAGGGCCGCCTCGACGACGCGGCGGCTGCGGTGCGCCGGCTGGTCGCCGACCCGGACGACGCGCGCGGGCGTCCGATGGTGCTTGCGGCGCACGTCGCCGTGATGCTCGAGGTCGGCGACGTCGACGCCGCCCGGGCGTCCTGTCAGGCGCTGGAGCAGGTCGCCGAGCAGAGCGACGTGCCGTTCGTGCGCGCCACCGCCCAGGTCTGCCACAGTGCGATGCTCTTGCGCGACGGCAAGCCGGGGCCGGCGCTGGCCGCGTCCAGACGGTCGCTGCGCGACTGGCTGGACCTGGATGCGCCCTACGAGGCCGCCCGCGCGCGCGAGCAGGCCGGGCTCGCCCTGCGCGCGCTGGGCGACGAAGACTCGGCGACGCTCGAGATCGAGGCGGCCCGCGCGACGTACCGCGCTCTGGGCGCTCGGACCGACCTGGCTCGTCTCGGCGACGGGCCGGACGCTGCGGTGCCCGCCGCCGACGGCCTTGCGCGCATCCCCCTCAGCGCGCGCGAGGTCGAGGTGCTCCGCCTCGTCGCCACCGGTGCGACGAACCGGATGATCGCCACCAAGCTGGTGCTGAGTGAGAAGACGGTGGCCCGGCACCTCAGCAACGTCTTCACCAAGATCGACGTGCCGTCCCGCTCCGCCGCGACGGCCTACGCGTACGAGCACGGCCTGGTCCTGGCACCGGCCGCCGATGGGTAGAAGTACCCATCCGCCACAACGGGTTTGGGTGCATCGGCCGATGAGGGCGGATCGCCGGCAGACCTAGCGTCGCCGGCATGGACACGAACCGAGCCCCGGGAGCCTTCCGCTCCACCCAGATCCGCAAGAACCACGACCTGGCGCCCGTCGACAACGTCGACACCCTCGTCATCGGCGCCGGCCAGGCCGGGCTGTCGACGGCGTACCACCTGACCCGCCGCAAGCAGTCCGTCCTCGTCCTCGAAGCCCTGCCGCGGGTCGGCGACGTGTGGCGCCGCCGGTACGACTCGCTGCGGCTGTACTCGCCGTCGCAGTACGACGGGCTGCCCGGCTGGGACATGCCGATGCCGAAGTGGTCTTTCCCGACCAAGGACGAGCTGGCCGACTACCTCGAGCAGTACGCCGAGCGGTTCGAGCTGCCAGTCCGGACGGGGGTCACCGTCCAGCGGGTCGAGCGGCACGAGGGCGTCTACGTCGTCCAGACCGACACCGGACCCATCGCCGCGGACAACATCGTGGTCGCGACGGGCACCTGGCAGGTGCCGAAGGTGCCCGAGTTCGCCGGCCGGCTCGACCCCGGTATCACGCAGCTGCACTCGTCCCAGTACCGGAACCTGGCCCAGCTCCAGCCGGGACCGGCATTGGTCGTGGGCGCCGCCCACTCGGGGGCTGACCTGGCGCTGGAGCTCTCGGCGGCTCACCCGACGACCATGGCCGGGCCGATCCGCGGCCAGCTGCCGTTCGACTTCGCCGGCGCCGCCGCGCACGCGGCCCTTCCGCTGCTGTGGTTCGCGGGGAACCGCATCCTCACGGTCAAGACGCCCATGGGGCGCAAGGCGCGCGAGCACGTGCTGCACGAAGGCGGTCCGCTGCTGCGAGTCAAGCGCCAGCACCTCGAGGCCGCGGGCGTCACGATCACCGAGCACAAGGTCACCGGCGTCGAGGGCGGCCGGCCGGTCCTGGCGGACGGGCAGCAGCTCGACGTGCGAAACGTGCTCTGGTGCACGGGTTTCCGCCACGAGATGAGCTGGATCGACCTGCCCTTGACCATCGACGGGTCGACCGGCCTGCCGGCCCACGACCGCGGGGTGACCGACCAGCCCGGGTTGTACTTCGTCGGGCTGCCGTTCCTCTCGCGATTCGCTTCGACGCTGGTCGGCGGTGTGGGAGCAGATGCCGACCGCATCGCCACGCACATCGTTCGCCAGCCGGCGCGGGTCAACCCGATTGCGGCTGTGGACGAGCGGGCGCCCGCCGTGCCGTAGTCCGGCACACTGTCGGGCGGCGTGGGGCCGAGCGAAGGAGCCCCATGCTGCCCGACACCCCCACCTTCGGCCCGCGCATGCGGTACGTCGGAATGCCCGCCGACGATCTGCTGGCGAGCTACCAGGCGCTGTCACGGTGCGCGGTCGAGCTGGCTCAGGTAGCGGTCCGGTTGGAACGAGCGGACGTACCAGCCGCGGTGAAGGGCGCGATCGCTCTGGCGATCGGCCGGGCCGTGGCCGAGCTGGCCCACGACGTGCGGGCGTTGTCCTGCGAGGTGGTCACGCAGTTGGACCAGCTCAACCGAACCGTCGGCCCATGAGCCGGCTGGCCGTCGACCCCGACGGGTTGACGGCGCTCGCGATGACGGCGCTCTCGCTGGCCCGGGACACCGAGACCTGTCAGGCCGAGTTCCGCTGTGGCGCAGCAGGTCTAGCCGCCGATCGGTTCGTCTTGATGAGCCTTGACACTCGGTTCGAGGCTGTCATCGCCCGGCTCTCCGGACTGGCCCGATCGCTCATCCTGGTGGCGGACGCCTTCGCCCGGACCGAGGCGACTCTGGCCGCCTCCATGGTCCTCCCTTACCGGCACCGTTTCGTGGCGACCCGGACCTTGGTGGCGGCCGAGGTCGTGCGGCTGGCCGTCGAGGTGGCCGGACTGAGTGGGTCGCAGCGCTCGCGGGCCCAGCGCCGGCTCGACCGGTACGACGAGCTGCTGACCGGACGGGTCCGCCTGGTCCGGCCCGACGGCACGGTCACGTCGCAACCGCACCAGCTGCTGGTGTTCGACCCGCGCGGTGACGGGCGCATCGTCGAAGTCTTCGGCGACCTGACCCGAGCGACCCATGTCGCGGTCTACGTACCAGGCACGGGGACCAGCCTGGACCGGTACGACGGGAACGCCGAGCGCGCGTCATCGTTCGCCGCGGCCGCTCCCGATCTGGCCGTGGTGCTGTGGCAGAACGCCGACTTCCCGGACCAGCCGCAGGACGACCTCGTGCCGCCGGCCTCGTTGTGGGACAGGCCGATACGGGCCCTCGAGAGCCAGCTGCGCGGACATGTCTTCGCCGCTGCTTACCGCGACGCGGCCGACGTGGCCGGTGCCGCGCTGGCGCGCGACGTCGCAGCCCTGCGGGCGCTGGCGCCGGGCCCGACGTCTGACCTGACGGTCCTCGGCCATAGCTACGGCGGGTCGATCGTCGGGTCGGCCGAGGTGCACGGGCTGCGAGCCGACCGGATCGTGCACATCGCGAGCGCTGGTGCGTATGTGGACGACGTCGACGACTACGCCGCCGGCGAGTGCGGCACCCGGCGGTTCTCCATGACGGCGGCCGACGACCCGATCCAGCTGGCTCAGGGGGCCGGCTTCGGTTCGGTCGGCGAGGCCCGGCACTCCGTGCGGACCGTCGCGGGAGTCCTGCCCCTGCCGCTCAAGCCGTTCACCTTGGCCGTCACGGCCGGACTCCTCGCGACGTCGTCGGACCCGTTCCAGGTCGGGCACGGTCGCGACCCGGACCTCATCCCCGGGGTCACGCGGCTGGACACGGGCCTGCGAGCCGATGGCCGCACCCTGGTCAGCGGCCACTCGGGCATGTTCGAGCCCGGCTCGGGCGGGTGGCGCAACCTGCTCGCCGTCATGCGCGGCGACCCGGTCCAGGTGTTCGAACCGGCTCGCTGGCACGCGGACCTCGTGCCGGTGGGAACGTCCCTGCCGCACTACGAGGTGACCCGCTCGCCGTACGACCGTGCCGGTTACGAGCCACCGACGACGTCGTCGACCGGCCCGCTGTGCAGCCGCCCCCAGTCGTGGTGAGCACTCCCGAGGGGGGTGAACCCTGACAGTTCGTCGAGGCTGATCGGAGACACGCCGTCCCGCGGGCGGTCCCGGGCAGCGTGTCCGCAGGGATGCTCGACGGATTGTCAGTCGTCGGTCTCGAGGTACAGGCAGAACGGGTGGCCCGCCGGGTCGAGCAGCACCCGCACGTCGTCCTGCGGCTGGAACTCGGCCACGGTCGCGCCCAGCGCGACGGCCTCCTCCACCGCCGACCCGAGCTCGCCGACCTCGATGTCCAGGTGCAGCTGCATCTGCTGGCGCCCGGATTCTGCCGGCCAGGTCGGGCGTTCGTGCAGCGGCTCGAGCTGGATCGCGACGTACGCGACCCCGTCGGGCGGCGCCACCGTCACCCAGGTCGGCTCCTCCTTGGCGATCTGCCAGTCGAGCAGTGCGGCGTAGAACCGGGCCAACGCCGGCGGGTCGGGTGCGTCCAGCACGACGCCCCAGTAGTGCTTGGTGGTTCGAGCCTTCATGACCCCATGGTGGGAGACTCCCTCCATGTCGACAACGGAGCCGACGGCGAACTCGCCCCTGCCGGTGTCGGTCGACGACGTCCTCGAGGCCCGCAAGCTGCTGGAGGGTGTGGTCCGGCACACGCCGCTGGAGTCGAGCCGGCCCCTGTCGGAGAAGATCGGCGGCCCGGCGTATCTCAAGTGCGAGAACCTTCAGCGCGCGGGCTCGTTCAAGATCCGCGGCGCCTACACCCGGATGTCGCGGCTCTCACCGGAGCAGAAGGCCGGCGGCGTCGTGGCCGCCAGCGCCGGCAACCACGCGCAGGGCGTGGCGCTCGCGGCCCAGATGCTCGGCATCAGGACGAAGGTCTACATGCCCATGGGGGCGCCCATCCCGAAGGTCATGGCGACCAGGGGGTACGGCGCGGAGGTCGAGCTGCTCGGCCAGACGATCGAGGACTGCCTAAGCGCTGCCAAGCGGTACGCCGCGGAGCAGGGTGCGGTGCTGATCCACCCGTTCGACCACGTCGACATCGTCGCCGGCCAGGGCACGGTCGGGCTGGAGATCCTCGAGCAGTGCCCGGACGTCAAGACCGTCGTCGTGGGAACCGGCGGTGGCGGACTCCTGTCCGGCATCGCGACCGTCATGCGAGCCAAGCGACCGGACGTACGCATCATCGGGGTCCAGGCGGAGAAGGCCGCGGCGTACCCGCCGTCTCTGGCCGCCGGCCGCCCGGTCGCGCTGGAGCGCATGTCGACCATGGCCGACGGCATCGCCGTCGGCTGCCCCGGTGAGGTGACGTTCGAGATCGTCTCGGCGCTGGTGCACGAGTTCGTCACGGTCAGCGAGGAGACCCTGTCGCGGGCGATGCTCCTGCTGCTCGAGCGGGCCAAGCTCGTCGTCGAGCCGGCCGGCGCGGCCAGCGTCGCGGCCATCATGGACAACCCCACGCTGGTCGAGCCGCCCGCGGTGGCGGTGCTCAGCGGGGGCAACATCGACCCGCTGCTGATGTTGCGCGTGCTGCGGCACGGCATGGCGGCCGCGGGCCGCTACCTCCAGTTCTGGGTCCGCGTGCCGGACCGGCCGGGGTCGCTGTCCGCGCTGCTGGCGATGCTGGCCGAGGCCGATGCCAACGTCCTCGAGGTCGAGCACGTGCGGACGAACGCCACCCTCGGCCTGGACGAGGTCGAGATCGCCGTCCAGGTCGAGACCAAGGGTCACGAGCACTGCGACCAGGTCATCGCGGCCCTGCGTGAGCGCGGGTACCCACTGCAGGTGGGCTGAGCCCGGGCAATAACCGGTCGGCTCTGTCACCGGGGTCTGCCAGGATCGATCATCATGAGCGACGCAGTGGTGGCCCAGGGGCTGGTCAAGCGGTACGGCGATGTGACTGCCCTGGACGGTCTGGACCTGAGAGTGCCTGAGGGCTCCATCCTCGGCGTGCTGGGGCCGAACGGCGCCGGCAAGACGACGGCCGTCCGCGTGCTGTCGACGCTGCTGGTCCCGGACGCCGGCTCCGCATCGGTGACCGGCATCGACGTGCTGAAGCACCCCGAGCAGGTCCGTGAGGTGATCGGCCTGTCCGGGCAGTACGCCGCGGTCGACGAGTACCTCACCGGCTTCGAGAACCTGGAC
The DNA here is from genome assembly GCA_045807245.1 of Actinomycetales bacterium. Classification (GTDB taxonomy): domain Bacteria; phylum Actinomycetota; class Actinomycetes; order Actinomycetales; family CAVURS01; genus CAVURS01. The sequence goes on from JBJMHS010000048.1 coordinate 27,196, forward strand.
ATGGTCGGTCGGCTCTACCACCTCGGCCGGTCGAAGTCCCGGGCCCGTGCCCGTGAGCTGCTCGAGCAGTTCGACCTCGACGAGGCGGCCGACCGCCCGGTCAAGACCTACTCCGGCGGCATGCGGCGCCGGCTCGACCTGGCCGGCGCGCTGATCGCCCGGCCGCGCGTGCTCATCCTCGACGAGCCCACCACCGGCCTCGACCCGCGCAGCCGCAACGACATGTGGGGAGTGATCAGCGACCTGGTCGCGGGCGGGACCAGCCTGCTGCTGACGACGCAGTACCTCGAGGAGGCGGACCGGCTGGCCCACCGCATCGTCGTCGTGGACCACGGCAAGGTCATCGCCGAGGGCACGGCCGACGAGCTCAAGACCCAGCTCGGCGGTGAGCGGCTCGAGCTGGTCATCGCCGACGCCGATCGCCTGGACGAGGTACGCGCGTTGATGGAG
>JBJMHS010000049.1:0-35704 GCA_045807245.1 Actinomycetales bacterium
AGCGCCGTGTTGCCGGCGCGGACGGTGTCATGGATGGCGGCCAAGGCACCGGAGACGTTGAGGTCGTCGTCCATCGCTTCGACGAAAGCCGTTGGCAGAGAGTCGGTTCCGACGAACCAGTCACCCTCCGGCGCCGCCCGCAGGAGGAACCCCTCGATCCGGTCGACGGCCGCCTCGGCCTCGCGCAAGGACCCTTCGTGGTACTCGATGTTCGACCGGTAGTGGGCACTACCCAGGTAGTACCGCAGGGCTATGGCTCGGGTACGCCGCAGGACCTCGGACACGATGAGCGAGTTGCCGAGCGACTTGCTCATCTTCTCGTTCGCGATGGTGACCCAGCCGTTGTGCATCCACACCCGGGCGAAGCCGAGGCCCGCGGCCCGCGACTGCGCCTGCTCGTTCTCGTGATGGGGGAAGCGGAGGTCGATGCCGCCGCCGTGGATGTCGAACGCGTCTCCCAGGTAACGCCGCGCCATCGCCGAGCACTCCAGGTGCCAACCAGGACGACCGAGCCCGTACGGCGTCGGCCAGGCCGCAGTCTGGGGCTCGCCCGGCTTGTGGCCCTTCCACAGCGCGAAGTCGCGCGGATCGCGCTTGCCTCGCGGGTCCGTGTCTTCGGCCGGTGCCATGTCGTCGATCGACTGGTGGGTCAGCTCGCCGTACGACGGCCACGACTTCACGTCGAAATAGACGTCGCCGCTGCCATCCGCGGCCGGATAGGCATGACCGCGCTCGATCAGGTCAGCCATCAGCGTGACCATCTCGGTCGCGTGGCCCGTCGCGCGCGGCTCGTACGTCGGTCGGCGTACCCCTAACGCGTCGTACGCCGATGCGAACTCCAGCTCGTACCGGTAGGCCCAGGCCCACCACGGCTCGCCGGCCTCGGCTGACTTGGCCAGGATCTTGTCGTCGATGTCCGTGACGTTCCGGACGAAGGTCACGCGGTACCCGTGGCCGGCCTCCAGCCAGCGCCACAGGATGTCGAAGGCGACTCCGCTGCGGATATGGCCGATGTGCGGCGCTGCCTGCACCGTCGCGCCGCACAGGTAGACACCGACGCGCCCGGGCTCGATCGGCTCGAAGTCGCGGACCTCACCGGTCGCGGTGTCGTACAGGCGCAGGCTCACCGGCCCAAGGCTAGCCAAGCCGCGGTCAGCGCGTGACGACGCGCTCCGGCGTGAGCCGCACGATGACCCGGCCGTCGATGATGCCGGTGAAGGGTGCATCGTCGTACGCGTCGGCCAGCTCGTGGATCAGCGAGCCCTCCGGGTCGTCCACCAGCGTGACCTGTCCGCGGATCTCGGCGTACCGCCCGGTGTCATGCGGATCGAACAGCAGCACCGTCGCCCTCGGGTCACGCGTCCAGTTCCGCGCCTTGCGGCGGCCGGCGAGCGTCGACAGGAGCACGTCGTCGCCGTCCCGCGTGACCCAGACCAGGCTCAGCTGGACGGTGCCGTTCGGTTCGATCGAGGACACGGTCGCGTGCACCGGCTGGTCGAGCAGGCGGCGAGCCAGATCGGACAACGTGTCGGTGGTGGTCGTCATGCCCGGTCCAACCCGGTCATCCGGCGCGGTATGCCCCGGCCCGGCGTTCCGCGCACGAGGGCCAGCCCCTAGGTTTGGCGCGGACAACGGCGGCCCGCCGTCCGGATGATCGATGACCCGACAGACGATCTGACCGCGGAGGAGCGCAATGCCGCAGACGGTGCAGGGTGTGGTCGCCATGGCCAAGGGGGCGCCCGTGGAGCTGGTGGACATCGTCGTACCGGACGCTGGACCCGGTGAAGCGGTCGTGACCGTCCAGGCCTGCGGTGTATGTCACACGGACCTGCACTACCGCGAGGGCGGCATCAACGACGACTTCCCGTTCCTGTTGGGCCACGAGGCCTCCGGGGTCGTGGAGTCCGTAGGCGAGGGCGTCACCGAGGTAGCGCCCGGCGACTTCGTGATCCTCAACTGGCGGGCGGTCTGCGGACAGTGCCGGGCCTGCCTGCGCGGGCGGCCCTGGTACTGCTTCAACACGCACAACGCACAGCAGCGGATGACTCTGGCCGACGGCACCCCGCTGTCGCCGGCGCTCGGCATCGGCGCCTTCGCCTCCAAGACGTTGGTCGCCGCCGGGCAGTGCACCAAGGTCGAGCCGCGCGTGAGGCCCGAAGTCGCGGGACTGCTCGGCTGCGGCGTCATGGCCGGGCTCGGCGCCGCCATGAACACCGGCAACGTCGGCCGCGGTGACACCGTCGCGGTCATCGGCTGCGGCGGCGTCGGCTGCGCCGCGATCGCCGGTGCGCGGCTGGCCGGCGCCAAGCGGATCATCGCGATCGACATCGACGAGCGGAAGCTCGACTGGGCGCGGGGCCTGGGCGCCACCCACGCGGTACCGGTCAAGGGCAGGACGGACGACCAGGTCGTCGCTGCGATCCAGGAGCTGACCGAGGGCTTCGGCGCGGACGTTGTCATCGACGCCGTCGGACGCCCGGAGACGTGGCGACAGGCGTTCTACGGCCGCGACCTGGCCGGCACCGTGGTCCTGGTCGGGGTGCCGACGCCGGACATGCGCATCGACATGCCGCTGCTCGACCTGTTCGGCCGCGGTGGCGCGCTGAAGTCCTCCTGGTACGGCGACTGCCTGCCGACCCGGGACTTCCCGATGCTCGTCGACCTGCACCTGCAGGGGCGGCTCCCGCTGGACGCGTTCGTCACCGAGACCATCGGCCTCGGCGACGTCGAGGCCGCGTTCGCGCGGATGGGCCAGGGCGACGTCCTGCGGTCCGTGGTCCGGCTGTGACCGTGCCGTCGTCACTGCGGGTCGACCACGGCGTGACCTCGGGCACGTTCAGCCTGGACGGCCGCACCTGGGACGTCGACAACAACGTGTGGGTCATCGGCGATGACGAGGAGTGCATCACGATCGACGCGCCGCACGACGCGGACGCGATCGCCACGATCATCGGCGGCCGGCGGCTACTGGCGGTCGCCTGCACCCACGCCCATGACGACCACGTGCGGGCCGCGCCCGAGCTGGCCGACCGGCTGCATGCGCCGATCCTGCTGCACCCGGACGACCTGCCCCTGTGGGAGCTGACCCACCCGGACCGGCAGCCCGACTCCGACCTCGCCGACGGCATGAAGCTGACGGTCGGCGGCGTCGACGTCGACGTGCTGCACACTCCGGGCCACTCGCCGGGCTCGGTGTGCTTCCGGCTGGCCGATCATGGTCTGGTGTTCAGCGGCGACACGCTGTTCAAGGGCGGACCCGGCGCGACCAACCGGACGTTCGGTGACTTCGCGACGATCATCGACTCGATCCAGTACCGGCTCTTGACCCTGCCGAGCCAGACCGTCGTACGTCCGGGCCACGGAGCCGAGACGACGGTCGGGGCCGAGCTTCCGCACCTGCAGGAGTGGATCGACCGGGGGCACTGATGAGGACGACGTCGCCGGACTTCGCGCGCGCAGTGGCCGAACTGGGCACCCTGGAAGGTGACGCCCTGCAGGCGCGGCTCGAGGCGTTCCTGCCCGACGCGCTGCCGGCGCTGCGATCGGTCTACGGCTCACGCACCGACCTGGATGCCCTCGTGTCGGACCTGCTCGACGTCGTGGGCCGCGCCGCGTGCGGTCGTTCGGACATCCTCAGACGGTTGGACCGCCGCCGCGAGATCGACCGGGAGTGGTTCCAGAGCGCGTCGATGATCGGATACGTCGCGTACCCGGACCGGTTTGCGAAAACCCTTGCGGGAGTGAGGGACCGGCTCGACTACCTGGCCGAGCTCGGGGTGACGTACCTCCACCTGATGCCGCTGTTGAAGGCGCGCGAGGGTGACAACGACGGGGGCTACGCCGTCCAGGACTACGGCGCGGTCGATCCTCGCCTCGGCTCGATGGACGATCTCGAGCAGCTCGCCGCGGCCCTGCATGAGCGAGGCATGAGCCTGTGCATCGACCTGGTCCTGAACCACACCGCCGCAGAGCACGCGTGGGCCCGTGCGGCGGCAGCCGGCGACCCGGCGTACCGGGACTTCTACCTCATCTACCCGGACCGGACCGAGCCCGACCAGTACGAGCGCACGCTGCCCGAGGTCTTCCCGGACACCGCACCCGGCAGCTTCACCGAGGTGCCCGGCGTCGGTGTCGTCTGGACGACCTTCAACACGTTCCAGTGGGACCTGAACTGGGCCAACCCGCGCGTCTTCGTCGCGATGGTGGAGGTGCTGCTCGACCTGGCCAACCGCGGCATCGACGTGCTGCGGCTCGACGCCGCCCCGTTCCTGTGGAAGCGGCTCGGCACGAACTGCCAGAACCAGCCGGAGGCGCATCTCATCGTCCAGGCGTTGCGGGCACTGGTCCGCATCGCGGCGCCGGCCGTCGCGTTCAAGGCGGAGGCGATCGTCGCGCCGGACGACCTGGTGCAGTACCTCGGGGCGCACGAGCACTACGTGCCCGAGTGCGACCTGGCGTACCACAACCAGCTCATGGTCATGCTCTGGTCGTCCGTGGCGACACGCGACGCCCGGCTGGCCACCGTGGCCCTGCGCCGCCTGCGGCCGGCGCCGCCCGAGTCGGGCTGGGTCACCTACGTGCGCTGCCACGACGACATCGGCTGGGCCGTCTCGGACGAGGACGCCCGAGCCGTCGGGTGGAACCCGTTCGAGCACCGCCGGTTCCTCGCGTCGTTCTTCGCCGGCCGGACGGAGGGCAGCTTCGCGCGCGGAGCGGTCTTCCAGGACAACCCGGCGACCGGCGACGCGCGTACGTCGGGCAGCACCGCCGCGCTGTGCGGTCTTGAGCAGGCGGTCATCGACGGCGACCCGGCGGCGATCACGGCGGGCATCCGCCGGCTGCTGCTGCTGTATGCCGTGGCCTACTCCTTCGGCGGGATTCCGCTGCTGTACATGGGGGACGAGCTCGGGCTGTTCGGGGACGAGCAGTGGGCCAGCCTGCCGTCGCAGGCCGGCGACAACCGGTGGATGCACCGGCCGCACATGGACTGGGAGCTGGCCCGGCGCCGGCGTGACCCGGCGACGGTCGAGGGACGGGTCTTCTCCGGCCTCCAGGAGCTGGCGGCCACCCGTCGTACCGTCACGGCGTTCGGAATGGGCGGGGCCACCCAGCTCCTGGACGCGCCCGACCAGCGTCTGCTCGCATACCTGCGCACGCATCCGCGCGGCGACGCCGTACTCGTCGTGGCCAACGTGGGCGACCAGGCAGTCAGCGTCGCGGCCGAGTGGGTGGCCAGCGCGCTGTGGGGCGCCGGAGCCGGGCGGCCCGGCGGGCTCACCCGGGCGATCCACCCGAAGCTCCTGCACGGCTCGGCCGACGGTCGGCTCGACGAGCGGCGGCTGGTCCTGCACGGCTCCGGCTACGCCTGGCTCACCCCCCGCTGATGAAGTGCCCTCCGAAAGCCGGTTTGCCCCCGGAAAGCCGCTCGCGACACCCAGATAGGCCGGTTGCGGCGGCTTTCGAGGGGTAAAGCAGCTTTCGGGGGGTACCGAAACAGGGGGCTAGCGGGGTACGACGAGGGCGGTGGCGACGGCGGCGATGCCCTCACCCCGGCCGGTCAGCCCCAGGCCGTCGGTCGAGGTCGCCGACAGCGAGACCGGCGCCCCGCAGGCCCCCGACAGCGCCGCCTCGGCCTCGGCCCGCCGTGGCCCGAGCCGCGGGCTGTTGCCGATGACCTGGACCGCGATATTGCCGACCTCGTACCCGGCCGCCCGCACCCGGGCGGCGGCCTCGGCCAGCAGCGTCTGGCCGGACGCCTCGGCGTACTCCGGCTGCCCAGTGCCGAAATGCACCCCCAGGTCACCCAGGCCGGCCGCCGAGAACAGCGCGTCACAACAGGCGTGCGCCGCCACGTCAGCGTCGGAGTCGCCGGCCAGGGCCCGCTCGCCGGGCCAGGCCAGACCGGCCAGCATCAGCACCCGGTCCACAGCCGTGCCCGGGGACACGTCGACGTACGGATGCACATCGACGCCCACCCCCACGCGGGGGAGGGCGTCGAAATGTGGGCTGGAGCCTGCGCTCAGCTGGCCAGAACCTCGTCGAGGATGGCCTCGGCCTTGTCCTCGTTCGTCTTCTCTGCGAGCGCGAGCTCCGACACGAGGATCTGCCGGGCCTTGGCCAGCATCCGCTTCTCGCCCGCGGACAGGCCGCGGTCGTGCTCGCGGCGCCACAGGTCACGCACCACCTCGGCGACCTTGATGACGTCGCCGGAGGCGAGCTTCTCCAGGTTGGCCTTGTAGCGGCGCGACCAGTTGGTCGGCTCCTCGGTGTACGGCGCGCGCAGCACCTCGAAGACCTTCTCCAGGCCCTCGGCACCCACGACGTCACGAACACCGACGAGATCGCAGTTGTCCGCGGGGACCTCGATGGTCAGATCACCCTGAGCGACCTTGAGAACGAGGTAGAGCTTGTCCTGGCCTTGGATGGTGCGGTTCTTGATCTCTTCGATCAATGCCGCTCCGTGGTGCGGGTAAACGACCGTCTCGCCGACCTTAAAAACCATGTGCTCTTTTCCCCTTTCGCGACCGCCAGGATACCACGCGGAAGCGCTTCTGCGCACCGTCGGAAGCCGCGTTTGCGCAGGTCAGAGGGCTAGTGGGCCGGACCTGGGTACTTGACAGACAGGCCCTCGGCATGCTTTGCGAGGCGGTGCGTACGCCGCCCGCTACGCTGTGCCCGCCACCTGCGCCGTCCGGTGACCTGCGTCCAGCGCGGGGCCGGAGCCAGGGTTCGCAGCACACGACAGCAGAGGGAGACGCCCGCCGTGAAGCGACCGTTCCGCCGGCCCGTCAGCCGGATGAGCGCCCTGGGAACCGTGCTGGTCGCACTGCTCGGATGCCTCGGCCTGGTCGGCGGCCTGGGGGGCTGCAGCGAGCGCTCCCCCATCCAGTCGGTCGAACCGTACGACCCGACCGACGGGCTGATCGTCAACCTGGGGTCACTGGCCGTGCGCAACCTCCTCGTGGTCTCGGCCGGCAGCGGCCAGCCGGGCGTCGTCTCCGGTGCGCTGGTCAACACCGGTACGTCGGACCTCAGCGTGAGCTTCACCGCACAGGGGGACAGCGGGACGTCGGCCCCCGTCTCCGTGCCGGCCGGTCAGCTGGTGCGGCTCGGCTCCGGCAACGGAGCGACCAGCGTGCAGTTCGCGACCGTCTCGGTGGCGCCGGGCGGTCTGCTCGCCGTCCGGGTGTCGACCCCTCCGACGGGCCCCCGCGTGCTCGAGGTGCCCGTGCTCAGCCCCAGCCGGGAGTACGCGACCATCACGCCCACACCGCAGCCGACGACGGCTCCGACGGACACCCCGACCGGCACCCCGAGCGACACCCCGACGGACACCCCGACCGACACGGGAACGAGCAGCTGAGCCGAGCCGCGGCTCAGGGCTCGAACTTGTAGCCGAGCCCGCGCACCGTGACCAGGTGCCGCGGCGTCCCGGGGTCGGACTCGACCTTCGACCGGAGCCGCTTGACGTGCACGTCCAGCGTCTTGGTGTCGCCGACGTAGTCGCTGCCCCAGACCCGGTCGATGAGCTGGTGCCGGGTCAGCACCCGCCCGGTGTTGCGCAGCAGCAGCTCGAGCAGCTCGAACTCCTTCAACGGCAGGGCCACGTGCGCGCCGCCGACCGTGACGACGTGCCGGTCGACGTCCATCCGGACCGGGCCGGCCTCGAGCGTCGCCGGTGTCAGGTCCTCGGACTCCAGGCCACGGCGCAGCACCGCGCGTACACGGGCCAGCAGCTCCCGGCTCGAGTATGGCTTGGTCACATAGTCGTCGGCGCCGATCTCCAGCCCGACGACCTTGTCGATCTCGGCGTCCTTCGCCGTCAGCATGATCACCGGCACGCTGCTGCGCGTACGCAGCTGGCGGCAGACCTCCGTGCCGGACAGGCCGGGCAGCATGAGGTCCAGCAGCACCAGGTCGGCACCGGAGCGGTCGAACTCCTCGAGCGCAGCAGGCCCGGTCTCGGCGATCGCGACCTCGTAGCCCTCCTTGCGCAGCAGGTAGGACAAGGGGTCGCTGAAGGACTGCTCGTCCTCGACCACCAGGATCCGGGTCACAGCTCGTCCTCCTCAGGGTTGCGGCTGGTGACGGGCAGGTTGCCTGCGTCCGGCAGCCGCATGGTGAATGTCGCCCCCTGGCCTTCGTGGCTCCAGACCGTGACGTCGCCGCCGTGGTTGGCGCACACGTGCTTCACGATCGCCAGGCCCAGGCCGGTGCCGCCGGTGGCTCGGGAGCGGGCCGGGTCGACGCGGTAGAACCGCTCGAAGATCCGGGCCTGCTCGTCGGCCGGGATGCCGATGCCCTGGTCGCTCACCGAGACCTCGACCAGCCCGTCCACCCGCCGTACGCCGATCGCGACCCGGGTGCCGTCGGGCGAGTAGGCGACCGCGTTGTCGACCAGGTTGCGGATGGCCGTCGTGAGCAGCTCGGGGTTGCCGTACACCTTGGCCCCCGCGTCCGGCGAGACGGCCAACGTGATCTCGTGGGCGTTCGCGACCAGCCGGCACCGGTCCACGGCCTCGTTGACCACCGTGTCGACGGCAACCAGCTCGGGTGCGTGCAGCGTGTCAGCGACCTGCAGGCGGGACAGATCGACGATCTCCTTGACCAGCTGGGTCAGCCGCACCGACTCGTGCTGCATGCGCATGGCGAACCGCCGTACCGCCTCGGGGTCGTCGCTGGCGTCGAGCACCGCCTCAGCGAGCAGGGCCATGCCGCCGACCGGCGTCTTGAGCTCGTGACTGACGTTCGCGACGAAGTCACGGCGCACCTCCTCGACCCGACGGGCCTGGGTGCGGTCCTCGACCAGCAGCAGCACGTGGGCGATCCCCAGCGGCGCGACGCGGGCGCCGACGACGAGCCGGCCCCGACCGAGTGGACCACGGGCCAGCTCGAGCTCGGCCTCCCGGATGACGCCGTCGCGCCGCACGGAGCGAGCCAGCTGGAGGAGCTCGGTGTGGGTGATCTCCGGCCCGCGGACCAACCCGTAGGAGTACGCCGGGGGGCTGGCCTTGACGACGGCGTCCGCGCTGTCCAGCACGATGGCGCTGGAGCGCAGCACGGCCAGGACGTCCAGGACGCCGGCCGGGAGATCGGGCTCCGGCGCAGATGGCACGGCGTGCTGAACCCGTTCGGAGAAGCGGACGGCCAGGACGGCCCCGGCGCCCAGGGCCACCCCGACGACACCGGCGATGCCGGCGGCGAGCGTAGCGTCCACGGGGAAAGGGTCGCACGGCCGGAGACCGTTTCTCACGCTCCGCGGCATGCCCGCAGCGGGCTTCCCCTGATGTTCACCTGGGGGCCTGGGATCGTTCACGACCCGCTGCGAGGCTCCCTCCAGGGCATGCTGACCTCCGGCATGCCCCCACTGCACCGTAGGGCGAGCCGCCGACCGGCAGCGCCGATCGGCACAGCGACCGGGACGTCGACGAAAGGACACGGGCGCCAAAATGCGTGACGCCTTCCACGAGGAGCTCGACCGGATCTCCGACCAGCTGGTCGAGATGACCCGCCTGGCCGGCTCCGCCATCAACCGAGCGACCACCGCGCTGCTCGACGCCGACGTCGCCCTGGCCGAGAGTGTCATCTCCGCCGACGAGCAGATCGACGCCATCCAACGCGGGCTCGACGACGCCTCCATCGACCTGCTGGCCCGCCAGCAGCCCGTCGCGACCGACCTTCGCATCGTCGTCACCGGCATGCGGATGAGCGCCGACCTCGAGCGCATGGGCGACCTGGCCCGGCACGTGGCCAAGGTCGCGCGGCTGCGCTACCCGGAGTCCGCGATCCCGCCCGTCGTGCGGTCGACTGTCCTGGAGATGGGTCAGGTCGCCGAGCGGATCGTCGCGAAGGCAGGCTCGGTCATCGCCAGCAAGGACGTCGACGCCGCGCTCCTGCTGGAGAAGGACGACGACGACATGGACAAGCTGCACCGTCAGGTCTTCACGACCTTGCTCGGTGGCCAGTGGACCTACGGCATCGAGTCCGCCGTCGACGTCACGCTGGTCGGCCGGTACTACGAGCGGTTCGCCGACCACGCCGTCTCGGTCGCGTCCCGGGTCGTGTACCTCGTCACGGGCGAGTGGCAGGACGACTACGTCGTGACGAACGGCGCCGAGACCGCCTAGCCAGCCGGGACGATCGGCTACCGGCCCTGGTTCGCCACGGCCTGGATGGCCTCGGCCGCTGCGTCCGGGTCCAGGTACTCCCCACCCGGCTGCACCGGCCGCAGCTCGGCGTCGAGCCGGTACACCAGCGGGATCCCGGTCGGGATGTTGAGCCCTGCGATCGCGTCGTCCGACACACCGTCCAGGTGCTTCACGAGCGCGCGCAGGCTGTTGCCGTGGGCCGCCACCAAGACGACTCGGCCGGCGCGCAGGTCGGGAACGACGGCCGACTCCCAGTACGGCAGCATCCGGTCGACCACGTCGGCCAGGCACTCGGTGCGCGGCAGCTCGCCGGCCGGCACGTCGGCGTAGCGCGGGTCCCCGGCCTGGGAGAACTCGCTGTCGTCGTCGAGCGGTGGCGGCGGCACGTCGTACGAGCGGCGCCAGAGCATGAACTGCTCTTCGCCGTACGCCTCGAGCGTCGCCTTCTTGTCCTTGCCCTGCAAGGCGCCGTAGTGCCGCTCGTTGAGCCGCCAGCTGCGAGCGACCGGGATCCAGTGCCGGTCGGCGGCGTCGAGCGCGATGTTGGCCGTCGTGATGGCCCGGCGCAGCACGGACGTGTGCACGATGTCGGGCAGCAGCTCGGCGTCCGCGATGAGGCGCCCCCCGCGCTCCGCCTCGTCGCGGCCCTTGGCCGACAAGGCGACGTCGACCCAGCCGGTGAAGAGGTTCCGCGCGTTCCACTCGCTCTCGCCGTGGCGGAGCAGGACGAGCGTGTACGACGCGGGCTCACTCATGGGCGCTGATCCTAGGTGGCGGTCAGTCATGCTCGAGGAGGTGGCGGAACGCCTCGAGGTTGCGGGTCGACTCACCGCGCGACGTACGCCAGTCCCACTCACGGCGCATCGAGGACAGGAAGCCGCGCGCCAGCAGCTCGTTGAACGAGCCGTCGGACGCCTCGAGGACGGAGCCGAGCAGCGCGTCGAGGGTGTCGTCGTTGACCGCAGCCAAGGGAAGCCGGCCGACCAGGTAGACGTCGCCGGCGCCGTCCAGTGCGAACGCGATGCCGGGCAGGCGCACGTTGCGCTCCAGCAGCCAGCGGTAGACCTGCTCGTGCTCCTCGTCCGCGTGCCGCACGACGAACGCGGACGCGGACAGCGAGTGGTCCCCGACGAGCAGCGACACGGCGGTGCGCAGCTTGCGCTCGCCGGGCAGGATCACCACGAACTCGCCCGGGCGGGCGCCGGGCTCGTGCTCGATCTCGGCCCGTTCCAGGTACGACGCGACCGTCGCCTCGACGGCCTGGCGGGCGTCGGAGCGCGCCGAGCGTGCCGAAGGACCGGAGGGCGCCGGCTCAGACGGCGTGGTCATGCACTTGCTCGTACTCGTCCTGCGCCCCGCAGTAGACATCGAGCAGAGCGTCGACCGTCGCGTCCCAGCTGAACCGGGCGGCCTGCGCGATCGCACCGCTCGCCAGGCGCAGGCGACCCGACTCGTCCTGCAGGAGGTCACCGACCACCTTGGCCCAGTGCCCGACGTCGTGGTCGTCGACCAGCACTCCGGAGACACCATCCGCGACGGCCGTCCGCAGTCCCCCCACGCCGGCCGCCACGACCGGTGTGCCGCAGGCCTGGGCCTCGACGGCGACCAGGCCGAAGCTCTCGCTGTACGACGGCACGGCCACCAGGTCGGCCGCGGCGTACCAGCCGGCCAGCTCGGCGCGGCTGACCGGGGGCGCGAACCGCACGTTCTGCTCGATGCCGAGCTGGACGACCAGCCGCTGCAACGACTCCGGCGCGCGCAGGCCGCTGCCGCTCGGACCGCCGAGGACCCCGACGACCAGGCGCTCCCGGAGCTCGGGCCGGTCCCGGAGCAGTTCGGCCGCCGCCATGACCAGCAGGTCCGGCGCCTTGAGGGGTTGGATCCGCCCGACGAACAGCAGCAGCAAGGCGTCGGCGGGGATGCCGCGACGGGCCCGCGCCTCGGCGCGGTCGGCGGGATGGAAGACGTCCAGGTCCACGCCGGGTGGGACGACGACGACCTTGCCGGGGTCCGCGTCGTACAGGTCGATCAGTGCCTTGGCCTCGTCGCAGGTGTTGGCGACCAGCCGGTCAGCGGCCTCCACGACCTGCGCCTCGCCGATCTCGCGTCCGGGCGGCTCCGGGCTGTCGCCGCTGGCGAGCGCGACGTTCTTGACCCGGGCCATCGTGTGCATGGAGTGGACCAGGGGCACCTGCCAGCGTTCGGACGCCAGCCAGCCGACCTGGCCGGAGAGCCAGTAGTGCGAGTGGACGAGGTCGTACCAGCCGAGCGGGCGCCGCGCCTCGGTGCGCATCACGCCGGCGGTGAACGCGCACAGCTGGCCCGGCAGGTCCTCCTTGCCCAGGCCTTCGTACGGACCGGCGGTCACGTGCCGAACGGTCACGCCGGGGAACAGCTCGACGGCCGGCGCGAGGTCCCCGCTCGTCGCGCGGGTGAAGATCTCGACAGCGACACCGCGCTGGGCCAGCCGCTTGGACGTCTCGACGACGTACACGTTCAGCCCGCCGGCGTCCCCGGTGCCGGGCTGGTCCAGCGGAGAGGTGTGCACGCTGAGCATCGCGACGCGCCGGGGCAGGCACCCGGACGGCTGGTTGGTCACCGGGCCATCCTCCCCGATGCACCGGCCGTACGCTCAGCCGGTGGCGCCGTCCCGCTCCCGACCGCCGGGCAGTGATGTGCGCATTGACGTGGGCAGTGGCGGGCGCGGTGTCGCGCACCGTCCGGTCGGCACCATCACCCGCGGCACGACCAACCCGAACCGGCTGCGCCGCATCGACCGGTGGCTGCTCGCCAGCTGCGGGCCGTTGCTGCGGGCCGCCACCGACCCGCTGGTCGTCGACCTCGGGTACGGCGCGTCGCCCGTCACGACGGTAGAGCTGCTGACGCGGCTGCGCACGGTCCGCCCGGACGTCGAGGTGGTGGGCCTGGAGATCGACCCGGCCCGGGTCGCGGCCGCCATGGCCTTCGCGCAGCCCGGGCTGACCTTCGCTCGCGGCGGGTTCGAGCTGCCCGGGCCGGACGGGCGGCGGCCGGTGCTGGTGCGGGCGGCCAACGTGCTGCGCCAGTACGACGATTCGGAGGTGGCCAACGCATGGGCCACGATGGCGGCCGGCCTGGCGCCGGACGGTGTCATCGTCGACGCGACGTGTGACGAGGTCGGCCGGCGCGCGGCCTGGCTCGCAGTGACGAGCTCCGTTGCACCACAACCGGTCTCGCTCACCGTGTCGATGCGACTGGCCGGCATCGAGCAGCCGTCGGACGTGGCCGAACGGCTGCCGAAGGCACTCATCCATCGCAACGTCCCCGGCGAGCCGGTGCACGAGTGGCTGCAGGCACTCGACGACGCCTGGCGGCGGGCGGCGGCCCACGCGTCGTACGGCCCGCGTCAGCGGTTCGCGGCGGCGGTGCAGTCCCTGCGCGACACGGGCTGGCCGGTGCTCGGACGGAGCTCGCGCTGGCGGCTGGGTGAGGTCACGCTGCAGTGGCCGCCGCCGCAGCGATGACCGCCACCGATCGCGCCGCTCGACGCGGGGATCTCGACGCCGGAGGTCGAGGCTCAGGCCGGGTCGTCCAGCCTGCGCGCGAAGGCATCCTGCGCCGCCGGTCCGAAGAGCACGAACCGCACCAGGTCGACCTGGCCGGCGCGCGGCGCGGAGCCGGCCCAGCGTCGTACGGCGTCCACCGCCACCGAGGCGACCTCGTCGAGGTCCCAGCCGTAGGCGCCGCCGCTCACTGCGGGGAACGCGATGGACTGAGCACCGACGTCTACCGCGACCTCGAGGCTCGAGGTGAAGCAGGCGGCCAGCAACGCCGGGTCGTCCTGGCCCAGGTGCCGGTTCGGCCCGACCGTGTGGATGACCCAGCGCGCGGCCAGCCGGCCGCCGCCGGTCGCCACGGCCTGCCCGACCGGAAGCCCGTGCGGCAACGTCGTGTCGCGCAGCCGGCGGCACTCCTGCAGGAGCTGCGGGCCGGCGGCTCGATCGATGGCGCCGTCGACGCCACCGCCGCCGAGCAGCGAGGAGTTCGCGGCGTTGACGATGGCGTCCAGGTCCTGCGCCGTGATGTCGCCGTCGACGGCTTCGAGCCGCATCATCTGCCGAGCTCAGGCAGGTCAGCTGGGGTCGGCGCCGTCCAGCCGCGGCAGCCGGGCGTAGTCGTCCTCGATCCGCACGATGTCGCCCTCGTCGAAGTCACCGAACGCGATCTCGAGCAGGCGGCCGCGCTGGTCTCCGCGGTTGGTCATCCGGTGTTCGGCCCCGGCCGCGACCCAGACGATGTCGCCGACCTGGGCATCCCAGCCACGGCCGTCGACCTCGACGTAGATCGGCTGGTCGAGCACCTGCCACATCTCGTCCCGGTTGCCGTGCTTCTGCAGGCTCAGCCGGTGACCCGGCTCGACGGTGATGATCTTGACCGTCACCGGCTCGTTCTGCACGAACTGCTGGAACTGGCCCCAAGGGCGGACCGCCACGAACGCATCGTCGGCCCGAGAGTGGTTTCGCTCGCTCACTGTTCGAGTATGCCTGCAACGACATCCCGGCGAGAGGCGAATGGGGCATCGGCTGCTCCATCCGACCCTGTGCTGCCGCGCCAGGTCACCGGGCGGACGCTGCGGCCGGTGACCTGTCGGTCAGAGGTCAGACGTGGCGTTGAAGTGCCCGGACACCAGCTCTCGCAACCGATTTCGGTCTCGCCAGAGGACGCCGCCGGGCGGCAGGACCTCGAGCCGTGCGTTCGGCAGCGTCTCGGCCAGGCGGACGGCGACGGCGACCGGGTGCAGGTCGTCACCCTCCTGGGCGATCACCAGTGACGGGGCGGCGACTGCGCGCAACGCATCGACGCCGCCGGGGAGCGGCACTTGTGCCGGCACCGCCCGCAAGGCGGTGGCGAGCGCCGTACCCGCGATCTCGGTCGCGTGCCGGCGGGCCCAGACGCGTACGGCGGGCAGGTCGCGGACCGCAGCCGGCTGACCAGCGACGAGCATGCGCGCCAGGCTCTCGACGTCGCGTCGCTCGACCAGGTCGGCCATCTCGCCGCCGTGCTCGGACGGGCTGGGCGAGTCGAGGGCGGCCGGGATGACGAACGCCAGGCGCTCGAACCGGTCCGGGGTCGAGGCCAGCAGGGAGAGCAGGGCGTGCGCGCCCATGCTCACGCCGAGCGCCCGCGTCGCGCCGGTGTGGTCCGCGACGGTGCGTAGGTCCCCGGCCAGGGCGGCGTAGCTCCACGGGGCGGTGGAGGGTGCCGGCGCCGTCGAGGCACCGTGCCCAGGGAAGTGCAGATAGACCCGCGTCCCCTGCACGCCCGAGCCGAACGGGCGGGTCTGCGCGATGGAGGCGGCGATGCCGTGACCGAACACCGTGACCGGCTGGCCGGAGCCCGTGCGCAGGATCTCGATCCGGCCGCCGTCCGGGCCGTCGAGCAGCTCGGTCACGCCGTCACGCCCGTCACGCTCGTCACGCCGTCACGCCGTCAGGCGCGTCACGCCGTCACGCCATCGCCCACGTCACTGCGGATCGCGCGCCGAGTGTCACCAGGGGCCGTACGGGCCCATGTGCGACCCCGAGCCGCCGCGCCCGGAGGCGGACTGGAGCGCCGGCCGGACATCGGCGAGGTACACCGCGGCGGCGACGAACGCGATGATGCCGATGAAGCCGAGCGGGTTCCAGAACACGACGAACCCGATGGCCATCGCCACGCCCAGGATGATCAGCCAGAGCTGCTTGGTGAGCTTGCCGGCCGCCGTGTACGCGTCGGCCCGATGGCGCAGCGCGTCCACGAACGCGAAGACCTCGGTGATGAACGCCGCCAGCCCGAGCACCAGGACGATGAGGTTCTGGAGCGAGTAGATGCTGCCGCCGAAGACACCGGACATGGACCCAGGGTACGGGTCCTAGACCTCCATCATGATCGTGACCGGACCGTCCAGCACGACGTCGATGGACATCTCGGCCCCGAACGACCCGGTCGCGACCTCGATCCCGTCGGCGCGCAGTGTGTCGGCGAACGCGCGCACCAGCGGCTCCGCGACCGGACCTGGAGCCGCGGCGGACCAGCCGGGCCGGCGGCCCTTGCGGGTGTCGGCGTACAGCGTGAACTGGCTGACGAGCAGCACCGGCGCGCCGGCGTCGAGCACCGACTGCTCACCGCGCAGGATCGCGACCTTGCGGGCGAGTGCGTCGGCATGGCGCTCGTCGTCGTCGTGCGTGACGCCGACCAGCACAGCCAGGCCCGGGCGCTCGATGGCGCCGACGACGTGACCGTCGACGAACACGGCTCCGCGGGTCACCCGTTGCACGACAGCGCGCACGGCCGGCCTCGGCTCAGCTCGCGGCGTACGGCGTGAGGTCGAGCGGCTCGATGCGACCGACCGGTTCGCCGTGGCCGAGCACGACCTCCTCCTCGATCAGCTCGTCCAGGACGTCGCCGGTGGCTCCGGCCCGTCGCAACGCGTTGGCCAGCACCGGCCGCCGGGCCCGCTCGGCCCCGTCCGCGATCTTGAGCGCGACGGCGGCACCGTCCGGCAGGGCGGCGGCGTACACACCCTCGGCACCATCCTTGGCGATCAGGCCGCTGATGCCCTTGATCAGCCGCGTGACATCGCGACGGGTGCCGCCGACGTACCCCGGGAACCGCCGGTTCGCTTGTGCCACAAGCCCTTCCGGCGTCGTGGGTGGGGCCGTGGCGAGGCGGCCGAAAGCGCGGGCCAGTCCGGTCAGGCTCAGGGCCAGCACTGGCGCACCACAGCCGTCGACGCCCGTGGCGGCGATCTCCTCCCCCGCGAGCTCCCGGGTGGTCTCCGTGATGACCTTTTGCAGCGGATGCTCGGGATCCAGGTACGACGTGGGGTCCCAGCCGGCGCCGACGCAGGTGGCCAGCATGGCGGCGTGCTTGCCGGAGCAGTTCTGTGCGAGGGGCGTGGGCCGCTGCCCGGCGCCCAGCCAGGCGGCCCGTTCGTCGGGGTCGAGCGGCAGGTCAGGCGTGTTCTGCAGGTCGGCGTCGGTGAGGCCCGCGGACAGCAGGATGCGTCGTACGCCGGCCAGATGGAACGACTCGCCACTATGGCTGGACTGGGCGAGCGCGAGCAGCTCGCCGGGCACGTCCTGGTCCGGGTCGAGGCCGGCGCGAAGCAGGCCGACGGCCTGCAGCGGCTTGTTGGACGAGCGGGGGAAGATCGGGCCCTCCACGTCGCCGGCCGCCACCACCACGCGACCGTTGGGCCCGAGGACCACGAGCGCGCCGTGGTGCACCGACTCGGTGAACCCGCTGCGTGTCACCCGGGCGAGCGGTACGACGTGGTGAACGGCCTCGGTCAGCACCAGGCGACGCTATACCGACCACAGACGGCACCCCCCGAAAGCCGGTCGCCGGCGCCCATTCGGGGCGCAGCGGCGGCTTTCGGGGGGTAAACCGGCCGGCGGGGGGTACTCAGCGCGCGGTGCGCGCGGTGCTGCGCCCGGTCGCCTTGGCGGCCGTCTTGGTGGCCGTCGTGGCCTTGCTCGCGGTCTTGCGGGCCGACGTGCTCGTGGCCTTCGTGGCGCGCTTGGCGTTACCAGCCCGGGTCCGGGCCGTCGTGGTGGTGCGCTTGGCGGCCGAGCGGGTGCTCTTGGTCGCCTTCTTGGCTGCTGGCTTGGCGGCCTTGACCTCGGCGCCGGCCTCGTGGACGGCGGAACCGGCCAGGTCGCGGACGTCGCGCCGGCCCGCGATGAGCGTCGACCGGGCGGCGCCCAGTGTCTCGTCACGAGCCTTGCGGACCGTCGTCACGGCGGCCCTGCCGAGGGTCAGCGTGGAGCGGCCCTGGGCGACGAGGTCCTTGGTCGCCGAGCGGCGACGCACGCTGTCGACCAGCGACTTGCCGCGCGAGGCCAGCTCGCCGTACGCCTCCTCGGCCCGACCGGCAGCCTCGAGGGTCTTGGAGATGGCCAGGTTGGGCAGGTTCTGAACGTCGGACGGGACCCTGCCGGCGCGTGCGGTGAGGTCGGCCTGCGCCGAACGCAATGCGCCGACGGCGAGGTCGGTCACGCCGACGACGGCCATAGCGGGGGTGCTCTTGCGGATATCGGTGACCTTCATGGTCAGTCCTCCTTGATCGGGTTCACGGTGCGCACAGTGCGTACGGCGGTCTTGCGGGCCGCGGCTGCGCTCTGCTGGGTGGTCTTCGCCACGCGCTTGGTCGCACGGGCTGCGGTCTTGCGGGCCGCCCTCGGTACGGCGACCTTGACGCTGGTCGGGCCGTCCGTCGTACCGCTGCTGTCGGTGGTCTGGCGAGCAGCCGGTGGCACGGATTCCGTTGCCGGACGGTCGTTTTCTGCCCGGAACGAGGTGTAGATGTCGAGCAGGACCCGCTTCTGCCGCTCGCTCAGACCTGCGTCAGCGCGGACGGCGTTCTCGAACGGCAGCTGGTCCTCGCGCTCCTCGAGGATGCCGGCTCGCACGTACAGCGACTCGGCCGAGATGCGCAGGCCTTTGGCCAGCTGAGCGAGGATCTCGGCGCTCGGCCGCTTGATCCCGCGCTCGATCTGGCTGAGGTACGGGTTGCTGACGCCGGCCAGCTCGGAGAGCTGACGTACAGACAGCCGGGCCGACTCGCGCTGCTCACGCAGGTAGGTCCCGAGATCGTGCACGGACAACGACGGCATGTCTCCATAGTGCTTGCTGCAGTTAGCAGATGCAAGCTGGAGACAGCGTGAGCCCCCTCACAGAGCGAGCCCGGGGGTCAGGCGCCGCCGTGTTGGAGCGACTCCCCCACCGTGAGCTCGCCCTCGCGGAAGCGGCGCGCCACCTCCTCGGTCAGCGCGTCCGTCACCTGCTGCACCCGCTGGCGGTTCAGGCTGACCGCGTGCTCGAGGTCGGCGATCCGGACGATGGCCTCGGCGAGCTCGTCGTCCGACAGCTCGTGCGCGTCCGAGACGTGCGGGTCCGCGACGGCCAGCTCGGCCGCCCGCCGGTGCTCGCCGACGCGGCTCGGCTCGACGTCGAGATGGCGGCCCAGGCCGTGGTCGCGCCGCGGACCCTCCTCGCTGATGGCGGCCACGATGTCGCGGACGATCTCGGCGTCCGTGCGCTCACCGGGCTCGGGGCTGCTCGGGGTGTCGCCGCGGCGGCTGGACTGCTCGGAGCGCAGCAGGTCGAGCCGTCCCTGCAGCAGGCGCCGGGCGTAGGACAGGTCGACCTCCTCCTGCTCGGCCTCGTGGCGACGGTCCCGCAGCTCCTCGGGAGTGAGGCCGGACAGGTCTTCCGCATAGCCGGGGGAGAGCACCCGGTCGATCGGGCGGCGACCGCCGTCCTGGGGCTGGACCGTCATGCGGAGACCTCGTCCTTCTTCACGTGGGGGTGTGCGGCCGGCGTGCCGAGCCGCCGGCGTTCCTTGATGGCCAGCAGGCTACGCGCCTCCTCGGTGGTCAGCGGCGGGCGCTGCATCGTCCGGGTGAGGTCCGCTGCGCGTTCGACGAGCTGGGCGTTGTCCCGAACGGGTACGCCGCGTGCGTAGGACAGGTTGTCCTCCATACCGACCCGCAGGTGGCCGCCCATGGACAGTGACGCGGCCATGATCGGCAGGTGGCTGCGCCCGATGCCGGTCGCCGACCAGGAGGTGACCTCCGGCGGCAGGGCCGCGACGCCGGCGACCAGCGCCGCCGTCGTACCCGGCATGCCACCCGGCACCCCGGTGACGAAGTCGACGTGCACCTTCCCGCCGTACGGCAGTCCATAGGAGTCGAGGAGCCGCTTCATCGCTGCGACGTGCCCGAGGTCGAAGAGCTCGAACTCCGGGACCACCTCGCGCTCCTGTGCCTGCTGGTAGAGCTGCTCCATGAACGGGTAGGGGTTCAGGAAGACGTCGTTGCCGAAGTTCGTCGTACCGCAGGTCAGGGAGCACGAGTCGGGGTCGGCGTCGAGCACGGTGAGCCGCTGCTCGAGCGGGTCGTGGACGCTGCCACCCGTGGACAGCTGGATGACCAGGTTGGTCTGTTCGCGCAGGGCCTCGACGATGTCGCGCAGCCGGCCCGGGTCCAGCGTCGGTAGGTGGTCCCCGTCGCGGACGTGCAGGTGGATCATGGACGCCCCGAGCGCCTCACAGGCCTTGGCCTCGGCGACGACCTCGTCCAGCGTTGTGGGCAGCTGCGGCACGTCGGCCTTGGCCGTCTCCGCCCCGGTGGGCGCCACCGTGATGAGGGTTCCGGCCATCCCCGCATCCTGCCAGCCGTGCTCCCCACCCCGCGCGGTGCTCCCTGGGGCCCGGTGATGGCCGCCATTTCCGCGCCCCGCAGCAGGGCTGGGGGGAGCACCGCGCGGCAGGGGGAGCACGGGAAAGCTAGGGGGCGACGACGACCTCTTGGGCCGCGGCGATGTCGCCCACCTGCAAGGTCGCGTCGACGGCGGTGTTGCGCTTGACCAGCGCCAGCGCGACCGGGCCGAGCTCGTAGTGCCGGGCCGCCGTCGTGACGAACCCCACCCGCCGGCCGTCCAGCTGCACCTCGTCGCCCTGCTCGGGCAGGCCGTGGCCGGACCCGTCCAGGTGCAACATCACCAGGCGGCGCGGCGGACGGCCCAGGTTGTGCACCCGGGCCACCGTCTCCTGCCCGCGGTAGCACCCCTTCTGCAGATGTACGGCGGTCCGCAGCCAGTCGACCTCGTGCGGGATGGTCCGGTGGTCGCTCTCGTGGCCCAGTCGCGGCCGCCAGGCCGCGACGCGCAGGGCCTCCAACGCCCAGGTGCCGGACAGCTCGCGGTCGTCCGTGTACGACGCGAGCTCGCTGCGCGGGACGATCACCTCGCGCATGGTCCAGCCGGGGTGGTCGAGGTCCGAGACGACCGAGTACGCCGCGCCGCCCTGGGCCAGCAACGGCCAGGGGTCCGACCAGGCGACCGGCTCACTCGGGCCGGCCTCCCGCCGTACCGGCTCGCCGACCACCGCGAAGTCAGGGGTGACGTCCGCGACCTCCACCCGCAACAGGAACCGCATCGAGTCCAGCCACGCCGTGAGTGCCGGGGACGTCCCCGGCTCGACGGTGACCCAGGTCGTGCTGCCGTCGTCGACGAGGTGCAGGTCGTGTTCGACGTGCCCGTGCGGTGACAGCACCAGCGACTCCGTCGAGCTGTACGGCGCGAGCCCGGTGAGCTGCTGCGTGGTCAGCGAGTGCAGCCAGCTCAGCCGGTCGGGCCCGGTCACGGTCACGACACCACGATGCGAGAGGTCGACCGCGCCGACGCCCTCGACCAGGCGGCGCTGCTCAGCCATCGGGTCGCCGTAGTGCCAGGCGACCCCTGCGTCCGCACCCTCGGCGGCGACGGCACCCGGGCGCGCCAGCAACGGGCTGGGCCCGTACGTGGGGGCTGCTGCGTCGGTGCTCATGGCCCCTTCAGCGTCCCATGCCGCCGGATGCTTCCCGTCAGGCGGCGCCGAGTGCGCCCGCGGCCTTGAGCGCCGCGGTGTCCGCCGCAACCAGCGAGGCGAGCTCCCGGCTCAGCTGGTCCAGGCCGGAGTCGAACTGCTGGACGCCGGAGCGCACCGGCGCGAACAGGGCCGCCGGGTCGACGGCCTGGATCTGCGCCCGGGCCGAGTCCACGCCGGCCTTCGCGTCGACCAGAGGTGTCTTCAGCCGCCCGGCCGCCGCCACCAGCTCGCGCGGCGTCAGACCGGCAGCGGTGTCCCGCAGGGCGTGGACGTCGCTCGCGGCCGACGCGAGGGGCGGCAGGGCGTCGATGGTCAGCCCGTGCCCCGCAACGGCCACGACATGGACGGCGCGCATGTCGTCGCCGACGACCGGCAGGTGCCCGAACCCGCGCCAGACCACGTCGCCGGTCAGGCTGACGGCGCTCTGGGTCTCCGACTGGAGCTCGCGCAGCGTCGTCCGGGCCGGCGCCGCATCGCCGCGCTCGACCTGCGTCTGGAGCCGTTGCACGAGGTCCGCGGAGTTCTGCAGGTGGTCCTTGGCCAGCCAGCCCCGGACGCCGACCCATACCACCAGCAAGACGGCGACCAGCACGACCAGGAAGGCCAGGCGCATCAGGGCGCGGGCCACGTCACCCGACCCGCTTCAGCTGGGCCGAGGCGTGCGAGGTGATCGGATGCCCGACGGCCGCCATGTCCATGGCCCACAGCAGGTCCCCGTTGACCAGCCCGTAGATCCGGGTGGCCGCGGAGTAGTCCTTGGCGGTCTGCGTCCGGGCGACCAGGTCGGTCTGGAGGTTGATCTGTGCTCCTTCGACGGAGCCGACGTAGATCTCGACGTACCCGGTGGGATGGGCCAGCAGGAACTCGACCGCGAACCCGTTCGTGGCCACCGCCGCATCATCCGAACCATCGGAACCATCGGGCGCACCCGCGTCTCCCGAACCAGCGGCGACACCGGCGTCACTCGCGCCGTCCGATGCCGGGCCGGCCACCCGCCAGAACCCGCTCTCCACCGCGAGCGGCCGGACCTTCGACCCCGCGTCGTCGAGCAGCCAGGCCCGGCTGTCCCAGCGCAGGAACGGCCGCCCGTCGTGCGATACCTCGAGCTCCTGGCCGAAGTTCGCCGACTCCATGGTCGGGTAGCCGACGACCCCCGCGCCCTCCCAGCGGCCGAGCAGCCAGGCGAGGGGCACCAGAGCCGGAGCGAGGTCGCTCGGGATCTCCATCCGGGCAGGGTAACGAGAGGTCAGCCGACCAGCAGCCGGGCGAGCACATAGGCCGAGATGCCGCTGGTGGCGATCGGCGCGACCGCGAGGGCCACCGCCGCGGGCAGGAAGGCGAGCACCGGCCGGGCCGAGAACAGCCGGCGCAGGAACGCGACGGCCACGGCGTGGGCGAGCCCGACCACCGCACCGAACGCGATCCGCACGTCGGGCACCAGGCCCGCCGCGAGCGCAGCGGCGGACGTCGACGCGACGAAGGCCGGCAGCATCATGAGCCGCTCGGGCAGCGGCACGAGCTGGACCAGCGCGACGGCGGCCACTGCTGCGGCCAGGGTCAGTACGGCGTCCGCGCCACCCTTGGTGCGCGGGAGTCCTACGACGGCGGCACCGCAGGCGATGAGCGCGACGGCCATCAGCTCGCCGGACAGCGACTCCACCAGGCGGGGCCGGCCGTCCCGGCGGGTCAGCTGATGCAGGAAGCACACGACGACTCCGCCGCCGGCAGCGAGCGCGAGCCAGTCGAGCAGCGGGTCGTCCCGGGTCGCCGCGACCGCGACGTCGGCGAGGACGGCGCAGACACCCAGCGCCACCGTCGTACTCCGCGGGGCCGGGAGCTCGAGCAGCGTGGGCCACCCCCAGACCGTGACACCGGCGACGACGAGCGCGGCGGCGCCCAGGGCCCAGGAGCCGGCGTACGCCGTCACGGCGAGCAGTGCCGCGCAGGCGAGTGCGGTCAGGGCCGGCCACCAGCGGTCGGCCGGCCTGAGGGCCGGTACGACGCTGGCGGAGGCCGCCTCGACCGACTCCGGCGCCGGGTCGCTCGAACGCTCGGCCACGGGGTCGCCGGAGGGTTCGGTCATCTGGTCAGCCACCGGCAAAGGGTGGCAGAACCTCGACGACGTCGCCGTCCACCAGCGCGCGGGAGGGCTGGCTGAGCTGGCCGCCCACGAGCAGCGAGCTGACGCTGAGGACCTGGGCCAGGGCGGGGGTGCGGTGCGCCAGCTGGCGGACGAGGTCGCCCAGCGCGTCGGCCGCGACGGACTCCTCGTCCTGCCCGGCCGCGTCCCGCGCGCCGGCCCAGTACCGGACCGTCACCTGCGCCACTGCACCTCCCTGGCTTCGGCCGCCCCGCAGCCGTCTGAGTTTTCGCCGTCCATCCGGGCGACGTCTGCCGTGCACTATTCTGTCGCCCGTCGGCCAGCGTTGCCCGATCCAGCAGACCCCAAGCAGTCGAAGCCCTGCGCTTTCCTCAGCAGCTCGCCGGAAGGTCCCTGATCGTGGCCCAGCTCCTGCTCCTGACCAACGCGCTCGAGCCGAGTGCGCAGGTCCTGCCGGCCCTGGCCCTGCTCGGGCACCACGTACGCGTGCTTCCCGCCGAGGCCTCAGCGCTGGTCGAGACCCCGCCGGCCGACGCCGTCCTGGTCGACGGCCGCCGCGAGCTGGCCCAGACCCGGTCCCTGTGCCGGCTGCTGCGGACCACAGGTGTGTCCGCGCCGCTGGTCGTGATCCTCACCGAGGGCGGCCTGGCCGGCATCAGCTCCGAGTGGGGCGTCGACGACGTGCTGCTCGACACGAGCGGCCCGGCCGAGGTCGAGGCCCGGCTGCGACTGGCGATCGGCCGGGTCAAGGCCGAGGACGAGGACGACCTGCCGCCGGAGATCCGCGCGGGCGACGTCGTCATCGACGAGACGGCGTACACGGCACGGGTGCGCGGCCGGATCCTGGACCTGACGTACAAGGAGTTCGAGCTGCTCAAGCACCTGGCCCAGCACCCGGGCCGGGTCTACACGCGGGCCCAGCTCCTGCAGGAGGTCTGGGGCTACGACTACTACGGGGGCACCCGCACGGTGGACGTCCACGTGCGCCGGCTGCGGGCGAAGCTCGGCCCTGACCACGATGCGCTGATCGGCACCGTGCGCAACGTCGGCTACCGCTTCGTGCCGCCGAGCCGTCCGCGCGACGAGGCGAACGAGGTCGTCGACGCCTGAGCCGCGGCTGCGGGGCCGGCTCAGCCGGCGACCCGGAAGGTACGGCGGAAGGCCTGCGGCGTCGTACCGCGGACCAGGCCGAAGTGATGGCGCAGCGTCGCTGCGTTGCCGAACCCGGCCAGCTCCGCGACCCGCTCGATCGGCTCGTCGCTCGACTCGAGCAGCTGCTGCGCGCGCAGGACGCGCTGGACCACCAGCCAGCGATGCGGCGTCGTACCTGTCTCGGCCTTGAACCGTCGGGCGAACGTGCGCGCCGACATATGGGCGCGGGCGGCGAGCTCCTCGACGGTCAGCTCGACGTCCAGGTGAGCACTCATCCAGTCGAGCAGGCCGGAGATGGACGCCGACAGCGAGCCGCTCGTGGGCGCGGGCATGGGCACGTCGATGAACTGCGCCTGGCCGCCGTCGCGGTGTGGCGGCACGACCATCCGCCGGGCCAGGGCGTTCGCGACCTCGCTGCCCTGGATCTCGCGGACCAGGTGGAGGCACAGGTCGATGCCGGCCGCCGTGCCGGCACTGGTCAGGACCCCGGCGTCGCCGACGTAGAGCACGTCCGGCTGGATGTGCGCCAGCGGGAAGCGGCGGCGGAGGGCGTCCGTGTACTGCCAGTGGGTCGTGCACCGGCGGCCGTCGAGCAGCCCGGCCAGGCCCAGCCCGAACGCGCCCGAGCAGACGCTCATGACCATGGCTCCGCGGGCATGCGCCGCGACGATGGCCTCGAGCATCGGGTCCGGCAGCCGGCCTCCCGGCTCGGCCGCAGCCGTGCGGTACGCGGGCATCGCCACGAGGTCGGCCGCCTCGAGCCGGTCCAGCCCCTCGGCGACCGTGATCGAGAAACCGCTGCCGGTCTGCACCTGGCCCGGTCGGTCGCTCGCCAGCGCGAACCGGTACGGCGGGAAGCCGTCCCCGGTGCGGTCGGTGCCGAAGACCTCGCACAGCACGCCGAGCTCGAACGCTGCGACGCCCTCGGGTGCGAGCACGACGACGTCGTCCAGCCGGGCGCCAGCCGGGATGCCTGTCTCTGCCATGACGGGAGTCTGGCAGAGATTTGGCAGAAAATCGAGGTACTACGTCAGTCCTGCCACTGGCTCGCGGCGACGGGCGAGAGCACTCTGGTCAGTGACGGAAGCCGAACGAGAAGGGACCGGGACAATGACCGCTTTGCTGGCACTCGCCGCATTCATCGTGTTGATCGAGGTCGCGGTCGTCCGGGGCTGGGTCGCGGACTCACGGGACGGGCGTGACTGGAACGTCGGCAGCGCCGCGCGCGGCCGGCACGGCGTCGTGCATCCGCCGGCCTCCTGGCTCGACGACGACCACCGGTCCACCGCCGCCTGACGCCGACTCGTCGTACCGGCCGGGCTGCGTGGCGGGCCAGACATACTCGGCGCGTGCATAACGGTGGCCGAGAGGGCGACATGCGGGGTGTCGACGCGGCCACCGACGAGGACCTCGCTGAGCTCCCCGCGGTCATCTCGGCGGCTCGGGCCGCGGACGGCGTGGACCCCTGGTCCGAGCATGCTCGGCTGCATGCGGCGCGGGGCGGCGGGACGAACCTCGTCGTGCGCATCGGGCCTCGGACCGCGGGCTTCGCCCACCTCGACCTGGAGGACGGGGCCGGGACGGGTGAGGTGGTGGTGGACCCCGGGCTGCGGCGACGCGGCGTCGGCACGGCGTTGCTGCGGGGTCTGGCCGAGGCCGCGGCGCCGGCCGGCCTACGTGTCTGGGCCCACGGCCGGCTGCCGGCCGCGGAGGCACTGGCCGCTCGGCTCGAGATGGCGGAGGTGCGGGAGCTGCGCCAGCTCCATCGGGCGCTGACCGGTCCGGACGTGGAACAGCCGCCCGACGCGGGGCTGCCGCAGCAGTTTCGGCTTCGGCCGTTCCGCGTGGGTGAGGACGAGCAGGCCTGGCTGCAGGTGAATGCCCGGGCCTTCGCCGGGCATCCGGAGCAGGGCCGCTGGACGATCGAGGACCTGCGCGACCGGGAAGGCACGGACTGGTTCGACCCCGACGGCTTCCTCCTGGCGGAGGTGGTGGCCGAACCGGGCCGCCTGGCCGGCTTCCACTGGACAAAGCAACATGCCCGCCCCGGCGGCCCACCGCTCGGGGAGGTGTACGTCGTGGGGCTCGACCCGGCGTACCAGGGTCACGGGCTCGGCTCGGTGATGACCCTGGCTGGGCTGCGGTACCTGCGTTCGCGGGGCCTGGACGAGGTGATCCTGTACGTCGACGGCGACAACGCCGCGGCGATCGCGACCTACGCCCGGCTCGGCTTCACCACGTCCCTGGTGGACGTCATGTACGCGTGGCCGCGGGCCTGACCTGGGCCGTTGCCGGATGTGGTCGCCCTCCCGTCTCCCGCCGTTCACGTGTCGGTGTCACCATGAATGGCATGAACGCCCTGAACCTGTCGACCGAGCAGACGACGCCGGAGCAGGAGGACGCGCGCTCGGCGTCCGCCGACGGGGTCGAGCCGCTGGACGGGTCGGTGATCTCGTCCCGCCCCCGGGCGGCCAACGGCCGGTTCATCGCGTTGGAGGCAGGGGACGACGACCTGCCGCCCGACCGGTTCCTGGACCGAGAGATCAGCTGGCTGCAGTTCAACGAACGGGTCCTCGGCCTGGCCATGGACCCCTCGCTCCCGCTGCTCGAGCGGGCCCGGTTCCTGGCCATCTTCTCCAGCAACCTGGACGAGTTCTTCATGGTCCGGGTCGCGGGCCTCAAGCGCCGGATCGCGACCGGGCTGGCCATGCGGTCGGCCTCCGGCCTCGAGCCGCGCGAGGTGCTCGAGGAGATCTCCGCCGTCGCCCACGAGCTCATGGCACGCCAGGCCCGGGTCTTCACCAACGACGTGCGCCCGGCGCTCGCCGAGGCCGGCATCACCCTCGTCCGCTGGGAAGAGCTGTCGCCGAGCGAGCAAGGGAACCTGGGCGAGATGTTCCGGGCTCAGGTGTTCCCGGTCCTGACCCCGCTGGCCGTTGACCCCGCGCACCCGTTCCCCTACATCTCCGGGCTCTCGCTCAACCTCGCCGTCGTCGTGGTGAACCCCAAGACGCAGATCGAGCAGTTCGCCCGGGTCAAGGTGCCGCCGCTGCTGCCGCGCTTCGTCGTGGTCGAGGACCGGGGGTCGTCGACGAACCCGCTCGACCCCACGAGCGTCGACCCGTACAAGTCTCGGTTCGTCCCGCTCGAGGACCTCATCGCGGCGCACCTGGAGTTCCTGTTCCCGGGCATGGAGGTGCGCCAGCACCACACGTTCCGGGTGACCCGCAACGAGGATCTCGAGGTCGAGGAGGACGACGCCGAGAACCTGTTGCACGCGCTCGAGAAGGAGCTGACGCGGCGGCGGTTCGGCCCGCCGGTGCGGCTCGAGATCGCCGAGGACATGGACGACCACGTGCTCGACCTGCTCGTTCGCGAGCTGGGCATCAACGAGTCGGAGGTCTACCACCTGCCGGCACCTCTCGACCTGACTGGTCTCAACTTGGTCGCCGACCTGGACCGTACCGAGCTGCGGTACCCACCGTTCGTGCCGAAGACGCATCGTGACCTGAACGTCGTCGAAACTGCTTCTGCCCCAGACGTTTTCGCGGCCGTCCGGGCGCGCGACGTACTGCTCCATCATCCCTACGACTCGTTCTCGACATCCGTGCAGGCGTTCCTCGAGCAGGCCGCCGCCGATCCGCGCGTCCTGGCGATCAAGCAGACGCTCTACCGCACCAGCGGTGACAGCCCGATCGTCGACGCCCTCATCGACGCGGCCGAGGCCGGCAAGCAGGTCCTCGCCATCGTCGAGCTCAAGGCCCGGTTCGACGAGCAGGCCAACATCTCGTGGGCCCGCAAGCTGGAGCAGTCCGGTGTGCACGTCGTGTACGGCATCGTCGGACTGAAGACGCACGCCAAGCTCTGCCTGGTCGTCCGCCAGGAGAGCGACGGTCTCAAGCGCTACTGCCACATCGGAACCGGCAACTACAACCCCAAGACGGCCCGGCTCTACGAGGACTTCGGGCTGCTCACCTGCGACGCCCAGGTGGGCGAGGACATGACCCGCCTGTTCAACCAGCTGTCCGGTTACGCGCCGCGCACGAGGTACAAGCGGCTGCTCGTCGCGCCGCGCTCGCTGCGTCCCGGCCTGCTCGACCTGATCAACAGCGAGATCGCGCACCACGACGCGGGACGTCCGGCGCACATCCGGTTCAAGCTGAACTCGATCGTCGACGAGCAGATCATCGATGCGCTCTACCGCGCCTCCCAGGCCGGCGTCCCGGTGGACATCGTCGTGCGCAGCATCTGCGCTCTCCGGCCCGGGGTGCCCGGCCTCTCGGAGAACATGCGGATCCGCTCCATCCTGGGCCGGTTCCTCGAGCACTCCCGGATCTACCACTTCCAAGGTGGTGGTGACCCGGTCTGCCTGCTCGGCAGCGCTGACTTGATGCACCGCAACCTCGACCGTCGCGTCGAGTCGCTCGTGCGGGTGAACGACCAGGGTCACGAGGAGTGGCTGCGGTCGCTCGTCGCGCAGTCGGCGAGTGACGAGACGGCCTCCTGGCACCTCGAGTCCGACGGCTCCTGGACCCGGCACCACGTGGACGCCGACGGCGAACCGCTGCAGGACATCCAGCGGATGCTGATCGACCGGGCCAACCGCCAGCACCGCAAGGCTCGCCGCCGGCGATGAGCCAGACCGTCGACGACGTGATCGAGATCGCGCCACCGGCCACACCCGCCGCCGGCGCGGTCCCCTGGCGTCGCCGCAAGGGCGTCCTGCAGGTCGCGATGGTGCACCGGCCGCGGTACGACGACTGGTCGTGGTCCAAGGGCAAGCTCGACGCCGGCGAGGACTGGCCCGTGGCCGCGGTCCGCGAGGTGGGCGAGGAGACCGGGCTGCTCGTGCGGCTGGGCCGACCGCTGCCCACGGCGACGTACCCGATCGGCTCGCTGGGCGGCCTGGCGACCAAGGAGGTGCGGTACTGGGTGGCCGAGGTCGTCGGCGGTTCTGGCGAGCTGGTCAACGAGATCGACGAGGTCGCGTGGCTGGCGCCGGACGAGGCGGCCCTCCGGCTGCACTACGCCCGCGACAAGGAGCAGCTGCGGGCGCTCGTCCAGGCGGACGAGGACGACGCGCTCACGACCTGGCCCATCGCTGTCGTGCGTCATGCCAAGGCCACGCCGCGAGGGTCGTGGAAGGGACCGGACGCGGAGCGCCCTCTGGATGCCCGCGGACAGCAACGCTCGGCCGCGATCGCGCCGGTCATGGCGGCGTTCGGCATCCGGCGGCTCGTCAGCTCACCGTCGACGCGGTGTCTGGACACGCTCAGGCCGTACGCCGGGCAGGCGCGAATCCCGTTGCGCAGCAAGGCCGGGCTGTCCGAGGAGGGCTTCGCGGCCGACCCGGCCAAGGCGCCGTACCACGTCGAGCGGATGGTGCAGCGCGGCACACCGGTCGCCGTCTGCGGCCACGGCCCGGTGCTGCCGACCATGCTCGACGTCCTCGCCCAGCAAGCAAAGGACGAGACTGCCGACGCGCTGCACGAGGCAGCCGACCTCGGTCTGGCCAAGGGCGAGGTGCTCGTCGCGCACCTCAGCGGCACGGGCGGCGCGGCGCGCGTGGTCGCGGTCGAGCGGCACGCACCCGCGGAGTCATGACGGCCGTGGTCCAGCTGCTCTGGTCGGGGTCGGTCGCCGGCTCTCGACTGCGCTCACTCAGCCCAGCCAGGCCCGCAGCGACTTCTTGGTCGCAGCCTTGGCCGCAGCGGCGATCTCGTCCTCCAGCTCCACCTGGCGGCGGCCTTCCGCCGCGTGCAGCCGGCCCAGGGTGAACACCGTCTCCGGCTCGCCGGCCGCGGTCAGCTCCTCGAGGCGTTGCTGGAGGACGACGGCGTCGTGGTGCTCGCCGAGCAGGTCCTGCAACCGCTCCATCGCCGTCGCGAAGGCGAGCGCAGGAGCGCCGAACGCGGGGACGAGGGCCTCGCCGGCGTACCGGGCGCGTTTCGCCTTCTTGCGCACGACGTGCAGGGCGATGTTGTGCGCGTCCTCGTCCGCCTCCTGCGCCGCGGCGGCCAGCGCGCGGTCGACCCGGCGGGCGGCCGCGCGAACCGGCTTGAACAGCTCCTTGCCCGCCGGCCGCGCCGCCCGCTGCGTCAACGGCGGCGCGGTCACGAGCTCGTCCAGCGCGACGACGAGCTGCTGGTAGCGCGCGGAGTCCAGCGCCGCGACGACCTCGGCGAACGCTGCCTTCTCGGCGCGAGCCAGCTCCCGGTCGATCCGGCGCACGACGGCCGTGGTGACCCGATGGTGCTCGCGTTCCGCTGCGACGTCGTCGGCAACGCGGGCCCGCATCACCTCGGCGTCGCGCGCCTGCCCCAGCTCGTCGGCCAGCCACTTCAGCTCAGCCTCGACCGGCTGGGTCACCCCCGGTTCCACCAGCGGCTCGAAGGTCTCCAGGACGCTGCGCAGCCGTCGGGTCGCCACCCGCATCTGGTGGATGCTGTCCGGGCGGTCCAACCGCACGGCCAGGTCCTGCCCGGACAGGTGGTCGAGCTCGGCCGCGAGGTAGGCCACGACGACCTGGCCGGCCGGCGACGAGGCCGAGAGCTTGCCGGACGCGGGGCCGGCCTCGGCCCGGGCCTGGGGCTTGCCGGGTCGCCGCTGCCCGAGCCCACGGGCGAGCTTGGACCGGCTCTTCGAGCGCACCGCGCCCCGCCGCCGCAGCTCCTTGTCGACGCCCTTGAGCACCTTGCGCCCGCCCTCGACGAGCTCGACCTCGATCTCGCGCCACTCCTGAGGCGCGGCGACCGTCTCGGCGTCGCCGCCCGAGGGGACCAGTCGTTCGGCCACCACCCGGTCGTCCGCGATCTCGGCCAGAACCGTGCCGTTCTGCCGGACGAGGCTCGTGGTGCGGACCGTCCGCAGCCGCAGCACCGGGGCCAGGGGCGAGTCGCGGGTGTGGATCCAGACCAACCGGCGCAGCCGGAGCGGAACGGTGCGCTCCGAGCGTCCGAGGGTCGCGCGGATCTCGTCGCGCTCGCTGTCGGCGACCGGCACCTTGAGATGCCACCCGGCGTCCGAACCGCCGGTACGGCGGCGCAGGGTGAGCCCGGCGTGCAGCAGGCGGTGGTCGGCCGTGTCGAAGTACGTCGCGTCCAGCTCGACCGTGCCCGGGGCGACGTCGTCGTACGGCGGTCCGTCGTCGCCGGCGGGCCCGAGCAGGTCGGTCACCGAAGGCAGCAGGAAGTCGTCGGCGACGTCGTACTTCCGCTCGACCTCGCGATAGTTGGCGGGCACAACCTGAAAATGCCGTCCGCAGGCACGGTGCGCAAGAGGCGCCTGCCCTTCGTAACCTGCTGCTCGCCGTACCGACTCTTGGATGCGGCCTACTCGACCGGGACCGTTCACCGCCCGTTCACCCACGTCCCGGTGTCACGTCACCTGCCCTCCCTAGCGTCCGTCACGACATGGCAAAAGGGCCGTGTCGGATCGACCCCGCTCCGGAGAGGGAATCCCCGTGAAGTTTCACTCGCCCGCACGTCTTGCTGCGGTCGCTGTCGTCGCAGCCTTGGGCCTGGCGGCCTGTGGCTCGGACAACAACTCAGACTCGAATGCCGGCGGCAGTGGCGGTAGCGGTGGCAGTGGCGCCGCGTACTGCGCGAGCGGCACCTTGAACTCGTCCGGCTCCACCGCGCAGGCGAACGCCATGACGCAGTGGATCAAGGACTACCAGACGGCCTGCGGCGACGCGACCGTGAACTACAACGCCGTCGGCTCCGGCCAGGGCGTCACCGACTTCACCAACGGCCAGACCTCGCTGGCCGGCTCGGACTCCGCCCTCGACCTCGCCAAGGGCGAGGTGGACAAGGCCAACGCACGCTGCAAGAGCGGCAACGCCGTCGACCTCCCGACGGTCCCGGGCCCGATCGCGGTCGTCTACAACGTCGCCGGCGCCGACAACCTGGTCTTCACGCCGCAGATCCTGGCCAAGATCTTCAGCGGCAAGATCACCACGTGGAACGACCCGGCGATCGCCGCGGCGAACTCGGGCGCCAAGCTGCCGAACGCCAAGATCACGACGTACCACCGCTCCGACGCGTCGGGTACCTCGGACAACTTCACCAAGTACCTCCTGGCCAACGACCCGACCGACTGGACCTACGACCACAACAAGCAGTGGCCGGGCCCGGGTGGGCAGGGCGCCAAAGGTTCGGACGGCGTCTCGGCGGCCATCAAGGGCACGACCAACACCATCGGGTACGTCGAGTGGTCCTTCGCCACGCAGAACCAGCTGCAGATGGCCCAGATCGACAACGGCGGCGGTCCGGTCACCCTGAGCGCCGACAGTGTCGGCAAGGCCGTCGCGGCCGCGAAGGTCACCGGCACCGGCGACGACCTGACCCTGAAGCTGGACTACGCGACAAAGACCGCCGGCGCCTACCCGATCATCCTGGTCACGTACGAGATCACCTGTGTGAAGGGCCTGCCGACGGACCAGGCCAAGCTGGTCAAGGGCTTCCTGACCTACGTGTCCAGCTCGGCCGGCCAGGGCAAGCTGACCGCCCTGGGCTACGCACCGCTGCCCACGGAGATCCAGTCCAAGGTCCAGGCCGTCGTCGCGAAGATCTCCTGACGCGCTGACGTGCACTCGGACAGCCTGGCGAGCCGATGAGCTCCCACACGGAGGAGATCGGACGCGGGCCGGAGAACATCCGGCCCGCGTCCGAGCCGTCGTCCCAGCCGTCGTCCCAGATCGCCGGCAAGGCTGTCCGCGTCGGCGACCGCGTGTTCCGGGGCCTGTCCGCACTGTCGGGCTCGTTGATCCTCGTCTGTATGGCGGCCATCGCCGCCTTCCTGCTCTACCGCACGGTGCCGGCCCTGCAGGCCGACACCAAGAGCTTCCTGACCACCACGAGCTGGTTCCCGGACAACTCACCGTCCGTCTTCGGCGTCGCCGCGCTCGCCTGGGGCACGCTCCTGTCCAGCCTCATCGCGCTCGTTCTGGCCGTGCCGGTCTCGATCGGCATCGCCCTGTTCATCGCCCACTACGCGCCGCGGCGGATCGCCTCGGGCCTGGGCTACCTCGTGGACCTGCTGGCCGCCGTACCGTCCGTCATCTACGGGCTGTGGGGGCTGGCGTTCCTCGTGCCGCACATGGTCGGGCTCTCGTCCTGGCTCGACACGTACTTCGGGTGGATCCCGATCTTCAGCGCCGACGGGTCGGCGTACAAGAACACGATGTTCAACACCGGCGTCGTCCTGGCCGTGATGATCCTGCCGATCATCAGCGCCGTGTCGCGCGAGGTGTTCCTCCAAGTACCGCGCTCGCACATCGAGGCTGCTCTGGCGATCGGTGCGACGCGGTGGGAGGTCATGCGCCTCTCGGTCCTGCCGTTCGGCCGCTCCGGGGTGATCAGCGCGTCGATGCTCGGCCTGGGCCGCGCGCTCGGCGAGACGGTGGCGGTCGCGCTGGTGCTGTCGACGAGCTACGACATCTCGGGGCACGTCCTCGAACCCGGGGGCAATACGTTCGCGGCGAACATCGCCTTGCAGTTCGGCTTCGCCCAGACCGTCGGCATCAATGCGCTGATCGCGTCCGGCATGGTCCTGTTCGTCATCACCTTGGTGGTCAACATGAGCGCGCGGCTGATCATCGCTCGGCGCAGCGAGTTCTCGGGGGCGAACTGACATGTCGACGATGACCTCCGAACGTCCGTCGGCCGCTTTGCCGGACGACCCGTACGGCCTCGCCGGCCAGGTCCTGCCCCGGTGGGCGGTGCCCGCCGTCGTGGTCGTGGCGGTCGCACTGAGCGGGCTGCTCGTGGTGGCGACGCCGGCGCACGGGCCCGCGCAGGCGCTGGTCATGGCCGCGCTGCTGTACCTGGTCGTGATGACGGGGGCGAGCTTCGCTCGCGAAGGCCGACGGCGGGCGGTCGACCGCCTGGCGACGACGCTCATCGTGGCGAGCTTCCTGCTCGCACTGGCGCCGCTCATCGCCATCATCGCGAAGGTCGTCGTCGAGGGCGCCGGCGTCGTCAACGGCACGTTCCTCACCCACTCGCTGCGCAACATCGGGCCGACCGACACCGGCGGCGGCATCTATCACGGCATCGTCGGCACGCTCGAGCAGGCCGCGATCACCACGGTGATGGCCGTGCCGGTCGCGATCCTGACGGCGGTGTACCTGGTCGAGTACGGCCGCGGCTGGCTGGCCAAGGGCATCACGTTCTTCGTGGACGTCATGACCGGCGTCCCGTCGATCGTCGCCGGCCTGTTCGTCTACACGGTGTGGGTACTGATCCTGGGCTTCCAGCGCAGCGGCTTCGCAGTGACGTTCGCGCTGGCGATCCTGATGATCCCGGTCGTCGTCCGGTCGACCGAGGAGATGCTCAAGCTGGTGCCCAACGAGCTGCGCGAGGCATCGCTCGCCCTCGGCGTCCCTCGCTGGCGGACCATCGTGAAGGTCGTCATCCCGACCGCACTGCCCGGCATCGTGACCGGCGTGATGCTCGGCGTCGCCCGCGTGATGGGCGAGACGGCGCCCCTGCTGTTGCTCACCGGGTTCACGAGCTCGATCAACACCGACCTGCTGCACGGCCCGCAGGCATCTCTGCCGCTGATCATCTTCGACCAGGCCCAGCGCCCGTCGGCCATCTCCGTCGAACGGGCCTGGGGCACTGCGCTCACGCTGATCGTCATCGTCATGCTGCTCAACCTGGTGGGGCGAGTGGTCGCCCGGTTCAGCCGGGTCCGGTAGCCGAGCCCAACGCCGTACCAGCCCAAGCCCGCGCGCAGAAGGACAAGGAAACCCACAGACATGGCCAAGCGAATCGACGTCTCGGGACTGAACGTCTACTACGGGTCGTTCCTCGCCGTGCAGGACGTCAGCATGACCATCGAGCCGCGGTCGGTGACGGCGTTCATCGGCCCGTCCGGCTGCGGCAAGTCGACCTTCCTGCGCACCCT
>JBJMHS010000050.1:0-26106 GCA_045807245.1 Actinomycetales bacterium
CGGAACCGGCCCTGCTTGCCCTTGAGCAGGTCGGACAGCGACTTCAGCGGGCGGTTGCCCGGGCCGGTGACCGGCCGGCCGCGACGGCCGTTGTCGAACAGCGCGTCGACGGCCTCCTGCAGCATGCGCTTCTCGTTGTTGACGATGATCTCCGGCGCGCCCAGGTCGAGCAGTCGCTTGAGCCGGTTGTTCCGGTTGATCACCCGGCGGTACAGGTCGTTCAGGTCGCTCGTCGCGAACCGGCCACCGTCGAGCTGCACCATCGGGCGCAGGTCCGGCGGGATGACCGGCACGCAGTCGAGCACCATGCCCATCGGGCTGTTGCGCGTGGTGAGGAACGCGGAGACCACCTTGAGCCGCTTCAGGGCCCGCGTCTTGCGCTGGCCGCGGCCGGTCTGGATGATCCCGCGCAGGGACTGGGCCTCGGCCTCGAGGTCGAACGTCTCGAGCCGGCGCTGGATCGCGGCCGCACCCATGCTGCCGTCGAAGTACAGGCCGAAGCGCTCGCGCATCTCGCGGTAGAGCACCTCGTCGCCCTCGAGGTCCTGGACCTTGAGGTTCTTGAACCGGTCCCAGACCGTGTCCAGGCGGTCGATCTCCGCGTCCGCACGACGACGGATCTGCGCCATCTCGCGCTCGGCCGACTCCTTGACCTTGCGGCGCTGGTCGCTCTTGGCGCCCTCCGCCTCCAGCTGGGCGATGTCGTCCTCGAGCCGCTTGGCCCGGGCCGCGATGTCGGCTTCCTTGCGGTTGTCGACCTCCTTCTTCTCGACCTCGATCTGCGCCTCGAGCGAGGGCAGGTCGCGGTGGCGGCCCTCCTCGTCGACGGACGTGATCATGTACGCCGCGAAGTAGATGACCTTCTCCAGGTCCTTCGGCGCCAGGTCGAGCAGGTACCCGAGCCGGCTCGGCACGCCCTTGAAGTACCAGATGTGGGTGACCGGAGCCGCGAGCTCGATGTGGCCCATCCGCTCACGCCGGACCTTCGCGCGGGTCACCTCGACGCCGCAGCGCTCGCAGATGATGCCCTTGAACCGGACCCGCTTGTACTTGCCGCAGTAGCACTCCCAGTCCCGGGTGGGGCCGAAGATCTTCTCGCAGAAGAGCCCGTCCTTCTCCGGCTTCAGGGTGCGGTAGTTGATCGTCTCCGGCTTCTTGACCTCGCCGTGCGACCACTGGCGGATGTCCTCCGCCGTGGCCAGCCCGATGCGGAGCTCGTCGAACAGGTTGACGTCGAGCACGTGTGTCCTTCTCTCGCTTCAGTCTTCGCGAAGTGTGTCTAGTCGCTGGGTGGTGTCGTCGTACGGAACTCGTCGGTGATGAAGCGGGACTCAGACCTCTTCGACGCTGCTGGGCTCACGCCGGGACAGGTCGATGCCGAGCTCCTCGGCCGCGCGGAACACGTCCTCGTCGCTGTCGCGCATCTCGACCTGCATGCCGTCGCTGGAGAGCACCTCGACGTTGAGGCACAGCGACTGCATCTCCTTGATCAGCACCTTGAACGATTCGGGGATGCCCGGCTCGGGGATGTTTTCGCCCTTGACGATGGCCTCGTACACCTTGACCCGGCCCACGACGTCGTCGGACTTGATCGTCAGGAGCTCCTGCAACGCGTACGCCGCGCCGTAGGCCTCCAGCGCCCAGACCTCCATCTCGCCGAACCGCTGGCCGCCGAACTGGGCCTTACCACCCAGGGGCTGCTGCGTGATCATCGAGTACGGGCCGGTCGAGCGGGCATGGATCTTGTCGTCGACCAGGTGGTGCAGCTTCAGGATGTACATGAAGCCGACTGCGACCGTCTCGGGGAACGGGTCGCCGGTGCGGCCGTCGAACAGCACGGCCTTGCCGGCGCCGTCGACCAGACGGTCGCCGTCGCGGGTCGGCAGCGTCGATGCCAGCAGCCCGGTGATCTCGTCCTCACGCGCGCCGTCGAACACCGGCGACGCGACCCGAGTGCCCGGACCGGCCGCATAGGCGTCCTTCGGCATGCCGGAGGCCCACTCGGGACTGCCCTGGATCTCCCAGCCGCGGCTGGCCACCCAGCCGAGGTGGGTCTCGAGGACCTGCCCGATGTTCATCCGGCTCGGCACGCCCAGCGGGTTCAGCACGACGTCGACGGCGGTGCCGTCCTCGAGGAACGGCATGTCCTCGACGGGCAGGATCTTGGAGATCACACCCTTGTTGCCGTGCCGCCCGGCGAGCTTGTCGCCGTCGGTGATCTTGCGCTTCTGAGCGACGTAGACCCGCACCAGCTGGTTCACGCCCGGTGGGAGCTCGTCGCCCTCCTCGCGGTCGAACACCTTGACGCCGATGATGGTGCCGGACTCGCCGTGCGGCACCTTCAGCGACGTGTCGCGCACCTCGCGGGCCTTCTCGCCGAAGATCGCGCGCAGCAGCCGCTCCTCCGGGGTCAGCTCGGTCTCGCCCTTGGGCGTCACCTTGCCGACCAGGATGTCGCCGTTGCCGACCTCGGCGCCGATGCGGATGATGCCGCGCTCGTCCAGGTCGGCCAGGACCTCCTCGGAGACGTTCGGGATGTCCCGGGTGATCTCCTCCGGCCCCAGCTTGGTGTCGCGGGCGTCGACCTCGTGCTCCTCGATGTGGATCGAGGAGAGGACGTCGTCCTGCACCAGGCGCTGGCTGAGGATGATCGCGTCCTCGTAGTTGTGGCCCTCCCACGGCATGAACGCCACGAGCAGGTTGCGGCCCAGCGCCATCTCGCCCTGGTCGGTCGAGGGGCCGTCGGCGAGGACGTTGCCGACCTCGACCCGGTCACCCTCGTTGACCGTCGTGTGCTGGTTGTAGGCCGTGCCCTGGTTCGAGCGCCGGAACTTCGCGACGCGGTACGTCGTCGTCGTGCCGTCGTCGTTGGCCACGTTCACGGTGTCGGCCGAGACCTCGGACACGACGCCGGCCTTCTCCGCGCGGACCACGTCACCGCTGTCCAGGGCGGCACGGAACTCCATGCCGGTGCCGACCAGCGGCGCCTCGGACTTCACGAGCGGGACGGCCTGGCGCTGCATGTTCGAACCCATGAGCGCCCGGTTGGCGTCGTCGTGCTCGAGGAACGGGATCATCGCCGTCGCGGCCGAGACCATCTGGCGGGCCGAGACGTCCATGAAGTCGACGTCCGTCGGCGCGACGTACTCGACCTCTCCGCCCTTCGTCCGGACCGTGACCCGGTCCTCGGCGAAGTGGCCGTCCGCGGTCAGCGGGGCGTTGGCCTGGGCGATGACGTGCTCGTCCTCCTCGTCCGCGGTCAGGTAGCGGACCTCGTCCGACACCTTGCCCTTGGTGACCAGGCGGTACGGCGTCTCGACGAACCCGAACGCGTTGATCCGGCCGTACGCCGACAGCGAGCCGATGAGGCCGATGTTCGGGCCTTCCGGCGTCTCGATCGGGCACATCCGGCCGTAGTGGCTGGGGTGGACGTCGCGGACCTCCATGCCCGCGCGGTCACGGGACAGACCACCGGGGCCGAGCGCCGACAGACGGCGCTTGTGGGTCAGGCCGGCCAGCGGGTTGGTCTGGTCCATGAACTGCGAGAGCTGGCTGGTGCCGAAGAACTCCTTGATGGAGGCGACGACCGGCCGGATGTTGATCAGGGTCTGCGGCGTGATCGCCTCGACGTCCTGGGTCGTCATCCGCTCGCGCACGACCCGCTCCATCCGGGACAGGCCGGTGCGTACCTGGTTCTGGATCAGCTCGCCGACGGTACGCAGGCGACGGTTGCCGAAGTGGTCGATGTCGTCGACCTCGACGCGTACGTCGTACGGCTTGCCGTCGCGCGTCCCCGGCATGCTCGTGTTGCCGGCGTGCAGGGAGACCAGCAGCCTGATGGTCGCGACGATGTCGTCGAGGTTCAGCACGCTGTTGCTCAGCGGCTGCTCCTGGCCGAGCTTCTTGTTGATCTTGTACCGCCCGACCTTGGCCAGGTCGTAGCGCTTGTGGTTGAAGTAGAGGTTGTCGAGCAGGTTCTGCGCGGCCTCACGCGTCGGGGGCTCGCCCGGACGGAGCTTGCGGTAGATGTCGAGCAGCGCGTCGTCCTGGCCGGTCGTGTGGTCCTTCTCCAGGGTCTGGCGCATCGACTCGGCGTCGCCGAACTGCTCCAGGATGTCGGCCTCCGACATGCCCAGCGCCTTCAGCAGCACCGTCACCGACTGCTTGCGCTTGCGGTCGACGCGGACGCCGACCATGTCGCGCTTGTCGATCTCGAACTCCAGCCAGGCGCCACGGGACGGGATGACCTTGGACGTGTAGATGTCCTTGTCCGACGTCTTGTCCGCGGTGCGCTCGAAGTAGACGCCCGGCGAGCGGACCAGCTGGCTGACCACGACGCGCTCGGTGCCGTTGATGACGAAGGTGCCGCGCTCGGTCATGAGCGGGAAGTCGCCCATGAAGACGGTCTGGCTCTTGATCTCACCGGTCGTGGCGTTCATGAACTCGGCCGTGACGAACAGCGGGGCCGAGTAGGTCATGTCCCGCTCCTTGCACTCCTCGATGGAGTACTTGGCGGGCTCGAAGCGGTGGTCGCGGAACGACAGGCTCATCGAGCCGGAGAAGTCCTCGATCGGCGAGATCTCCTCGAAGATCTCCTCGAGGCCGGACTTCTCGTTCAGGTCCTCGCGCCCGGCGGCCTTGCCGTCGGCGAGCCGGGTGGCCCAGCGCTCGTTGCCGAGCAGCCAGTCGAAGCTGTCGGTCTGCAGAGCAAGCAGGTCGGGAACCTCAAGTGGTTCCCGGATCTTGGCGAAAGAGATACGGCCGGAGGCCGTGAGTGCGGACGAACGAGTGATGTTCTGGGCGGTGCGCGGGGCAGCCAAGGAGGGTCCTTCCACGGGCCTG
Source organism: Actinomycetales bacterium (assembly GCA_045807245.1). Classification (GTDB taxonomy): domain Bacteria; phylum Actinomycetota; class Actinomycetes; order Actinomycetales; family CAVURS01; genus CAVURS01. The sequence goes on from JBJMHS010000050.1 coordinate 4,843, forward strand.
TGTCAGTCTCAATGAGCTGTGGATCTCACTGCGACAACTCGATGCGCATGGCGATCGCCCCGGATCCGTATCGGCGTCGTGAGCTGCGCGAAGGCAGGACGAAACTCGGTACAGGCGGGGACGGAAGACAGCGCAAGGCGCCACAATAACACGTGCACTTGAGCACGTCCAGTGGCCTCAAGCGCGCCCGCGGTGTCGTCACGCGGGCAGCCAGAGGCTCGCCACCAAGATGACCCTCGAAGGCCCTTCCGTCAAGGGCATCGCCCCTTTTCCACACCCGCGCCGCGCGTCGTACCCCTCAGTCAGGTGCCCTCCCAAAGCCGCTTCACCCCCCGAAAGCCGCCGTCGGAGCCGGATACGGCCCCGCCAGCGGCTTTCGAGGGGTACGACGCCGGGCTGGGAGGATGCGGAGGCATGGGAGCGGACGGGGACGACGACGGGGCTCCGCCGGTCGCGATCCCGGACCCGGCCCTCGTGGTGCTGGTCGGCCCGTCCGGCTCGGGCAAGTCGACCTGGGCGGCCGCGCGGTACCGGGCCACCGAGGTCGTCTCGTCGGACGCCTTGCGCGCGGTCGTGGGCAGCGGTCCGGCCGACCTGGACGCCTCGGCGGACGCGTTCGCGCTGCTCGAGACGGTGGTTGCGGCCCGGGCCGGCCGCGGCCTGACCACGGTCGTGGACACCCTGGGCCTGGACCCGGTACGACGGCGGGCCTGGCTCGCGCTGGCCCGGGCCGCGGGACTGCCGGCCGTGGCGGTCGTCCTGGACACGCCCGCGCGGCTCTGCCGCGACCGCAACCGGCTCCGCGACCGGCCCGTGCCGGCCGCCGTACTGGCCGGGCAGCTGGACTCGGCGCGGACGGTCCGGGCCGACCTGGAGGCCGAGGGCTGGGACCTCGTGACGCTGGTCAGCGGCGGGTCGGCCGGGCCCGTCGCCGTACTGACCGAGCACGCGCCGCCCGACGCACATGACCAACCCGGCCGACCGGATGACCCCGACCAGCATCGTGGCGGGACCGGCCTGGAGTTCGTCCTGCAGGTGTCGAGGTTTCCCTGGGGCAAGGATCCGGCCGGTTGGCTCGTCGCGGTGGCCCGGGCGGCCCAGCAGGCCGGCCTGGACGGCCTCGCGCTGATGGACCACCTGATCCAGATCCCGCAGGTCGGGCGCGAGTGGGAGGACCTGCCCGAACCGTTCGTGACCCTGGGCCTGCTCGCCGGCGCCGCGCCCGGGCTGCGGCTGGGCCCACTGGTCTCGCCCCTCTCGTGGCGCCGGCCCGGCTTGCTGGCCAAGGCGGTCGCCACCCTCGACGTGCTGAGCGGGGGCCGGGCCTTCTGCGGGGTGGGCGCCGGCTGGTGGGGCCGGGAGCACGCGGCGTACGACGTCCCGTTCCCTTCCGCCGGCGAGCGGCTGGACCTGCTCGAGCGCGGCATCGAGACGATGCGCGCGCTCTGGCGGCCGGGCACCGCGGCGTACGACGGGGACCTGGTGCAGCTGCCGGAGACCACGTCCTACCCGCGGCCGGTCGGGCCGGTGCCGGTCGTCGTGGGCGGGCGCGGCCCGCGGCTGCTCGGCATCGCCGCGCGCCGCGGCGACGCGTGCAACCTGCCCTCCCGCCTCGACGTCCTGCAGCCGGGCATCGAGCGCCTGCGGGTGGCCTGCGCCGAGGCGGGCCGCGACCCGGCCGAGGTGGCCGTCACCGTCCTCGACGTCCCGGTCCTCGGGGTGGACCGCGACGACGCCGCCCGCCGCGTCGAGCAGCTGCGTGGCCGCACCTCCGCGCCGGCCTACGCGCGGGCCCACCACGCCGGCGTCGCGGCCGACCACGTCACGCGGTACCGGCAGCTGGCCGGGCTCGGTGTCTCGACCGTGTTCGTCGCACTGCCCGACCTGCAGGGCCCGGACGACCTGGCCCGCCTCGCACCGGTCGTCGCGGCCTGCCGCTCCCGCTAGAGCGCCCTGAGCCCGCTGACCAGCCAGCGCGAGCCGGACCGGGTCATCGTCAACTGCACCCGGTTGAGGTCCGTCTTGGCCGCCGAGAGCCGGTTGGACGTTGTCGTCTGGTTGACGAACAGCAGCACCGTGGCCCGGTCGGCCGTGGAGCTGACGACTCCCCCGGCGACGACCTTGGCCACGACGACGGCCTGCGTCTGCGTGGCCAGCTGCTTGACCGCCTTGGCCGTCGTGGCCTGGTAGTCGGTCCGGAACGATCCGGTCGTCAGCGCGGCGGCCTGGGCGAAGTCGGTGTCCAGGTGCCGGTAGTCGTAGCTCAGGATGGTCGCCGCACTGTTCCTGGCGGCGGCGAGGGCGGAGTCGCCGGCCCGCATGTCGGTCCGGTCGGCCCGGGTCGTGACCACGGCCAGCAGGCACGCGGCGAGGACGGCGACCAGACACACGGCGAGCGCGGTCGCCACCCAGCGCGGACGACGACGTACGCCGGCGTCGGCAGCGGCGTCCCGCGCCGGCGCCGGCTGCTCGTCGGCCTCCTTGCCTGGTACGGCGACCGGCACGTCCCGGCTGGACAGCACCTCGGCGCGGTCGGTGAGGTCGATCGTGCGGCGACGGTCGCCGGCGATGCGCCGGCGGGCCGCTCCGGCGGACTTGGCACCGGTGCTGGCTGCGCTAGGTGTGGCGTTCCTCATCCGACGACCCTCATCCGACGAACTGCAGCTGGCTGGCCAGCCAGTGACCGTCGACCTTGGCCAGGTCCAGCTGCACGCGGTAGTGCCGGGCCGTCGGTCCGGACGTGCTGGTGTTGGTGACCGACGCGTCGAGCGCGAGGAGCACGCGCGCGGTCTTGTCCGATGCGGAGACCAGAGCCGTCTGGCCGACGGTGCCCGTCGAGACCGACTTGTTGGCGATGACGACCTGCTTGATTCGGGCGGCCTGCGCGGCGAAGTCGGTGCGGAAGGCTCCGGTCGCGACGGCAGTCACTCGGGCCGTGTCGCGGTCGAACGTCCGGTAGTCGAGAGTCGAGAAGTTCACGGCGACCTGCCGCGCGGCTGCCATGGCGTCGTTCCGGTTCTGCGCCACCGAACGCTGGTCCAGGGCCTGGTGCCCGAGGACGGCCGCGAGGACCATTGCGGCCACGAGCGCCAGCGCGAGGGTGAGGTCGATCCCGGGGGCCCGCCGCCGCCAGCGCGTCGAGCTCGCCGGCCCGTCCGCCGCATCGGCGGGCTCTCTGGCCGGCTCGTCGTCCGAGTGCGCCCCCAAGGTGCGCGCGAGCACTGCGGTCACTCTGCCTCTCCCGTCCGGCTGCTGCTTCTCACTGGGATAACGAGCCGCGCCCGCCCGGGTTACGGCCCGTCGTATCCCCCGAAAGCCGCTTTACCCTCCGAAAGCCGCTGCAGCAGGGGCGGAAGGCGGCGTGGAGCGGCTTTCAGGGGGCAAAGCGGCTTTCAGGGGGCAAAGCGGCATTCAGAGGGCACAGCAGCAGGCGGGCGGGGGGCGCCGGGTCAGTGGTCAGTGGTCAGTGGTCAGTGGTCAGTGGGGGCGGGGGGCGTTCTGGGCGCCGCGGACGGACGTCGCCGATCCCGGGGGGGCCGCGCAGTGTGCGGCCGTGTTCACCGGCGGCAGGTCGCTGGTCTGGTTCGGGTCGGTACGGCGGGTGCGGCCGTACCCCTCGAGGCAGGTGGGCGGGTCGCCGGCGTTGAGGACCATGCCGAAGTGCGCGGTGCCGTCGCCCGGCAGCACGGTGAAGCTGCCGGCCACGACGTCCGGGTAGGTCACCAGGATCTGGCGGAGGCCGTCGTTGTTCACGGCGGTCACCTGGCCGACGGTGACGAGGTTCGCGAGCAGCGTCGAGAGCCCAGTCCGGTTGTCCTGCAACAGTTTTCTGACCTCGGCACTGGCCAACGTGCCACGGTCCAGCACGGCCCGGACGTCGGAGTCGTGGGCCTTGAGCGTGCCGCTGAGCAGCCGCAGGTCCGTGCTGAAGGTGAGGATCGCCGCCGAGCTCGCCTGCTGGGTCGCCAGCACGGTGCTGCCGTCGTTGATCAGCTGCACGGTCTGCGGCAGCGCCTCCGTCGCCGACCGGGTGAGCGCGTCGCCCGCGTCGAGCAGCCGCTGCAGATCCCGGCCGCCGCTCGCGAACGCGGTACCCAGCTCGTCGACCACCGTCACCAGCTGCTGCCGGTCGACCGAGCCCACCGTCGTGTCGACGTCCTTGAGCACGGTCGCGACGGGCACCGGGATCGCGGTGTTCGCGCGCGCGATCCGTCCGCCCGCGTCGAGATACGGCCCGATGTCACGCTGCGGCTCCAAGTCGACGTACTGCTCCCCGACCGCGGACCGGTCGGCCACGACCGCCTTGGCGTCGGTCGGGACGCGGGTCCCCTTGTCCAGCCGCAGGTCGACCAGGACACCGCCCGGGGTCAGGCGCAGCCGGTCCACCCGTCCGACCTGGACGCCGCGGTAGGTGACCTCGGCGCCGGAGAAGATGCCGCCACTGTCGGCGAAGTCCGCGGTGACCACGTAGCTGCCGCCGAACAGCTTGTCCCCCAGGCCCACGTAACGCGCGGACAGGAACGAGACCGCGAGCATCGTGATGGCCAGGAACGCGACCAGCTGGAGCTTGACCGACCGGCGGATCATGAGCCGAGCCCTCCCAGGAGCAGGGCCAGCAGCCCGGACTGGGACGGCGTCACGGAACCGCTGGGCAGCGACGGCAGCGACGGCAGCGACGGCAGGCCTGACCCGGACTGCAGCGACTGCCGGAGCGACGTCAGCAGGGACGCGGCATCCGGTACGCCGGGGGTGCCGGTGCCGCCGTCGGCTCCCGTTCCGCACGGCACCAACGGGACGCACAGCCCGGGCAGGGTCGGGAGCGCCGGCTGGCTCGGCAGCGCCGGCAGCGCCGGCAGCGCCGGCAGGCCCGCGCCGGACCGGAGCCCGGCGGCGTTCTGCTTCAAGAGCTCGGGCAGGTTGAGGTCCAGCGTCGCGTGCAGGTTCGCGTAGTCGCCCTTGATGGCGCCACTGGCCGCGTCGTCCGGGAACGGGAACGACAGCAAGAGCCGCAACGAGTTCGGCAGGTCGTCGCCGGAGGCGGTCAGCTGGGTGAGCGTCGGCTTGAGCGCCTTGAGGTCGGCCACGGTGTTCGCCTGGCTGGCCGACACGACGCGCGTCCCCACCGCGCCGAGCCGGTCGAGCGCGGTCAGCATGGAGGTCAGCTGGGCTCGTTCGTCGGCCAGGACCTTGAGCCCGGCCGGCAGGTGGTCCAGCGCGACGCCCAGGTCCTGTCGCTGCGCCGCCAGTCGGCCGGACAGCCGGTCGACGGCGTCGAGCGCCTTCACGATCTGCGACTTCTGCTGGTCGAGCCCGCCGACGAACGTGTTCAGCTGGCCGACCAGGTCCCGGATCGCCGTCTCGTTGCCGTGGGTGGCCTTGTCGAGCTCGCTGGTGATGATCTTGAGCTGGCCGACCCCGCCGCCGTTGAGCAACAGCGACAGCGCGCCCAGCACCTCTTCGACCTCGGGGGTGCGGGAGCTGCGCGCGAGCGGGATCTGCGCGCCGTTGGTGAGCCGGCCCTGTGGCGCCACGTCGGCCGGCGCGGCCAGCTCGACGTACTTCTCGCCGAGCAGGCTGGTCTGCTTCAGCTCGGCGGTCGCGTTGGCGGGCAGGACCACGGAGTCGCGCACTCGCATGGTCACCTGGGCGGTCCAACCGTCGACCGTGATCCGCTCGACCTTGCCGACGGTCACGTCGTTGACCTTCACCGCCGACTGGGGGACGAGGTCCATGACGTCGGCGAACTGGGCGGTGACCTGGTAGCCCTTGCCGTCCATCGCGGCGCCACCGGGCAACGGCAGGTCGTAGGCCCCCTGGCAGCCGGTGAGTGCCGCCAGGGGGAGCACGAGGGCCGCCGCCATCCACCGCGGACGGCGCAGCAGGCGCGCGAGGCCGCTCACGGGGTCACCCCCGACGCCGAGGGCAGCGGGGAACCGAGCAGGCCGAGCGGCAGGTCGCCGGTGCCGTTGTCGCCGAGTGCGGACAGCCGGTCGTTCAAGGCGTTGAACGCGTCGCACAGCTGGCTGCCGGTCGCGTTGCTGGTGCCGTGCCCGACCAGGCCGCAGAGCAGCTGGCTCACGCCCTCCGCGCCGGGCAGGTCGATCCGGTTGTCCAGCGTTCCGGACGCCGCGTCGTACGCGTGGCTGAGGTTCGACAGGGCCACCGGCGCGTTGCGCAGCGTCTCGGCGATCGCGTCCTTCTGCTTGGCCACCGCAGTCGTGACGTCCGCCAGCTGCGTCACGTCGGTCGTCAGGGCGGAGCGGTTGTCGTGGACGAAGCTCGACACGGCACCGAGCGCCACGGCGAGGTTCTGCAACGCGCCGCCGAGGTCGCCCCGCTCGCCGGCCAGCTGGTCGGAGACGCTGGCCAGGTCGGTGTTCAGCCGGCGTACCTCCGGGTCGTTGGCCGCCAGGGTGCTCGTGAACGCCTGCAGGTTCTTGACGGTCGAGAAGAGGTCGTCGCGGCCGCCGGCCAAGGTCGCGGTGGCCTGGGAGAGGTCGCCGACGGCGTCGTGGATCCGTTGTCCGTTGCCGTCCAGGTTCTTCGACGCCGTGTCCAGCAGCCCGGACAGTGCGCCGTTCCGGTTGGCGCCGTTCGGACCGAGCGCGTTGGACAGCCGGTCGAGGTTGCCGGTGACCTGGTCCAGCTCGACCGGTACGGCGGTGCGGGCGAGGGGGATGTCGGCCCCGGAGTGCAGCGCCGGCCCACCGGTGTACGCCGGCAGCAGCTGCACGTAGCGGTCGCTGACCAGCGACGGCGCGATCACCGCGGCCTGCGCATCGGCGGGCACCCGGTACTTGCCGTCGTACTCCATCACCACGGTGACGCTGTCGCCGGCCGGCTCCACCGACACGACGTGCCCGACCGGTACGCCGAGGATGCGGACGTCGGAGCCGGGATAGAGCCCGACCGCACTCGACAGGTGGGCCGTCACGCGCACGGTCGAGGACCCCGGCCAGAAGACGATGGCGGCGGCCATGGCGAGGACCAGCACCACCCCGGCGGCGATGACCCCGGCCGGCGACAGCCGGCCCACCACGCTACGCACCCCGGTCGCAGCGCTCATCGCGCGCCTCCACCCGGGCACCCGGCCGCGGGCAGCCCGGGCGTGACCGCGGGGACGACCAGGTTCGGCACACAGGCGTCGAACCACGGACCGTTGCCGAGCGCGTTGGCGAAGACCCGGGTGAACGGCGCCAGCATCCGCACACCGTTGCTGAGCGAGGCCTCCTCGGTCTGCAGGGTCTTCAGCACCTGGTGCAGCTCGGCCAGCGCCGGCGCGAGCTGCGCGCGGTTGTCGTCGACCAGCCCGGTCAGCTGGACCGCGAGCCGGGACGTGTTGAGGAACAGGGTGTGGATCGCCGCCCGGCGCTGGTCGAGCTCCTGCAGCAGCAGGTCACCGTTGTGGATCAGCGATGCCACCTGGGTGTTGCGGCTCGCGACGACGCCGGTGACCGCGTGGGCGCGGGCCAGCAGCTCGCGCAGCTGGTCGTCGCGGGACGCGACCGTGCGCGACAGGCGGGACAGGCCGTCGAGCGACGCCTTCACGTCGTCCGGGCTGTTCTTGAACTCGGTCGACAGTGTCGTCAGGGCCTGGGCCAACTGTCCCGTGTCGATCTGTTCGGTGGTCGTCGTGAGGTCGGAGAACGCGTCCACCACGTCGTACGACGAGGTCGTCCGGCCCAGCGGGATCTCACCGGAGCTCTTCAGATGCCCCGGCCCGGACGGTGTGACCTCGAGGTACTTCTTGCCGAGCAGGGTCTGCAGCTTGACGGCGGCGAGGGTCCGGTCGCCGAGCCGCGGGCCGTCCTTCACCGTGAACGTCACCATGACGTGGGCGTTCTCCAGGTCGACGCCGGTGACCTTGCCGACGGTGACGCCGGCGATCCGGACCGGGTCGCCGGAGCGGATGCCGCCGGCCTCGGCGAAGGCTGCGTGGTACGTCGTGCCGCCGCCGATCAACGGCAGCTTCTGGATGTTGAAGGCCAGGTAGACGAACAGCGCGATGACCACCAGGCCGATGGCACCGATCGGCCGGGGGTCGCGCTCGCGGATAGGAACGCTCATGAGCACCTGGCCGCATCGACGTGGCCGACGCCGTTGCCCACCGGCACGGTGACGTTCTTGGTCGAGGTCGGGACCACCACGACGCCGTCGAAGTCGCACAGGTAGAAGTTGAAGAACGACCCGTACGTCGCGGTGCGGGTGATCTTGCTGAGCTTGACCGGCAGGTTGTCCGCGAACTGCTCGAACACCTTGGTGTTCGCCGGCTTGTTCAGCAGGGCAGCCAGGTCGCGCAGCTGGCCGATGTCGGCCTTGAGCGGCGGACGCGCGGCGACCAGCAGGTCAGCGGTCTGGTCGGCGAGCGCGTTGATGTTGGCCAACGAGCTGCCGATGACCGAGCGGTCGGCAGCCAGACCCGAGACGAACCGGTCCATCTGGTCGACGAGCGAGCCGAGCTGGCCGTCGCGCTGCTCGACGGTCCCGAGCACGAGGTTGAGGTTGGTGATCGTCTGACCGATGACGGCGTCGCGGTCGGCCAGGGTCGACGTCAGTGACGCGGTGTGGGCCAGCAGCTGGTTGATGCTGCCACCCTCGCCCTGCAGCACCTGGATGATCTCGCCGGAGAGCTGGTTCACGTCGTCGGGCGACAGCGCCGCGAACAGCGGCTTGAACCCGTTGAACAGCACGTCCAGGTCCAGAGCCGGCTGGGTCCGCGAGTCCGGGATGGTCGCGCCGGAGGCCAACAGGCCGGCGCCGCCGGTCCCTTGGGTCAGCGCCACGAACCGCTGCCCGATCAGGTTGCGGTAGCGGATGACCGCGTTCGTGCCCTGGGTCAGCGGCGCGCTGCGCAGCACCGACAGACCGACCTTCGCCTCGGCCCGGCCGGGTCCGGCGACGACGGAGATGCCCGTCACCTCGCCGACCCGGACACCGGCGACGCGGACGTCGTCGCCCTTCTGCAGGCCGGCGGCGTCGGTGAAGACCGCCGTGTAGTGCGTCTTGTCGCCGAGCTGGACGTTGGCGATCGTCCCGGCCAGGACCCCGAAGGCCAGCAGCGTCACCGCCGCGAAGATCAGCAGCTTGACCAGGCTCGCGGTCGTTCTCATCGCTGGTTCACCACCGTGCCGCGCACCATCGGGCCCAGCAGCAGGTTCGACACCGGCGCCGGGTCCGGGCCGAGCTCCGGCTCGAACAGAGCGTTGGTCACGCGCTGCTCTTCCGGCGTACCCGCGTCGCCCATCGACAGCGCACCCGGGATCGCGTCCGCACTCGTGCCGTCGCCACCCGTGCCGTCGTCGAACTGCTTGGGCTGGTAGGGATGCGCCTGCGAGCCTCCGGGATGAGGGAGTCCGCGGCAGTCCGGCCCGGAGGTGTCGGCGAAGGCCGGCTCCTGGCCCGGCCGGTAGGCCGGGCGCGGTTGGACGACCTCCAGCGTGATGTGCAGCGCATCGTCGGCGAACGCCTGGGTGAGGCGCGGCTCGATGGCGGTGAGCCCTTGGGCCAGACAGGGCAGCTCGGGCGAGTACCGCGCCAGAGTCGCGAGCGTCGGCCGGCTCAGCTGCCCGACCCGGATGATCCGGTCGCCGTTCTGTTGCAGGAACGACGTGCCCACGTTGGCCAGGCCCGTCACGCCGCGCAGGAACGGGCCGAGCGAATCTTGCCGCGCGACAAGTGTGTCGGCGGTCGTCGAGAGGTTCCGGACGGTCGTCAGCAGGTCGGGCGCCGCATCGGCGTAGGTCGAGGCGACCGACGTGAGCCGCCGGAGGTCGCTGGTGAGCGCGGGCAGGTGCGGGTTCAGCCCTCTGAGATAGGCGTCCAGCGCGACCAGACTCTGGCCCAGCTGCTCACCGCGACCGTCCAGGGCGGTGGCCATGGCGTTGAGGGTGGCCGACAGCTTCTGCGGCTGCACGGCCTGCAGCAGCGGCAGCAGGTCGTCGAACACCTGCTCCAGCTCGATCGCGCTGGAGCTGCGGTCCTGCGGGATGACGTCGCCGGCCGCGATCGCCGGGCCGCGCGTCGCCGGAGGCACCAGCTCGACGTACCGCTCGCCGAACAGCGTCTTCGGGAGCAACCGGGCCGACACGTTGGCCGGGATGTTCCGGGCCGCGCCCGGCTGCAGGGCGAGCTGGATGCGCGCGCCGTCGCCGTCGCTGCTGACCGAGCGCACCGAGCCGACGATCAGGCCGCGGATCTTCACATCGGACCGGCTCTGCAGCTGGTTGCCGATGTGGTCGGTCAGCAGGGTGACGCGTACGACGGGGGTGAACCGCTGCTGGTACGTCGCCACCGCCAGGCCGACGAGCAGGGTGAGGAGGACGAGGAACGCCAGGCCGGCCGACGCGCGGCCGATGCGCGGCGCCAGCGACTCGGGCTTGCGGGCAGCGAGCAGCATCGCGCTACCCCGCGATCCTGACCGTCGTCGTGGCCCCCCAGATCGCCAGCGACAGGAAGAAGTCGATGACGTTGATGGCGACGATCGAGGTGCGCACGGCCTTGCCGACGGCGATCCCGACCCCGGCCGGTCCGCCGCTGGCGTGGTAGCCGTAGTAGCAGTGGATCGCGATGATCACGACCGCGAACACGAGGACCTTGACGAACGACCACACGACGTCGCCCGGCGGCAAGAACAGGTGGAAGTAGTGGTCGTACGTTCCCTTGGACTGCCCGTAGTAGCCCGTCGTGATGAACCTTGTCGCGGCGTACGACGAGAGCAGCCCGATCACGTAGAGCGGGATCACCGCGACCAGCCCCGCGATCATCCGCGCGGTGACCAGGAACGGCAGGCTCGGGATGCCCATGACCTCGAGCGCGTCGATCTCCTCGGAGATGCGCATGGCGCCGAGCTGGGCGGTGAAGCCGCAGCCGACAGTGGCCGCGAGCGCCAGACCCGCGACGAGCGGGGCGATCTCCCGGGTGTTGAAGTACGCCGAGATGAAGCCGGCGAACGCACCGGTGCCGAGCTGGTTCAGCGCCTGGTACCCCTGCAGCCCGACCTCGGTGCCGGTGAAGAAGGCGAGGAACGTGATGACGCCGACGGTGCCGCCGATGACCGAGAGGGCGCCGCTGCCCAGGCTGACCTCGGCCAGCAGGCGCAGCACCTCCTTGCGGTAGCGGTGGATCGTCCGGGCACTCCACCCGATGCTGCGGACGTAGAACAGCAGCTGGCCGCCGAGGTCCTCGAGCGCCGCGAAGGGGCGGGCGATCGTCTTCATCCGAGCTTCGCCGGGACGAGCTGGAAGTAGACAGCGGTCAGCACGAAGTTCGTGACGAACAGCAGCATGAACGTGATCACGACCGACTGGTTCACCGCGTCGCCGACACCCTTCGGCCCGCCGCCCGCAGTGAGGCCCTTGTACGACGCGACGACGGCCGCGATGAGCCCGAAGACCAGCGCCTTGACCTCGCCGGCCCACAGGTCGGGCAGCTGCGCGACGGCCGTAAACGACGCGAGGTAGGCACCCGGCGTACCGCCCTGCAGGACGACGTTGAAGAAGTAGCCGCCGACCGTCCCCACCACGGACACCAGACCGTTGAGCAGGACCGAGACGAACATGGTGGCAAGCACCCGCGGGACGACGAGCCGCTGGATCGGGCTGATGCCCAGCACCTCGAGCGCGTCGATCTCCTCGCGGATCTTCCGCGAGCCGAGGTCGGCGCAGATCGCCGATCCGCCCGCGCCCGCGATGAGCAGCGCGGTCACGATCGGGCTGGCCTCGCGCAGGATGGCCAGCACGCTGGCGGCCCCGGTGAAGCTCTGCGCACCGATCTGCCGGGTCAACGTCCCGAGCTGCAGCGCGATGACTGCCCCGAACGGGATCGACACCAACGCCGTCGGCAGGATCGTGACGCTCGCGATGAACCAGGACTGGTTGACGAACTCCTTGCCCTGGAACGGCCGGCGTGGCAGCGAGCGCACGACGTCGACAAAGAGGGCGAACAGGCTGCCGGTCGAACGCAGGGCGGCCGATGCCGGGCTGGTGACGGTCACCGGGTCGCCCCGGCGTCGGCGAGCGCGGTCCCGGTCAGCACACCCGGCGCGGTGGAGACGTCGCCGAAGGAACCGGGCGGCGGTACGACGCCGTTGGTCCGGCACCAGTCGCCGGCCGGCCGCTGGGTGATCCGGACCGAGCCGTCGCTGGGCTCGAGCTGGCGCGGGATCGGCGGCAGCGGCGGCAACGCCTCGTCGCGCTCGGCCGCGAGCTCCTCGGCGTCCTTCTCCTCGGACATGCCGATCGGGCCGACCCGTTGGGCGTTGAGGAACTGGCGGACCACCGGCTCCTGGCTCGACAGCAGCATCTCGCGCGGGCCGAACATCGCCAGGTGCCGGTGGTAGAGCAGGCCGATGTTGTCCGGGACGGTCCGGGCGGTGTTGATGTCGTGCGTGACGATGAGGAAGGTCGCCCGGATCTGGGCGTTCAGGTCGACGATGAGCTGGTTGAGGTACGCCGTGCGGACCGGGTCCAGGCCCGAGTCCGGCTCGTCGAACAGGATGATCTCGGGGTCGAGGACGAGGGCGCGGGCCAGGCCGGCCCGCTTGCGCATGCCGCCGGAGATCTCACCCGGGAGCTTGCCCTCGGCTCCCTGCAGGCCGACCAGCTCGATCTTGTCCCGGACGATCTCGCGGATCTGCGACTCGGACTTCTTGGTGTGCTCCCGCAGCGGGAACGCGATGTTGTCGTACAGGCTCATCGAGCCGAACAGCGCGCCGTCCTGGAACAGCACGCCGAACAGCTTGCGCACCTCGTACAGGTGCCGTTCACGCAGCCGGGGGACGTCCTGCCCGTCGATCCACACGCTGCCGCTGTCCGGGCGGAGCAAGCCGACCAGGGTCTTCAGGAACACCGACTTGCCCGTACCCGAGGGCCCCAGCAGCACGGAGATCTCGCCCGCGGGCAGGGTGAGCGAGACGTCCTGCCAGATGACCTGCGAGCCGAAGCTCTTGGTCAGGCCCTCGACCCGGATCTCGACGCCCACACCCGAGGTAACGAGGGTGGGACGGGGAGGTTACGGCGAAAGGACAGGCGAAAGGCCCGGTGACCTGACGGTCGCCGGGCCTTTCGGCACGTCGTACGAGGTGCTACTTGACGGTCACCGAGGCGCCGGCGCCCTCGAGGGCGGCCTTGGCCTTCTCGGCGGCCTCCTTGTTGACCTTCTCCAGGACCGGCTTGGGCGCCCCGTCGACCAGGTCCTTGGCCTCCTTCAGGCCCAGGTTGGTCAGCGCACGCACCTCCTTGATGACCTGGATCTTCTTCTCTCCGGCGCCCTCGAGCACGACGTCGAACTCGTCCTGCTCCTCCTCGGCCTCGGCGGCAGCGCCACCGCCGGCCGGAGCGGCCGCGGCGACCGCGACGGGCGCGGCAGCGGTCACGCCGAAGGTGTCCTCGAACTGCTTCACGAACTCGGAGAGCTCGAGCAGCGTCATCTCTTTGAACGCGTCGAGCAGCTCGGTGGTGTCCAGCTTCGCCATGGTGGCGTTCCTTCCCTTAGTGCCCCGGTCGGGGTCTTGTGTCGGTGGTCGGTCAGGCAGTGCGGTGGGTGTTCGGGTTCAGCTCTCGTCGGTACTGGCCTCGGCGGCCTCGGCCGGTGCCTGCGGCGCAGCCTCGGCCGGTGTCTCCGCCGCAGGCTCTGCGGCAGGGGCCGGGACCGTCTCCTCGGACGCCTCCCGCTGCTGGCGCAGCGCCTCCACCAACCGCGCCGTCTGCGACAGCGGGGCGGCGAACAGGGAGACCGCCTGGCTGAGCGAGGCCTTCATCGCGCCGGCCAGCTTGGCCAGCAGGACCTCGCGCGACTCCAGGTCGGCGAGCCGGGCGATCTCGGCAGCGGTGAGCGGGTTGCCGTCCAGGTAGCCGCTCTTGATGACGAGCTGAGGGTGGGCCCGCGCGAAGTCGCGCAGCCCCTTGGCCGTCTCCACCGCGTCACCGGTGATGAAGGCGATGGCGGACGGGCCGCTGAGCTGACCGTCGAACGCGGTCACCCCGGCGTCCTTGGCCGCGAGCTGGGTGAGCGTGTTCTTGACGATCGCGTACGTCGCGTTGCCGCCGATCGACCGGCGCAGCTCGGTGAGCTGGGCGACGGTGAGACCGCGGTACTCGGTCAGCACGGCGGCGCCGGCCTCGCGGAACCTCTCCGAGAGCTCGGCGACGCTGGCCTGCTTGTCAGACCTCGCCATGGGTCTCCTTCCGGGTCGTGCGGACGTCTGTGCCGCTGGCGCCCGCAGGTGCACCCAACGGTGCGACGGCACCGACCCGGAGATGCGAAACGCCCCGGCGCAGGGCACGGGGCGCACAGGCGAGCATCAGCCCACCAGCAACGTCGTCCACCTGCGCGGGTCGCCCACCGGAGCGGGACCTTCGACCTCTCCCGGCGAGCCGGGAGGGATGACCAGCGGTCTACGGTTCGGCCCAGGGTACGGGCGCGTGGTCCGGCCGGTCAAAACGGACGAGCGCTCAGAAGCCGAACGACAGGACGTCGCTCGACGGCGGCGCCGAGATCGCCGGTCCGTGGCCCCAGCTCGAGTAGGTCACCGTCGTCGTCACCGGGGAGCCGTCCAGGGTCAGGACGGTGCTGGTCCGCACCGGACGGCCCGCGGCGTCCAGCCAGAGCCGCACCTTGGCCCCGCCGACCGAGCCGCCGAGGATCGAGGCCAGCTCCGAGCGGATGCCGGTCACCACGGCTGACTTCGGCAGCGACCCGTCGTACTCGGTGGCGCGCACTCCGGCGACCTTGCCGGTCGACCCGACCCGGAACGTCCCGGCCCCGGACCAGCCGCCGACCAGGGAGCTGACGTCCGCGGACTGCACCAGGCGGCTGATGACCGACCCGACCAGCTTCATGGTGATCTTGCCGCTGACCGACCCGAGCTTGACCCAGTGCTTGCCGTTCTGCGGCTGACCCGGGTCGACGTAGTACTCCCCCGGCAGGATCAGGGCCTTGAGCGGCCTGCCTCCCGTGGTCGCGATGCTGAGCCGCGGTTCCCCCGCCGAGGTGATGACCGAGCCCTTGGCCACGGCGCCGCCGATCAGCGTGCTGCTCAGCGTGAACCGCGCCGACCCGGCCCGCAGCACGGCGGCCGAGACCCGGTTCGCGAGGGCGGTGGCGGGGACGACCGCGCCCTTCTTGGTCGAGATCGGTGGTGCCTGTGTGGCCGTGGCGGTCGCCGCGCTCGGCGTCCCGTGTGAGCACGCGCCCAGGAGCCCCAGAACGACGACGGCCGCGACCACCCGTGGGACCACGCAGGGAGCGTACGGCGGGAACGTCACCCGGGGAACGGTGCGACCTGCGACCTCGGCGGTGCGGAGATCGACGTGCGGGCGTTCAGCCGGCTCAGGTACATCGTCGACCGGCCCGGCCCAAGACTGCTCAGGTACGACTGGACGACCTTGACCGGCAGCTCGTCGTCGTTGACCCACACGTCGATCTGGTCGTCCGTCACGCCGAGCTGGTCGACCATGTCCTGCAATGTGGTCGCGGTCGCGCGTTCCGACGCAGGCATCGCGGCGAACACCGCGTCCAGGTCCACCGTCCCGGTCAGGTGACGGGTGCGGACGCCCCCGACCGTCTCGACACCCACCAGGCGCAGGTCCGCCGCCCGGTTGAGCAGCTGGACGGTCGGGTCCGCGTTCGCGCTGTTGATCAGGGACCGGAGGTCCAGCCCGGAGAAGGCCGCGAGCCGCCGCAGGCTCAGGCTGCGCCACGGCTTGCCCGGCGTGCCGGCCCCCGGGGCCTTCAGGTACAGGGTCTGGCCGACCAGCACCTCGCGGATCCGCATCCCCCTGACCGCGACGGTCAGGTCCATCCGGACCGGGTGGTACGCGATCTGCCCGCTGACCGTCGTCCGGGTCCCGCCGACCGCAGAGGTGATGGTCAGATGCGCACTGCGCAGCGTCGCCGCGGAGTGGCCGGCCCGCTGGGCCAGTGCCGCGGCGTTGCTGGTCGCGGTGGCGGTCGTGGGGCTGCCCGGGGTCGGGGCGGAGGCGTCCGGACCTTCTGGGCTGCTGGGGGTCGCCGGGCCGGCGCTCGCCGCCGGCGGGGCGGCGGGAGCTGAGAGCGGCCCGGGTGAGCAGGCCGGGACTACGGCGCACAGGCAGGCGGCGAACGCCAGGGCCGCAGAACGTCGACGCATGCTCCGACTGTGCGTCGCGCGACGGCCGGGCAGTACCGGCCGTTCGGTCAGGTCGGCTCGACCGAACGGACGACCCGCCGAGCGGGCGGCACGGCTCCCGAGGACGGGTCAGCCGTCAGGGCTTGATCACGTCGGACGCGGGCGGTGCGGTGACCTGCGCCGCCCGACCCCAGTCCGTGTAGGTCACGGTGACCTGGTCGTTCTTGTTGTCGTAGCTGCCGGCGGTGAGCACCTTGACCGGCCGGTCGCTGTCGTCCAGCCAGAGCGTGACGTGGCTGTCGCCGGTGATGTCCTTCTTCATGATGTCGCGGAACTGGTCCGGCAGCCCGGCCTGGACCGCCTCGCGCGGGATCGTGGCGACGTACGGCGTGGCCCGGGTCCCACCCACCGTCCCGGCCGCCCCCATCGTGAACCCGTCGGCCGCGGCCCAGGTCGACGTCTGCGCGGAGACGTCGGCGGAGTTCGTCATGTAGCTCAGCAACGGGGCCATCGCGGACGAGAGCGGGTCAGTGCCGCCGGCCGTGACCTTGAGCCAGTGCCGCCCGTCCACGACCTCGCCGACGTCGGCGTACAGCACGCCCGGCACGGCGATCACCCGCAGCTTGTCGCTGCCGTCGGAGAAGTCGAACCGCACCCGCACGCCGCTGCCGGCCAGCTGCAGGACGCCGGTGGCGTCCTGGCCCGACGTCGTAGAGCTGGCCAGCGAGAACTGGGCCGAGCCGGCCGCTCGCATCGCGGAGAGAACGCGCCCGGCCAGGACACCGCCGTCGACCCGGCTGCCCACCGCGTCCGTCGACCCGGACGTCGCACTGCCGGAGGAGCTGGACTCGGTGGCCCGCCCGCTGTCGATCCGCGCGGAGCCCGACGAGCCGGAGCACGCCACCAGCGCGCCGCTCGCGACGATCACCGCCGCGACGGCGCCTCGGCTGAGGGCGGTGTTCAGGCCTCGGTGTCCTCGACCAGGAGGTTGCGGGTCCGGCTCGGGTCGAGCGGGATCCCCGGGCCCATGGTCGTGGCCATCGTCGCCTTCTGCACGTAGCGGCCCTTGGCCGCGGACGGCTTGAGCCGCAGGACCTCCTCCAGTGCGGCGCCGTAGTTCTCGACGAGCGCCTGCTCGCTGAACGACGTCTTGCCGATGATGAAGTGCAGGTTCGCGTGCTTGTCGACCCGGAACTCGATCTTGCCGCCCTTGATGTCGGTGACGGCCTTGGCGACGTCCATGGTGACCGTGCCGGTCTTCGGGTTCGGCATGAGCCCGCGCGGCCCGAGCACCTTGCCCAGCCGGCCCACCTTGCCCATCAGGTCTGGCGTCGCCACGACCGAGTCGAAGTCGAGCCAGCCGCCCTGGATCTTCTCGATCATGTCGTCGGAACCGACGAAGTCCGCCCCGGCCGCCTCGGCCTGCGCGGCGCGCTCGCCGGTGGCCAGCACCAGGACCCGGGCCGTCTTGCCCGTGCCGTGCGGGAGGTTGACCGTGCCACGGACCATCTGGTCCGCCTTGCGGGGGTCGACGCCCAGCCGCATGGCGACCTCGACGGTCGCGTCGTACTTGGTGTGGGATGTGTCCTTGGCGATCCGGACCGCCTCGAGCGGCGGGTAGAGCCGGGCGGGGTCGATCTTCTCGGCCGCACTGCGGTAGGCCTTGCTGCGCTTCATCGTGCTGCTCCTCGGTGTTTCGGTAGGGAGTTGTGGTCATCCGGGCCGAAGCCGGCCCTGCCACGTCGTACTGCTGTCTAACGCTCAGGCCTCGACGGTGATGCCCATCGAGCGCGCGGTGCCCGCGATGATGTTGGCCGCGGCGTCGATGTCGGTCGCGTTGAGGTCCTCCATCTTGGTCTGGGCGATGGCGCGGACCTGGTCGCGGGTGAGCCGGCCGACCTTGGTCTTGTGCGGCTCACCGGAGCCCTTGGGCACGCCGGCGGCCTTCTTGATCAGCTCGGCGGCGGGCGGGGTCTTGGTGATGAAGGTGAACGAGCGGTCCTCGTAGACCGTGATCTCGACCGGGATGACGTTGCCGCGCTCGGACTCCGTCTGGGCGTTGTAGGCCTTGACGAACTCCATGATGTTGACGCCGTGCTGACCCAGCGCGGGGCCGACCGGCGGCGCCGGCGTCGCGGCGCCGGCCTGGATCTGCAGCTTGATGAGCGCTGCGACCTTCTTCTTGGGAGGCATTCCTGGCTTCCTTGCTGTTGCGGTGGGTCGGTGGTGGATGGGTGCTCGTGCGGTACGGCGGGCGCTAGATCTTGGCGACCTGGCTGAAGGACAGCTCGACCGGAGTCTCGCGGCCGAAGATCGACACGAGGACCTTGAGCTTCTGGCCGTCGACGTTGATCTCGGAGATGGTCGCGGGCAGCGTCTCGAACGGGCCCTCCATGACGGTGACGGACTCGCCCACCTCGAAGTCGACGACCTTGATCTCGGGCGTCTTCGGCTTGTCCTTGCGCTCCAGCGTCGGCGCGAGCATCGAGAAGACCTCGTCCAGGCTCAGCGGCACCGGCTGGTGGGTGTGGCCGACGAAGCCCGTGACGCCCGGGGTGTGCCGGACGGCTCCCCACGACTCGTCGGTGAGCTCCATCCGGACCAGGACGTAGCCCGGCATGCGCACCCGGCGGACCTGCTTGCGCTGGCCGTTCTTGATCTCGGTCACCTCTTCCATGGTGACCTCGACCTGGTAGATGTAGTCCTCCATGTTGAGGCTCTGGATGCGGGTCTCCAGGTTCGCCTTCACCCGGTTCTCGTAGCCCGCGTAGCTGTGGACGACGAACCATTCGCCCGGCGCCCGGCGCAGCTCGGTCTTGAACGCCTCGGCCGGGTCGACCTCGTCCTCGGCCTCGTCGGTCGCAGCCTCGTCGGTCGCCGGCTCGTCGGTCGCAGCCTCGTCGGTCGCAGCCTCGTCGGTCGCAGCCTCGTCGGGGGTATCGACGACCGCGGCCTCCTCGACGACGGAGTCGTCGGAGGTCGTCACCTGCTGGTCCTCGACCTGGGTGTCGGTCCACTGCTCGGACACTGCTGACCTGCTTCCTCGGTAGTTCTTCGTTGCGTGTCTAGGTGCGGCTAGCTGCCGCCGAACACCAGCAGCACCAGGTGCCCGAACCCGTAGTCCAGGACCGAGACGAACGCCATGACCGCGGTGACGAAGACCAGGACGACGCTGGTGTACGTGAGCAGCTCGCTGCGCGTCGGCCGGACGACCTTGCGCAGCTCGGAGACCACCTGGCGGAAGAACAGGCCGATCCGGGCGATCGGGCCACGACCGGCCGAACCGCCCTTCCCGCCCTTGCCGGAGGACGCGCGCGGGTCACGCTCGCCGGCGGTGCTGATCTCCGTCACCCTGTGCTCTCCTGCTGCTTCGCGTGTCGCTGGTTGCTCGTGGTTGCTCGTGTGGCGCAGGGCAGGAGGGACTCGAACCCCCAACCGCCGGTTTTGGAGACCGGTGCTCTACCAATTGAGCCACTGCCCTACGGGCGGCGGACGGCTGCGCTGCCACGCGCCGTACCCACAGTCTCACCGTTCGCGCCCTCCAACCTACGCGGAGCGCTCCCGGACCCGGAATGCGGGCATGCGTCAGCATGGCGGTCGTCAACCACCCGAGGGGTCACTGTACGCGAGGCCAGGTCAGCCGAGCGAACTCGCGTGGGAGCATGCACCCGTGAACGCACGCATCTCGACCCGGATCGGCGGCATCGCCGAGTCCGCGACCCTCGCTGTGGACGCCAAGGCCAAGGCGCTCAAGGCCGCCGGCCGGCCGGTCATCGGCTTCGGTGCCGGTGAGCCGGACTTCCCCACCCCGGACTACATCGTCCGGGCGGCGATCGAGGCGTGCTCGAACCCGGCGAACCACCGGTACACGCCCGCGGCCGGGTTGCCCGAGCTGCGCGCAGCCGTCGCGGGCAAGACCTTGCGCGACTCCGGGTACGCGGTGGCCACGGAGCAGGTGCTGGTGACCAACGGCGGCAAGCAGGCGGTCTACCAGGCCTTTGCCACGATCGTCGACCCGGGTGACGAGGAGCTCCTGCCCACGCCGTACTGGACGACCTACCCGGAGGCGATCGCGCTCGCCGGCGGCGTCCCCGTCGAGGTGTTCGCGGGCGAGGACCAGGGCTACCTGGTGACCGTCGACCAGCTCGAGGCGGCGCGCACACCGCGCACCAAGGCGCTGCTGTTCTGCTCGCCGTCGAACCCGACCGGCGCCGTCTACCCCCCCGAGCAGGTGCGCGCCATCGGCCGTTGGGCGGTCGAGCACGGCGTCTGGGTCATCACCGACGAGATCTACGAGCACCTGACGTACGACGGCGTGACGTCGACCTCGATGCCGGTCGAGGTGCCGGAGCTGGCCGACACCTGCCTGGTCCTTAACGGCGTCGCCAAGACCTATGCCATGACCGGCTGGCGGGTCGGCTGGATGATCGGCCCGATCGACGCGGTGAAGGCCGCGACGAACCTGCAGTCGCACCTGACGTCCAACGTCGCCAACGTGAGCCAGCGCGCGGCCATCGCGGCGCTGACCGGCGACCTGTCCGCGGTGGCGGCGATGCGCGAGGCCTTCGACCGTCGTCGGCGCACCATCGTGTCGACGCTCAACGAGATCGAGGGCGTCGACTGCCCGACGCCGAAGGGCGCGTTCTACGTGTACCCCTCGGTCAAGGGCGTCCTCGGGCGGACCGTCGCGGGCCGGACACCGCAGACGTCGGCGGAGCTGGCCGAGCTGATCCTGGAGGAGGCGGAGGTCGCGGTGGTGCCCGGCGAGGCGTTCGGTCCCTCCGGGTACCTGCGGCTGTCGTATGCACTGGGCGACGAGGACCTGGTCGAGGGCGTCGGACGGATCCAGAAGCTGCTCGCCTAGATGTGATGTCCAGGCACGTTGGTCGAATCGGTGTGACGACACGATCTGATGTTGTAGATGGGTGAAGACCTCCCGGTGTGGAGTGGAGCTGTCTAGAAACCGCTTCACGCCCAGGAGGTCTTCGTGTCTCACGCTACCCATTCCAACGCTGCCCTGACGCCGCGGCAGCGGCTGAAACTGGCTCAGATGATCGTCGATGGCGAGGTCCCGACGGCTCAGGTGGCTCAGCTGTTCATGACGAGCTGGAAGACGGCGGGCAAGTGGGCCCAGCGCTACCGGCAAGAGGGGCCGTCCG
>JBJMHS010000051.1:0-92490 GCA_045807245.1 Actinomycetales bacterium
CGCGACTCGAGCTCGGTGAGCGCAGGCAGCTCGTCCTCGCTCCTCGTCACGACCAGCTTGCCGCAGCGACGGACCGGTACGCCGTACTCGTCACAGAACGCGTGCAGCAGCTGGTTCCCCTGACGGGTGAGCCGGGCCTTGAGCGTGTCCGGTGAGTAGTAGAAGCCGGCGTGCAGCACGCCGGAGTTGCGCCCCGAGGCATGGGCACCCAGCCGAGCCTCCTTGTCGAAGACGACGACCGACGAGCCGGGCCGATGGGCCAGGACGGCGTCGGCCAGCGCGACACCGACGATCCCGCCGCCGATGACGGCGACATCGGCGGTCCGGGTCATCGGGCCAGCGTGCCACGCCCCGATGGCCTGGGATGCACGACGGCTCGACCAGGGCCACGGTGGGGGGTACCCCGAGAGAGGAGCACGACTGATGACCCTGACCACCGGCACGCGCGTGGCCTTCCTGACGGCGAACGAGGGCGTCGAGGAGGTCGAGCTCACCACACCGTGGCGGGCGGTGCAGGACGCGGGAGGCACTCCCGTCCTGCTGTCCGTCGACAAGGGCACCGTGCAGGCGTTCAACCATCTGGACAAGGCCGAGTCGTACGACGTGGACGTCAGCGTCGCGGACGCCAACGTCGACGACTACGCGGCGCTGGTCCTGCCCGGAGGCGTCGCCAACCCCGACAACCTGCGCACCCACGAGGAGGCGGTCGAGTTCGTCCGAACCTTCCTCGAGACCGGCAAGCCCGTCGCCGCGATCTGCCACGCCCCGTGGACGCTGGTCGAGGCCGACGTCGTCGGCGGTCGCACCCTTACGTCATGGCCGAGCCTCGCGACGGACCTGCGCAACGCCGGGGCCACCTGGGTCGACCAGGCGGTCGTCGTCGACGAGGAGGGCCCCGGTCCGCTCATCACGAGCCGCAAGCCGGACGACCTCGAAGCGTTCAGCGCCGCATTGCTCGAACGGGTCTGAGCGGCCCCGGGAGTGGATCTGCACATCAGGGCGCGGCACACGACGACCCGACTGATCCCAGGCCAGACCCTGGGCAGATCCGCCCCCCGGTACCTGAGCGTCGTGGCTCCCGCCCGCGACGGCGACGCGCATCTGGTGGACGAGGCCCTGCAGACGCTGTGCGGCCAGGACGCCAGTCACTGGAAGCGGGTCACGAGCCACAGGTGGATCCGGCTGGGCGCCTTCCGCTGCCCGTCGTGCGACCAGGCGGCCCGGTGCCGGGCCCCCGCCACCTGACCGTCAGGACAGGCCCACGACCTCGCCGTTGTCGTCGATGTCGATCCGCTCCGCGGCGGGCACCCGCGGCAGGCCCGGCATCGTCATGATGTCGCCACAGACGAGGACGACGAAACCCGCGCCGGCGGACAGCCGGACCTCGCGGACGTTGACGGTGTGCCCGGAGGGCGCGCCGCGGGAGCCGGCGTCGGTCGAGAACGAGTACTGGGTCTTGGCCACGCAGATCGGCAGATGTCCGAAGCCGTCCGCCTCGATCCGGTCCAGACGCTTCTTCGCCTTGGCGTCCCACGTGACTCCCGACGCGCCGTACAGCTTCGTGACCAGGGTCTCCATCTTCTCGGCCAGCGGCATATCGTCGGGGTAGGTGAACGAGAAGCTGTACGGCGACGGCTCCTCGAGCAGCTCCAGCACCCCCTTCGCCAGCTCCTCCGCACCCGCCCCGCCGTCGACGAAATGCGTTGCGGGGAAAGCCATCACGCCCTCGGCTCCGATCAGCTCGACCAGGCGCGAGATCTCGGCGTCGGTGTCGGTCGGGAACCGGTTGATCGCTACAACGCACGGCACGCCGTACGCATGGCGCACGTTGTCGAGGTGACGCCTGAGGTTCGCCATGCCGCGTTCGAGCGCCCCGATGTCCTCCGTGCCCACGTCGGCCACGGCGACGCCGCCGTGGTACTTGAGCGCGCGCACGGTGGCGACCACCACAGCGGCGTCCGGGCGGAGCCCCGACTTACGGCACTTGATGTCGACGAACTTCTCCGCACCCAGGTCAGCGCCGAAACCGGCCTCCGTGACGACGTAGTCGGCCATGCGGAGCGCCGCCCGCGTCGCGATCACCGAGCTGCAGCCGTGCGCGATGTTGGCGAACGGGCCACCGTGGATGAATGCCGGCGTGCCCTCCAGGGTCTGCACCAGGTTCGGCGCCAGGGCGTCCTTCAGCAGGACGGTCATCGCGCCGTCCGCTCCGAGGTCGCGGGCTGTGACTGCCACGCCCGCGCGGGTGTAACCGACGACGATGTCGCCGATCCGTTTCTTCAGGTCGGCCCAGGACTCGGTGAGGCAGAAGATGGCCATCAGCTCGGAGGCGACCACGATGTCGAAGCCGTCCTGACGGCTGAACCCGTTCGCCACCCCACCGAGGCCGACGACGATGTCACGCAGCGCCCGGTCGTTGAGGTCGACGACCCGCTTCCAGGTGACCGTGCGGACGTCGATGGCGAGCTCGTTGCCGTAGTGGACGTGGTTGTCGATCATGGCCGCGAGCAGGTTGTTGGCGGCCGCGATGGCCGCGAAGTCCCCGGTGAAGTGCAGGTTGATGTCGGTCATCGGGACGACCTGGCTGTAGCCACCGCCGGCCGCGCCGCCCTTCATCCCGAACACCGGACCCATCGACGGCTCGCGCAGGCAGGCCATGGAACGGTGCCCGAGCCGGTGCAGCGCGTCGGTCAGGCCCACGGTCGTCGTCGTCTTCCCCTCGCCGGCCGGCGTCGGCGAGAGCGCCGTCATCAGGACCAGCTTGCCCATCGAGCGGTCCTGCAGGGAGTCGAGATAGCCCAGGTCGACCTTGGCCTTGTAGTGGCCGAAGGGCACCAGGTGCTCGTCGTCGATCCCGAGCTGCTCCTTGGCAATCTCGGTGACCCGCTGCATCTGGGCGGCGTTGGCGATCTCGATGTCGGACAGCACGTGGTGACCCCTCCGTGGATGAAGTTGCGGGTGACGCAACGCTGAGCGCGAAACGGAACAGTTCAGCCGAGGCTACGAAGCCGGCCGACTCCTGTCCAGCGGTTCAGCGGTTCAGCGTCTCCGCACTGGTTGACAGCGCGGCGACCCGGGCGATACCCCGGCCGCATGAGTGACGCCCCGCGGTACGACGAGGTGACCGCCCGGCAGCAGGCGGCCTGGACCCGGGGTGACTTCCACCGGATCGGCGTCTCCCAGGTCATCGTCGGCGAGCTGCTGGTGCGCGACCTGAAGGTGCACTCGGGCGAGCGGGTGCTCGACGTCGCCGCCGGCTCGGGCAACGCCGCGCTGGCGGCCGCCCGCCGGCAGGCCGACGTCACGTGCACCGACTACGTGCCGGCACTCCTGGACCACGCGCGCGCCCGGGCCGAGGCCGAGGGACTGCCGATGCGGGTGGAGGTGGCGGACGCACAACGGCTGCCCTACCCGGACCACGCCTTCGACGTCGTCGTGTCGACGTTCGGCGCGATGTTCGCCCCGGACCAAGAGGCCACCGCCGCCGAGCTCACCCGCGTGCTGCGCCCGGGCGGGCGGCTGGGCCTCGCGTCCTGGACTCCGGAGAGCTGGGTGGGTGAGCAGTTCGCCCTGCAGGCGCGCTACCGGCCTGCACCCACCGGCCTTCGACCACCGACCCGCTGGGGCACTGCGGCCGGGACCCGGGAGCTGTTCGGGGACCGGCTCTCCGACGTCCGGCTCACGACGATGGCCTTCGACTTCGTCCTGCCCAGTACGACCGCGCTCTTCGAGCTGTTCCGGGACTGGTTCGGCCCGGTGGCGACCGTGCTCGACGCCGTGGACGAGCAGCAGGCGGCGGCCTTCACCCGGGACTGGATGGCGCTGTCCGACCGGCACAACGTCGCCCGCGACGGCACCTGCGACGTTCCGTCGCCGTACCTTCAGCTCGTGGCCGCCAGGGCGGACTAGCGGCGCGGCAGGACCACCCGGACGCCGGAGCGGTCGTCGTCCCGATAGGCCTCCACCTGCCCGCCGAGCGCGTCGGTGATCGCCTTGACGATGGCCAGGCCGAGGCCGGCACCGGGCGCACCGCTCACGGGCGCGCGCCGGAACGGCTCGAAAGCGTTGTGTTGCAACGACCCCGGCAGCCCGTCGCCCTGGTCCGCGACGTCCAACCGCAAGGCGTCTTCACCGACGCTCACCCGAACGCTGACGGTGCCCCGGCCATGCTTCACGGCGTTGTCGACCAGGTTGACCAGGATCTGCCGCACCCGTTCGGGATCCAGGTCGACGACGGCGTCGTCGGCCCGCACGTCCAGCGTGCGTCCGGAGGCCGCATCGCGCAGTCCGTCCATCGCAGACTCGACCAGCGCACGCAGTGCGGTCGGCTGCGGGCGCAACGGGACTGCGCCCTGGCGCTGGCGGGCGAGCACGAGCAGGTCCTCGGTCAGCCGGACCAGCCGGTCGGTCTCCCGGGATGCGGCCTCGACGGTCCGGCGCAGCTCGGCCGCATCGCGTGGGCGGGACAGCGCGAGGTCGAGCTCGGCCTTCACGACCGACAACGGGGTTCGCAGCTCGTGGCTGGCATCGTCCACCAATCGGCGCTCTCGCCGTACAGCCGCCTCGACCGGAGCGAGCGCGGCACCGGCGAGCAGCCAGGCGCCCCAAGACGCAAGCGCCGTGGCGGCGAACCCGACGACGACGAGTGCGCCGAGCAGCTGGGCCAGCGCGTCGCCGCGGTCGCCCAGCGTCGCGCCGACGACGACCACACGCGGGCCGGCCGGCGCCGTCGCCGGTACGGCGAGCAGCCGCTGCGGGTCGAGATCGGCCGTCGAGGGCCGGGTCACGAACCGTGGGGCCACGAGGGTGCGCAGCTCGCCCGGGCTGAGCAGAGCCAGGGAGGGCAGGCCGGGTGTCGCGTCGACCACGTGACCCGATGGGTCCAGAACCTGGGCGAATGCCTCGTCCGGGTCGGCGAACCGGTGGGTGCCGGCCAGCAGCGCCTGAGGGTCGCGCGCCAGGGTGCCGACCAGCGCGTCCGACCGGGCACCGAGGTCTCGGTCGACCGCCGCGAGCAGCTCCTTGCTCACCCGCAGGTAGACGAACCCGCCGCATGCCAGCAGCACCGCCGCCATCGCCACCGCGAAGGTGACCGTGAGCTTGAGCCGCTCAGCGCGCAGCACGGTCGTCCGCCAGCAGGTAACCGGCCCCACGGACGGTCCGGATGGTGGCGCGTCCGAACGGCCGGTCCACCTTCCCCCGCAGGTAGCCCACGTACACGTCCACGACGTTGGAGTCCTTGTCGAACGCCATGTCCCAGACATGGTCGATGAGCCGGCTGCGGGAGAGGACCTGCCCGGGATAGCGCATCAAACACTCCAGGAGCGCGAACTCCGTTGCGGTCAGAGGGATATCAACGTCGCCTCGCCGGACCTGCCGCGTCGCCGGGTCGAGCGCGAGATCACCGACGGCGAGCACGCAGGGACGCTCACGCGCGCCCCGACGGACCAGAGCGCGGACCCGGGCCAGCAGCTCGGGGAACGCGAACGGCTTCAGCAGGTAGTCGTCCGCGCCGCCGTCCAACCCGGTCACCCGGTCCGTGACCGTGTCCCGGGCGGTGAGCACCAAGACGGGTGCCCACCGCCCATCCGCTCGCAGCCGGGACAGCACGGTCAGACCGTCGAGGTCCGGCAGGCCCAGGTCCAGCACCACGGCGTCGTACTCGTGCTCGGTCCCGAGCCAGAGAGCCGTGCCGCCGTCGACCGCCGAGTCCACCGCGAAGCCGGCTTCCGCGAGACCGCGGAGGAGGACAGCGGCCAGGCCGGGATCGTCCTCGACGACAAGTACGCGCATCCGCTGCACCCCCAGCCGTGTCAGGACAGCCTAGGAGGCCGGGCCGTGCTCAAGGCAGGATCTCCACCAGCCGGGTGATCTCGCGGGGGCCGGACAGCGATCCCTCGAACACGACGCCCACACCAGCGACGTAGTACTTCGCGTCGACGACCCCCGGCTCCAGCGCGGTTCGCTCCTCGGTCCGCAGAGCGTGGCCGAACGTGCCGAACGGCACCGACACCCGGGTGGACAGGTCGACCACGCGGAACGTGTCCTCAGCCTGGCCGGCGTACCACTCCTGCCGGAACCGGCGGCCCACCTGGGGATGGGCCTGCATGAAGACTCCCGGCTGGGCACCGTCGACACCGGCGTGGAAGCTGCCCTCGGTGCTCACCACGTTGCCTCGTCGGTCGAGCTCCGCCGTGTCCTCGCCGAAGTACCAGACGTTCCCGCAGCGGTCCTGGGCGTAGTAGTCGGACGTGCGCTCCTCCAGGACGCCGTTCTCATAGAGCCGGTCCTCGACGATCCTGGTGCGCACGCCGTCGACGACCCGCGTGCGCGGGCTGGCGACGACGATGTCGACCACGGACATGCGGTCCTTGACCCCGGTGTAGACGTAGGTACGCCCGACCGGGAACGGAGACCAGCGGTTCGTCACGTTCGCCGAGAAGTCGCCCGGCTCGATGGCGGGACGGTACGTCCTGCCCGGCCCGAACATCGGGAGCGGGCAACGCGCGGTTCCGGGAGCGGCGGACGCGCTGGGGCCCCCGGACGTGCCGGCCAGCAGTCCGAGAGCGGTCACCACGGCCGCGTACACACGACGAGACATCGGAGTCCTCCGTCCGCCGGCGACGGGCGCGCCGGCCGACGCCATCGGACTCTCACGGTGCTAAGAGCAGGATGAGTGCGACGTGCCACAGTGGGCCGATGCGACCCAGCCTGTTCGAGTACGCCGGCGGCGCGCCCGCGCTCACCCGGCTGGTCGAGGCCCACCATGCCCGGTGCCTCGCCGACCCCGAGCTGAACCACCCCTTCTCCCACGCAGACGGCAACCCACAGCACCTGCAGCGGCTCGCCGCGTACTGGGGCGAGGTGCTCGGTGGCCCGTCGACGTACAGCGAGCAGTACGGCGACCAGGCCGTCGTGCTCTCCATGCACTCCGGCAACGGCGACATGAGCGATCTCGGTCGCCGGTTCGTGGACTGCTTCGTGGCGGCGGCCGACGATGCCGGGCTCCCGGACGACCCGGAGTTCCGGAGCGCTCTGCGGGCCTACATGGAGTGGGCCGTCGGGGTCGTCGTGGCGTTCTCGCCCGACGAGCCGACGACGGCCGACCCCACACCCATGCCGCGCTGGTCCTGGGACGGCCTGCAGCGCTCCTGACTACACGCCGCTGACCGTCCCGCTCGCGGAGATGACGACAGAGACCACGTTGGACGGGTCACCCTCGGTGCAGCCGATGAAGTACCCCTGCACGTGGTAGGTGCCGCTGCCCGTCACGTTCCTGTAGGCCTTCGTGCCGTCGATGATCGTGAAGGTGCCGCTCTCGGTGAACCGGCCGAGGCAGGTGGTCGGGTCGAACGACTCCCGGTGCGTGGTGGCCGTGTGCCTGATCCGCAGCACGCCGTCGGGGAACACGAACCGGTCGCGACGGTCGTTGACCTGGACGTCCGTGCCCCGGGCGTGGATCGGGCCGGTCGCGACGACCGGCGGGTTGCCGGTCTCGCTGGTCTGCACGACGAGGAAGTGCTGGGTACCCGAGCTGGTCGTGGTGCCTATGGCGGAGGGAGCAACCCCGCCCACGACGAGAGCAACCGCGCTGGCAACGCTGAGTACGACATGACGACGTTTCACGACAACCTCCGAAGACCGGCCGACCCCCGAGGTGACGTCTCGACGGTCCTCCGCCTTGCCGGACCGGTCAAGGGGTCAGGTGAGCCGGCCGCCGTCGGCGCGGGCCAGGTCGACCAGTCGCTTGGCCAGCTCGCGCAGCTTCACGTTGGCCTCCTGCGACTGGCGCGACAGGACCTGGAAGGCGGCGGCCTCACCGATGCCGTAGCGCTGCATGAGCAGTCCCTGGGCCACGCCGATCGTGTGGCGGGACTGCATCGCCGTCTCCAGATGCTCCTGCTTGCGCGCCGCCGAGATGGCGGTCCCGGCGTGCGCGGCATAGATCTGGGCGGTGATGATGGCGTCCTCGTCGTAGGCGTCGAGCGTCATCGAGTACAGGTTCATCGCGGCGTGCAACGGAGCCGGCCCGGTGAGCTGGACGGACAGCACGGTCAGGATGCCCAGGTCAGCCGCTCGAGCGCACCAGCGCGGCCAGCGCTCGTCGGTCCGGGTGTCGCGGACCAGGTAGGTGTCGTCCGTCAGGGCGGCACTCAGGCAGGGTCCCTCGCCGAGCTCGTGCTGGGCCTGGTCCAGGTCGCCGATGAGCGGGTCCGTGGCGGCGGCCGTCTCCAGGCTGTCCTTGCGGGTCATCGTGAACCCGGCGTAGTCGCAGCCGGGGATGCGGTTCTGGGCCATCTCGACGACCCGCTGCACGGTCTGCTCGGTGTCCGGCTCACGGGCCAGCTCCTGGCTGATCCGGGCGAAGGCGGCCGCGTCGTCCGACGAGAGCTGCGAGGTCACAAGACCGTCCGTTCGTCGAGCAGGGGTCGAAGTGGCTCGCCCGACCTTTAGCAGGCGCCACTCAGTATGCCCTTCGCGTTCACCGAACGTATTACGACGTGTGTTCTAATGACAGCCATGCGGTGGCAGGTGGCCGACCAGGCCGAGGACCCACAGCCTGCGCTGTTCGGTGTCCGCGACGTGGTCGGTGTGGACGAGGGCAGTGCCCGCCTGTCCGGGCTCGAGCTCATACCCGTGACCGCCCGACGCATTCTCAACCAGGTGCCGCCCACGTCGGCGATGCCGTTCCGCTGGACCATCAACGCCTACCGGGGCTGCAGCCACGCCTGCACCTACTGCTTCGCGCGGCCGACCCACGAGTATCTCGGGCTGGACGCCGGAGCGGACTTCGACCGCAAGATCGTCGTCAAGATCAACGCCGTCGAGCGGCTCCGGGCCGAGCTGGCCGACCCGCACTGGCGGCACGAGCACGTCGCCATGGGAACCAACACGGACCCCTACCAGCGGGCGGAGGGACGGTTCCGGCTGACCCGGGGCATCATCGGCGAGCTGGCCCGTTCCGGCACGCCGTTCTCGATCCTCACCAAGTCGGCCATGGTCACGCGTGACCTCGACGTGCTGCAGGCCGCCAGTCGGAGCGTTCCCGTCAAGGTCACCTTCTCGGTCGGCACGGTCGACGAGACCGTCTGGCGGGCAACCGAACCGGGCACTCCCCACCCCGCTCGCCGCCTCGACGCCATGAAGGCTCTCGCGCGGGCCGGGATCCCCACCGGCGTCCTGCTCGCGCCGGTCCTGCCGGGGCTGTCCGGCGGCCGACCACAGCTGAGAGCGACCGTGGCCGCCGTACGCCAGGCCGGAGGGTACGTCGTGGGCTCGCGCACCCTGTATCTGCGCGGCGCGACGCGAGATCACTTCCTGACCTGGCTCCAGGGTTACGACCCGCAGCTGCACGCGCGCTACCTCAAGGCGTTCCGTGGGCGGACCGAGATGCCGAAGGAGTACGACGCGTGGGTCCGCTCGGTGATCGCCGAGGCCCAGGCGTGAAGCTAGCCGAACAGCTCACCGAGGGTCGGGATCGCGACCCGGGCCACGGTGGCGTCCGCGACCTCCGCGACCGGCGTACGGCGCGGTTGGCGTACGTCCATGACGGCCACTGCGGCATCGGTCAGGAACCGGCTCTGCTGGGCGAAGCTGTGCTTGTCGTCACGGGCCCGGCGGTGGTGCGGCATGCGCAGCGGCGTGTACACGTTGAGCGCCTCCCGGGCCCGGGTGACGGCGACGTAGAACAACCGGTGCTCCTCGGCCAGCCCCTCTTTGGAGGACAGCGCCATGTCCGACGGGAACGAGCCGTCGACGGCGTGGATCACGTGCACGACCTCCCACTCCAGACCCTTGGCCGAGTGCACGGTGGAGAGGGTCACGAAGTCCTCGTCCAGATGCGGCGGCTTGGCGTAGTCGCCGGTGCTCTGGGGCGGGTCCAGCGTGACCTCGGCCACGAACGACGCCAGGTCGCCGGCGCGCGCCGCCGCCTCGGCCAGCCGCTCCACGTCGCCCATCCGGGCGGCGGAGTCCCGGTAGCGCTCCCGCACCAGGGGGCGGATCAGGCCGGCGCAGGCGGACGCCTGGTCGGCGACCCCTCGACCCGCTCCGGCCGCGACGAGCGCGTCCAAGGTCTGGGTCACCCGCGTCCGTGCGGCACTCGGGGCGGCCGCCGCGACGGCGTTGACGTCGGTCGGGTCGGCCAGCAGCAGCTCGAGCAGCACTCGCGCCGTGGCGGGCCCGACTCCCTTGTGCAGCCGCAGGATCCGGAACCACGCGAGCTCGTCGCTTGGGTTGTCCAGGAGGCGCAGGCTGGCCAGGTAGTCCTTGACGTGCGCCGCCTCGAGGAACTTCAGGCCGCCGTACTTGACGAACGGGATCCGCCGCGCGGTCAGCTCCAGCTCCAGCAGGTCGGAGTGGTGGGCCGCGCGCATGAGCACGGCGTGGTCGCGCAGCCGGCCACCCTCCTCGAGGCCGGCGAGCAACGACGCAGCGATCTGGCGGGCCTCGTCCGGCGCGTCGTAGCACCGCACCAGCCGCGGCCGCGACGCCGGTGACACTGACTCCGGTGCCGCCGTCCGGTCGGCGTGCAGCGTGAGCTGGCCCTCGCCGTCGCCCGGCCGCACCACGTTGGCCAGGTCGAGCAGGGCCTGCCGGGAGCGGAAGTTGCGCTCCAGCTTGACCGTCCGTGCGTCCGGGAGCGCCTGCGCGAGGTCGAGCAGGTGGCCGCTGGCCGCACCGCGGAAGGCGTAGACCGCCTGCGCGTCGTCACCGACCACGGTGAGCCCCTGCCCGCCGGGCCGGAGTCGTTGCACGATGTCGACCTGGATCTGGTTCACGTCCTGGAACTCGTCCACCAGCACGTGGTCCCAGCGGCCGCGCAACCGCTCCCCCGTCACCGGGTCGTCGAGGAGCGCCCGCCAGGTCAGCAGCAGGTCGTCGAAGTCGAGCAGACCGCGCTCGCGCTTGCGGGCCACGAAGGCGCGCAGCAGGCCCAGGACCGCATCCGCATGCGGCTCGACCCACGGGTAGTCGTCGGCGATGACCTGGCGGGCAGCGCGCCCGGTGTTGACCGAACGGGAGTAGATGTCGGCGATGGTCGCCGGCCGGGGCAGCCGGTGGTTCGCCGATGGGCCGGACCCCACGCCCGCCGTCAGTCCGAAGTCCTCACGCATCAGGTCGACCAGGTCGGCGACATCGCCCGGGTCGACCACCGACACCGACGCCAGGCCCAGCGCCGAGCAGTGCTCCGCGATCAGTCGGTGCGCCACGGCGTGGAAGGTGCCGCCCCAGACGCGGCTCGCGGCGGCCGAGTCCCCGCAGAGTGCGGCGACGCGGCCGAGCATGTCCTCGGCCGCGCGCCGGGTGAAGGTCAGCAGCAGGACGCGCTCCGGTGGCGTGCCCGACTCGAGCAGCGCCGCGACCCGGCTGGTCAGGGTGCGGGTCTTGCCGGTGCCGGCGCCGGCGAGGACGACGAGGGGCTCGGTGCCGTGGATGACCGCGGCGAGCTGCTGGTCGTCCAGGCCGGCGTCCCAGGCAAGGTCTGCGACCGCGGTCGCCGAGGAGTCGTACACGTGTTCGACTGTACGAGAGCCGGGAGCTAGTGTCGAGCACCCCCGCCGCGGGCGCGCGGCAGCACCATCGTGAACCGAGCGCCCTCGCCAGGGACGGCATGGATGTCCAGGCGTCCGGCGTGCGCCCGCACGACCTCGTCGACGAGCGCAAGGCCGAGCCCGAAGCGGCGCGGGCTGCCGCCGGTCGTCCCGCCGCGGGAGAAGCGCTCGGTGAGCCTGGGATGCTCTGCGGGGTCGAACCCCTCGCCGTCGTCGGTCACGGTGACGTGCACCCAGCGCGCGTCACCGCCCACGCCGACCACGACTCGGCCGCCGTGCGTGTGCTCGATGGCGTTGTCGACCAGTGCGCCGACGGCGCGGCGCAACGCGGCTGGGGCCCCGGCGACGACCCAGGCGCCGTCCTGCACCCGGGCGTCGAGCGCCGTACCGGTCTGCTCGGCGTACGGGCGCAGGCTGCGGACGAGGGACTGGGCCAGAGCGCCCGTGTCGACCGGCTCGCCGGCGATGGCGTCGCCCTGCAGCTGGGCCGACAGCAGGAGGTCCCCGACCACGTCACCGAGCGAGGAGGTGTCCGTGATGAGCTGGTCGAGCTCGTGCCGCTGGGCGTCCGGGACCTGGCCGGCGAGCCGCCGGCGCAGCAGCTGAGCCCGGGTCTGGATGACGGTCAGCGGGGTCCGCAGCTCGTGGCTCGCGTCCGTGACGAAGCGTCGTTGCAGGGCGAGCGCCTCGGCGAGCGGCCGGACGGCCCGGCGCCCGATCAGCAGGCCGACTGCGGCAGCCAGCGCGATGCCGGCAACCCCGGCAGCGACGGCGCTCCAGACCAGCCGGCGTTGCAGCCGAGCGTGCCCGGCCAGGTCGTACGCCGCGACGAACTGCCGTCCGTCCCGCACCTCGGCCGCGTAGACGGTGAAGTGCCGGCGCCCGAGGTCGAACGGGGCGTAGCCGGCGGGCCGGCCGGCCAGAACGCCCAAGCCCGCTGGACTGCCCGGCGTCGTGGTGACCGTTCCGGCCCGAGCCTCGACCAGCAACACGCCCGGCGGCGGGTCGTCGACGTCGTCGGCCGTCCGGGCCGCCTCCCGGACGGTGCGCTGGATCTCGCCGTGCTGCGCGCGGTCGAACGCAAAGGCCAGCCCGGCGACGGCGAGGGCGACGACGACGGCCAGTACGCCGGCCGACTGGAGGGCCACGCGCCGGGCCGCGGTCCGGAGCAGGCACTGCTCGGCCGCGTCCGCCCGGATCACGCCTCCCCCATGCGGTAGCCGAGACCGTGGACCGTCCGCACCGCGTCGCGGCCGAGCTTGCGCCGCAGGTAGTGCACGTAGGTGTCGACGGCACCCGGAGTGTCGGCACCCTCGAACACGAGTGCGAGAAGCTCCTCGCGGGTGAAGACGCGGGACGGACGTCGAGCCAGTGTGGCCAAGAGCTCGCTCTCGCGACGAGACAGCTGGACCTCCGAAAGTCCTTCTCCCACCACACGATCCGCGTCCACGATGAGCCGGCGGACACCGAGCGATAGCTGCTCCGCCTGCTCGGTCGGCCGCCGGAGCAGGGCACGCAGCCGCGCCAGGAGCTCGTCGATGTCGAACGGCTTGACCAGGTAGTCGTTGGCTCCGGCGTCGAGACCCTCGACGCGATCCGCGACGGTGCCGCGAGCAGTCAGCATCAGGATGGGTACGGTCACGCCGCGGGACCGTAGGCGCGCCAGCAGGTCGACGCCCTCGATCGCGGGGAGGCTGCGGTCGAGAACGATGACCTCCCACTCCCGGGACAGGCCCAGGTGCAGCCCCTGCTGGCCGTCGTGTGCGACGGTCACGGCGTACTCCTCCTCGTCCAACAGGCCGGCCAGCAGGCCGGACAGCTCCCGGTCGTCCTCGACGAGCAGCAGCCGCACGCCGGTCATCGTGACACGCGGGCTCTCAGAAGCTTCTGAGAACGGACGCAGAACGTCGAAGCATGACGTCGACCTGGATCCCGGCGTACGGCCTCTGGCATCGACGGTGGCGGGACCGGCGGGCTGACCTGCTCGAGGCCGGTGCCGTCGGGTCGGTCGTCGTCGTGGCGGCCGGCTTCCTGGCCCGGGGCGGGGCCGCCAGCCTGGACTCCGGTGCCGCGCTCTTCATCGCGACTGGGCAGCTGACCGGCCTGGTCGCGACCGACCTGCTCCTGATCCAGCTGCTGCTGGCCGCGCGGCTGCCCTGGGTCGACCGGGTCTACGGCATGGACCGAGGCCTCAAGGCGCACCGCGTGCTCGGGCGGGTCACCGTTCCGTTGCTGGTGGTGCATGCCGGTGCGCTCGTCGTCGGCTACGCGGCCCAGGAGCGGCTCTCGCCCGCGACGGCATGGCTGGTCGAGCCCTGGCACATGCTGCACGGCGTACCGGACATGCTGACCGCGTTCGCATCCCTGACCCTCTTGGTCGTCGTGGCAGTCACCAGCGTCCGGCTGGCGCGGGCCCGCCTCGGCTACGAGCGCTGGCACCTGGTCCATCTGACCGCCTACGTGGCCGTCGTCCTCTCGTTGCCACCAGCTCGCCGACGGCACCGACATCGCCGGCCATCCGCTGGCCCGCGCGTACTGGCTGGCCCTGTACCTGCTGACCGCGGGCAGCATCGCGTGGTGGCGGTTCGCCGTCCCGTTCGGGCGCACTCTGCGCCACCGACCGTACGTCGAGCGGGTCGTACCTGAGGCGCCCGGCGTGTGGTCGGTGTGGGTCCGCGGCCGGCACCTGGACCGCATGGGGGCACAGCCGGGCCAGTACTTCACCTGGCGCTTCCTGAGTCGCGGGCTGCTGCTGTCCGGCCACCCGTGGTCGCTGTCAGCGCCTCCTGGACCCACCCGGATGCGGATCACCGTGCGCGATCTCGGCGACCACTCGCGGCGGATGCGCGAGCTGCGTCCCGGCACCCGCG
This sequence comes from Actinomycetales bacterium, assembly GCA_045807245.1. GTDB lineage: Bacteria > Actinomycetota > Actinomycetes > Actinomycetales > CAVURS01 > CAVURS01. The sequence goes on from JBJMHS010000051.1 coordinate 14,426, forward strand.
TGATCGTCGAGGGGCCGTACGGTTCGTTCACCGCGCAGCGGCGGACCCGCCGGCGCGTGACGCTTGTCGCCGCCGGCATCGGCATCACCCCCGTGCGCGCCTTGGCCGAAGAGCTGAGCCAGGAGTGGCACAGCCGTCCGGGCGACATCACGGTGCTGTATCGCGCGGACACACCCGAGCAGCTCGCGTTGGCGGACGAGCTCGGCCAGCTCGCCCGCCGGCGCGGTCTCGTCCTGCACCTGCTCGTCGGGCCGCCGGTCGAGGGGTCCTGGCTGCCCGCCGACATCTCGCGTGGCCGCCCGGACCATGTCGCTCTGGCCGGGTTGCTGCCGGAGCCGGCCCGGCACGACGTCTTCATCTGCGGCCCGCAGCGATGGATGGACCTCGTGCACGACTCGCTGCGTGCCGCGGGGGTGCCGCGCCGGCGCATCCACGACGAACGGTTCGCCTGGTGAGGCGCGCGACGGGCGCAAGCGTCGCCCTGCTGAGCTGCGCGGCGATCGTGGCCTCCTGGCGGATCGGCGAGTCACCGCGCGGCACGTCGACGGCGCAGGGCGTGCACGTCGTGGAACCCGCACCGGGCGGCTCGGGCAGCGCGACCGTGAGCCCACGACCGTCAGCGACGGCCGGCACGTCGCCCCACGCCGCCGGGCCGGCCACCTTCACGGGTGCGACCGTCCAGACGCCGTACGGAGACGTGCAGGTCCGGGCGGTGGTCCAAGGCCGCCGACTGCTCGACGTCGTCCCGTTGCGCCTGACCGACAGCTCCGGTCGTTCGGTGTCCATCAGCGCCCGGGCCGCTCCCATCCTGCGCCGCGAAGCCCTGTCCGCGGGCTCGGCCCACATCGACACGGTCAGCGGTGCGTCGTACACCAGCCAGGCCTATATCGAAAGCCTTCAGTCCGCCCTGGACACCGCGCGGGCCGCCGCATGATGTTGCAAGGCAAAGCCTTTCGGGTGGAACACCACATGGGGATGCCCTTCGGGATCGACATCCGCGATGCCGTGGCGCATGAAGAGCCCGAGCCGGTCGAGCGGCTGCTCACCTCGTGCTTCGCCGAGCTGCGGAGAGCCGACGAGACGTTCAGCCTGTGGCGGACGGACACGCCGCTGAGCCGGCTGACGTCGGGCCAGGCTGCGCTGGCGGAGATGCCCGCGGACGTCCTGGAGGTGCTGCGGCTCTGCGCTCAGTGGGCTGCCGACACGCAGGGCTGGTTCAGTGCGCGGACACCGGACGGGTCGGTCGACCCGAGCGGTCTGGTCAAGTCCTGGGCGGTGCGGCGGGTCGCGCGCCGCCTGCTGGCGGCCGGACTGCGCCACTGGTGCATCAACGCGGCAGGCGACGTGCTGGTGCACGGCCAAGCCCGCCCCGGAGAGCCGTGGGCGGTCGGCATCCAGCATCCGTTCCACGCTGGTCTGCTGCTGGACACCGTGACCCTCACCGTGGGCGCAGTCGCGACCTCCGGCACGGCCGCGCGCGGACGACATGTCTGGGATCCGGTCCGTGGAGGGCCCGCTCGAGGGGTCGCCTCGGCCAGCGTCCTGGCGCGCGACCTGGTCGAGGCCGACGTCCTCGCCACGGCCGCGGTCGCCCGTGGACCCGAAGCCGCCGGCTGGCTCGACCGGATGAGCGGGGTGGAGGCGCTCCTGGTCGGCGACGACGGCGCGGTGGTCTCGACCTCTGGGTGGCCACGACTCCGGCTGGTGCCATGACGAGCGGTTCGACCAGCGCTACGACCGCGGGGACGCCCGCCCGCAGCTCTGGCCGTCGTCGAAGGTGACCTGACCGCTCAACCGGGCGAGGTCCAGGATGTCCCGGAACACGCGGGTCGGCCGCCGGACGATGACCGGCATGCGGCTGGCCATGAGCGCGATGAAATGGAGCAGGGTCGAGTCGCAGAACGTGACCCGTGAGCCTTCGACGACCAGGTGCGACGCCACCTCAGGGGCTCGCTGGGCGATGACTCGCAGATCGGACGCGACGCGGTAGTCGACGTCGCCGAACAGCCACACGATGACCCGGCCGTCGCGGACGACCGTGAGGACAGAGCTGGACAGGGCGGCACCGGAGACGATGCCTTGGTCGGTCGACATTGGGATTCCCGCGGGTGATGTGGAGCATCAGCCGCGCGTTCGACTGACCAGAGGTCCGGGGTGCGCCGGGAACGGCGTACGCCCACCACATGGTCAACGACAAGGGCGAGCCGGCCGTTACACGACGCGCAGCTCGTCTTCGGCATCAACCGAATGTCGTCGGTGGTGCCGGCGGCCAGCTAGGGCCGAGCTAGCCGGTGCGGCCAACCGCCAGCAGCAGCCGGGTCTGGGCGTCGGCGTCGGGCGGTATGTCGCCTGGTGCGGCGAACGCCCCGGCCTCACGGAACAGGTCGACCTGCGGCTCGAGTACCTCCCAGCAGGCTTGCGCCAGAACGGGATCGATCGCCGCATCCTGACCGGTCGCGGTGGCCAGGTCCCATCCGTGGACCAGCACGTCGATGAACCGGTGCCCGAGATACAAGGACCCCGGCACGGGCCCGTACGACACCGCACACGGCGCGTCCAGGGCACCGGGAGCCGAGAAGGCCGCGTTGGCGGCGTCCGCCGACGCCCGGTACGCCGCCGCCGCATCGTCGCCGAGCACGTCACCGTCCAACCGGTGCCCGACCTCGCCGATAGTCCGGCCCGCCGCGAGCTCGGCCGCCCACCAGTTGCCGGAGACGACGTGGTTCGCCACGAACCGCACGTCCCAGCCCTCGCACGGCGTCGGGGCGCTCCACTGGTCGTCGCGGATGCCGGCGACGATGCCATCGGTGGCATCAAGTGCCCTGCGGTGCAACGTGATCAGGTCGTCCATGGCACGCTCCTCGGTCGGCCGCCCAGGAGAACCTTCCTACAACGTCGCCGACGGCACCAGGGCCGACAGGAAGACGACGTGGGGACGGTACGGCTCCATGACCGGTCGCACCGCGTCGGCCAGGACGGCCTTGACCTCAGCCGTGCGGCGCTCGCCCAGCTCGCGAACCCACGGTGCGAACTGGGCCTGGCCCAGCCGGTAGTCGACCAGCCGCTCGGCCGTGTCCACGCCGACGTCGACCGGACGCTCCTCCGACGTCACGGCCACCAGGCCGACGGCCTGGGCGACCTCGGCGATGGCATCGGCCGTCCCGAGCAGTGGCAGCACCGTGGTTCTCAGGTCCAGGTACCACTGCGGCACCGGCCAGCCGGAGGCCAGGGCCGCCTGGTCGAGTACCTCACGCGCCGTACCGAAGCCCGCGTTGCCGAACACGCAAGCGCTCACGGCACCGCCCGCCCGGGTGACCCGGGCCAGCTCGGCCAGCCCCGCCACCGGCTCGGCCAGGTGGTTCAGAACGAACGCTGCGACCACGTCGTCGACCGAGCCGTCCCGCAGCGGGAGGTGGCAGACGTCGGCCACCGCCGCCGGCGGACGGGCCGCAGCCTGCCACCCGAGCATGTCACGCGAGAGATCCGTGGCCACAACACGCGCGCCGTACTCGAGCAGGATCTCGCTCGCGACGCCGGTGCCCGCTCCCGCGTCCAACACGGTACGCCCGCGCAGGTCATGGGGCACCGTGGCGACCAGCTCTCGCGCGATGGGGCGATAGACCAGGGTCGCACCGTCCGCCCAGCCGGACGCGGCACCGGCGTAGTGATCGACTGTCAACTGGCTAGATTCCTTGTCGCGCAACGGCTTCCAGGACCGTGCGCTCCCACCAGCGCAGCTCGGCGTCGTCACCGAGCGCCTTCTCCCAGCCGACGGTGCACATGATGCCGACCAGGCACAGGTCCAGCTGCCTCTGGAACCAGGGTTCGACCTCGATGCCGCGCCGCGACAGGCCGGCCCGGAACGAGGCGATGGCCGCCTCCTTGGACTCTGGCATGCGCGCACTGTTCAACGCGAGGTACCAGGCCAGGTCCCAACAGGCCGGACCGGAGCCCGGGTAGGCCCAGTCGAGCAGGATCGTGCGCCCGTCGGAGTGGCTGCCGAGATTGCCCATCTTCCAGTCACCGTGCAGAAAGGTGACCGGGGTCCGCGCCATCGGTTCGCTGAGGATCGCCGGGTCGTCGAGGATGACCCGGACGGTGTCCCACATGGCCGGAGCGCGTTCCGCCAAGGCGGCCCAGCCGGCGTCGGCGGCCGCGACCGGACCCGGCGGCTCCGCCACCTCGAGCTCCGGTGCGATGTTGTCCGGCGCGAAGAACCGGATCCGCGACGACATCGGAGTGAGTCCTCCGATGGTGTCGCGGAAGCCCCAGAACGCATGCGACAGGCAGGCCAGGCGGTCGAGGAAGAGTCGGTGGACCGCCGGCGAGACGTGCGTGTCGCCCTCGGGCACCAGCCATCTCGACACGTCGCGCATGAGGATGCTGAGCTCGGCGTCGTCGCCCTCGCCGGCCAGCTCCATGGCGACCACCGTGTGGTCGATGTCGCGCGGGACGGCGGCCATGATGCCTGCCTGCCACACCAGATACGGGCGGTGCACATGGTCACCGGTCAGCCGCATGATCCAGTCCGTGTTCGGGCTCAGCCGCTTGAGGAAGTAGCGCTCGCCGTCGACCGTCACGCTCTCGAAGGTCGACGTGCTCTTGCCGTCGGACGGCCGCACAGCCTCCCGCCGCGAGGCGGTCGCGAGCACCTCGCCGACGGTGACCATCACGCCGGTCCGGTCCGTGGCATGTGCACATCGTGCCGCTCCCGGCACATGGCCGGTAGTAGTGAGCTTGAGCTCCATGGACCAGCTCGTCGGCTGTTCGGCATCGTGGTCGGCCTGATCGGCACCTAGACGAGCCGGGGGACGTGGTTGAACAGGTCTGCGCTCCAGTGACCATCCGCCTGCCGCGTCAGGCGGGTGACCGATCCGTTGGCCAGGTCGGTCGCAGCCAGCGTGTCCAGCAGCGTGCGTTCGTCCCAGCATTCGAGGACGTACCGGACCAGCATCACGACGGCGTCGTGACACACCACCAGCACGTGCTCTTCGCCCGCGAGGATCTCCTGCAGCACGCTGCGCACGCGTAGCGCGACGTCGGCCCACGACTCGCCTCCCGGCGGCCGGTAGTACAGCTTGCCCAGCCGCAGGTACCGCTCGCGCTCGTCGGGCCAGCGAGCAGTGACGCCGCGCGAGGTGAGCCCGTCCAGGACGCCCGGCTCGCGGTCGCGCAGCCGTTCGTCGATCCGGTAGGACGGGTTGCGTCCGGCGGTGGACAGCACGATGTCGGCAGTCAGCCGGGCCCGGACGTACGGCGAGCACCAGGTCGCGGCGACCCCGGGCTGGTCGGCCAGCCAGCCGCCCAGCGCCCTCGCCTGCTCCCGCCCGAGCTCGGTCAGCGCTGCGTCGGCGTCACGTTCCCGAACCTCGACCACCTCCGCACCGTTCGCGATGGCCGCGTCGTGCGCGGCGTTCCCGGTGCTCTGCCCATGACGCACGAGCGACAGCTGCGTCACGGGCATGCGAGGACCCTACGGCTGCCGTCGGCTGGACGTAGGTCCCCTGTGGGAGAGGCGACCTGTGCCTCTAGGAGTCGCCTTCGTGGCTCGCGAGACTCGTCGTACCCCTGCTGCATCGGAGCCCTCGTGCCGTACGTCATCAGCAATCTCGCCGTCCAGGATCCCGACCCGTGCGCGCCAACGAGGGACGAAGGCCGGCGGCTTCCCGAACCGGCCCGTCGTTGGCTGGAACGCTCGATCCGCACCGGCACCGCCGGCTACACGCGCGTACACCTCGAGCTGGAGGGGCAGATCAAACTCGGTTCCTGGCACCGGTTCACCGCCAGGCAGACGATCCGCCCTCGTCACGGCTACACCTGGCGCGGGCGGACCACCGTCGCGGGCGTGCCGATGGACGGGTTGGAGACGATGACCCCGTCGGTGGCTCGCCGGCTCTGGCGGGCTGCGCGCCTGGTGTCGGTGCTGCGTTCGGACGGTCCCGACGAGCTGAACTCCGCCGCCGGGCGACTCGCCGCCGAGAGCGTGTTCGTGCCGACGACGTTCGGGCTGGTCACCTGGGAGGCCGCCGCCGACCCGGACTCGGTGTTCGCGACCTGGCGGATCGGGTCACGCGTGGACCGCATCCGTCTCGAGGTGGCTCCAAGCGGCCGGCTGCGGTCCGTGTCGCTGCGCCGCTGGGGCACGCCGCCTGGCGGCCGCTACGGCCGCCATCCGTTCGGGCTGCACTTCGAAGAGGAGATAACGGTCGACGGCGTGACGCTCCCGCGCACCATGACGGCTTCCTGGCTGTGGGGGTCTGACCGCCAGCGAGACGGAGCGGTCATGCGCGGCCAGGTCGTCGGCGCCCGGTTCGCCTGAGGGCGACAGAGCTCCGGACCAATCCGGACGCCGCCTTGTTGCGAAGATGTTGCAACAAGGCCGGGGCCCGACTAGCGTGAACCCGGCCGCCACCGGCCGGAGGAGCGCAGATGACCAGCACCACGACCGCCGGAGGCCAGCGGCGCCAGCGGCGCCAGCGGCTCAGCGGGTCGGTCCGCGGGTCGGTCCGCGGGTCGCTCGGCCGCTCGGAGTGGATGTCGCTCGGCGGCATGGCCGGGTTCGTGGTGCTGCTCCACGTCGTCGGCTGGGGCGCGCTGATCGCGGTCGTCGCACCACACCACTACGAGGTCGGCTCACACCAGGTCTTCGGCATCGGGCTCGGCGTCACGGCGTACACGCTCGGCATGCGGCACGCCTTCGACGCCGACCACATCGCGGCCATCGACAACACGACGCGCAAGCTGATGACCGACGGCAAGCGACCGCTGTCCGTGGGCTTCTGGTTCAGCCTCGGCCACTCCTCGGTCGTGTTCGGCCTCTGCCTGTTGCTCGCCGCCGGTGTGCGCGCGCTCGCGGGACAGGTCGAGTCGGACGGCTCACGGCTGCACGACATCACCGGTCTCATCGGCACCGGGGTGTCGGGGGTCTTCCTCTACGTCATCGGCATCCTGAACCTCCTTGTCCTGGTCGGCATCGTGCGCGTCTTCCGGCAGATGCGGCAGGGCGCGTACGACGAGGACGAGCTGGAGGCGCACCTCAACAACCGTGGCTTCATGAACCGGATCCTCGGCGGCGCGACCAAGGCGGTGACGAAGCCCTGGCAGATGTACCCCGTCGGCCTGCTGTTCGGGCTCGGCTTCGACACGGCCACCGAGGTGAGCCTGCTCGTGCTGGCCGGCGGCGCAGCGGCGTTCTCGCTGCCCTGGTACGCGATCCTCACGCTGCCCGTGCTCTTCGCCGCGGGGATGAGCTTGCTCGACAGCATCGACGGCTGCTTCATGAACTTCGCCTACGGCTGGGCGTTCTCCAAGCCCGTGCGCAAGGTCTACTACAACATCACGATCACGGCGCTGTCCGTTGCGGTGGCGCTGATCATCGGCACTATCGAGCTCGTCTCGATCCTCGCTGACCGGCTCGACATCTCCAGCGGCCCGCTCGCGGCCGTCGCGGGCCTCGACCTGAACTACGTCGGCTACGCGATCGTCGCGCTGTTCGTCCTGACCTGGGTGGTGGCCCTGACCGTATGGCGGCTGGCTCGCATCGAGGACAAGTGGACGGCCAGCCTCGCCACCGCCGGCCTGACCCTGCATCAGCACGAGCACGCCCACGACGGGCGCACGCACGTGCACCGCCACAGCACCGGCCACCATCACGACGTCGAGGTCAACGAGATCGCTAGAACGGCGGGTCAGGCCCAGCAAACGCCGTCGGGTAGCTGACGTACTGCCGCCCGGATGGGGTGATGTAGGTCAGGCGGTGGTTGGCGTCGCCGGAGACGCGGATGAGCTGGTCGGTCTTGAGCTGGTGGTCGCGCTTGCCGGCCGCGGCCAGGTTGGCCGGGCAGGTCGGTCCGCCGGCGGCGGGCTGGTCGGGTCGGTACTCGCGGACGTGGTCGAGCTCGAGGTGAGTGGCGGCGCTGGTGGGGAACCGGGTGTGGTGTCCGTCGCGGGCGCGCACGAACTGGCCCATGCGAGGTGGTGGCCGGTACGCCGGGGACAGGTCGGTCGCGACGCCGCTGGCCGGGTCGAACAGCAGGCGGCGCCAGCGGGCGCCGCGTTGGTGGGCGAGGTCGCGGGCCAGGTCGGCCGGCAGGGGCAGGGGCCCGCGCGGGCCGTGCAGGGTGGCCGGCTCTTCGTCCAGGCCGAGCATCGTCGTCGCCGCGACGGTCAAGTGGACCAGCGGCCCGTCGGGGCTGGTGGCCTGGGTGCCGTGGCGACCATGCGTGAGCCAGCCGATGGTGATGTCGGCTCGTAGCTGGTCCAGGGTGCGGCTATCGCCGCGGCGGCGGGCGGTGCGTGCCGCGGCGTCGATGCTCGTGTAGGCCGCGGCGACGCCCTCGGCCCCGGCGTGCAGGTGCAGGCTGGAGGTGGCATCGGGGTGGTCCTCGACGTCGACCCGTCGCTCGGCTCGGGCAGTCGCGGCCCGCTGGGCGTGGTACGTCGGATCCAGGCGGGCCGCCTCACGGGCCAGGATGGTCCGCAGCCGGGCCGGTGGCAGCGACCACACGGTGACGTCGTGGTGGTCCAGCTCACGGAACAGCGGGTACGGGCGACCGTCCGGGCCGGCGTCGGTCACCGGCTCCTCCGGGTCGAACTCGTCGCCCTCCGGTGAGTCGTCCGGGCCCAGCAGCCCGCTCAACAGGGCGCCACAATGTGCGAAGCGTGTCGCCCGGTCCAGGTCGCCGGCCCGGTCGAAGTCGCGGAGCCCGGCCAGGATCACCCGGACCTGGGTCAAGTCCAGCACGCCAGCGGCCAGGGCCCGCCCGAGCCGGGGGAACTCGGCCAGATCCAGGGCCAGGTCCAGCTCCCGGTCGGCGGCCGGCAACGAGACCCCCAGCACCAGGGAGACCTCCACCGCCACCCGGCGCTCGGCGAACTCGCGCCGTTGGATCGCCGTGCCTCCGCCCTCGGCTCTCACCTGGTCCAGCACCGAGGCGTGGACCGCGCCGACCGTACGCGCCCTCATCGCCGCCATCCAGGCGTCGGCCCGGACGGTCGCCTTCACCACTTCCAAACGCTCGGCGTCCGACAGGTCCCACAGCACCTCCGGACGCGTCAACTGACCGACCAGCGCGGCTAGCTCGGCACCCTCCACCTGCGGCAGCCGGGCCAGAGCCGCCCTGACCGATCTGACCGCCGTACGCATCTTGCCATGTTATCGAACGTATGTACGAAAAGTCAACCGTCAATCCACAGCAGTGACTAGGTGCCGTTCTCGAGGAACTTCTTCAGCCCGGCGAGCATCATCGACCAGTTGTCCCGCGAATGCCGGGCCTCCTCCTCGCTGCCGTTGTTGTCTTGGCTCAACGCGATGTGCGTCCCGCCATCACCGGCGGTCAGCTCGTAGGAGACGGTGTGGTAGTTCTGCGGCACGTCTTCCTGGCCGGTCATGGGGCTGAAGTGGGTCACCACCAGCTCACGCTGCGGGTCCACCCGGACAACGGATCCCTTGTCCTCGTACGGCTTGCCCTCCCACTCGCCCTTCCAGCGGATCGGACTGCCCGGCTGCCAGTCGGTCTCGAGCTCGGTGCCGAACATGTACTGCTTCACCTGCTCCGGGTCGGTCAAGGCGGCCCACACGGCCTCCGGTGGGGCAGCGACATCGACCTCGGCCGTGGCGACGATGCCGGCCATGTCGAACTCCTTCGTTGGGGTACGACTTCCTTTCTACTGGCTCAGCCGATGCCGAGCCACCCGTCGACCAGCTCGTTGCCGAACCGGCCAGAGGGATCATGCCTCTCGACGAGCGCGCGGAACTCAGCCATGTGCGGGTATCGAGGTCTCAGCCACTCCCCCGACACCGTGAAGACCTTGCCCCAGTGCGGACGCGCGTCGTACTGCTCCAGCCGTCGTTCGATCTCAGCCACGACCGGTACGACATGCGTCGGGTCCGGGCGCCAAGTGAAGTGGAAGGCCACGCAGTCCCTGCCCGCCGTCGAGCTCAACCACATGGGATCAGCTGCGACACAACGGATCTCGCTTACGAGCAGCTGCCGGCGCACGATGTCTCGAATCCCGAGCAGCGAGCGCCACGCCCGTGTCGCCAGCTCGAACGGCACCAGCCACTCAGACTGCAGCTCGTCGCCGGCACTCGGCCGGAAGTCGAGCCGGAAGTGCGGCATCCGCTCGTTCCAGGGCCCGACGACACCGAGCTGCTCGGTCGCGGACTCCGCGTCGATGCCGTCGATCGGATGCTGCGGCGTCTCGGCCAGCCGCCCGCCCCACAGGTCGGCTGGCCCAGGCGGTTGATCGAGGAGCGCCGCATCGACCTTTTGCTTCAGCCAGACCCGGTTCCGGTCCGGTTCCAACGCCGTGAAGACGCTCACGCTGTACGCCGAGCCGAGGATCTCCCCGAGTCGCTCGGCCACCGTCGCGTCCGGCACGTCCCTGACCACCGACTGCGCCACGTCGTACGTGGGCACCACGTCCAGGGTGAGCTCCGTGACCAGACCGAGCCGGCCCAGCGCCAGCACCGACCCGTCGAACGTCTCCGCGTCCCCGGGGTCGTCGCGCGCGAGCGACACCAACCGGCCGTCGCCCTGGACCATCGTCAGCGCGCGCACGCTTCGGCTCAGGACCGGGTTGGCCCGGCCCGAGCCGTGTGTCCCGGTCGCGCACGCCCCGGCGATCGAGATGTGCGGCAGCGACCCGGTGTTCGGCAGGGCGAGGCCCACTGTCTGCAAGGCGGCGCCGACCTCGCCGTACCGGCTCGCACCGCTCACCCGGGCCGTGCGCGCCTGCCGGTCGATCTCGAGGACCTGGGGCAGGAGCCGCAAGGATACGAGCTCACCGACGGTGTCGGCGATGCGGTTGAACGAATGGCCAGTGCCGAGCGCCCGGACCCGAGCGCTGCCGGCGACCAGCTCCTGGACGGCCTCCACGGTCGCCGGCTCGTGGAAGCGTGCCGCGCGGAAGGCGACGTTGCCCGCCCAGTTCGTCACCCGCGCGTCGGTCACGGGTCCACAGTGACGTACGCCGCGAAGGCAGTGACAGCGGCACCCCCACGCATCTCGACGCGCGATGTCTCGCGATCCGGGCGAGCATGGACGGACAGACCCTAGGAGGGGACATGGGAACCGAAGACAAGGCCCACAACAAGATGGACGAGCTCGAAGGCAAGGCCAAGGAGTTCGAGGGCAAGGCAACAGGCGACGAGACACGGGAAGCCCAGGGCGAAGGCGAGCAGTCGGTGGCCAACATCAAGCAGGCCGGCGAGAAGGTCAAGGACGCCCTCCGCAAGGACTGACCTTCTCCCCTACTCGGGAGTAGATGCGCTGGGCGGCAGACCGTAGGTTTGCCGCATGTCCTCGGCAGCGTCGGCGGCACGGACGGTGCTCGACGCCATGCGCCAGGCGTGGGATGTCTCCCCGGCACTTGTCGTGCTCACCGAGGGCCCGGACCATCTGGTCGTCTATCAGAACCCGGCGTCGGCCCGGTTGTTCGGGACGCGCCCCCTTGACCGGCCGATCGAGGCGTCGTTCCCCGAGCTGAGCGGGCGGGCCCGCGACACCTTGGACGTGGTCCTGTCCACCGGGCGGCCCGTCGAGCAACGGACGCCGGTGCCGGGTGTGCTCGGCGCCTCCGGCGAGGAGGTTCTGCTCACTTATGTGTTCGCGCCCATCGGCCCTTCTGAGCAGGCACCTGCCGGCGTGTTGCTCACCGCCGTCGACATCACGGGGGAGGTTCTGACAGCGCGGGCCGCTGAGCAGTCCGCGTTGCTGGCCGTTCTGTCGGAGCAGATGAACGCGGCATCGGACCCGGCAGAGGCGCTGCACGAGATGACCCGGGCCCTGGTGCCCGCCCTCGCGGACCTGGCAGCGGTGTTCGTGTTCCCCGGCCGCGACGTGGAGTGGGGACTCGCCATGGGCGCGGCCCCCCGCCGCGGCGGACGACCGCACGCGATGACGATCAGCCCCGAGCTGCTCGAAGCCGTCGGGATGCCACCCGAGACCGAGCCGAACACCGAGCCCTCGCCGTGGGACGCGACGCTGGCGCAGGGGCACGCGGTGCTCATCGACGTCGAGGGCGGCCAGCTGGCCGCGGCAAGCAACGACGCCGGGCGGGCCTGGCTCCATAAGGCCGACTCGCACAACCTCGTCGTGCTGCCTCTGGCCCTGGCCGGCCAGCTGGCCGGCGTGGTGCTGCTGCTGGCGGCGGGCGCGCGGCCGCCGTACCGGCGCGAGGACCTGCCGTTCCTCGAGCTGGTGGCCGCTCGCGCGGGCGCAGCCGTCAGCCACCTGCGGGCCTTCCGCCATCAAGGACAGGTCGCGCTCGACCTGCAGCACGCGCTGCTGCCCCAAACCCCGACCGGGCTCAGCGGGCTCGACGTGGCTGCCCGGTACATCGCCGGGAGCGCCGACGTCGAGATCGGTGGGGACTGGTGGGACGTGCACCAGATCACGCCCGGCGTCACGGGTGTCGGCCTCGGCGACGTGTCGGGACGCGGCATCCAGGCCGCCATCGTCATGGGCCAGGCCCGCGCGGCGATGCGCGCCGCCGCGCTGGCCGGGCTGTCTCCCGGGGCTGTGCTCGCACTGCTGGACCGGCAGCTGGCCGAGGTCTTCGACGTCCCGATGGGCGGGACCGGACCGGTGCAGCCGCGGTTCGCGACGGCCGTCTACGCCACCGTCGACACCACTGCTGAGACCCTGACCGTGGCCAACGCCGGGCACCCACCCCTGGTCGTGCGCTACCCCGACGGTGAGGTGGCGCGGGTCAGCGCGCCTCCCGGGCCGCCGATCGGGCTCGGCCTGCCTCAGTACGACGAGCTCGTCGTTCCGTTCCCGGCCGGAACCATAGTGCTCGGCTGCACCGACGGGCTGATCGAGACGCGATCGGCCTCATTGGGCGAGGGGCTCGACCGGCTGGAGCGGTTCGTGACCACGCTCGAGCCGTCCGGCGACATCGAGGGCGTCGCCGACCAGGCGCTGGCCTGGATGTCGAACGACGGTGCGGCCGACGACGACATCGCCCTGGTCGTCCTGCGCAGCCACCCGACGGCCTGAACCGGCCTCGGTTCGTCGCTGCGCGTCGTACCCCTCTGACGCAGCGTCGAACATCGCCCGGCAACGAGCGCGACTTCGGCCGAACTGCCTCCGCCGGCCACCGCCGCGGCCCTACCTTCGCCACAGGCGCGGGTGTCGCGCGGTGTCGGGGACTTCAGCTCGGAGTGGTCGATGAACAGTCGTCGTCGTGGTGTCGCCGTGCTCTGCGCATGCGCAAGCGCAGCCTTGATCGCGGCCGGGCTGTCGGGCGGCTCGGCCGTCGCGGCCAGCGGACCGAGCAGCGCACACACCCAGCTGGTCTCTTCCGTGCCCTCAGCGGTGACACCGCAGTTCACGGACGGCGTGGTGCTCGCCTTGGCTCAGGTCGGCAACACGGTGGTGGCCGGCGGCAGCTTCACCTCGATGACCGCGGCCAGCGGTGGCGCGACGTTGACCCGCAACCGGATTGCAGCGTTCGACGCGACGACCGGGGCGATCAGTACGACGTTCGCGCCGAACCTGAACGGCAACGTCGAGGCCCTGCTGCCCGGGCCTGTCGCCGGAACGGTCTATGTCGCAGGCGACTTCACGACCATCGGTGGTACGACCGTGCCGCAGCTCGCGCTGTTGCGAGTCAGCGACGGGAGCCGGGTCACGACCTTCGCGCCGGCCGCGATCAAGGGCGGCGTCCTCACGATGGCCCTGAGCCGGGGCCAGCTGTTCATCGGTGGCGGCTTCACGAAGATCGGCACGGCTACCCGGGGCGGACTGGCCTCGCTCGACCCGACGACGGGCGCGGTGACGGCGTTCGTCACCACCGGTGTCAGCGGCCACCACAACTACGGCAACGTGTCGGACGCCGAGCTCCAGGCGCTGCCGCCCTTCCCAGGCTGGACGCCGACGGTCGCTAAGGGCCGGACGAGCGTGCAGCGCCTCGCGGTCAACCCGCAGGGCACCCGGATGATCGTGATCGGCAACTTCGACAAGGTCGGAGGCGTCCCGCACGACCAGGCCGCGATGTTCAACGTCTCCCCCTCGGCGGCGACGCTGGACCCGAACTGGGCCACGATGGCCTTCCACGAGGCCTGCTTCTGGTTCGTCTTCGACGGCTACATGCGGGACGTGGACTTCTCGCCGGACGGGAACTTCTTCGACATCGCCACGGCCGGCGGCCACGACCTCCTGCTGCCTGAGGCAGCCGTTCGCTGCGACACGGTGACCCGCTGGGCCGCGAACGGTTCCGGCTCGGACGTTCAACCCCTCTGGGTGGCGAGCTCCGGCAGCGACAGCTTCTTCGGTGTCGCCGACACGGGTGTCGCGGTGTACGGCGTGGGCCACCCGCGCTGGATGAACAACCCGCTGGCGAGCGACATGGCCGGACCCGGCGCCGTCGCCCGCCCCAGCCTGGTGGCGCTCGACCCGGTCAACGGCATGCCGCTGGCCTGGAACCCGGGGCGCGAACCACGCGGTGATGGCGTGATGGCCGTCCTGGCGACCAACACGGGGCTCTGGCTGGGCTACGACACCAAGTTCATGGGCAACCGCGAGTACACCCGGCAGCGCCTGGCCTTCCTGCCTCTGGCCGGCGGCTACACGCCGGCGTCGGTGACCACGGCGACCCTGCCGGCGACGCTCTACCTCGGCTCCGGGCCATCGCTGCAGTCCCGTGGGTTCGACGGTACGACGGCCGGTTCGGCCACCTCACGCACGTCACCGATGGACTGGACGACTGTCCGCGGGGCGGTCCTGATCGGCAGTCAGTTGTTCTATGGCAAGTCTGACCAGATGCTCTACGCACGCACGTTCGACGGCACGTCGTTCGGCGCCGAGCGGACCGTCAACCCGTACAGCGACCCCAAGTGGGACAACGTCGTCGATGCCGGTCGCGGAACCAACGGGACCATCACGCTCAAGGGTGTGCAGCCGGACTTCTACGCCCAGCTGCCGAACGTGACCTCGATGGCCTTCAGCTCCTCGACCGAGCGGCTGTACTACACGTTGGCCGGTGACCCGACGCTGTACTGGCGCGCGTTCAGCCCGGACAGCGGCGTGCTCTACCCGATCGCGCAGACGGTCGCGGGCGTCTCGATGGCGGACACCACCGGCATGTTCATCAGCGGTTCGACGCTGTGGTTCGCCAGCGGCTCCACGGGAGCGCTGAGCTCGGTCGGCCTGACCGCCGGCGGGTTCAACGGCTCACCGGCTGCGGTCAGCGGCCCGAGCATCGACGGGGTGAACTGGTCCGGCGCGACGCTGTTCGCCGGGCCATAGCGCTCAATCTCTTAACGTCCGCACAGGTTGGCGCTATCTGGGTCATACCTGCGCTGTCCAGGCTGCTGCCCTGATGGATGCCGGCTCCCGGTGTCCGCTGGACGAAGGGACGCAGCCCGATGGACACCAACGAAGCACCCGCCACGCCCGCCGAGCACCAGCCCCCGCAGCGCAAGCGTCGGGTGGCCGCCGGTGCCGGCCTGGTCGCCGCCGGGCTCGTCGCGGGCGGGATCCTCGCCAACACGCTCGGGGCGTCAGCCGACACGACCTCACCGACCAGCTCCACCAGCTCCAGCAGCTCCAGCAGCTCCAGCAGCGGCGCGCGACCCAGCGGGTCAGGAAACCCCGGCGGCTCCGCGCCGGCACGCAGCGACGAGAAGGCCGTGACGGCCGCGCAGGCGAAGACGTTGACCGCCGCCGCGCTCAAAGCCGTGCCGGGCGGCACGGTCATCCGGGTCGAGACGGATGCCGGAGATGCGGCGTACGAGGCGCACATGCGCAAGGCCGACGGCACGTTGGTGACGGTCAAGTTCGACAAGAGCCTCGCGGTCGTCAAGGTGGAGACCGGCATGGGCCAAGGCGACCCGGCGGGTGCCGGTGGTCCGGGTGG
The DNA here is from genome assembly GCA_045807245.1 of Actinomycetales bacterium. Classification (GTDB taxonomy): domain Bacteria; phylum Actinomycetota; class Actinomycetes; order Actinomycetales; family CAVURS01; genus CAVURS01. The sequence continues at coordinate 30,290 of JBJMHS010000051.1, forward strand.
TCCGGGTGGTCCGGGTGGTCCGGGTGGTCATGGCGCCGCTAACGCCCCCGCCGGTGAGTCGGGCGCCTGACCGGACAGCCGCCGTACCGCTGAACTACGGTGCACCGATGGCCGGGTCGACCCCAGAGACGCTGGATGTGCGATCTGCTCGACGGCTGTTCCCGGCCACGGGACGGCTGGCCTACCTCAACACGGCCGCAGTGGGGCTGGCCAGCGAGCGGTTGGCGCAGACCTACCACGACGTCGTGGACCGGTGGACGGGCGACGGCTTCGACTTCGTCACCGGCGAGGCGGCGGCGAACGCCGCGCGCGGCTCGGTCGCACGACTGATGGGCGCTGACAGCGACGACGTGGCGTTGATCCCGTCGGTATCGGCCGTGGCCGGACTCGTCGCCGCGCAGCTCGGCCCGGCCACGGCCGGACAGAACGTGGTCATCGGCGAGCGCGAGTACAGCTCCAACCACTTCCCCTGGCGGCTGCTGGCGACCAAGGGATACGACGTCCGGCAGGTGCCGTTCCGCGGCGGCGGCCTCGATCCGGACGACGTGGCGGAGCGCATCGACGACGGCACGCAGGTCGTCGCCTTCAGCGCCGTGCAGACGGCGACCGGTCACCGGTCGGACATCGCCGCCATCAGCAGGCGGGCGCGCGCCGTCGACGCGCTCGTCTTCGTTGACGGCTCGCAGATCGTGGGCGCGATGCCTGTGGCCGACGTGCTCGAACACCTCGACGTCCTCGCTGCGCCCGACCACAAGTTCCTGCTCAACGCCGGACGCGGCATGGGCTACTGCTACCTGTCGAGAACGGCACAGGACCGACTGACGCCGGTGGCCGCCGGGTGGCGGGCCGGCCGCGAGCCGCTCGCCAGCTTCTTCGGCCCCGAGATGGACCTGTCACCGACGGCGTCGCGTTTCGACAGCTCGATCAGCTGGCTGGCCGCGCTCGGCGAGCAGGCAGCGCTTTCGCTGTTCGACGAGCTCGGGGCATCGGCCATCTACGCGCGGAATGCGGAGCTGAGCGACCTGGCCCGGGCCGAGCTCACCCGGGCCGGTCGCCCGCCGGTCGACCTCGCCGCACCCAATCGCAGCACGATCGTCAGTGTCCCGTTGGGCGATACCGAGCCGGCGCCACTGCTGGCCATGCTCAGTGAGCGGTTCGGCGTCGTCTGCGCCGCCCGGGACGGCAACCTGCGCGTCGCGATCCACTTCTACAACGACGAGGACGACATCGAGCGCCTGGTCAGCGCCCTCGCAGCACCACGACCGTCCCCGACAACGTGACGACGTAGGCCTTGTCGCCGACCAGCTCCACCGAGGTGGGTTGGTCCAGGCCGGTCGCGACCGGTGTCATCGTGCCGTCCGGCAGCACCTGCTCGAGCGCACCGGTGCCGGGGTCCGCGGGCGAGCCCTCGGGGTGGCCGGGTGTGAAGGTGCCTTGGGACAGTGCGAACAGCTTGCCGTGCCGGCCGGCCTCGACGTCCACCAGCAGCGGGGCACCCGACGCGACTGTGCGGCCGCTGCCGAACAGGCGCAGGATGCGGCCGTTCTCGGGCAGGTGCGGCACCGGACCGGCCTGCGCGACGTACACGTTCCCACCGCGCATGGCCAGACCGGTCGGAACCACGTCACCATAGGTCGCCACCTCGGTGATGCCGCCGTCCAACGTGACGTGAAGCACGCGGTTGTGATGTCCGTCGGTCACCAGGAACCCCCGCCCGTACGGCTGCATCGCGAACTGCACGCCGGTCGGGATGAAGAACGACGTCGTGGGCGGATGCGCGAGCGAGAAGGCACCGATGTCGGCCATCACCGTGACGTGGTGCGGCCCGTCGACGCGGTAGATGCCGTCGACAGAAGTGCCGCCGACGTCGGGGCTGACGAGCGACACCAGGACGTACGCCGTCTGGTCCAGGAAGGCGACGTCCATGGCGCCGCCGATCGGGGCGACCCGCTTGGGCAGCGCGTCCGTCACCGTGTCGCGCCGGCCGGTACGCCGGTCGACCCGGGTGACTCGTCCCGTGATCCCCTCGACGACGTAGAGCGCGCCGTCCGGGCCGATGGTGCTGCCCAGGGCACCCTCCAGACCGCTCACCAGGACATGCCGGTGCGGCTGCAGCGTGGTCGCGTCCGATGCGGGGGCGACGACGGCGGCTGACCCGCCGGCCAGCGCGGCCGCGAACACTGCGCTCAGATATGTACGACGCACGGCTCCTCCTCCTCAGCCGACCGGCTCGGCGCGCTCGACCGACGTGCCATCACCGGCCACGATGTAGCCGAACCGCTTGCTCTGGCCGGACGACAGGGCGATGGTGCAGTTCGAGACCGAGGTGCCGGTCGACGGGATGCACCGGACCTTGGTGACCGTGACGCCCTGGGCGTAGTTGGCTCCCGTGGAGTCGGCGAGCATCTTGTTCCAGTCGTCGGTCACGTACTTCTCCAGCTCGCTGTTGATCCGTAGGTCGTGCGCCGGCTTGGTCTTCGAGGGTGTCGACGCGGCGGCGGCGGACGGCTTGTCCGAGCCTCCGCAGCCGACGGCGAGCGCCAGCGCGCCGACGGCAACCGGGGCGAGCAGGAGTCTGCGGGCGTTCATGGACATCAACCTCCATGGCGTGAGTGCTGGCCAGAGCAGGGTCTTGGGCGTCCCCATGGCTACGCGCCCAGCCTCGAAACGGCCTTGCAAACGACTTGCACGCGCTCGGCCCGGGCTGGGCTAGCGTGGGGCCAGCCCGGCGGCGGGAGGTCCCCTTGGCGCTGGAGACCGGTCAACGGCAGCCCCTGGAGCTCTGCGTCCTCGGCGCACTCGAGGTGCGGCGCGGCGGCACGCCCCTAGCGCTCGGCGGAGCGCAGCAGCGCGCCGTTCTCGCCGTGCTCCTGGCCGAGGCCGGCACGACGGTCTCCCTCGACCGCGTCGCCGACACCCTCTGGGGCGAGCACCCCCCCGCCGGCTTCGTCACGAGCATCCAGACCTACGTGTTCCGGCTCCGCGAGCTGCTCGAACCGGGCCGAGCTCGTGGCGCTCCCGCCCGGCTCCTCGTCACCGAACCCGGTGGCTACCGGCTCCACCTGGACGGGCAGCTGCTGGACGCCGCCCAGTTCCGGCTGCTCGCAGCCGCCGGAGCAACCGCGCTGGACAGCGGCGACCCGGCGGAGGCTCGGCGCCTGCTCGACCGCGCGCTCGCCCTCTGGCGCGGCGACGTGCTGGCCGACCTCGAGAAGTTCGAGTTCGTCGAGCCGTACGCCGCGCAGCTGGACGAGCTCCGGCTGGCGGCTCTGGAGCACCGGATCGAGGCCGAGCTGGCTCTCGGTCATCACGCTGCCGTCCTGCCCGAGCTGCGCCATCTGGTGTCCCAGCACCCACTGCGCGAGGGTCTGCGGGCCGAGCTCATGCTGGCGCTGTACCGCGCGGGACGGCAGTCCGAGGCGCTCAGCGCCTACCAGAAGCTGCGCCACCTGCTGCGAGAGGAGCTCGGTGTGGACCCGGGCTCCCGGGTGGCGAACCTCCACCTGGCGATGCTCTCCCATGACCCGGCCCTCGACATCACTCCGACCCCCAGGCCCGCACAGCCACCCGCGCGGCCCCGCATGTCGCCGGGGCCGCCCACCGCGGACATCGTCACCGGCGGACGCCCCGCTCCGCCGCGCCGGCGGCGGCCACGGCTTCTCATCACCGTCGTCGCCCTTGCCGCCGTGACGCTCGCAGGCACCACGGTTGCGGTACGGCTGCACGCGAAAACCGCTGCGGCAGTGGCGTTGCCGGCCAACAGCGTGGGCGAGATCTCCACCGACGGCATGGTGACCGCGGCCGTTCCGGTGGGAGCGAACCCGCTCGGCCTGAAGTACGGCGCGGGTTCGCTCTGGGTCGCGAACCGCAGCGACAACAGCGTCTGGCGGCTCGACCCCAAGGCCCGGACAGTCATCCAGCGGATCGGAGTTGGTCTGTCACCCGAGGCACTCGCCGTCACTCCGACCGATGTCTGGGTGGCCAACTCCGGCGGCGGCACGGTGAGCCGGATCAACGTCGAGTCGATGACGGTAACTCGGACCATCACGGTGGGAACGCAGCCCAAGGCCATCGCCGCCGGGCCGCACGACGTGTGGGTCGCGTTGAGCGGGGACGACACGGTCCGCCGGATCGACCCGGCCACCAACCTTGTCGATGACCCCATCCCGGTCGGGGGCGGCCCGGACGGCCTCGCGATGGACGGCACCACGCTCTGGGTCGCCAATGCGCGCGAAGCCACGGTGCTGCACATCGACGGGCGGACCCGCGAAGAGGTGTCCAGCCCGGTCCACGTCGGCGCCGGCCCTCGCGAGCTGGTCGTGTCCGGCAACGACGTGTGGGTGGCAAACCAGCTGTCCACCAACGTGTCCCGGATCGACCGGACCACGTGGAGCAGCCACACGATCGAGGTGGGGGATGGCCCCGGTTTCCTCACGGCGACGCGGGACGGCATCTGGGTGAGCGCGGTCTACTCCGGCCGGATGACACGGATCGACCCGCGGACGGAACGCGTCACGGCATACCAGCTGCCGGAGTCGCCCCGCGGCGTGGCGAGCGACGGCCGGCGGGTGTGGGTCGCCGCGGGAGCGCTCGCGGACCGGTCGCACGTCGGCGGGACGTTGACGGTCGCGGCCGAGCGGCCCGCGGCCACCGACGCCGGTATCGACCCGGCGACGGCGTACAACATGCCCGTCACCAACGCGGAGCGGCTCGTCTACAACGCCCTGGTCACCCTGGCGTACGGCAGTTTCGACTCCCAGGTCCTCGTGCCGAACCTCGCGACCACGCTCCCCGAGCCCAGCGACGGCGGCCTGACCTACACGTTCACGTTGCGCCCAGACATCCGCTACTCCAACGGCACCGCTCTGCGCGCTTCCGACTTCGTACTCGGGCTGCGCCGGGCGCTGACGTTGACCGGTGGCAACCCGGCCCTTTTCGCGCGGATCAAGGGCGCCCAGAACTGCATCGACCATCCGGGCGCCTGTGACCTGTCCCGAGGGGTCAGCACCGACGAGCGACAACGGCGCGTGACGTTCCACCTGGAGGTGCCGGACCCGGAGTTCCTCTACAAGATCAGCAACTTCGTCTTCCCGTCACCGCCGGGCACGCCCTTGACCAAGGTGACGGCCGTGCCCATCCCGGGCACGGGGCCGTACGTCCTGGCCAACGTGACCAAGGACCAGGTCTTCGAGCTCAGGCGCAACCCGTTCTTCCACCGGTGGTCGTCCGCCGCGCAGCCGGAGGGCTACCCCGACGTCATCCGCTGGCTGGCGGTACCGAACACCCAAGCAGCGGTCGCTGCCGTGGACAGTGGTCGCGCCGACCTGGCCTGGCTCACCCCGCTGGGCGACCGTCGACACTCCGCCGAACTGATCGAGCGGCTGAGCGACGAGCACCCGACGCAGCTGCACAAGGACCTGCTGGCCGCCACCGGGTTCCTGTCGCTCAACGCAGCGACGGCCCCCTTCAACAACGTGCTGGCCCGGCGGGCCGTCAACTACGCGGTCGACCGCCGCATCCTGGTGAACCTCAACGGCGGCCCGCTTGTGGCGCAGCCGAACTGCCAGACGCTGCCTCCGGAGTTCCCCGGCCAGACGCCGTACTGTCCCTACACCTCAGGACCACAGGACGGCACGTACCACGGTCCGGACCTGGCCCAGGCGCGGCGTCTGGTGACGGCCTCGGGAACGAGGGGCGCGCACGTCACCATCTATTCGCTCGCCAACGACCTGGCGGCCTCGGACGAGGAGTACGTCGGTCAGGCGCTGCGCCGCCTGGGCTACCGGGTGACCGTCACGGAGCTGGCGAACACCGAGGCGAACGGCGACTGGATCTTCGACCCCACCCACCACGTCCAGGTGCTCTCCGGCGGGTGGATCGCCGACTATCCGTCACCGGCGAACTTCTACGGCGCGATCTACGCGTGCGGCGCCCCGGCGTACCCCAGTGAGTACTGCAACCGAGCTCTCGACGCCAAGGCGGCGGCCGCTCTGTCGCTGGAGACCAGCCGCCCGGCAGAGGCGCTCGCTCGCTGGGGAGAGATCGACCACGCGCTCACCCGCGACGCGGTGGGCCTGTTCACCACGACGACGTTGGACTGGTACTACACGTCTCGCCGGGCGCTGAACTTCCAGGGCAGCCAGATCTTCGGTCCCGCACTGAGCCAGATCTGGGTGCGCTAGCGCGGAACCGCTCAATCCGCTACGCGGACGGGTCAGGCACGTCGTCATCCTCGGTGGTGCGGCACTGAGTGGTGAGGCCGGGTGCCGCGCCGACGTCAGCTCTTCTGGTGCGTGGGGCCCGCCAGGACCACCTGGCCTGAGGAGGCCTGCTGGCCGTTCGCTACCTGTCGGGTCACGGTCAACGTCGGGTAGTTGGCTGGGGAGACACCCGACCACAGCGTGACGTCGTCGCCTTGGTTGAACGTCCCGATCGGCACCAGCTGGCCCTGCGCGTTCTTGAGCCAGGCCTCGTAGTACTCGCCGCCGTCACGTCGCGGCAGTCCCTTGGCGTGCAACGTGATCCGCCATCCGCTCGTGGTCTTGGTGAGTGTCACCTCGCCCGACGCGCTCGGCGCGAGCCGCGTCCCGTTGAGCGACGCGGCGAACTGGACGGGCTGTCCACCGCGGTTGAGCGAGATGGCGAGCGCGACGGCGACCACGGCAGCCGCGGCGACGGCCGACACGGCGTACCGGACCCAGCGCGGACGCAACAGAACGACCGGCGCGGCTGGCGCGACCGGCGCTTCCTCGCGGGCCGCCGCGGTGATCGCCGCGACGATCCGGTCCTCCAGGTCGGGGGCGGGCTCGGCCCACACGGCGGGGTCGTTCAGCGCGCTGCGCACGCGGTCGAGCTGCGCACGCTCGCTCTCCTCGATCCGTGCGTCCGGCTCCCCGGCCAGGTACGAGATGCGGTCGTCGTTGGTCATCGCGACCGCTCCTCGCCAGCCGATGTCGGCGAGCCCGTCAGGTCGATGTGCGGGGCCAGGTGGCCGAGCAGCCCGGCTAACCGGCGATGGGCCCGAAAACTGCGCGACTTGACGGTGCCGACGGGAATCTCCAGCCGTTGGGCGATCTCGTTGTGGGTGAGCTCGTCGAAATGCTGCATGCGGATCAGCTTGCGATCCTCGTCCGGCAGCGCGTCGACCGCATGCCGGACCTCGGACACGTCGTAGATCTGCTCGACCGACGGCGGCATGGTAGTCAGCTCAGACTCCACGTCGTCGATATCCCGGGCGCCGAGGTGGCGCCGTTCGCGACGGTAGACGTCGATGGCCGTCCGGCGCGCGATGCTCGCCAGCCAGGCCGCCAGGGCGCGGGTGGGGTCGAAGGTCCCGGCCGCCCGCCAGGCCTGAAGGAACGCCTGCTGTGACGCGTCCTCGGCCAAGCCGCTGTTGCCGAGCACCTTGTAGGCCACGGAGTAGACCAGCGAGCCGTAGGCGCGGTAGACCGCACGGGTCGCCTCTGGGTCGCCCGTGGCGAACCAGGCGGCCAGCTCGCCATCGTCCATCGCGGCGATGCTAGACCCGCCGGGGCGCGCGGGTGCCTGGCTACCGATCGGTGCCCTCCTCGCGATGCCCTGGTCGCGTTCACTCCAGAGATACGGATGGACGGTCTCGTTCGGTTCGCCGCGGAGCACTAGCGTTGCTCGAGCGCCGCTCAGGGAGGTTCGTTGCCCGCACCAGCCCGCCTGATGGCGGCCGTCGCCTGTGCTGGGCTGCTCGCCGGCTGCACCAGCCATGCGTCCAGCCGGCCCAACCCGGCCGCGACCCCCCGTGCCGTCGGCGTCATCGCGTTCGTCCGGCACGAGCCGGCGAGCGACCCGCGCGGGCAGATCTTCCTCGAGCGCGCGGACGGCCGCGACGCCCGCCCGGTCGTGCGGTCGGATGCCGACGATGAGAGCCCGGCCCTCTCGCCGGACTCGCGGCACGTCGCCTTCACGCGCCGGACGGCGTCACAGCCGGACCAGATCTTCCTGGTCGGCGTCGACGGGTCGGGCCTGCGCCAAGTCACGCCGTCCGGCTGCCCGGACCGTTGCGGTGCGGCCGTCGACTCCGCTGCGTGGTCACCCGACGGAGCGTCGCTGGCGTTCACGCGCACCGTCTTCCACGGCAACGACCCGATGCCGGTCCGGGCCGAGATCTGGGTCGTAGACATCGCGACCGCCTCCGCACATCGCGTGACCCGCGGATCGGCCGCTCGGGTCGGGGACCGCTTGCGCTCGCAGGACGGGTACGCCGGATGGTCACCGGACGGCCGGCGGATCCTGTTCGTGCACGAGGAGCACGCGACCCCGGCCGGTCTGAGCCAGTACGCAGTCATGACGATCGCCCTCGACGGCACGGACCTTCGGCCGGTCACGCCGAACGACGTCAACGCCGGCCAACCGGTGTGGGCCCCGGACGGTTCGCTCATCGCGTTCCAGTCGCCGCCGGACGACGAGGGCGTGACGAAGGCGCTCTACACGATCCGGCCGGACGGCACCGGCATGACGTCGCTGACCAGCACGCTCGACTCCAACGACTCGGCGTACCCGAGCTGGTCCCCGGACAGCCGGCTGATCGCCTTCTCGCACGTCCGCGAGGGCTCGTCCGGCGGGGCGGACCTGTACGTCGTCAGCCGCGACGGGGGCGACCCGCACCCGATCCTCCGCACCGGACCGGCTGAGACAACGCCCTCCTGGGGTCGCTAGCGTTGAAGCCACGGGTGATGAACGCCTCACGGGTTCGGCCCGAACCCCTCGGGGGGACGTGACTGCCGTCGACGCGGAAGGACATGACCATGACCGGACGGACCAGCCGCTCGTTGTCGGCCGCACTCACGGTTGCGGGGGTGGTGGCCGCCACCGTCGTGGCCGGGTCGGGCCCGGCCTCAGCCGACTCGGGCCACGTGACCCACTCAGCACGGCAGGCCCACCACACGGTCACGTACACCCTGGACGACTCGAGCCACGGCAACCCCGAAGGTGTCGCCTGGGACGGCCGCCACTTCTTCGTCGGTGCGACAGGAGACGGGACGATCTACCGCGGCACCCTGGGCGACCGGACCGTCCACACCTTCATCCCCGGAGCGGCCGGGCGAGCGTCCGTCGGCATGAAGACCTTCCACGGCAGGCTGTACGTCGCGGGCGGCCCGACCGGCAACATCTACGTGTACGACGTCGCGCACCCGAGGCGCGCGCCGATCACCTTGGCGACCGGGGCGGGTGGGTTCCTGAACGACCTCGTCGTGACCGCCCGCGGAGATGTCTACGTGACGGACTCGTTCCGCCCGACGTTGTGGCATGTCCCAGCGGGCCAGGTCAAGCCCGGCGGGACCGTCGACGGAATCGACGTCTCGGCCGAGATCCCTTACACCGCAGGCGCGTTCAACCTCAACGGCATCGTGAAGTTCCGCGGCGGACGCGAGCTGGTCGTGGTCAACACGGCCGACGGCAAGCTCTACCGGATCCAGTTCCATGTCGTCGGCGGGCCGACGATCTCCGTGGTGGACGCACCTGCCCTGGTCGGCGGCGACGGCATGATCGTCGACCGGGGCCAGCTGGTCGTCGTACGCGGCGACCCGGCCAGCCTGACCTTCCTCGACCTCAACGACGGACGGTCCCAGGCGAGCATCGACCGGGTCGTGACGGACCCGGCACTGCGGGGACCCTCGACCGTCGCGGCGGCGTTCAGCCGCTACCTGGTCGTCAACGCGGACTTCGCGACGAGTACGCAGCCCTTCACGGTGGCCGGGCTGGTGCGGTGAGTCAGCTGATCGTGAGCTGACGGATCGGTTCCAGCGACCCGCCGCCGGCGGCCGTGGCACGGAACAGCTGCACGGTCGCCGACGAACCGTCGAGCCGAAGCTCGCCGATCGCGTTGTCAAAGGTTCGCTGTTCGATGTACCGCCACGACGCGGTCGGCGGTGCCACGCCGGCCCAGCGCGCGAGCCGGCCGAAGACTGCGCCCGCGAGGCGAGAGCCGGCGGCCCGGACCACGCGGCGTTGGTGTGGCGGCATCTGGTTGCGGAACGGCGAACAGGCCACTTGGACGACGCGGCCGCTGACGTCCGGTGCGTCCAGGTCGACCTCGACGGCGTACGTCGTGTGTACGTCACCGCTGAGCAGGACGACGCTGGCCGGTGCGGCCCCACCCCGGCCGGCGGCGACATCCCGAAGCAGGTCGAGCATCTGCTCGAACGAGTGGTTGAACGCGGCCCAGTGCTCCAGATCGCCGGCGCGGCGGATCTTCTCGCCGAGCCGGGCGGCCAGACGGCCCCATCGCCCTTCGCACACTGCCTCGTTCCACGCCTCCAGGTGATGGATGCCCCACGGCAGGAACATGGGCAGCGTGCTGACGATCACGAGATGGTCGAAGTCGCCGCGGGCATGGTCGGTGATCCAGGCCCACTCCCCCTCGTCGACCATGGCTCGTCGGCCGTCGGTGAGCACCCGCGCCGCTCGCGAGTCGACGACGAGGACCCGCGAACGCCCGAAGTCGCGGTAGTAGGCCCAACGGCTCTGCGCCGACTCGCGGTCCCACTGCCGCGCGCGCTCACGCAGCATCGACCCGGCGTCCTCGTGCTCGAACACCCGGCGGAACATGACCTCCTCCGCCAGTTCCGGCGGCGCGAGGTTGCCGATGTGCTGGTAGATCCAGTAGGCGGAGAACGCGGCGGTGACGCGGTCGTCCCACCACGTGAGCCGGCGGACGTCCTCGACCCAGGCCGACGAGATGTTCCAGTCGTCCTGCACCTCGTGGTCGTCGAAGATCATGGTCGAGGGCACGGTCGAGAGCAGCCAGCGGATCTCGGGGTCGGACCACGACTCCGCGTACAGCTGGGTGTACTCCTCGAAGTCCGCGACCGCCTCGCCCGGGGGCTGGCGCACGTCGCGCCGGGACCTGATGAACTCGAGCGTCCCCGGCGAGACTTCGTCGACGTACATCTGGTCACCGAGCAGGACCAGAGCGTCCGGCCAGTCGGCCTGGCCGCCCTGGAGCCGTCGCGCGTACGCCCACAGCGCATCGACGCCCATGCCCTCCTTGTGCTGGTCCGGCGGCAATGTGTACGGCGGGACGCTCGGCGCCATGACCCGGCACGAGCCGAAGACCAGGCGCGCCCGACGTTCGTGGTGACGTGTGTGGATCGCGCACTGGGGACGCGCACCGTCGACCGGCCAGACGCGTCGGTCACCCAGCCGGACGTCGTACGGCGTGACCGTCCCAGGCGTCAGATCCTCGATAACGACGAGTGCGTAGTGATGCCCGTGCACCGTGAAGGTCTGGGCGCGGTGACCGAGCACCTCGACGGTCGCGGGCGCGCTCGTCTTCACCCACACGGTCGCCGTCGTGGTTCCGACGTACCGGAGCAGTGGCCCGAGCACGAGCGTTGCCGGCTCCGGCCGCTGGTTCGACACGCAGGGAAGCCTGCCACGCAAGCAGCCGCCCTTCCTGTCGACGAACCTCGTGACCGTTTACAGGAGTGACCCGCTAGGCCAGGGTGGGGCCAGCCGCGCACGCATCGCAGGACTCACCGAGGGGTGCCACGATGCCTGACCCACCGTCCCAGCTGAAGGCCACGCTGCTGCGCCCGGACGACCTGCTGAGCCTGGAGGTCACCGGAGTCAACGTCCGGCTCGACACGGCCGACCCGAAGGCCCCGGCCCTGGTCGTCGCCGACCAGCAGCAGGATGCCTTCCTGGTCGTGGGCCTTTCGCCCCAGACGACCTTCGAGCAGGCGTTCTTCGAGGGTTCCCCCACATCGCCCGAGCAGGTCCTCGGTCCGGGCGACCGGCCGCGGCCGGCGACGACCGACCTCACTCCGCCCACCGACCCGGGCCACCTGGCGTTCAAGCTCGGCGGCCCCAGCCGGCTGTCCTTCCGGATCCCTCCGGACGCCCGCATCCCCTACACGACCGAAGGCTTGCTGGACTGGTCGGCGTACACGCTCGTCGTCCCCCCGGTCGCCGACGTCCCGGCCGGAGCCGAGCCGCAGGGTCCGGCGCCGATCCGCGAGCCCTCGGCCACCGAAACCACGCTGCAGCTGCCGTTCCGGCTGCACCTCGCACCGACTCACCAGGCGGCCTGGCAGCACTCACCCACCGCCGTGACGCACCGCGGGCGCACCGAGCTGTGGCACACCCGGCTGGCCGGCCTCGATGCGAACGGGACGCCGTACGACGTGGACGACCAGCACACGGTCGGGCTGCGCGTGGTCTGGTCGCCGGACTACGTCCCCGGGGCGCCGGTGCCGTCCCCCGCGGAGACCGGGCTTCCGGGCGCGCTCGCACCGATGTCCGTGGCCGACCGGCACCAGCTGGTCATCCTCACGTCGGCCTTCGACGGCTACGCGATCGACGAGTTCACCGGGTTCGTCCCCCAGCCGGTGCAGGCCAGCCTGGTCATGCTGTCCGCGCTCGGTGGGTGGCTCCGCTCGTACGGCGCCTGGACCCCGCCCGCGCAGGTCATCCCGCCGCGCTGGGGGCCCCTCGTCGACATCGGCGACATCCTGGAGGGCCGGTTGGACGACGCCGTCCAGGCTGTCCAGAAGGACGCCGTCCAGGTCGAGCCCGCGGCCCGGGTGGTCGCGCGCTCCCCGAACGCCCTCCGCGGCTCGCTCGACCCCCGGATCTTCGGCCTGCCGCTGTACGACGTGAACGAGGACGCGCGGCTCGACCTGTCCCAGTGGGCGCACGTCGCTGCGCAGGGCCGGGACCACTACGTACGGCTGGTCTACGAAGGCAGGCTGGCCGACACCGGACACCGGGCCTCTTTGGTCAAGGTGACCGAGCGGCGGTTCGAGACCTCGCCCTCCGGCGACCCGACGGCGTACTTGCGGCAGTACTTCTACGTCGTCGTGAAGGAGCGCGAGCGGGTCTACGCGCCGGACGGGTCGACGCCGCGGGGGCGGGCCATGCCACTGCGCCACATCACCTTGACCACCATGGTGACGCCGCACATCGACTACCCGTACGACCCGCCGTGCGCCATCACCGACCGCTCGTTCTGGGTCATGGTCGGCGGCGAGGACATGCTCTTCCACGGCACGACCGTGGGCGCCGACGGTCAGGTCCGCGACTTCGCCAAGCCGATGATCTTCGTACCCAACAGCGAGACCGAGTTCGGTGTCCTGCAGGGCTATGTCGGCACGGTCGAGAACAAGGCACGCCTCTCCGCCGCCGTTCCGGGGCAGGCCGTGGCCTTCGCCGACGCCGGCGGTGGCGACAACACGTCGTTCGTCACCCAGTCCTTCTCGCTGGCCAACCTCGGCGCGACCCGCGACACGTTCTTCGAGCCGGTCCTGTTCTCGGCCGACGTGCGGATACCTGCAGCCGAGGCACTCACCGGCGCATCGTCGCCGACGAAGATCCGCATGCTGCAACAGTTCGTGGACCAGGGGTTCGGTGACGCCGGCAACGCGACCGGTGCCTTCGCCGAGGTCGTCAAGCTGGTGAGTACGGCGGACAGCGCGCCGGCCGCTCTCACCGGCGCCGGCTCGGACGCGAAGTTCAACGCCGCCCAGTCCGGTGGCTTCGCGACCCCGCGGCTCGACCTCACGGTGCTGACCCGCGCCCATGGCCCCCTGGGCGGACAGGTCGGCGACGCCCTCGGCGACGTCTTCCATCCGGCCGATGTGTTCCCCAAGGGAGTGGCGACGCTGTTCGGGGTCTTCGACCTGGCCGACCTGCTGCCCACCGGGACGGTCGACGGCCAGGCGCCGAAGATGACGGTCGAGCGAGACGGCACCGCGATCGTGACCAAGCTCGACTGGGCCAGCCCGGTGGGGGACCTGCCGGCCGTCCTGGTGACGTTCCGCTCCCTCGGCACGACCCTGGACGTGCACGTCGAGCTGCGCAAGGAGCTCACCGGCGCCGGCTCGACCAGCGTCAACGGCACCCTGACCGCGTTCGACGTCGAGTTCCTCAGCTCGCTGATCGTGCACTTCACCTCGTTCGCGTTCGCCGCGCGCAGCGGGTCGAAGACCGACGTGAAGGTCGACCTCGACGCGGCCAGGCCGGTGGAGTTCGTCGGCGACCTGGCCTTCGTCGAAGGCCTGCGCAAGGTCATCCCGCCGGGCGTGTTCGGCGACGGCGTCAGCATCGACATCATCTCCAACCCGATCGGCATCAGGGCCGGGCTCGAGATCGGCCTTCCGCCCGCGACCGTGGGCATCTTCGCGCTCAAGAACATCTCCTTCTCCGCCGGGCTGACCGTGCCGTTCGTCGACGGCAAGCCGGTCGTGGAGTTCGGGTTCGCGCGGCGCGACGCGCAGTTCCTGCTCGCGGTCCTGATCTTCGGCGGCGGCGGCTTCTTCCACGTCGAGCTGGACACGGACGGCATCCGCAAGCTCGAGGCGGCGTTCGAGTTCGGGGCCACGGCCGCGCTGGACATCGGCATCGCCAGCGGCGAGGTCCACGTCATGGCCGGCATCTACTTCGCGATGGAGAGGAAGGTGCTGCCCGACGTCGGCGAGCAGATGTGCGCCTCGCTGACCGGCTACCTGCGCTGCGGCGGGTCGCTGTGCGTCCTCGGCATCGTGAAGATCTCCGTGGAGTTCTACCTGTCCTTCACCTACTACGCCGCGCCGATCGACAAGGCCAAGGGCCGCGCGACCCTCACGGTCGAGGTCGAGATCGCCTGCTTCAGCAAGTCGGTCGAGCTCACGGTCGAACGCGCCTTCGGCGGCAAGGGCGGGGACCCGACGTTCGCCGACCAGATGACGACGCCCGCCCTGTGGGCCGAGTACGCCCAGGCGTACGCCTAGGAGCGACCACCATGGCCACCAGTCAGCGGATCATCGTCACCCCTGTTCCGGCCGGGTTGCAGCTCAACCCCGAGACCATCCGGGTGAGCATCGTCATCTCGCCGCGACTGTCCGGTGAGGACCGGCTCGGCCCGTACGACGAGTGGCTGCACTGGACCGCGCGGCGCCAAGGGCTCGGGCTCTCGGTCACCTTCGAGTGCGCCGGACACACGCTGACCGTCGCCCCCGACACCAGCCAGCTCCGGCCGACCCGGTGGGACGCGTTGTTCGACGAAGACACCTACGTGCGGCCGTACCAGTTCGACGACTACTCAGAGTCCTTCGTGCCGAGCTACAGCACGCGCACCGCCGTCGGGTTGCTCAAGTCGACCTACCAGGAAGCCGGCATCCAGTTCGCGTTGCCTCCGCTCGACGGAGACCCACGTGAACGGACATCAGTGCAGCGCAACCGGTTCCGCGACCTGATCGGCTCGTACGGCGTTGCGTGGGACGCCGAACGCGGTGCCCGGCTGCGTGAGCAGCTCCGCGGCCTGCAGCAACAGCAGCGGGGTGCGCCCGGCACCAACCGGCTCTCGGCGCAGCTCGCGGCCGGCCTCGACCCGGACGGATCCATCTCGACCGGGCAGCTGCAGCCGGGTACGGCGTCGTACCAGCAGGCCCAGAGCCTGGTGGCCAGCGAGTACCAGGTGTTCAACCACCAGCCGCAGGGCGCCGACGTCACCGCCGACAGCCTCGACCGTGAACACGTCCTGGACTTCCACCAGGCGATCAGCTCCCTCGGCAGCTATCCCACGTTGCAGCGGGACCTCGGACTGGTCTTCGACCTCGAGCTGCCCCTGGACTTCGTGGCGCAGACCGGCACCGATACGCCCGGGGAGCTCGCCATCGTCGAGGTCCAGTCGGAGTGGGAAGAGCCCGCGACGACATCCATCCCGCCGACCAGGACCGCGTACGTGCACGCGCAGGTGGGCGACGTCCGGCTGTTCGCTGTCGCGCCCCTTGCGATGACGCGCCCGGGTCAGCCCAGCCTGCTCGGCCTGCTCGACCTCGACAAGCGTTCGTTCGGCGTGGCCCAGCTGGACGTCGACGGCGCGCTGCACCGCACGATCCGGCATGCGACGGACCTCAGCCTGCCTGGGGGCGAGTCCGTGCCACCCACGGCGGACCTGTTCGACCCCGCCACTGCCCTGGCGTCGCTGCGGTCGGGCGGCCTGTCCCTGTTCGCCGACTCGCGCGCCCTGCGGATGCTGGACACGTTCGACCGTTCGGCCAGGCACAACGCCGACCTCGAGCAGGGTCAGCCGCAGCGGGAGGCGTTCTTCGCCGAGGACCTGACCCGCGGCTACCGCCTGGACATCTGGGACTCGGTCACGCGCGACTGGCACTCGCTGCACCGGCGCGACACCACGATCCACCTGGGGCAGCAGGACGTCCGGATCGACGTCGAGGACGAGGAAGGCTGGTTCCAGGCCGCCGCGACCCAGGCCGCGCCTGAGGCGGACGGCAGCCGCGCCAACACCGACCTGCACCTGCACGAGGCGATGGCCCGCTGGTCGGGCTGGAGCCTCGCTGCGCCGGCCATCGGCACGCACCTCACGCGGGACGGCGACCCCGACCACGCCCTGCCCGACCCCGACGACCCCGACCCGGAGAACGAGGCGGTCACGCCGTTCACCCTGACCTCGGAGTCGGTGCACGTGAAGGGCAGCCTTCCTCGGCTGCGCTTCGGGGTCGGCTACCGGCTGCGGCTGCGGCGGGTGGACCTGGCCGGCAACGGTCTCGAGCCGGAGGACCGCGAGTGCGGGTTCATCACGCCGGTCTTCTCGATGCCGCGCGGTGAAGGTGTCATCCCCTACCTGCGCTACGAGCCGGTCGTCCCGCCGGTCCTCGTGGTGCGGGACCCTGCCGCGATCAGTGGTCGCGGGTCCAGCGGCGACCGCTTGGTCATCCGCACGTTCAACACGGACGAGTCGCTGGACGGCCTCGACGCCGACCTGGCTGCCTCCGACCGCCACATCGCGCCGCCCGGCGTGCACGTCGAGACCGCCGAACGGCACGGCATGCTGGACGACGCCAGCGGTCACCTCGACTCCTCGCCGGCCATGTGGGAGCTCGTCAAGGACCGGGACGCGGGTTCCTTCGCCGCACAAGACGTTCCGGGTCTCGTGATCGACGGCCAGGTCCAGCAGGTGCCTGTCGACGAGTCCGACTCGGTGACGGCGCTGCCCTATCTGCCCGACCCGCTGGCCCGCGCGGCTGCCTTCCGTGACCTGCCCGGGACGGCGGGTACGACGGTCGGCCGCGTGACGCCGTCCGACCCGGCGGCCGGTGCCGTGGCCTACGCTGCCGTCTCCGACGCTCAGCCGCGTCCGGGGACAGCCACTCTGGTGGAGTACGGCGGCCGCTCGGACTGGCAGGAGGTCCGGCCCTTCCGGCTGGCGCTCGCGGACGGGACGGCCGCGCCGTACTGGGACCCGGACACCCGGCTCCTCACCGTGTCGCTGCCGAAGGGGAGCACCCACGTCGTACGGATGAGCTCGTGCTGCGACGCGGACGACCTGAAGTACCTCGGCGTCTGGTCCTGGCTGCGGGAGTATGTCGAACACCTCAGCCGCGCGGGCGAACCCATGTCGTCGGCCTTCTACGAGTCGCCGGCGGCGCGAGACCGGCTGGCGCACGTGTTGCAGCTCGCGGGCGAGGGCGCGCACCCGATGATCACGCCGCCGCATCTCTTGACCCTGGTCAGTGCGGTGCAGCAGCCGATCGGCCGGCCGGCGTTCGACCGGCTCACCGCTCGGGTCCCGGTCGAGCCGGTCGAGGGCGGCCCGACGCCGACGTCCCTGCGAATCCAGCCGGAGTCCTCTCCCACGGACTCCACCGAGCTCGCGGTGCTGAGCGGATGGCGACAGCTGGGCAGCACCGACGCCTTCCTGGTCGGCACACTCAAGGTGCACGGGCACAGCACGGCCAAGGTGGACCTGGTCGCAACCTGGACCGACCCGGTCGACGACCTGGTCGCCGACCCGACGGAACAGTCCTTCTCGGCGGCGGTCGACGAGATCCCGTTGCCGGACCTGCGCCCCAAGGTCGCGGGCTGGACCGACAACGTGCTCCGGACCAACGGTGACCACCGCCCCGTGGGCTTCTACGTGCGGGACGAGGACCTGGTCGCCATGGCGCCGCAGGGCACCGACCTGGGCCTGCTGCCCGAGGGCGCGCACCTCTACGAGGACACCGCGCCGCGGCACCGCATCGGCGACACCAAGCACCACGTCGTCTCCTACACGCCGGTGGCGACGTCGCGCTACCGCGAGTACTTCGATGTCCTTGACGGAGACGGGAACCCGCGGGACTTCACCCGCACCGGCGATGCCGTCACCGTGCACGTGCCCGCGAGCGCGCGGCCGGTTGCGCCCCAGGTGCGGTACGTCGTGCCGACCTTCGGGTGGGAACGCGTGGGGACGGCGAACCAGCTCCGCAGCGTCCGCACCGGCGGAGGCCTGCGGGTCTACCTGGAGCGGCCCTGGAACTCGTCCGGCGCCGACGAGCTACTCGGTGTCTCGTTGACCTCGTCCTGGTCGGTGGACCGCGAGAAGTGGAAGGGGCTCATCACGCAGTGGGGCCAGGACCCGAT
This sequence comes from Actinomycetales bacterium, assembly GCA_045807245.1. Classification (GTDB taxonomy): domain Bacteria; phylum Actinomycetota; class Actinomycetes; order Actinomycetales; family CAVURS01; genus CAVURS01. Next base: position 48,668 of record JBJMHS010000051.1, read on the forward strand.
CTGGGAGTCGGCGTCGCTATCCGCCTTCCCTTCCACGTCGAGCTTCCCGGACGCGGTCGCCAGCGAGTACGGCCTGCCCCTGGACGGGACCGACCCGGACACCGGCGCCGCTCAGCCGGTCGACGTGGTCGGGCACGAGGTGCACTGGGACGACGTCCGCAAGCTGTACTACTGCGACCTCACGGTGCAGACGGACAGCCCGACGTACATGCCGTTCGTCCGTCTCGCCTTGGTGCGGTACCAGCCCTATGCGCTGCTGGACGCGAAGCTCTCTCGCGTCGTCCTTTCGGACTTTGCCCAGCTCACGCCCGAACGGGCCCTGACGGTGACCGCGGACGCGTTCACGCCCGGTGCCGTGCGGCTGGCCGTGTCCGGGCCGTCACCGCGGGGTCCGGTGCCGGAGTGGCTCGGTGAGCCGGTCGCTGACCGGCCGACGCGGGTATCCGTCACGGTGCAGCGCAAGGACGCCGGGTACGAGAGCGACCTGGCCTGGGTGGCTGCGGACGGCTTCACCGTCCGGACGGATGATGGCGACCCGTACGACCCAGCACCCCCGGACTTCATCCTCTGGAGCGGCTCCGTGCTGTTCACCCCGGGCGCGGTCGAGCAGGGCGGCCACTACCGGCTGCTGGTCGAGGAGCACGAGATCTACCCCGCCGACCGGCCCGGCGGCGTCAGCCGACCGGTCGACGTACCGTTGCGGCGCCCGCCGATCGGCACCCGGCTCGTCTACGCCGAAACCCTGCCGTTGGACCAGGCCCTCCTGGGCGCACCCGCACCCGGCGCTGCCTCAACGACGGTCTGAGCCCAGCCGCTCCTACTTCTCGCCGAGCACCCGGGCCAGCTCGGCGCGGCCCATCTTCGACCGCCCGGGCACGTCCTTGCGCTTGGCCATCTCGTAGAGCTCGGCGCGCGTCTTCGGGCTCGACGCTCCGGTGCGCTTGCGCTGTGCGACCGCAGCGCCCTGCTTGCCCAGCGCCGTACGCGTCGCCTTGGGCATGTGGGCGATCGTGCGCTGCTCGCGCGCTCCCGCCTGCGCCTTCTTGACGTTCTTGCGCGCAGCCGTCACCTGCTTCCTGGTTGCCATCGCCGGCTCCTCGTGGGTCAGCCGGTCGCGCGCTGCGGAGCGGTGTTGTCCACCCCGCCGAGCTCGCGAAGGAAGTCGTGGCATCGATGGGCGCGGTCCGAGTCCTGCTTCATGACGTCCTCGAAGAACGCGGCGATCTCGTCCTGGCCCGCGTTCTTCGCATCTCGCACGTACTGGCCGTAGTCGTGGCCGGCCTTGAGCGAGTGGTACTGCACGGAGATCAGGTCGAACGTGACGTCGTCGAATCCGGTTTCTCCAGTGGCCATTGGCTGCTCCGATCGAGAAGGGCGCGACCGGACAGGCCCAGTCGCGGTAGGTGGTGACGCTGGTGACCCCCTGGGCTGGAGCCACTCTCGACGCTAGCGACCGGTGCCGCCGCTCGCACTACGAGATGGTGAAGGCGGCGGACACCTCGACGTCGTACGGCGTGGTCGTGTTCTTGTCCACCTGGGCGATGTACGACCCTGGCTCGACCCGAGGCGGTCCGGATGCGTCGATGTCGCCCGAGGACACGGCCAGCGCCGACGCGCTGAACGTGATCGTGACGTCCTTCGACTGACCCGGGTCCAGCGTGACGCGGGCGAAGCCGACCAGCCGCTGCGGCGGCGTCACCGTCCGGCTGACCGGCTGCGCGACGTACAGCGGCACGATGTCGGTGCCGGCCCTCGACCCGGTGTTGGTCACCGTCAGGTGCGCCGTCGCCTTCCCGTGCCGAGCGACATTCTGGGTGATGCTGAGACCGGTCCGGGCGAACGTCGTGTAGCTCAGGCCGAACCCGAACGGGTACGTCGGGTTGTAGGCGTGCCCTTGACCCGAGCCGGTGCCGGGCAGCTGGTCGAAGAACTTCGGCTGGTCCCCCAACGGCGACGGAGCCGTGCCGTCGAAGTCGCCACCGACCGTGGGGGCGTCGCTGGGCCAGCTGATGGGCAGCTTGCCGCTCGGGTTCACCGTGCCGAAGATGGCGTCGGCCACGGCCTGGCCGGCTTCCGTGCTGCCCTGATAGGCCATCAGGACGGCGTTGGACGTCTTGGCCGGGCCGAGCCCCACCGGTCGCCCGGCGAGCACGACGACGATCACCGGCGTGCCGGTGGCGTTCAGCTGGCTGATCAGCGCCTGCTGGTGGGCCGAGAGCTGTGGCGCCGGGTTGTCGCCCAGCCCCTCGGCGTAGGCCTTCTCGCCCACGACGACCACGACGGCGTCCGCGCCGGCCGCAGCCGCGACGGCCGTGGCCGGGTCGGGTGCGGACACGACGTTCGAGTCCGCCGCTCGCAGACCCTCGAGCACCGTCGTGCCCGGCGGGATCTGGTCGGCCGGTCCCATGCAGCAGACGTGACCGGCGCCGAAGACGCCCTGCCAGCTGACGCTCCATCCACCCAGCTGGTTGGTCATCGAGTTCGCGCTCGGTCCGGTCACGACCACCTTGGCGTTGGACGCCAACGGAAGGACGTCGGCCTGGTTGCGCAGCAACGTGATCGACTCGCGGGCCGCCTGCAGGGTCGCGTCACGGCCGGCGGTCACCGCGGCGTTCGCCGCGGAGGCGTCGACGCATGGCTGGGACGTGTCCTGGACGCATGCCTGGTCGAAGAGTCCCAGCTGGAACTTCAACGTGAGAATGCGACGCACCGCCTGGTCGATCCGGGCCCGCGAGATCGCGCCGGTCGCGACGTCATGCAGGATCGCGGTCTGCCACGCGTCGGGGTCGAACACCTCCATGCTCATGTCCACACCGGCGTTGACGGCCTTGGCGATCGCTCCGGCCAGGTCGGGTGCGATGTGGTACGCGGACTGCAGAGCCGGCACGTCCTGGTAGTCGCTGATGACGACGCCCTGGAAGCCCAGCTGGTCACGCAGGATGTCCGTGAGCAGGTAGTGCGAGGCCGTCGCCGGCACTGCGTTGATCGACCCCGAGTCGACCATGACCGTCTTCGCGCCGGCGTCGACGGCGGCCTTGTACGACGGCAGGATCACGCTCTGCAGGTAGTTGAGCGGCAGCAGCGCCTCGTTGCGGTCGTGGCCGTTGATCGACTGGGAGTAGCCGGCGAAGTGCTTGACCGTCGCGGCCGTGCCCAGCGTGCCCGAGCCGGTGGGCAGCTCGAGCCCCTTGACGTTGGCGGCCCCCATGGCAGCCGCCAGGGCCGGCTCCTCGGCCCAGGTCTCGTACGTGCGGCCCCAGCGGTTGTCCCGGGCCAGGTCCTGCACCGGAGCGAAGTCCCAGACCCAGCCGGTCGCCTGCAGGGCCTTGGCGGTCACGTCGCCACCATGCTGGGCGAGGGCCGGATCCCACGTCGCGCCCATGCCGAGCGACTGCGGGAAGAGAGGCGCCTGCCAGGGGTGTCCGAACCCGTGCACTGCGTCCACGCCGAAGATCAGCGGGATGTGGAGGCGCGAGTTGTCGATCGCGTACTTCTGGATCATGTTGTACTCGTTGGCCCAGTCGTAGCCCGTGTTCCCCGGGCCGCCACCACCGGTCGTGTCGACCGGGTTGTTCGTGCCGCCGGCCAAGACCGAGCCCACCTTGGCTCCGACCAGCACCTTGTGCATGCAGTCGGCGTTGGGGAGGTTGAACCCGTTGTCACCGCATCTCGTGCCGTCAGGGTCGGTCAAGGTGGTCACGAGCTGCTGGTCCATCTGGCCCACCTTCTCGGCCAGGGTCATCTGCTTCATCAGCGAGCTGACCCGTTGCGCGGTGGACTTGCTGCTGTCCAGCCAAGGCGGACTGTCAGCTCCGCTGCCGAACGCCGCCGGGATCGTCACCCCCACCAGGCTCACGGCGGTGATGCCCGCAATCAGGAGGAGGGCGGCCTTCCGAGTGGGGCGGAGACGCTGACGCGCGGGCTGAGTGGACATGGCGGGCTCCCTGAGGCATGCGGCATCTCAGAGCGCACTCCTGCTTCGCCCGGCTGTCAAATCGAAACGGATGGCCGTGAGGCTCAAGGGATCTCGGCGTTGGAGAAGTACGGCGTCGTGAACGGCCAGTCCGCAGCCAGCCAGGTGCGCGCCGCGTCGTACAGCTTCGCGTAGTAGCCGCCGTCGTAGAACTCGGAGGTGACCCACCAGCTGACGTCCACGTCGTGCTGGAGCCGCTCCTCGGTCAGGGCGGTCCGTCGCCCCATCGGGTACAGGTACAGGCATCCCATGTAGGGCCCGTCCTGGTGGTACACGGCGTAAGAGAAGGAGAACTCCTCGCGAAACTCGCACTCGTGCCAGACGAGGTCGATGTAGTCGAACTCCGCTGTCACCGGCCCACTCGGCCACTCGCCGCCGCGCGTTCGCCGGATGAGGTCGAGGTTGCCGTTGATGGCTCGCACATCGTCCTCGAGGTCGCCGCGGCCGAGGACGTGGACGCGGATGTCCTGGTAGGCCAGCCTGGCCGGCATTGCGAACCCCTGCGGCACGGTCAGGTTGCGGGTCAGGCTCGTCAGCTCCATGACGTCATCCTTGCGGGCTCCGGCGACCGGTGTGCCGCCTGCCCGGGGTTGAACGGCCGGTGAGCGGGTACAAGGGAAGCCGAGGAGGACCCCGATGCAGCCCCTGTGGTACCGCAACGCCGTCATCTACGAGATCGACATCCCCCTGTTCCGTGACTCCAATGGCGACGGTTGCGGCGATCTCATAGGGGCCGCCGACCGTCTGGAGCACGTGCGCGAGCTCGGAGTCGACACCGTGTGGCTACTGCCGTTCTACCGCTCGCCATTCCGCGATGGCGGCTACGACGTGATCGACCACCTCGTCGTGGACCCCCGCTTCGGCGACAACGCCGATGCCGCGCACCTGTTCGACCGGGCCGACGAGCTCGGCATCCGTGTGATCCTCGACATCGTCCCGCAGCACACGTCGATCGACCACCGGTGGTTCCAGGAGGCGCGACGCGACCGCTCCTCCCGCTACCGCGACTACTACGTGTGGTCCGACGAGCCCGTCGACACCGACATCGAGCCGGTCTTTCCCACGGAGGAGGACAGCGTCTGGGAGTGGGACGAGGAGGCCCAGCAGTTCTACCGGCACGCCTTCTACCGCCACGAGCCCGACCTCGAGCTCGGCAACCCCCGGGTGCGCGAGGAGATGTACCGGATCATGGCCTACTGGCTCCGCATGGGCGTCGGCGGCTTCCGGGTCGATGCCGTGCCGTACATGGTCGAGCGCGCCCGCGCTGCCGACTCGCGGAGCGAGGGCCTGTGGTTGCTGGAGGACATGCGGAAGTTCGTCGCCATGCGGCAGCCGGAGGCCATCTTGATGGGCGAGGTCGACGTGCCGGTCGACCAGTACGACGACTATCTGGGTCACGACGACCGGTTCACGATGCTGCTCGACTTCTGGAAGAACAACCACACCTTTCTGGCGCTGGCCCGAGGTGAGGCGGGACCCCTGGAAGACGCCATCCGCGAGCAGCCTGACCCCTCGGGACAGGGCAGCTTCGCAAACTTCCTGCGCAACCACGACGAGCTCGACCTCGAGCAGCTGGAGCAGAACGAACGTGAGGAGGTGCTGCAGGTCTTCGCACCCGAGGAGCAGATGCGCGCGTACGGGCGTGGCATCAGGCGGCGTCTCGCTCCGATGCTGGGCGGCGACGTGCGCCGGACAGCCATGGCGCACGCGCTTCTGATGGGGTTCCCGGGCACACCGGTGATGCTCTACGGCGACGAGATCGGGATGGGCGACGACCTCTCCCTGCCGGAACGGCGAGCCGTCCGAGTGCCTATGCAGTGGTCGGACGCCGAAGGTGCCGGTTTCTCCGACGCGCCTGCGGAGTCCCTCGTGGCACCGATCGTCACGGGAGGCGCTTTCGGCCATGACAAGGTCAACGTGGATGCCCAGGCGGCCCAGGCCGACAGCCTCATGACCAGGGTCTCGCGGCTGGTCCGGGGGCGGATCGGAGCACTGGAGATCGGTGGCCGCGACCACCGCGTGCTCGACACCGGCAGCCCCGCGGTCTTCTGCCAGCGACACGACCTCGACGGCCGGGTGATGGTGACGGCCGTCAACCTCTCCGACGAACGCGTGGAGTGTCGCCTCGAGGACGAGGACCTCGTAGGGCTGGTGGACGTACTCACGGACCGGGACTACCCCCGCCCGGAGGGGACCCCGACGACCTTCATCCTCGACGGTTACGGCTACCGCTGGCTGCGCCGTCGCGACCAGCCTGGGCGCTGAGGCGTCCACAACGGCACGTTTCCAAGGACAACCCACGAAGGAGGGGCAGACCATGCCGGAGCTCGGCAGGAAGACCTGGGTCATCGCCGAGGGACACATCCCTTCGGACAGCCACGGCGAGGGGCCTGCGCTCACGAGCCACGAAACGGCCTGTGTCCTGAACGCCTCTGAGTCCGACGCCCACGTCGAGGTGATGCTCTACTTCGCCGACCGCGACCCCGTCGGGCCGTACCGGTTCACCGTGCCCGCGCGGCGTACCCGCCACCAGCGGTTCAACGACCTCGACGACCCCGAGCCGGTGCCGCGCGACACCGACTACGCCTCGGTGCTCACCAGCGACGTGCCGGTCGTCGTGCAGCACAGCAGGCTGGACTCACGTCAAGCCGAGCTCGCGTTGCTCAGCACCGTGGCGTGGCCCGGCTGACGCAGCTGGAGGTGGGCTACCACGCCTCAAGGAGTCGGAGTCGGTATCTGCACGACGACCCCGGGCCAGTTCAGCTTGATGCCGCGGACGATACCCGTCAGCTCGTCGTCCTCGTCCACGGATGCGGCGCCGCTCGGGCCCCACATCCAGACCAGGACCGGCAGGCTGCCGTGCGCGAACGAGAGCACGCGGCTCGGCCGGCCCTGGACGACGCCGAACAGACCCAGGTCCGGGGGCGGGTCCGACCACACGCGGTAGACCGCGTGACAGCCATTGCCGACCAGGCAGCTGTCAGCCGGCCGCGCACCGGCCGGCAGCCTGACGTCGTACCCGTACGTCGGGTAGCCGTCCATGGTCTGGGCAAGGAGGCGGGTCGTCACGAGGGACGGGTCGTGGCCGACGCGGTCGGCGATCTGCTGCGGGCTGAGCGCAGCGACGAGCCGGTCTGTGGGGTCGTCGGCCGGGAGCGGGTAGACGGTGATGGCGACCGCGCTGCCGGTCCGTTCCGACCTGAGCAGGAGCCCGCCGTTCGGCCGGACCTCGTGGCCGGAACGGGCCTGGATGCCCTCGACGATCCAGCCGTCGGGCAGGGTGAACACGAGCGGGTTGAACACGATGTGCCGGCCGTCCAGCGAGAGGTACCGACCCGGCCCTGTGCCGCAGGTGGCGGAGTCCACGTACTTGTCGAGGCCGTACGCCGCCGCGATGTTGTCGGGCCCGCACAGCGGCGGGGCGGCCTTGAACGGCTTGACCGGTGTGATCGGTCGGGGCGTTGCCGGCGCGGCGCGGTGGAACGGCAGCCCCGACGAACCGAACCAGATGCCTACGGCGAGGACGACGCCGGTGGCCACGGCACCGACGGAGAAGTTGCTGCGCCGCCGGCGCAGCCGGTCGAGGTCCCGCAGCGCGACGATCGCGTCGGTGGTCGCCGCCACCGACTGCGTCGTACGCCGTCCGGTCGAGCGACCCAGCTCGTCGAGGCTCACAGCGACTCACCTCCGGGGAGCGACAGGCGATGCGCGAGCGCGGCCCGGCCGCGCGCCAGATGGCTCTTCACGCTGCCCTCGCGGACCTCGAGCGTCGCCGCGACCTCGGCGACCGACAGGTCGAACAAGTAGTACAAGGTGATGGCCTGCGCTTGCCGGCGCGGCAGACCCCGCACCAGGCCCCAGAAGCCGTCGTCGGCGCTGTCGACCAGGGCCGGCCGGATGCGGGAGCCGAGACGGAGCACGGCGCGAGCCTCGGCGCCGCGCCGGCGCAGCTGCGAGGTCGCCATGTTGGCGCACACCCGGCGGACCCACATCGCTGGGTCGGACAGCTGAGACACCTGACGCCACCGGCGGTAGGCGACCAGCATCGCCTCCTGGGCGACGTCGTCCGCCCCCGCCGGTCCGGCGAGGGCCCGCGCCAGCGCCCGTACCCGGGCGAACTCGCGGACGTAGAAGTCCTCGAACGACGCGAGCCGGTCGTCGTCGTCGAGGAGCTCGACGTCGGCTCCGACGTCGGCTCCGACGTCGGCTGCGGCGTGCGGTGCGGCGCCCGGAGCCGGACCCGGCCCGTTCACAGTCACACTCTGCTCTCGTTCGAGGGCACCCGGGAGGTTTACCTTGTCACCCATGACTGACCTCGCCACGCCGACCACCTGGCCCGCGCACGACCCCGGAACGCACCGGTGGCTGCCTGAGAAGTCGACTCCCGTCGTTGCAGGCCGGGCCGAGCAGCTGCTCGCGGCGGAGTGGGACCGCTTCACCGGGTCCACGGCGGCCTCCGGGACGCAGAACAAGCGGGCCAGCGAGACGCTGCCGCTCGGAGTGACGTCGTCGTTCCAGTACTGGGAGCCGTACCCGATCTCCATCCAGTCGGCCAAGGGCGCCTGGCTCACCGACGTCGACGGCCGCCAGCTGCTCGACCTCTCGATGGGCTTCGGGGCGATGCTCGTCGGCCATCTCAACCCGGTCGTCGTCGAGCATGTCGAGCGGGCGCTGCATGAGACCGGCACGCTGTTCGTGACGCCGTCGCCCCAAGCGACGGAGATGAGCGAGCTGTTCTGCACGCGCTTCGGTCTCGGCATGTTGCGGTTCACGAACTCCGGCACCGAGTCCCTGATGTACGCGATCCGCGCCGCGCGCGCGTACACCCACCGCAAGGCGATCGTGAAGATCGAGGGCGGCTACCACGGCGGGTACGACGCGCTGCAGGTCTCGGTGAAGCCAGCCCTCGCGGACATCGGCCCGGCGGACGCTCCGATCGGTGACGTGCCGTTCGACGTCGAGGCGGGCACCGTCCACGTCGTCGCCTACAACGACCTGGCGATGCTCGAGCGGATCCTGGCGGAGCACGGCTCCGAGGTCGCGGCGATGGTGGTCGAGCCGGTGATCGAGAACCTGGCGATCGTGGTTCCGGACGAGGGCTACCTGGCCGGCGTGCGCGCCCTGTGCGACGAGTACGGCGTGGTGCTCATCTTCGACGAGGTCAAGACCGGTCTCACGGCCGGACCGGCGGGCGCCGCACAGCGGCTGGGGGTGCAGCCGGACCTGATCACGCTGGCCAAGAGCATCGGCGGCGGCCTCCCGCTGGCAGCGTTCGGCGGCAAACGAGAGGTGATGGAGGTCGTGGTCGACGGCCGGATGGCGCACTTCGGCACCTACAACGGCAACCCGCTCGTGATGGCGGCCGCCCGGGCCGTCGACGAGATCTGCACCCAGGAGGCGCTCGACGGTGCCGAGGCGATCAACGTGCGCGCGATGACGGCCATCGACGAGGTCATCGCGGAGTACGAGCTGCCCGCACACACCGTCGGTCTCGGCGTGAAGGGGTGCATCACCTGGTCCACCACGCCGGTGCGGAACTACCGCGACTACAAGGCGACCGACTTCGCCGTCGCCGAGCTCTCGTGGCTGTGGGGAGTGAACCGGAACGTTCTGACCCCGCCCGGGCTGGACGAGCAGTGGCTCGTCTCGTTGGCACACACCAACGACGACATGGCCAAACTGGTCGACGACTTCACCCAGCTGGCGAAGGCGCTGCGCGGCTGACCTGCGCAGGTGCCCACTGGTGCAGCACCTGCGTGAGCCGGTCCATCATGATCGGCTTGGTCAGGTAGTCGTCCATCCCCACGGCGAGGCAACGCTCCTTGTCCTCCGTCGTCGCAGTCGCCGTGACCGCAATGATGGGAACCCGGCCGTTCTCCCCCACCGGTGTGGCCCGGATCCGCTCGGTCGTCGTGTAGCCGTCCATCCCCGCCATCTGGCAGTCCATGAGGATCGCGGCGTACCGGGCGGCCGTCGCCTGCCGGATGGCGTCGGATCCGGTGCGGACCGTGTCACAGCGATAGCCGAGTGCTTTCAGCATCCGTTGCATGACGACAATGTTCGTCTCGTCGTCCTCGACCACGAGCACCAGCGGCGCCTCGGCGGCCGAGCGTCGGGACGGCGGTCCCGGGCGGTCGGCTGCTCGGGCCTGAGTGGCGACGTGCGCCGTCGGAGGCGCAGCGGGCACCGCGAAGGGGACCGTGAACCAGAAGATCGAGCCGCCGTCGGGGTTCGGTTCACAGCCGATCTCGCCGCCCATGAGCCGGACCAGCCGGTCGGAGATGGCCAGCCCGAGCCCGGTGCCCCCGAAACGTCGGGTGTCGGAGGAGTCGACCTGGCTGAAGACCTGGAACAGCAGGGGGACGTCCTTCTCGGCGATGCCGATGCCGCTGTCCGTGACGGAGCACCTGATCGTGACCTGGTCCTCGCTCCGGGAGTCGACGCTGACCCTGATGCTGACTTCACCGGCATCGGTGAACTTCACGGCGTTCCCGGCCAGGTTGGTCACGACCTGACGCAGCCGTACGGCGTCACCCACCACGGCGTCGGGCAGTCCGGGCCGGACGTCGACGGTCAGGCGCAGACCCTTCGCGGACGCCTGCGCCGAGAGGACAGTCACGACCTCCGCGAACAGGCCGGTCAGGTCGAAAGGCGCCGCGTGGAGGTCGAGCCGGTCGGCCTCGATCTTGGAGAAGTCCAGGACGTCGTTGATGACCGCGAGCAGCGAGCGCCCGGAGCTGGTCAGGATCTCGACGTATGCACTCTGCTCGTCGGACAGGGGCGTCCTCGCCATCAGCTCGGTCGCGCCGATCACGCCGTTCATCGGGGTCCGCAGCTCGTGGCTCATGTTGGCCAGGAACTGCGACTTCAGCCGAGAGGCCTCCATCGCCTCGTCGCGGGCCGCCAAGAGCTCGCGGGTGCGCTCGTGGACGGTCAGCTCGAGCCGGTTGTTCGCCTCCTGCAGCTGCGCGAGCAGCGCCTGGTTGGCCACCCGCAGGCGATGCTGCTCGAGGCGGGTCTGGACGACCTTGAGGAGCTCGTGCGGTGGGACCGGCTTGGTCAAGTACTCGTCGACGAGCCCGACGGCCTCCACCGCGGAGTCGGTTGACGCGTAGCCGGTCAGGAGTACGACGGGCAGCAACGGGTCGCGCTCCTTCAGCTGCGCCGCGAGGCGTAGCCCCGAGGAGTCGGGCAGCCGTTGGTCCAGCACGACCAGATCGGGCGAGTGCAGGTTGCACCACGTCGTCGCCTCGCCGGCCGAGCCGACTCCGGCGGCGTCGACGCCGGCCAGGCTCAGGATCGCGCACAGAGTCTCGACGAGACTCGCGTCGTCGTCGACCACGAGCACGCGCCCCTGGAGCGTGGTGGCGGCCGAGGGCGGCTGGGTCGCGATGGTCACGCCGCGCTCGCGGACGCCGACGCGACCAGCGAGAGCAGTCGCGTCACCGGGAAGGGCTTGTGCAAGATGGCGAACGCGTTGGCGTCGACCGCAGCGCGCAGCCGCTCCTCGAGGGCGTATGCCGTCATCATGATCACCGCCGGCGGCGGTGGCTGCATCTCTTGGAGGACCGAGACCCCATCCCGTTTGGGCATCTGTACGTCCATGAGCACAACGTCGACCTCGCGCGCCCCGAAGACTTCGAGGGCGGCCTCACCGTCCATGGCGGCAACGACGTCGTACCCCACCGCTTGCAGGATGTCGACGAGCGTCTCGCGCATACCCGGCTCGTCGTCGACGACCAGGATCCGCGAAGGGCGCGCCTCACTCATGGTTAGGCCTCTACCGGGACAGGCGAGAGAGGGAGCGACATCACGGCGATGCACCCGGCTCCCTTGCGCGGGCGCAAGGACAGTGTGCCGGCGTGCGCCTCGATGATGCGTTTGCTCACTGCCAGGCCTAGGCCGGTCCCCTTGGTCTTGAGGCTGAAGAACGGCTCGAACACCCGGGCCTGGGTCTGCTCGTCCATCCCGATTCCCGAGTCCGCGACGCTGACGGCGATCGTGCCCCCGACGACGCCGGCGCCGATCTCGACGACACCTCCGGCGGGCATGGCCTCGTACGCGTTGGACAAGAGGTTGAGGATGACCTGCCTGATCTGTGCGCGGTCGGCCACAACCGGCGGTACGTCGTCGTCCACCCTGCTCGTCACGGAGACTCCGGTGGGCGGCGGAGCAACCGAGACGGCTTCGTCGATCAGCTCGGCGATGTCCGTCGGAGTCGGCTCGGCGGCCCGCGGACGGGCGAACTCGAGGAGGTCGGAGATGATCAGGGTCGCCGCTGAGATCTCCCGGTCCGCCGTGTCCAGGTGTCGGCGCAGCGAGTCATCGGAGCGCGGCGACACGGCGTTCCTGATGAGGAACAACGCGTTGGTCAGCACGCCGAGTGGGTTGCGCAGCTCGTGCCCGACGGTGGCCGCCATCTGCCCCAACGCGGCCAGCCGTTCACTGGTCACAAGGGCCTGTTGGGTCTCCTCGAGCTTGCGCAGCGAGTCCTCGAGCTCGCTCGTCCGCTCGGCCACCAGGCCGACGGCGTAGTCGCGGCGCCGGGTCACGCTCTCGACCACCCCGGCCATGGCCAGGCCGATCAGCAGAGCGGCCAGAGCCAGGATCGTCGGGACGTTGCTCGCCAGGCTGCCGGACAGCGGCTGTCGGGCACTCGCCACCACGAGCCAGCTGGTGCTTCCGACCGGCACCTGCGTGCGCGCCGTCCGGCCTTGGATCGGCAGGTGGGACGTCGTGCTGAGCAGCAGCTTGGAGGTCGTCGCCTGCGGCGCGACGTACAGGGCGACGTTCAGCTCGTGGAACGGCTGGGCTTGGGTGACTCGGGCCGGTCTCGACGGGTCGACGAAGAACTCCTCGTACACCGCAGTTCCCGCCCGGCTGACCGGCGCCCCGAGCACCACGCCGAGCCTGGACTGGCCCGCGGACACCACGAACACGTCGGACCGAAGCTGGCCGTCCGCCGCCTGCGCCAACGCGAGCCGAGGTCCGCTGAGCGCGTCGCCGACGTGGAGCGAGCTCCCGGCCGATGCCTGGACGACCCAGGCGGTCCCGACCTTCTTCACGAAGGCCACGGAGGCCGCGTTGCCGGTCGCGGCGGTGCTGGTGGCGGCCCGCTGGAAGGCCGCGGTGGTCGGCTGCTGGGCGAGCGTGGCCAGGGAGGTGAGGGAGCCGGTGAGGCCCGTACCGATAGCGCTGGACAGCAGCGTGCCGACCTCGCCGGTCCGCTCCTCGAGCAAGCGTTGTTCCTGGTCGTTCGCCAGGTGGCGGGAGCCGACGTACAGCCCGGCCGCGATCGCCACGAACGTCGCCAGGACGACGATCGAGAGGCCTCGCACCCCCGTCTTCCCCCACGTCCGACGGCGACGGTTCCGGAGAGCACCGTTCACGTCACGGAACGTAACACGTCTCCACCGCGATGGACGGCGGTTTGGCCCATTCGGGTCCTGCGTCGGCTTGGCACCGGCCGGCGCAGGCGCCTCATTACGGCTGTTGCTGGGGACTCTCCTGCTCGGCGGTCTGGCTACGACTCGTCGGCCTGGTGGTCGGACGACGAGGTGCCGTCCGGCAGCTCTTCGCCGTCCTGCTCGCCTTCGACCTCTTCGCCGGCGATGCTCTGCTCGGCACCCTCTCCGAGCAGACGACCTGCTCCCTGGCCACGTTCCTCCAGCCCGTCGCTGTTCCCGCTAGGGATGTTGGCAACGTCTGGTGGGTGGATGTCGCTCATGGCTTCCTCCTGGGCCTGCTGGTCGCTTCCCGGCGTTTCAGAAGCATTCCGACTCTCCTCGCCCGAGCACGAGGCGGCCACTCGAAGCTTGGGACAACGCGTTGTGACCACATCGACCGGCGGCCCTCAGGCGGTGGCCCAGGGCGACAAGAGGGCCCAGGCCCGGACGTCGGCGGCACCGACGACCCGCAGAGTGACGTCGGCCTCCGGGACACCCAGGCGATGAACAGCCAGGCGATGGACCGCGAGGGAGTCGCTGCCACAGATCTCGACGATGTCCCGGTCGAGGACGACCCGGCTGGAGACGGTGATCGGCACCTCTAGCAGGTGTCGATCGCAGACCGAGATGACCAGACCGACCGGACCTGGACCGACCCGGACCTCCATGTCGACGGCCCGGTCGGCGACCAGCACGTGCGCCTCGTCCCTGCGCGCCGCAGGCAGCCGATCATCGCGGAGCAGCTCGGCGTCCGGATGCAGGCTCAGCTGCACGCGGCCCGACGGATCGACGGTCAGGAGGTAGCTGAGCGAGTGCGCCCCCGCTCGGACCGCCCTACCGGGCTCGAAGTCAGGCGCCTCCCGCAGCCAGCTCATCACGCATCGCCGTCCGTCGCGGTCCACGAACGACGTCATCGCGTACGCCGAGGAGCCGAACGTCAGCTGTTGCCACCGCGCGGGGACGAACGTCCGCCCGTCGTACGAACCCGTCGCTGCCGCAACGTGATACAGAGTGTCGTCCTCCCAGACCGAGACGAGCAGCACCCATATCCCGTCCACCTCGAACAGCTGCGGGCACTCCCACATGGCGCCCGTCCACGCGGGCTCGGTCTCCGTCGAGGCGCGGGAGGCGGCGACACCGGTATAGGTCCAGGTCTCGAGATCGGGGGACACGAACTGCACCAGCCCGCCGCGGCCGTCGCGGAACCCGGCGCCGACCACCATGACCCAGTGGTCCTCGAACCGGAAGATGCACGGGTCGCGGAAGCTATGCGCACCGAGATCGGCTGGCGCCGTCACGATCGGCTCACCCGGGTCGGAGGCCCAGCGCCGGCCGTCGGGGTCGGGACGGGCCCGCACCACTGTCCCCTGACCCAGGTCGTCCTCCTGCACGCGCGTGTAGAAGACGTCGATCTCGCCGTCATCCGTGACGACCGCGGCTCCCGACCAACAGCCACGCTCGTCGGGCCCGGGGGTCAGCGCCGGCGGCAGGGCCCGCCAGTGCACGAGGTCGGGCGAGACGGCGTGGCCCCAAAGACAGGCCGAGGACCAGGTGACCGAGTCCGGAACGCATTGGTAGAACACGTGATAGGACCCTTCGTGCCACACGACGCCGTGCGGGTCGTTCATCCACCCGCGGTCCGCCGTGTAGTGCACCCACGGTCTGGCCGGTGCCGCGACGACGCTCGCCTCGGCCGCGATGCCCGTCATGTCGTCGCCCTCCCCACCGGCTCCCCTGCCGGTGGAACACCGACAGGTCGCAGCCGACGTAGTGTCCCGAGCCGCCACGTCCGTGCGCAACGATTGGGGCACCACGCGCCTGCGTCCCCTAGGAGCCCGTCATGACCGTCCTGGACACGTTCGACCTCTCCGGCCGCACGGCGCTCGTCACCGGAGCCACCCGCGGCCTCGGACGCGCGTTCGCCCGCGCGCTCGGTGAGGCCGGTGCCGACGTCGTCATCGTGGGCCGCGATCCCGAGGCCGCCCGCGAGACGGAGTCGGACCTGGCCGTCCTGGGCCGGCAGTCCCTGACCGTCCTGGCCGACATCACCCGCCGTGAGGAGATCGAACGGGTGCGGGATGCGTCGCTCGAGCGGTTCGGAGCCATCGACATCCTGGTGAACAACGCGGGGAGCTGCGTGCACCGACCCGCGCTGGAGGTGACGGACGACGAATGGCGTCAGGTCATGGACGTCAACCTGGACGCGGTATGGATGTGCAGCCAGGTGATCGGACGCCACATGGTGGAGCGAGGTGCCGGCAGCATCGTCAACATCGGCTCCATGTCGGGCCTGATCGTCAACCGTCCACAGTGGCAGCCGGGCTACAACGCCTCGAAGGCTGCCGTGCACCATCTGACCCGGAGCCTGGCAGCGGAGTGGGCGCCGTTCGGAGTCCGCGTCAACGCACTGGCCCCCGGCTACGTCAAGACCGACATGTCACCAGTGGACGATCCCCAGTACAGGCGGCAATGGCTCGAGGATGCGCCTCAGCAGCGCTACGCCATGCCGGACGAGCTCGGGCCCGCCGTCGTCTACCTGGCCAGCGACGCCTCCTCCTTCGTCACCGGATCGGTCCTGTTCATCGACGGGGGCTACTCGGTCTTCTGAGCCGCCGTCAGGTGATGTCGCGACGGCGCAGCAGCGCCGCCGTGACGGCCACGAACAGCACGACGTACGTCGCGAGCAGAGCCAGCGCCGACGGGCCACTCAGCGTGTTCAGCACCCCGGGCGTGCCGCCCGGGTCGCTGACCGGCACCGCACCCATGGCACCGGCCAGGGAGCCGGCCGCCGTACCGGGCAGCAGGTCGGTCACGTTGCTCAGCGGCGACCAGATCTCGGCGACGCCACGCAGCAGGTTCTCGACGGCGAGGACCCACACCAGGCCGAGGCCGACCGACAGCGCCGAGCTCCGGGCCACGGTTCCGAGGAGCACGCCGGCCAGCGTCCACGCACCCAGGATCAGCACCCCGCCACCGAACGACGTCAGGAGGTCCGGGGCGTACGGCCAGACGACCGCCTGCGACTCCGCCGTGGCGACCAGCAGTGACGCCGCGACGTCGATCGCGAACATCGCCACGACCAGGCCGACGACCGCGCTGAGCAGCGCGACGAGCGACCCGGCCAGGCTGGTCAGCCGGCCCGGGCCCTGCAGCGCGACGGTCTTGACGGTGCCCCAGCCGTAGCCGTTGCCCGCCGCAAGCGCGCCGAGGATCAACACGAGCGCGCCGCCGAACATCGGCATGCCCGCCACCCCCGAGTGCGGGATGGCCGCGGGCAGCATGCGCTCCAGCAACACCTGCTTGGGCACGTCCTCGGAGATGCCGCTGTCACCGCTGCTGCGGTAGGACACGTAGTTGAAGACATAGATGAACAGCACGTTGAGCAGCAGCTCGACTCCGATGGTGAGCCAGAGCGCCGGCCACTTGCGCAGCCGGAGCAGCTCGGCCCGGGTGCTGCGCGCGACCGCACGCAGTACGTCGTTCGAGCGGGGTAGGTCGACGCGCGCGCGCGACGTCATGGTCGTCATCGCAGTGCCTCCTCGTTCGTCGCTGAGACCAGGTCGGTCGACGGGTCGTCATCGGTCAGGTTGAAGAAGACCTCCTCGAGGGAACGCTCACGGGGTCGGATCTCGCTGACCTGCACGCCGGCCGCGACCAGCGCCCGGGTGAGCTCGGGGGCGCGAGCGGTGTCGACGTCGAGCCGCACTCCGTCGTCGACCAGCTCGACGCCGTCCTCGCCGGCCAGGTCCATGGCGACCGCCAGCGTCACCTCGGCCGGCTGAGCCCGCACGAACAGCGAGCTCGAGCCGCGCAGGTCAGCGACCGTGGACTCGGTCAGCAACCGCCCCCGCGACATCACGGCCACCCGGTCGCAGAGGTCCTGTACCTCGTCGAGCAGGTGGCTGGAGAACAGCACGGTCTGGCCCTGGTCGGCGAGCCGGCTCACCAGGTGGCGCATGTCGTTTCGACCGGCCGGGTCGAGGCCGTTCGTCGGCTCGTCGAGCACCAGCAGGTCGGGCGAACCAAGCAGAGCGGCGGCGACGCCGAGACGTTGTTTCATGCCGAGCGAGTAGGACTTGAAGCGGTCGTCGCCGCGGCCGGCGAGGTCCACCCGGTCCAGCGCGCGCTCGACCTCGTCCGCCGCGACGCCGCGGTACTTCGCCATCACCCGCAGGTTGTCCCGGCCGGAGAGGTAGGGGTAGAAACCGGGTCCCTCGATCAGGGCGCCGATCCGTCGAGTCGCGGCAGGGTCACCCGGCCGGTGGCCGAGGATCGTGGCCGACCCGCGGGTGGGTCGGACCAACCCGAGCAGCATCCGCAACGTGGTCGTCTTCCCAGCGCCGTTGGGGCCGAGGAAGCCATAGACCTCGCCGCGCCGCACGGTCAGGTTCACGCCGTCGACAGCCGGCCGGTCGCCGTACTTCTTGCTCAGGTTCGTCGTGGTGACGATCGCTTCACTGACCACCCTCGAGCTCATCGCTCTGTGCCTCTTCCTCGGTCGGACCTGCTTGGTGCCTCCCATGGAATCCGCGCCGACCCGTCAGGTCGTCAGCGCTGCACGGGCTCTCGGCGTACGCCGATCTGCGTACCGGACCTACGCCACTCGGTGACGCGCCCGCGTGGGCGTTCGACCTATCGTCGAGTCGTGCCCCCGACTCGCCGCGCCCCGAGCTGGCTGCTCGACGCCGGGCTCGCGGTGCCGCTGCTGGTGATCGGGCTGGGTGGCACGGGCCCGGCCGCACACGCACATCCCGGCGCACCGCGGGCCATCGACCACGTGGCGTACCTGCTGGTGGTGATCGCAGCCGGGTCCCTGCTGCTGCGCGGGACCGCGCCCTGGGTCGCGCTCGGCCTCGACACGGCGGCCGTCGCGACCTTCGTCGGCGCCGGTTATGCCTACGGGCCGATCCTGCTGACGGTGCCGGCCATGGCGTTCGGGCTGGGCCTGGCCTGGCCGCGGCTGCGCGCTGGCTTGGCCGTCGGCGGCGGCCTGCTCGTGATCGCGGGCGCGACCGTAGTCCGTGGGGTGTACCAGGAGGACAGCGTCGCGTGGACGGACCTGCTCAGCGGCTGGCTGGTGTGGCTGTTGGTCGTCGCGGCGCTCTGCGCGATCGGCGCCTCGGCGCGGGTACGTCGCGAGTCGACGGCGGGCGTGCGCGCCGAGCAGGCTCGACGCGCGGCGTCGGAGGAGCAGCTGCGGATGGCCCAAGAGCTGCACGATGTCGTCGGGCATGGCCTCGCGGTCATCGCGATGCAGGCCGGCGTCGCGCTGCACGTCCTCGACCGCGAGCCGGAGAAGGTCCGCGAGTCGCTGGAGGCGATCCAGTCGATGAGCCGGGAGTCGCTCGAGGGGCTGCGCACCGAGCTGGCTCAGCTGCGGGCGGGGTCGGGCGACGCACCGCAGCGCCGGCCGGTCCCGGGCCTGGCCGATGTCGAGGTCCTCGTCCAGCGGATCCGGAACGGCGGCGTCGACGTGCGCCTCGACGCACCGCCGATCGGCGACATACCCACGGAGGTAGCGGCCGCTGCCTACCGCATCGTGCAGGAGTCGCTCACCAACGTGCTGCGCCATGCCGGTGCGGACCGAGCGACCGTCACGCTGCGGGCTGAGGGCGAGGCACTGGTGGTCGAGGTCGAGGACACCGGTCGCGGCAGCCTGGTGAGTGCGTCGGACCCGCACGGGAACGGCATCAGCGGCATGCGGGAGCGGGCCGAGGCGCTGGGCGGCCACCTGGAGGCTGGACCCCGTACGACGGGTGGCTTCCGGGTGCATGCGGTGCTGCCCTTCACTGCGCAGGTCCCGGAGCGGATCGGATGAGGCCGATCAGAGTCGTCGTCGTCGATGACCAGCCGCTGGTCCGGATGGGCCTGCGCACCCTGCTCGACTCCGAGCCGGACACCGAGCTGGTGGGTGAGGCAGCCGACGGGCGGGGCGGTCTCGACCTGGTGCGCGCGACGCTGCCCGACGTCGTACTGATGGACATCCGGATGCCGGTGCTCGACGGCCTGTCCGCGCTGCGCGAGATCGCCGCCGATCCCACGCTCGGGTCCGTGAAGGTCGTCGTGCTCACGACGTTCGAGCTCGACGAGTACGTCTTCGAGGCCTTGCGCCATGGCGCAAGCGGGTTCGTCCTCAAGGACTCGCCGCCCACGGAGCTGTTGCATGCGGTCCGCGTCGTCGCCGACGGTGGTTCGCTGCTGTCTCCGACCGTGACCAGACGGGTCATCGCGCAGTTCTCCGGCGCGAGCGCCGTTGCCGCTGCACCGCACCCCGAGCTCGGCCGGCTGACCGAACGCGAGCGAGAGATCGTCGGCTGGGTGGCGACCGGCCGGTCCAACGACGAGATCGCCGCCGAGCTCATGGTCAGCCCGGACACCGTGCGCACGCACGTCAGCCGGGCCATGGTCAAGCTGCACGCCCGCGACCGGGCCCAGCTCGTGGTCTTCGCGATCCAGTCCGGGCTGACCGCCGGCGACCCGGCCTGACCGCTCCCCGGGCATGGGTGGCGTCAGAGCTTGACGCCGTACGCGGCCTCGAGCTCCTCGATCCAGGAGTCCACGATCGTGAGGCCGTAGCGGTCGGCGAGTGCGTCGTACTCGGCCCGCGGCGCATGCTCGGTGAGGATCGGATCGAGCTCCTCGAAGTAGTCCTCGAGCCCGCCGGGAGACAGGATCTCCAGCACCCGCGCCGGTTCATCGCCGGCGTTCCACATCGCATGCGGCACACCGCGAGGCTTCACCATGGACGCCCCTGCTTCGGCGTGCACGACGTCGTCACCTACCCGTGCGCCGACAACACCCGACAGCACAAGGGTGAACTCGTCCTCGCGTGAGTGGCTGTGTGGCTTCACCAGCGTCTTGGGTGGGATGGTGATCTCCATCGCGGCCAACGCGCCAGCCGTGTCCACGCTGGTCAGCTTGTAGTCGAAGCGAACGGCGAACAGTGTCACCGTTCTGCCCTCGCCGGGCTGGATCAGCTTCGGCCCCAAGGCACCTGACGACATCGACGACCTCCCTGCTCTCTTCAGTGACGACCTGGCTACCGGCGGGGTGAGCTAGGGCTCCAGAGGCTCGACCCCGGCCAGAGGAAGCCAGACTCGCATGGTCGATGGTCCGCGGTTGGCCCAGTCGTGGTAGGCGACCAGGGGAACGTCCATCCATCGAGTGTCCGGCGCGGGCACGTCGCTTGCTTCGCCGTAGGGCCAAGAGGACGGGGGCCGCTCAGACTCGACTCGTGTCCGGACAAAGACCCGTCCGTCCTGCTCTCGGGGAGCGACGTTCCCGTCCACGGCGATGAGAGAGAGGTCGGCCGGCGTGCTGTGGCGAGCGGACGCGTCGAGGTCGGTCGACTCCAGGCACATCACCACGGGGCCCCGCTCCACCGCGGTGCAACCCCGTACGGCGTCTACTCGCGAGTCCGCTCTGGTGAACCGCGGCTGGACGGGGAGGTGGAGCTCGACGACGTCGCCGGGCTGGAAGGAGCGCGCGAGCTCCACGGCGCCGGGCGAGACGGTGCGCGTCGTCGATGAGCTGCCGACCAGACGTTCCACGAGCACCGCGTCCTCCGCCCAGGAGGGGACGCGCAGGGTGAGCGTCCAGGGGCCGTCGGCGGGCTCTCGCACGATGACCCGCACGACCCCGTCCCGCGGATACTCGGTCTCAACATCGAGCGCTATCGGGCGACCGTCCGGCAGGGCGGTTCTGATCCTCGCCGAGGCGTACTGGTGCAGCTGGAGCCCGGTGTCGTCAACCGTCGCGATGTACGCCGCGAGGCTGGCCAGCGTCCGCGCGACGTTCGGCGGGCAGCACGAGACGGCGAACCAGGGCGCGCGCATCGACGACGTGGCCCGCGGGCAGACTTCGTCCTCCACCGGCACCTCACCGGGCCGGCGTTGATGCAAGGTGTTCGCGTAGTAGAACGCGGTGCCCTCGCGTGAGGGGGACGTCGCCACGACGTTGTACAGGGTGCGTTCGATCAGATCGGCGTACTGTGCACCGCCGATGGCCAGGAGCAGCCGCCAGGAGAACATGACCGACGCGACCGACGCGCAGGTCTCCGAGTATGCCCGGTCGGGCGGCAGCACCCAGTCCTCTCCGAAGGCCTCGGTCTGGTGGTGCGAACCCTGCCCGCCGGTCAGATACGTCCGCCGCGCAACGGTATTGGCCCACTGGCCGGCCAAGGCCTGGAGCAGCACGTCGTCCTCGAGCTCGACCGCCACGTCGACTGCGCCGGCCGACAGGTAGCCGGCGCGGACGGCGTGGCCGCGCAGCACTGTCGCCTCGCGCACTGGGACGTCGTCCTGGTAGTAGGCCCGGCCCCACTCGATGTCCTTGAGCGTGCCTCGACCGCGACGGTCGACGAACAGCGCGGCCTGCGTGAGATATCGGGACTCACCGGTGACTCGGGCGAGCTCAACGAGTGCCGGCTCGATCTCGGGATGCCCGCAGACCGAGGCGATGCCGTCGTCGGAGAACACCGTGCAGACAAGATCGGCCGCCCGCCGGGCCACCTCGAGGAGACCGTCGTCGGAGCGCGGCCGGGTCCGGGCCCGGGCGACCGCTGCCTGGAACAGATGGCCGAGGCAGTAGAGCTCGTGCCCCCACTCGAGGTCGGACCACCGCGCCGCCTGGCCGGGACGGCCGAACTGTGTGTTGAGGTAGCCATCGGCCTCCTGGGCCGCCGTCACTCGAGTGACCAGAGCCCGGAAGCGCGTGTCGAGGTCCGGGTCGCCCTCGCGGCCGATCTCCCAGGCCATGGCCTCGAGCAGCTTGTAGACCTCGGAGTCGCTGAACTCGCGCCCGCGCCGGGACTCCCAGGGCCCGCCGGCTGCGGCCAGGTCGAAGTTCGCGATCCATCCCTCGCGATGCATCCAGCGCTCGATGTGAGCCAGGGAAGCCGACGCGTTGACCCTCTGCCGGTCAGCCCAGAAGCCGCCGACGATACGGACATCGCCCAGACCCAACGGTCGTAGGCGTCCGCGGGTCGGATCGGTGGGCGTTGCTCGGACGTCGGTCGTGGCTGTCATCTGGTCATCCCTTGAGGGCGCCCGACATGAAGCCGCGCACATAGTGTCGTTGCAGGAGGAGGAAGAGCACGACACACGGCAGCGCCAGGACGACGACGCCAGCCTCGGTCACGCCATAGTCGACGACGCCTTGCACCTGTCCGCGCATGTTCGAGACCGCGAGCGGCAACGTGAACTTGTTGGTGTCGTTGATCAGGATCAACGGGGCCAGGAAGTCGTTCCACGCGGCTAGGAACGCGAAGAGGCCGACGGTGATCAGCCCCGGCTTCACCCCGGGGATGAGGACCCGCCACAACGCCGCGAAGGACGAGCACCCGTCGACCATGGCCGCCTCGTCGAGCTCGCGCGGGACTGACTCGAACGAGATGCGCATCATGAACGTTGAGAACGGCAGCTGGAACACCGTCAGCACCAGAGCGACGCCGACCAGGGAGTCCTGCAGGCCGACGTCGTTCAACAGCACGTACAGCGGGATGAGCAGCGTCGCGTACGGCACCATCAGGATCGCCAGGGTGATGAGGAACAGCGCGTTGCGCCCGAGGAAGCGGAACCGCGCGAAGGCGTAGCCACCCAGCAGTGAGATGACGAGCGTGAGGACGACAGTCAGGCCGGAGACGAAGAGCGAGTTGGCCAGGTAGCGCCATACGCCCGCCTGATAGTGCTCCAGCGAGACATAGTTCGCGAACCCCCATCCCTTGCTCTGGCTCGTGCCCGCTTGCGGCGACACCGATGACACCCCGGTCCACAGCACGGGGAACAGGAAGATGACCGCCAGGGCAGCGCTGAAGACCCAGAAGGGTGTGCGCAGGGCGAGCCCCGCCAAAGTCGTTGGCGGCGTCGAGCGCCGCGAACGGGCCGACGGCGCGCCCTTCGGAGACCCGACCGGCGGTGCGTGCTCCCGCTGTGCGCTCATGGCCGGCTCCTCAGCCCTCGTCCGTACGGCGGAAGGTGCGCAGCTGGACGACGTTGACGACGACCAGAACCAGCACGACGAGCACCGAGAGGGCGGCCGCGACACCAAGGTCGTTCTGGCCCTGGAACGCGACGTTGTAGATCAGCTCGACGATCGTGATCGTGCTGTTGTCCGGACCACCCTTGGTCAGGATGTAGAACTGCTCGAACGCCAACAGCGACCCGGTCACGCAGAGGACAGTCGTCAGCGCGAGGGTCGGCCGCAGCAAAGGAACGGTGATCCGCCGGAAGGTCTGCCAGCGACCGGCGCCGTCCATCCACGCGGCCTCGTAGAGCTCGGCGGGGATGCTCTGCAGACCCACGAGCATGAGCAGCATGTAGAAGCCGGCGTACCGCCAGACGATGAGGAACAGGGTTGACGCCAGCGCGGTGTTCGGGGAGCCGAGGAACGACCACCCGAAATGGTTCATGACCGGCGCCGCCGGTCCCACCAGCGGCGAGTAGAGCACGTAGAAGAGCAACGACGCCGATGCCAGTCCGAGCGCGCTCGGCACGAGGAACGCCGTACGCAGCAGGCCTTTCCACCGGGTGGACTCCTGCACCATCAGGGCCAGCCCGAGACCCAGCGCGGTGAGCAGCACAGTCGCCAGGACCGTGTACTTGACGGTGAACACGACCGAGTCGACGAAGAACCGGTTGCCGGTCGCCTTGTGGTAGTTGTCCGGCAGGTTGACGCCCTGGTTGCCGCTCAGCAGCGGCCAGTCGGACCCGGACATGCGCACGACCTGCAGCAGCGGCAGCACGAACAGGGCGAAGACGAAGACCGCAGTCGGCGCGGCGTACATCCAGCCTGACCGCGCGCGACCGCTGACGGAGCGGCGCCGACGCGAGCGACCCTCGGCGGGAGGGAAGCTGCTCGGTGCCGTCGCGGTGGCGATGCTCATCACAACCTCTCGGCTTGGGCTCGAGACTGCCGCCTACTGCCCGAGCACCGAGGTGATCTGGTCGTTGTCGGCGTCGACGGTCTTCCCGTCGCCCAGGACCGCGTGCCGGACCAGGGACAGCCACGGGCTGTTCGGCGCGTTGAAGGCCTGCTGGAAGTTCAGCGCGACGGGCGTCTCGCCCTGCCCTGCGACCTGGTTGATGGTCACGACGCGAGGGTCGGCCTTGGAGTACTGGTTGTTGGCGAGGTCACCACGGGAGACGACGTCGTTGTCCTTGGCCAGCACGCCCACCTGCGCGTCCTCGGACATCATCCAGGACAGGAAGTTCCAGGCCTGGGCCGAGCTCTTGGAGTCCTTGGAGATGCCGATGCCATCACCTCCGACGAACGTCGACGCTCCACCGTTAACGCCCGGAAGGCCGGCGACGCCTACGTCGAACTTCGTCGTGGACGACAGAAGCGTGGCGGGATAAGGCATCAGGCCAACCTTGCCCGCGGTGAAACCCGCCGTCCAGGTCGGGCCGGCCTCGTCCTTCGAGGACGGCAGCACCGCGCCGGACTTCCACAGGTCACGCCAGGTGCTGTAGATCGTCTTCTCGGTGTCCCCGTTCAACATCGACTGGCTGCCGTCGGCGTTCATGACCTGCTGGCCGGAAGCCCAGACGCTCGGGAACCAGGTGAAGACCAGGCAGCCGCCACAGTTCAGGCCGGTAGCCGTGCCGTACACCCCCGGCTTGTGCAGCGCCTGGATCTTCTTGGCGTCGGCCGCGAACTCGCTCAGCGTGGCGGGGGCCTTGTCGGGGTCGAGCCCGGCCGCCTTGAACAGGTCCTTGTTCCAGAACAACATCGACAGGTCGAGGACGAACGGCAGGACGTGTTCCTTGCCGTCGAGCGTCCCAGCCGCGAGATGGCCCTTGTTGATCTGGCCCTTGAAGGAGAGGCCGTTGATCTGCGTGGTCAGGTCCTTGAACAGCCCTTGCTTGACCCAGTTGGGGACGTAGACGATGTCTGCGGCGAACAGGTCCGGCAGACCCTTCGAGCCGGCCGCTGCGCCGACCTTGGCGACGTAGTCGTCGTTCGGCACGACGGTCAGGGCCACGTGGTTCTTGTGGCTCGCGTTGTAGGCGGCGACCAGAAGCTTGGCTTGCTTCTCGAGCGGTGCGCGCGTCCATAGGGTGAGCTTCGCCCCATCGTCCGTGCCGTTGGGGCCGATGGAGGCCGCGGATGTGGATGATCCCCCACTGCTGCCGCACGCGGCCATGGCCATCGCCAGGCCGGCGGCGACGACGCCGGCCAGAGCGCGCTGGCGCCTGGAGTGACCCCAGATCCTCGTCATGTTGTCTCCTCGTACTCTCCGTCGAGCGGGCGCCGCTGACGACACCCCGCATGTGGCACCGCGAAAAGCATGTCGGCACAGCTCCAGCCATCGGCCGGACCGGTTCCGAAGGGCACAGCTCCCGGCGAGCAACAGCGTTGGCTCACCAGTGTTTACGAGGAGACCGGATGCATCGCTGCGCACCGAAAATCTCCGAAATGCTTTTCGGAGAGTAGTGGCGGTACGGGCACGCGTCTAGGGGTCCGGGCGATTACAGTTCGGACACGGCCTGAGCCCAACGCCACGACCCCGAGGATGGAGGACCGGTGACCCGATCGGAAGTACCGCGCGCCCCGCGTGCCGTGACGCTCACTGACGTGGCCCGCTTGGCCGGGGTCTCCATCTCCACAGCCTCGAAGGCGCTCAACGGCCGGGACGAGGTCGCCGAAGCGACGAGGGCACGCGTCCTCGCCGCTGCCGAGCGGCTGTCGTTCAGTCCCAACCCCCTGGCCCGCGGACTGCTCGCCGGGCGCACGGGGACGGTCGGTCTCCTCACGAGCGACCTCGAGGGCCGGTTCGTCATCCCGATCCTGATGGGTGCCGAGGATGCGTTCGGGGCCGGCCAGGTGAGCGTCTTCCTGTGTGACGCCCGAGGCGACACGATCCGCGAACAACATCAGCTCCGAGCGCTGCTCAGCCGACGCGTGGACGGGCTGATCGTCGTCGGCCGGCAGACCGATCCCCGGCCTTCCCTGGGACATGACATCCCGGTTCCGGTCGTCTATGCCTACGCCCCCTCCGACGACCCGGAGGATCTCTCGCTCACCCCGGACAACGTCGGAGCCGGACGTCTCGCCGTCGAGCATCTCCTCGCTGGAGGACGCACGAAGATCGTGCACGTCAGCGGCGACCCCGAGTACGCGGCGGCGCAGGACCGGGCGGTTGGGGCGCGGGCAGCGTTGGCGGCGGCCGGCCTCGACCTGGTCGCGGAGGTGTTCAGCGAGTGGTCCGAGTCATGGGGCAGGGACGCGACGGCCCTTCTGCTCAGGCAGCATCCCGACGTGGACGCCATCCTGTGCGGCTCGGACCAGATCGCCCGCGGCGCTCTGGACACGGTTCGCGATCTGGGCCGCAGCGTTCCTGACGACATCGCCGTCATGGGTTTCGACAACTGGGAGGTGTTGACCACGAATGCCCGCCCCCAGCTGACCAGCATCGATGCGAACCTTCAGCAGCTGGGCCGCACCGCAGCTCAGCGCGTCTTCGCAGCCCTGGACGGGGTGGACATCGGCGCCGGCACCCACTACCTGCCCGTCCGCCTGGTGATCCGCGGCTCGACGGTGGCCCGCCGTTGACCGAGCCTGCTTGTTAACGTACACATTGCAGTGCGGGAAGGCCGTGGACACTGAGAGGGGCAAGGGTGCCCGAGGACGCGACCGACGACGCCGGCCGTCGACTGCGGCGCCCCCCTGTCATGGCCGACGTGGCCGTGCGGGCGGGAGTGTCTCACCAGACCGTCTCCCGCGTGGTGAACGGCAGCCCGGCGGTCAGCGAAGCTACTCGGCAGCGCGTCGTCGCGGCGATGCACGAGCTGCGCTACCGCCCCAACGCGTCCGCCCAGGCGCTCAAGCGCCGACGAACCCGTACGGTCGGAGTGGTGTGTTCCGACACCACCCTGTACGGACCGGCTAGCACGCTGTTCGGGCTGGAAGCCGCCGCCCGCGCGGCCGGATACTCGGTTCGGATCGCCAGCTTGCGTGAGCTCGACGCGGACTCCGTCCAAGATGCACTCGACTTCCTCGCCCAGCAGGCCGTCGACGGCGTTGCGGTCATCGCGCCCCAACGCTCCGCCGTGGATGCTCTCGCCAAGGCGCGTCCGGAGGTACCCGCCGTCGTCGTGGAAGGAGATGCCACCGGTGTGTTCGCGACCGCTCGAGTGGACCAGGTGCTCGGCGGACGGCTGGCGACGCAGTACCTCATCCGGCTTGGACACGAGACCGTCCGGCATCTGGCCGGTCCGGTCGACTGGCTCGAGGCAGAGGGCCGTGAGCATGGATGGGCCACCGCTCTGCGCGAAAGCGGCCGTACGCTCCCACCCGTCCTGCGCGGGGACTGGAGCCCGCGCTCCGGCTACGAGGCCGGCAAGCTCCTGTCCGGGGACGGCGACGTAACTGCGGTCTTCGTGGCGAACGACCAGATGGCACTCGGCGTCCTGCGCGCCTTCCGCGAGGCGGGCGTTTCCGTGCCGGAGGACGTCAGCATCGTCGGTTTCGACGACATCCCCGAGGCCGACTTCTTCCCTCCGCCTCTGACGACGGTGCGACAGGACTTCGCCGAGCTCGGTCGCCGATGCCTGGCGCTGCTGCTCACCGCGATGAGCGACGACCCCGATCCCGACGCCGCGGCCGTCATCGCCCCCCAGCTCGTCGTACGGCAGAGCACGGCCCCGCCCCGCATCCTCCGGAGCTAGGCAGCAACCGCGCGCGCTGCTCCTTGCCTTGTCGGTATGTTTGCGTTAACACTGCTCCATGCCCACATCCCAGAACGACGCCGTCACCGTCGGCATCGACTTCGGCACCTTGTCCGGCCGGGCCGTGGTCGTGCGCACACGTGACGGCGCGGAGCTGGGCACGGCGGTGCACCACTACGAGCACGGAGTGATGGCCGACCGGCTTCCGTCGTCCGCTCGGGTCCTGCCGCCCGACTGGGCCTTACAGGTCCCCGGCGACTACGTGAACGTGCTCAAGAATGCGGTCCCCAAAGCCATCGCGGCGGTCGGCGTCGCGCCGTCGTCTGTGGTCGGGCTGGGGACGGACTTCACCGCCTGCACGGTGTTGCCCACCCTCGCCGACGGGACGCCGCTCTGCGATCTGCCCGAGCTGGCGGACCGCCCGCACGCCTACGTCAAACTGTGGCGACATCACGCCGCCCAGGATCAGGCCGACCGGATCAACGCTCTGGCGCACCAACGAGGCGAGCCCTGGATCTCGCGGTACGGCGGGCGCATCTCCTCGGAGTGGGAGTTCGCCAAGGCGCTCCAGCTGCTCGAGGAGGATCCCGAGCTCTATGCGCGGGCCGAGTGTTGGGTCGAAGCGGCCGACTGGATCGTGTGGCAGCTCACCGGCGTCTACGTCCGGAACATGTGCACCAACGGCTACAAGGCCATCTACCAGGATGGCCACTATCCGAGCGAGGAGTTCCTCGCGGCGCTGCATCCTGACTTCGCCGGGTTCGTGCGCGACAAGGTGCAGGCGCCGCTGGGTCGGCTCGGTGACCCGGCCGGCCGGCTCAGTACGCAGGCCGCCGAGTGGACCGGCCTGCCTGAGGGCATCACGGTCAGTGTCGGCAACGTCGATGCGCACGTGACCGCGCCGGCCGCACGAGCCGTCGAACCCGGCCAGATGGTCGCCATCATGGGGACGTCGACCTGCCACGTCATGAGCTCGGACGTCCTGGCCGACGTCCCCGGCATGTGCGGCGTCGTCGACGGCGGGATCATCCCCGGACTGTGGGGCTACGAGGCCGGCCAAAGTGGCGTCGGCGACATCTTCGGCTGGTTCGTCGACCGGTTCGTGCCCCCGTCGTACGTCGCGGAGGCGGCCGAAGCCGGGGTGGGGCTGCACGCGCTGCTGAGCGAGAAGGCGGAGCGGCAGGCGGTGGGTCAACATGGGCTGGTCGCGTTGGACTGGCAGAGCGGCAACCGGTCGATCCTGGTGGACCACGAGCTGTCCGGCCTCGTCGTCGGACTGACCCTCGCGTCGACAGCCGAAGACGTCTACCGCGCCCTGCTCGAGGCCACCGCCTTCGGCACCCGGGTGATCATCGAGGCCTTCCGGGACAACGGTGTGCCCGTGGTCGAGCTGATCATCGCGGGTGGCCTGATCAAGAACTCCCTGCTGATGCAGATCTACAGCGATGTCACCGGGCTCCCGCTGTCCGTCGTCAGCTCGGACCAAGGTCCTGCCCTGGGCGCAGCGATGCATGCCGCCGTCGCGGCCGGGGCGCATCGGGACATCCGGGCAGCGGCCGAGGCCATGGGCCGTCGTACCGTCGGGGCGTTCCAGCCCGACCCAGCCCGCTCCGCGGCGTACGACCAGCTGTTCGCGGAGTACCGCCTACTGCACGACTGGTTCGGTCAGGGTGGCAACGACGTCATGCATCGCCTGCGGGCGATGCGAGTGCGAGCGAGCAGCCGATGACCACCGGACCGATGCGTGGCGGAGAAGAGCTTCGAGCGTTGGTCCGGGGCGTTCGCGAGACAGTCGCCGCTCTGCATGCCCATCTCACGGCGTACGGACTGGTGAGCTGGACGGCGGGCAACATCTCGGGGCGGGTGCCGGGAAGCGACCTGATGGTCATCAAGGCCAGCGGTGTGAGCTACGCCGACCTCGGTGCGGAGGCCATGATCGTCTGCGACCTGGACGGCGAGGTGGTCGAGGGTGACCTTCGCCCGTCCAGCGATACGGCAGCGCACGCCTACGTGTATCGGGCGATGCCCGAGGTCGGCGGGGTCGTGCACACGCACTCCACGTACGCCACCGCCTGGGCGGCTCGCGGCGAACCCGTGCCCTGCGTGCTGACTGCGATGGCCGACGAGTTCGGGGGGGAGATCCCCATCGGGCCGTTCGCGCTGATCGGCGACGACTCGATCGGCCAGGGCATCGTCGCCACTCTGCGCGGCCACCGCTCCCCCGCCGTCCTCATGCAGAACCACGGGGTCTTCACCATCGGAGCCGGCCCGCTCGAGGCCGTCAAGGCCGCTGTGATGTGCGAGGACGTCGCCCGGACCGTGCACATCGCCCGTCAGCTGGGCTCGCCGATCCCGATCAGCGCGGTGGACGTCGACCGGCTCTATGGCAGGTACCAGCAGGCATACGGACAGCTCGACGGGATGGGGACCTCTCGGTGAAAGCCCAAGCACCACAGGAGATCTGGTTCCTCACCGGCAGCCAGGAGATGTACGGCGAACGCGTCCTCGAGCAGGTCGCCGACCAGTCTCGGGAGGTCTGCGCACAGCTGGCATCTGGTGTCGATGTCACGGCGCGCATCGTCTGGAGGCCAGTGCTGACCTCGTCCGATGCCATCCGCCGCGTGTGCCTCGACGCGACCGCGGACGACGCCGTCGTCGGCGTCATCGCATGGATGCACACGTTCTCCCCGGCGAAGGCCTGGATCGCCGGGCTCGAGGCGCTGGGCAAGCCGTTGCTGCACCTCCACACGCAGGCCAACCGCGCGTTGCCGTGGTCCGAGATCGACATGGACTTCATGAACCTCAACCAGGCCGCGCACGGTGATCGCGAGTTCGGGTACATCCAGTCCCGGCTGGGCGTCGTCCGCAAGACCGTTGCCGGGCATGTCAGCGACCCGACGGTGGTACGGCGAGTCGACGACTGGGCTCGGGCAGCGACCGGACTGGCCGCAGCCAGATCGCTGCGGATGGCCCGCTTCGGCGACAACATGCGCGACGTAGCGGTGACCGACGGGGACAAGGTCGGCGCCCAGGCAGCGCTCGGTGTCTCGGTCAACGGCTACGGCGTGAACGCGCTCGTGGCCGAGGTCGACGCCGTGTCGGAGCAGGACATCGACACCCTGACGGCGGAGTACCAGGACACCTACGCCGTCGTACCCGAGCTGAGGCGTGACGGCGAGCGGCACGAGTCACTGCGGTACGCCGGGCGAATCGAGCTGGGCCTGAGGCATTTCCTCGACGCAGGCGGGTTCACCGCGTTCACGACCAACTTCGAGGACCTCGGCGGTCTGCGCCAGCTGCCGGGCATCGCCGTACAGCGTCTGATGGCGGATGGGTATGGCTTCGGCGGAGAGGGCGACTGGAAGACCGCGGCGCTGCTGCGGATCGTCAAGGTCATGGCCCAGGGGCTGCCTGGCGGCACGTCCTTCATGGAGGACTACACGTACCACTGGGGTCCGGGCGAGCCCAAGATCCTCGGTGCGCACATGCTGGAGGTGTGCCCGACCATCGCGGCTGAGACTCCCACGGTCGAGATCCATCCCCTGGCGATCGGCAACCGCGAGGATCCGGTGCGGATGGTCTTCACCGCGCGGCCCGGGCCGGGAGTTGTCGTGGGGCTGTCCGACCTCGGCGGCCGGCTTCGCCTGACGGCCAACGAGGTGGATGTGGTTGAGCCGGACGAACCGCTGCCGTCGCTCCCCGTCGCTCGTGCGGTCTGGAAGCCGAGACCGAGCCTGACGACCTCCGCGGAGGCGTGGCTCATCGCGGGCGCACCGCACCACACGGTGCTCAGTACTGCGGTCGGAAGTGAGGTCCTGTCCGACTTCGCGGACATGGTGCGAACGGAGCTGCTGGTGATCGACGGGGAAACGAACACCAGGTCCTTCAGCAAGGAGCTGCGCTGGAACGAGACGCTCTACCGGTTGGCCCAGCGCCACTGATCGGCTGGACTGGAGCTGTCTTACCGTATGGAGGCGACCAGATGGCGCATGCAGAGCACTCCGCGACCGTCGACCGACCGATCCGGGAGGTGTTCGCGTTCTTGGCCGACGGCCTGAACAACCCGCGATGGCGACCCGACGTCACCAGCATCGAGCTCGTGTCGGGGTCCCGGCTAGGCGCCCGCTACGCCCAGTCGATGAAGGGCCCCGGCAGGCGGACCATCCGCGGCGACTACACGATCACCCGGTACGACGAGCCGAACCGGCTCGACTTCGACGTCACCGCGGGTCCCGCCCGACCGACCGGCTCATTCAGGTTGCGCGAACTGACGCCGACATCCACCGAAGTCACCTTCGAGCTCACCCTCACGCCGACAGGACTGATGCGCCTGGCCGGCCCGATGATCACCAAGCAGATGCAGACGGAGGTGGCGCGGATCGACGGGCTCGAGCCAGCGATGGACGAGCGCCTCTAGCGAGTGCGGTTGCGCCGACGTGGGTCAGGGCAGGTCACGAGCAAGGATCTGCTCCACGACGTCGGCGATGTCTCCTCCGACGATGTCGGGCTGAGGGCCAAGGGGGCTCAGTACCATGCCCGGCCGGGCAACGAAAGCCGCCCGGCAGCCGGCAGCGAGCGCTCCCGAGACGTCCCACGAGTGCGCGGCGACCAGGCGCACGTCGCCGATGGGCACGTCGTACGCCGCCGCGACGGAGCGGTACGGCGCAGGGGCCGGCTTGAGGCTGCGGGCGGTGTCCGCTGACAGGACTGCGTCGAAGTGCTCGCGGATGCCGGCATGCTGAAGCTGGGCCTCCGCGACATCAAGCGGTGAGTTCGTCAGGGCAGCGACCTTGATGGGAGTCGCACTCAGCTCGAGCAACGCCGCGGCGACCTCGGGATGCGGCGGAAGGGATGTCATTCGCGCCACCATCGCGGTGGCGTCCTGGTCCGACACCGAGACACCGGCCCGCCCGGCGACCATGAGCAGCCCCGCGTGCTGAGCGGTGCCGAAATCGACGTACTCGCCGGTGAGTCCGCCCACGAAGGAGAGCTGCAGCATCTGCGCGAACCATTGCCCGCGCCAGCTCGCCGACCCGAGTACCTCCTCGAACGGAGCGTCGAGTGGGCTCAGGTCCAGCAGGGTCTCGTTCACATCAAACGCGACGACGGCAGCCACGAGCTCAATGCTTGCAGCGCGTTGGCCGCAGTGCAGCGCGAGATGAGGCACGCGGAGCCGTTCTTCCCCGAGACGTCGTGCGTCAGGTCGTGACCGGCCCCTCGCCGAGGGGCTCCCAGACCAGCTCGGATACGTCGAGAGCCACCTGGTAACCCCCGCCAGGGCGGGCCCGGACCTCACCTGCGAGCGTGCACAGCACGTCGTTGAGCCGTGCGTATCGGGAGTCCTCGCTGAGGTGCGTCAGGCTCCCTGTCAGCCGGCGCATCCCGTCGACCGGTCGAGCCGTGATCCCGTGCCAGGCGAACATCACTACCGCGCCGTCATCCACCTCCAACACCCCGCGGAAGTCCGGCAGCAGCACGCCGTCGACCCGCCGCCGCGGGAAGTTGGCCGCCCGCAGCCGAGCCGACACCTGGCCCGAGGTCCGGCCTTCGGCGATGAGAAAAGACTGGGCTTCGGAGCCCCGGTCACCGTCCGCCCCGGAGAGCTGGACGGACCAGCTCTCCGGGGTGGCGAAGGTCGCACGGTAGAGCGGTTCGAGGCGCATCGACTCAGCTGGCCGCGAGCCCGGCCACAGTCGCGGGCAGGCCGCCCCATGAACCGACCGGGACAAGCTTGCCGTCGGCCTCGACGTGCCAGCCGAAGATGTGCTGGGAGTCCGCGTCGAGGGCATAGAGGAACCGGCCGTCCGAGGACAGGTCCTCGTCGCGCAGACCGGTCTGGCCATCGTGGGCCGTCGCGGCAACGGCGTCGTCCAGGACGAGGGAGCCGTCCGCCGCGATCTGGTATCGGGAGACCGCACCGTCGGCGAAGTTGGTCGTGAAGACGTACCGTCCGTCCAGGCTCGACACAGCCCAACAGATCTCGCTTCGGCCGTTGCCGATCGACCTGGACGTCGGTTCGAGACCCGTGCCGAGCTGGTACGAGGACGCAGCCGCCGCGCCGACCTTGGCGCCGAACGCTTCGGTCACGACCAGGGTGCGCGGACCGGCGAAGGTGAAGCCGTACGGCGTCGGACCGGACGACGGAATCTCCTGAGCGGTAGCCAGGTGGCCTGCGTGGTCCACTGCGAAGGTCACGATCGAGTCTGTCCCGCGCTGCGTGACGAGCAACGTGGCTCCGTCCGGGGAGAAGCCGACCTGCGCCGGGTCGGCGCCGACCGCCAGCACGCGACGGGACTCGTCGATCGGCTCCAGCCCCTGCGTGCCGAGCCGGAACCCGACCACCGCCGGCTCCGCAGTGACCAGCACGTAGACCAGGCCTTCGTGCTCGGTGACACTCGTGGGGCGGCCACCGGCGTCGATGGTCTGGATCAGTCTCGGACCGGCCTCCTCCAGGGCGAACACCGCGATGTCGTCGCTGCCTGCGTTGGCCACCAGCAGATGAGCGCCGTCTCCAGTGACAAGGACGGACCCTTGTGAGGTGAGGTGCGGGGCGCCGAGGCCGACGCCGCCGGTCGCGACAGCATCGAGCTCATCGAGGGAGCCGTCCTCACGGCGGCGAAACGCGAGCACCTGGTTGGCGGACACGTCGTTGGTCTGGACGAACACTCCGGCGAAGCGAGCGCTGACGCCGCTGTCGGTGTTGGACATGGGAGTTCCTCACTGTGCGGGTGGGCCTGGTCCCCCCTCAGTGCAGGGCCGCGTCCGATCCGTTACACCAGGCGGGAACGGCGACTGGCTGGGTGGTTGCTAACACCGGTCGATCGGAGGTCTCCTTGATGGTCGGGTGGAACGCCGGGAGGCGCCGCCCAGAGGAGGAGTAGCCATGATCACGTCGGCAGAGAGCGTCCTGGTAGCCCGACGGGCTGACGAGGTCTTCACATAGGTCGCTGACCTCCGCAACGAGCCGAGCTGGCACGTTGACGTGGCGTCCGTCCCGCCTGAGACCGATGCGTTGCCGATCGTCGGCAAGACCTATCCGCTGAAGTCCAAACCCTTCATGGGCCGGACCGACGGGACGTTCACGGTGCTTGATGTCGAGCCGGGCGCACGCGTCGTTTATCAGGCCGACTTCGCGGGGCTTCAGCCGCGGATCACATACACAGTCGAGCCGGTCGGGGAGGGCGCGAGGTTCACCCGTGCCGTGGAGATGCGACCGCGCGGGGTCAAGGTGCTGATGACGCCGATGATGGCGTTCATGGTTCCTCGCCGGAACAAGCTCTTTGTCCCGAACCTCAAGCGAGCCCTTGAGTCTTGACGGGGCCTAGGGTGAAACAGAAGGACCCGTCCAGCGACGGGTCCTTCTGTCTCGTCGGCCGCTAGTGGCTCGCCGCCAGCGCGTTCACCAGCCCCGCGCCGTAGAAGTTGTTGCTCCCCGTACCACCGCTGCATACCTGCACCGGCGCGCCGAAGAACTCGACACCGGGGTCGAGCGCACTCGGGCAGGACAGGTGCGTAGCCGTGCTGCGAAGCAGCGCCGCCACCGAACCTTGCGGCATGTTTGGATGCGCTGCCCTGATGAGAGCCGCCACGCCGACCACGTGCGGCGCGGCCATCGAGGTGCCGTTCAGCCAGGCGTAGTAGTTCCCGTTGCTGTCGATGACCAGCCGGCCCAGACCGGCCTCAGCAGCCAGGTCGCCTGCCGTGGACGAGTACGTCGACAGAACGCGTCCCCGGTTCGGGTCGAACGTCGGCGTCTGGAACCGCGACCCGCCCGGCGCGGCCACATCGGTGATGTTGCCGTACGTCGAGTACCACGAGAGCAGGTTCTGCGCACCCGTCGCGGTGACGACCACGACGCCAGGGATCTCGGTCGGCATGACCACGCAGTTGTTGTTGACCGGTCGGGTGACTGCAGCACCGGGCGGGTAGTCCGGGCTGATCTCGTCAACCGTCGGGTGGTTCATGTCGATCCCGTCGTTACCGGCCGCCGCAACCAGCAGCACACCACGCTGCTCGGCGTACCGGGCGGCCTTCGAGATCGCGGCGATGATCGCCTTCTGCTCCTTGTCGTTCCGGCAGTTGAACAGCCAGGGATCCGCGAAGAAGCTCATGTTCACGACGTCGAGGTGCTGGTTCCCGGCGTACATCAACGCGTCGACCACGGACTGCGTGAAGAAGTAGCCCTGGGCCGTTCCCGCCTTCAGCACCACGATCGACGCCTCCGGGGCGACGCCCGAGACACCCGTGCCGTTGATGGGTGCGGCGATGATCCCCGCCGTGTGCGTCCCGTGCCCGGCCAGGTCCTGCAGGGCCGCCTTGTTCGAGCAGTCACCGCGAGTCACCTGCTCGGCGGGGTCGGCCGTCGGTGTGTCGGCGTAGAGGAACACGCAGGAGTTCGCCACGTCGACGTTCGGCATGATGTCGCCGTTGGTGAGGTCTATGCCGGTGTCGATATCGCCGACGCGCGCACCCCGACCTCGGTTGACGGCGTAGGAACCGCTCGGTGTCGCGTTGATGGCGCGCATGTCCCACTGGCAGGCGCTCAGCGGGTCCGGGTTGCCCGTCGCAGGCACGCCGTACAGGGCTGCGCACGCGGCCGCTTCGGTGGCCACGCTGTTGGTGCCTGGCGGTGCCGCCGATGCGGCACTGGTTCCGACTGCGAACGACGCGCCGACGACGGTGATCGTCAAGGCAGCGCGGATCATTGACGTTCTTTTCATTGCGTCCCAATCCTTCCGGCCGGGAGGCACGGCCGGATAGACCGTGCCTCTGGGTCGGAGCGTAGTGGCGAATCGACCGCCAGAAACTCTTGGCAGCTCACCAACTTTGGGACCTGCGGACGCTTCGATGCGCGGCGACCGAGGATGTAACAGGTCCCAGGATCCGGACGTTAGTTATGACCTGCGTACGCCGCGTGCGCCTGCTCGAACCGGTGCTCGGTCAGGTGCGCCACCGCGTAGGTCCCAGCAAGCGTCACAAGCAGGATGGCGAAGACCACCGCGACCATCGGGCGGCGGGTCTGAGGGGCGGGGGCAAGCAGCGCCCGGGTTCGTTGTGTGACGGCGGAGCCATCGATGGCCAGGGCCGCGATCGAACGCATGCGCGGCGGGGCGTTGAGCGTGGCGAGTCCCGCGCGGGCCACGGCGCGAGCGGTGAGAACACGATCGCCGGTCAACCGCGCGGCGTCCTCGTCGGCCCAGCGTTCGGCCGA
The DNA here is from genome assembly GCA_045807245.1 of Actinomycetales bacterium. GTDB lineage: Bacteria > Actinomycetota > Actinomycetes > Actinomycetales > CAVURS01 > CAVURS01. The sequence goes on from JBJMHS010000051.1 coordinate 85,964, forward strand.
CATCCGTACGACGCGGGCGGTACGACCGAGCAGCGGGTTGGCGGCTACCGCCAGGTCGGCGAGAGCGATGTAGAGATGATGACGATGTCGTAGATGCGATGCCTCGTGAGCCAGGAGCACTCGAGCCTCGTCGGCATCCAGGGCGGCGAGCATGGCGCTGGTCACGACGACCCGTCCCCTGCTCAGGCCGGCCAATGCGAAGGCGTCGGGTCCGTCGTCCTCGATCACCGCCACATCACCGTCGGAGGGCGACAGCGCCCGAGCTGCGACCTGGCTGGTCCAGAGGTCCTCGCCGACGACGGCCACCCGCAAGACGGCACGAGCGCTCGCGGCAATGACGCCGATCAGAGCCAGGAGACCGACCACGAGGGGAACCGGCGCATTGAGACTCAGACTGCTGCTCGACCAGTCTTCGGCCGCTGCCACTGCCGGTGTCTGACCCAAGAAGTCGAAACACAGCACGCAGAGCACGAAGCCACTCGCCAGTGTTGTCGCGAAGGCCACGACGGCGATGAGGCGGGTGGCCAGCTCGGGTGTCAAACCGCGGACCAGCCGCGGGGTGGCTAGCCCGAAGGCGACGTTCGTCGCGAGGACGACGATGGCGAGGCCGAGCATCATGGCTGGCCGTCCCCCTGTCGTTCGGCGTCGAGCGTCCGCAGCAGACCGGACAGGAAGGCTTCGTCCTGGGGTTCCAGCTCAGACACAAAGCGGCTCAGGGCGACGTTGCGGTCTGCGCCCGCTTCGAGCAGCTTGCGCATCCGCCGGGCCGTTACCGCCGCATCGACAACGTTGGTGTCACCGGCCAGCCGGTAGACGAAGGCGCGGCCGAGCAGCTCGCGGCTCAGCGCACCCTTCGTGTGCAGCCGGGCCAAGGTGGTCATCACCGTCGTGTAGGCCAGGCCACCGTCCAACCCGTCATGGACTTGGCGGGCGGTCATCGGCTGCTCAGCTCTCTGAAGAGCGGCCAGGACCTCCGCCTCCAGGGCACCGCGATCCCGTCGACCTGACCTTTTCGCCACCGGCCCGCCATCTCCCATGATCTACTATAAAACGAGTAGTACTACACATCGTGTCCCCGCATCGGGCCCAGCACAGTGTCCCCGGCCCGATGCCTCGGCGTCTGCCGTCTCAAGAGAAAGTCCCCACGTGGTCGAACTGACGTATCTCCAGGCCGTCGTCATCGGACTCCTCCAGGGAGTCACCGAGCTGTTCCCGATCTCCAGCCTCGGCCATTCGGTCCTCGTGCCCGCGTGGTTGGGCGGCGACTGGAAACACCTCGTCACGGAGTACAGCTCGGCCGACAGTGGCCAGTCGCCGTACCTGGCCTTCATCGTGGCGCTGCATGTGGCCACCGCTGTCGCGCTCCTTGTCTACTACCGCCGCGACTGGGTCGCCATCATCGGCGCCTTCCTCACCACGTTGCGTACTCGCAAGGTCGAGACCTCGACGCAGCGGCTGGCCTGGCTCATCGTGATCGCCACCATCCCGGTCGGCATCACCGGCTTGGCCCTCGAACACGTCTTCCGCGTGTTGTTCGCCAAACCGGTCGCCGCGGCCGCGTTCCTGACCGTCAACGGCCTGATCCTGCTCGTCGGCGAGCGGCTGCGCAGCCGCTCCGAGGTCCGGGCGGCAGTGCACGCCTCGGTCGGAGCCCATCGCGACCAGACGGACGCGGATGACATCGAGGCGAAGGGCGTTGCGGGGCCCGCTCGGCAGCTCGAGTCCTTGAGCTATCGCGAAGCCGGCATCATCGGCCTGTTCCAGACCTTCGCCCTGCTCGCCGGCATCTCACGCTCCGGAATCACCATGGTCGGGGGGCTGTTGCGCGGCCTCGACCACGAGGACGCAGCCAAGTTCTCCTTCCTGCTCGCGACGCCGGTCATCCTGGCGGCCGGCGTCCTCAAGATCCCCTCGTTGTTCGGCCCGGCCGGAGCCCAGATCCACGGCCAGGTCATCGTCGGCGCGATCGTCGCCGGCCTGGCGGCCTACGCCAGCGTGCGGTTCCTGACCCATTACTTCACCACGCGCACGCTGACGCCGTTCGCGACTACTGCCTGGTCGCCGGTGTCGCCTCGCTGATCAAGTTCGCGTAGCGGGAGGGAGCCAGACCTGCGAGGGGTCTTGCCCTGTGCTCTTCGGGGAGTCATTCTTAGGGTGCCTTCAGCAGGGTGGGCCTGGCCTTCGACGGGTCAAAGGGTCTGACATGGCAATGCCACAGGATCTGGTGACGTTCCTCGAGCACGGGGATGTCTGCCTGCTTTTCTCGATCGACGAGACGCTCGTCAAGCTGGTCGGCGACGTTGACCTCAGCCTCACCGAAAGCCTGGACTTCGTCCTTGAAGAGGCCACCGCCCGGACCCAGCCAGTGCGGGTCGACCTGTCCCTGGTCACCTTCATGGACTCCACGGGCCTGAACCTCATTGCCCAGTTAGCAGCCACGGAGCTGCAGGCCGGCCGACGGCTGAGCGTGCGCGGTGCGACCCACCGTGTGCGAGAGCTGCTCCAGGTCGCCGGGTTGATGGAGGCGCTCGAGCTGACGGTCTGACGGTCTGACGGTCTGACATCCGCCATACGGGGACACTCCAACGGCGCGTGTCCTTCGTCCGCGGTCTGGCCTGGCGGGGCGCGAGCTCCTCTGTGAGGCTGAGAAGGTCCACAGCAAGACGGCTGAGTGAGGTTCTTAGAAATGTCGGAAGCAGGTGGCATGGAGCCGACGGAGGAGTCGGCTCGCACGATTGAGGCGTTCGCCGAGTACGGCGTGAGTGGCCTGCCCGAGATGCTGGCCGAGAGTGGCCGCCGGGTGCGTCAGATCGTGCCCGAGATCTGGGGCATGAGCGTCACGCTGAATGACGGGGATCTGACCTTCACCCTGGTGGCGTCCTCTCCTGAGGTGGCCGCTTTGGACGGTGTCCAGTACGTCGCGGGCGGCCCATGCGTGGCAGCGGCACAGGACGAGCGAGAGGTCGGCATCGAGGAGACTGACAGCCCGATGGTCGAGCACGACTGGCAGCTGTTCGCTGCAGCCAGCGCCGCGGCGGGGGTGCGCAGCACGTTGTCCTTCCCGCTCAGGTTCCGGGAAGAGGTGATCGGCGGGGTGAACCTGTACGCCTCCGCCGAGAACGCGTTCAGCGGCCGCGAGGCGGAGCTCGCGGCGGTCTTCGGGACCTGGGCTGTAGAGGGGGTCAGCAACGCCGATATGACCTTCGCCAGCCGGGACCGCGCCGAACACGGTCCCACGCGCATCGCCGAACAGTCTGAGATCGACATCGCGGTCGGCGTCCTGATGGGCGGCCGTGGCCTGGGCCAACAGGAGGCTCGAGCGGAGCTCCAGGAGGCAGCCAGGAGAGCGAGCATCGACGAGCTCGCGATTGCGCGGGCCATTCTGAGCGCTCTGCGCGAGCGCCGACCAGACACGCAGTAGGCCTCCGGCCGCTCAGGCGGTCAGGTGCGATGCCAGTGGACCGGCCCGGCCTGGATCGGCGGCTGGCCTTCTAGTCCGTCCCGGTCGGGTCGGGGCGGCCGCGCGGGCGGACGGGCTTCGAAGCGGCGCAGCCGCTGGTCGTACTGGGCTCGGCGGACAGGGTCGCCGAGCACGGCGTAGGCGGCGAGGACTTGTTGGAGCAACTTCTCCGAGCCGGATGCCGCTTGCATCGGGTTCTGAACCGCGCGGGTGTCGGGGTGGTGGCGGCGCAGGAGGTCACGGTAGGCATGGCGAATCTGGTCCTGCGTCGCGCTGGGGGCGAGTCCCAGGACGCCGTACAGGTCGGTCCGTTCTTCGCTCATCGTCGCCGTCCGGTTCCCGTGCCTATGTGGTCCCGGCCGCCGTGGCGGCTTGATCTGCCGGAGGTGAACGCTCCCGCGTCCGCGCACCCACCATCACTGTCACCTGCGGGTCAGGCGTTGATGGCCTGCCGGTCCCCCTCGCTGCTGGAGATAGCGATCTTGCGGGGCTTGGCCTGTTCGGCGACCGGGATCCGCAACGTGAGCACGCCGCTGTCATAGCTCGCGGCAATGTGCTCGGTGTCCAGGTTGTCGCCGAGAATCAGCTGCCGGCTGAACACCCCGCGCGGCCGTTCCGCGGCGATCAGCTCGGCGTCGCTGGCCCGGGCCGGACGTTCGGCCTTCACGGTGACCACGTTGCGCTCGACGTCCAGGTCGATCGAGTCCGGGGCCACACCGGGTAGGTCGAACTCGACCTGGAAGGTGTCACCATCGCGCCAGGCGTCCATCGGCATCACCGACGGACGGGCCATGGTCCCGTTGGTGCCGAACATCTGCTGGGTCAGTCGGTCCAGCTCACGGAATGGGTCAGTGCGCAGCAGCATCGTATCCACCTCCATCGCTCCTGTTCTCTCGATGCCTCTGCCAAAGATCGCCAATCGATCTGTGGCATGCGCTGTAGATTTGTTGTAGCACCCGTGACATGCTGAGGCAAGACCAGAACCAGAGAATCTTGTCCGCAGGAAGGGGACGCGGCGTATGGGCGGATCCCTGCCCGACGGTGAGCGCGGTGTCTATGGCATCTCGGTCGCGGCCGACCTGGTCGGCATGGGCCCCCAGACGCTGCGCCTGTACGAGGCCCGCGGCCTGCTGGAGCCGGCCCGCACCGAGGGCGGGACCCGCCGCTACAGCGCCAACGACCTGGACCGGATACGACGCATCGGCGACCTGCTGGAAGCCGGACTGAACCTCGCCGGCATCGCCATGGTCTTGGACCTCGAAGCACAGAACGTCCAGCTCCAAGCAGAGAAGGAGGACCAGCAATGGGCGAAGACCACGAGCCAACAGACGACCAGATCCCGGAAGGGGACCTCCTCGAACAACGGACACCGCTCGGCCCGGCCCCGGTAGCCGACCCCGAGGCCGCGCTCGACGAGCCGGACCCGGCGCCCAGTCTGGGCAGCGAAGCCGCTCTGGCGGACGAGGCCGACCGGCTCGACCAGGACGCCGTCCTTGACGAGGCGGAGGAGGACTACCCGCACGACCCATCCGGTGCCGCCTCGTCATAGCGCGCGCCGACCGACACCCGGTTCGGAGGACGGAGGCGATCAGCATGACGCCGGTGGAGTTTCTGCAAGCGCGCCTGGTCGAGGATGAGCTGACGGCGCTGGCAGCGGTCGACGGCTCATCTCGGTGGCGCACCAGCTATCACTACCGCGACGTCAAGGACGAGCAGGGCGGCTACGTCATTCAAGCCGACTCCCGACATCCCAGCGTGGAGCAGGCCGCGCACATCGCCCGGCACTGCCCGGCCCGGGTCCTGGCCGAGGTCGAAGCCAAGAGACTCGTGATCGCCGACTACCTGCGCCTCGACGCCGCCGGTGACCTTCTCGCACGCGGCATCATCGAAGACGTGCTCAGGGGCCTTTGCTCCGCGTACTCCGAGCACCCGGACTACAACACGTCCTGGTCCTGAGCACTGGACTGGCTGCTCCCCGAGAGTCAGCGCTGAGCGTGGTCAGGTGAGGTCGGTCGGCTCGAGCGGCCGGGTCGCGGGGCCCTCAAGCACTGATCCGTCGATCCCGAAGCGGGAGCCGTGGCAGGGGCATTCCCAGCTCGGGTCGGCGTCGTCGAAGTGCACGATGCAGCCGAGGTGGGTGCACGTCGCCGAGACGGCCCGAAGGTCACCGGCGGGAGTGCGGTAGACGGCGCAGCGCTCGCCGTTGACGCGAACCACAGCGCCCGTCCCGGGCGCGATGTCCTCGAGCGAGTCGGCGTGCGAGGCCCGTATCCGGTCGCCGACGAAGTGCCGGACGACCTTGGCCTGCTGGCGGAGCACCGGCCCGGCCTCCTTAGCGAAATGCAACCGACGTGGGTCGTACAGCTGCGCCCAGTCCGGCGGGTCGTTGAGGATCAGACGGCTGAGCAGCTGCCCGGCGAGCACACCGTTCGTCATGCCCCAGCCAGCGAAGCCGGTCACCACGTAGACGTGATCGGTCCCGGGGTGCATGAGGCCGATGTAGGGCAGCTTGTCCGGAGTTCCGGTGTCCTGGGCGGACCACCGGTAGGTCACCTCGGCGTCGGGGAAGCGTTGCCTCGTCCACTCGAGCAGGCGCTCGTACCGTTCGAGGACCGGGCCCTCTCCGGGCCGGAAGCCCTCGCCAGTGACGATGAGCAGGCGCTGACCGTCGTCGTACGGTGCGGTGCGTGCCGAGCGGGTGCCGTGCTCCCAGGTGATGTACGTGCCGTGTGGGTCGCGGTCGCGCGGGATCCGTGCCGCCAGCACGGGCTCACGTTGCGGAACCAGGCGGGTGAAGAACATGGAGCGGTCGAACACCGGATAGTTCGTGGCGACGACGACGTCACGCGCAACCACTCTCTGCCCGTGCTCGGTTGTCACCGCGCAGGGCTCGTCTTCATCCAGCGCGACCACTCTTGAGCGCTCGAAGACGCTTCCTCCGTTGGCGATGAGGTCATCGACGAGAGCGAGCAGATACTTGCGGGGGTGGAACTGTGCCTGGTCCTCGACCCGGATGGCGCCAGCCACCGGGAACGGCAGTCCGGTCTCGGTGACGAAGGTCGCGGCC
>JBJMHS010000052.1:0-51007 GCA_045807245.1 Actinomycetales bacterium
GCCAAGGCGCTCGGCACGTGGGGCGTGTCCGGCGGCGCTGTCCAGCGCACTGCCATCAACGCCAGCGCCGCGACCTCTGGCTGAGTCAGTCAGGGCAGCCGGGGCGTGAGGGTCAGGTCGGGCCCGGTGGGCCGTCCAGGACCCTCGGTACGTACTCGACGAGCTGGATCTGGCCGTCGAAGGTGCGGCTCTGCACCATGTCGAGGGCGACGTCGGGGTAGCCGTCGTAGATCCGCTCCTGGCCGGTTGCTCCGGTGATGACGGGGAAGATCACGACCCGGAACCGGTCGACCAGGCCTGCCTTCAACAGGGAGCGACATAGCGACAGGCTGCCGATCGTTCGCATGGACCTGTCGCCGTCGTCCTTCATCTTCCGCACGGCCTGGGCGGCGTCCCCGGCGACCAAGGTCGAGTTCTCCCACTCCAGCGGTTCGGTCAGGGTGCTGGAGAAGACGACCTTGGACATGCCTCCCAGCACATCGGTCCCGGGCTCGCCCTCCTTCGTGAAGCCGTGCATGAGCCGGTAGGTGTTCGCTCCCATCAGGAGCAGGTACTCCCCTTCGGGGTTCTCGCCGAGCCAGGCGAGGTACTCCGGGCCCTCCATTCCCCACCAGCCCGGCCACCCCTCCGCGGAGGCGTACCCATCGAGGGAGGTGATGAAGTCGACGACAAGCTCAGGCATCTGCATTCCTCCTTCGTGCACCGACCAGTCCCTCCAGGCTCCCAGAACTCCACCGCTCGACGACGAACGACCCTGCGGTGGTGCACGCAGGGTCGTTCGTCGTTGGGTGGAGGTGGCGGGAATCGAACCCGCGTCCGTCGGTGTGGAACCAGGGCTTCTCCGGGCGCAGCCTGCTGTGGTTTTTCTCAGCCCCAGCGATCACGCAAGCAAGTCGCTGCCGGGCTCAGTCACGAAAGGTATGTCCGCGGACCCCGTGACCTGGTCCGAGAACAGTGGCTTCCTAGCTGATGCCAGCTACCGGGCCGGAAGCACTCCCGGGCTGACAGACTTCACAGCTCGCTCAGGCGGCGAGGGCGAAGTCGGTGCGAGTGTTATCGGCACCTATTGGTTTGCACGGATCGTTAACGAGATAACCGTGCGTCCTCGGCCCGCTTCTCCTGGAACGACGACCAACGTCGAAACCGTTCACCCCCCTATTGAGTTGTCCCCCCAGCCTAGTCGGCAACGTCAAGCAGGCGCCCCGGATTCCCCAGGCCCTCAGCCCCGGGCGGGGTCACCAGGAGCCGCCGCCGCCTCCCCCGCCACCACCGCCGGAGAAGCCGCCCCCGCCGGAGAACCCGCTCGAGCCGGACGACGCCGGCGTGGACACGAGCGCACCGGAGACCTGGGTGGAGAACGTCTCCATCGCCGAGCCGAAGCCGCCGAAGTTGAACGCGCTCGCGCCCCAGTACCCGACGTACCAGTTCGGTGTGGGCACGTTCGCACCGGAAGCAGCCAGCTGCTGGAAGACCTTGGCCCATCGATCGGCAACGCCGAAGACGATCGCGTACGGGAGGTACCGGCTGAAGACGTCCTGACCCTCCTCGAACTTGATCTGGCCGGCCTCGGCCGTCTCGAGGTACTTGCGGAAACCGTTGACCTGCGTGAGCGCGGCCGAGCCCTTGGCCGTCCGGGCGGGCATCCGCTTGGCCATCCAGCGCGCGACCAGTCCGCCGACGATGAGCCCGAGCCCCGGGATGACGAAGTTCGGGCTCTGGCGCGAGAAGCCGAACCACGTCACGGCGACCCCCAGGACGATGGCCGCGATCCCCGCCAGTCCCCACTGGCGCCGTACCGTCTGGGGGTTGCCGCGGAACCAGCCGCGAGCCGTCACGTCGTCGTACAGCCGGTTCTGGGTCGCCTTGAGGTCGGACGAGAAGGTGTTCTTCAGCTCGGACAGCTTGACCTCGTTGCGGCCCTTGAAGATGGCCTGCATCAGCGCCATCTCGTAGGGCAGCAGGTCCTGCGTCGACGGCGCCGGCAGGACGACCTCGAGGTTCCAGTCCTTCTTGCCGAACACGCCTTCCTTCGGGATCTCGACGATCTTCAGGTACCCGCGCACGGCCAGGTCGACGATCGTCGCGGTGACGTCGACGACGTTGGCCTCCTCGTCGATCAGCGTGCCCAGCTGACCGACCCGCATACCCTCCGGCGGCGCGAACTGCACCGCCACCTCGCGTCGCCGCAGCCCGACCTTCTCGACCGAGTCCGCCTGTCCCCCAAGGGGAAGCAGTCCCGGCGTCAACCCGACGTACCGCTCGTCGCGGCCACGGGTCCAGACCAGCCAGGTCATGAGCCCACCGACCGCGAGGAGCAGCAGGCCGGACAGCCCCAGCGCGTACGGCGACACGTCCAGCACGCGGGCGATCCCGGTGTGGCGCAGGATCGGGTCGGTGTTCGAGAAGGTGCCGAGCGGGTAGGCCAGGACGACCGTCATGCCCTCACCCGGCTGCAAGGTGTCGGTCTGGAACGTCGCGGTCTTGCCCGAGGTCCCGTCACACGTGTCGGTGCTGCCGTAGCCACCGCGGTAGCAGGCAACCTGCGTCGTCGACGCGGGCGCCGTGACGGTGACCCTTGCCGACTCGATCGGCACCTCCCACTCGGCGCCCGTGATGTTCCAGTAGAGCTCCTGGTGGTCCTTGAACCCGTTGAGCGAGCCCTTGACCGTGTACTTCAAGACGTACGTCTGCGTGCCACTCACCGTCCGGTCCGCGTCGCCGATCCGGATCTGCGTGAGGTTGCCCTGGGTGGACACCTTGGTCTTCGTGGGCGCGCCGGTCGGGCTGGAGACACTGACGTCGGAGACGGGATAGACGCGCACCTTGCTGGTGTTCCCCGGTCCGTACGACGAGTCCGACTGCCCTCCCGTGGAGCTCGGGTCGTACGCGAACACGGTGCGCAGGTCGCGGTAGATACCGTGGTGGAAGTCGCCGGCGAAGACGTACTGCACCGTCTCTTTCACATGCATCGTGCCGTCGCGGTCGAGGGTGACGGCGGCGTCGTACGACGGGATGGACTCCCCCGTGTCGGCCTGAGCCGACGTCGCCGGGAGCACGACCAGGGCGACGGACCCCAGCAGCACCGCACCGAGCGCCACTCCGCGCGCCACTCCCCTCGCCCGCATCAGCGGTCCCGTCGCGTCGACATCGCGCGGTCGGCTTCGCGCTTGTCCTGCCGCTCGCGCAGGGCCTGCCGTTTGTCGTAGCTGCGCTTGCCGCGCGCGACCGCGATCTCCACCTTCGCCTTCCCGTCCTTGAAGTAGAGCGCGAGGGGCACCAGCGTCTCGCCCTGCTCGCGGGTCTCGTCGGCCAGCTTGATGATCTCGTCCTTGTGCAGCAACAGCTTTCGCCGGCGTCGGGGCTCGTGGTTGGTCCACGTGCCTTCGGTGTACTCCGGGATGTGCACGTTCTCCAGCCAGGCCTCGCCGTTGCTGACGGTGGCGAAGCCGTCGACCAGTGACGCCCGTCCGGCCCGCAGGGACTTGACCTCCGTGCCGGTCAGCACCAGCCCGGCCTCGTAGACGTCGTCGATGTGATAGTCGTGCCGAGCCTTGCGGTTGCTGGCGACCACCTTGCGGCCACGCTCCCTCGCCACGACCCGACCTCCCTCTGTCCGACCCCGAACGCTACCGGGCCGAAGGGCGGTCAGAGGTACCGCATCGGGTTGACCGGCACACCGTCGATGCGGACCTCGAAGTGCAGGTGGCAGCCGGTCGAGAGTCCGGTCGTGCCCGAGTAGGCGATGACCTCACCGCGGTTGACGTGCCCTCCGGTCCGGACGAACGTGCTCAGGTGGTCGTACGACGTCGCCAGGCCGTGACCGTTGAGACGCCCGTGATAGAGCACGATCTGGTTGCCGTACCCGCCGGCGTACCCGTGGGACACGATCGTCCCGGAGGCCGCGGCGTGTACCGGCGTCCCGCAGGCCACCGCGAAGTCCTGGCCGGTGTGCATCCGCCAGTAATGCAGGATCGGGTGGAACCGCATGCCGAACGGCGAGGACAGCGGACCGATGACCGGGTAGGACAGGAACCCCTTGGTCAGGTGCCAGACGCCACCGCGGGACCGGGCGGCGATGCGGGCCAGGACCAGGCGCAGGTGGTCGGACTGCTTCTGGAGCTCGGCCAGGCGCGCGCGCTCGGCGGCCTTCTGCGCCTCGACAGCGGCAACCTCGGCGGTCTGTTGGGCCGCCAACGTGTCCAGCGTCGCCTTGGCGGCGGCCGCCTGCTGCGCCGCGTCGGTCGCCTCCGCCACGGCTTCGGCCGCCTGCACCTTGAGGTCGGCCACCTCCTGCCGGGCAGCGGTGAGCTTGACCGTGCGCGCCGCCTCCTCCGCGCGCTGGACCGCGAGCTGACGCAGCGCGTCGTTCTCGATCCGGGCGGCGGTGTCAGCGAGCGCCATGCCGGTGGCGAACTCGTCCGGGGTCTTCGCCTGCAGCGCGACGGCGAGCGTGCTCATGTCGTTGCCCTGGTAGACCTGCCGGGCCAGCGCGCCGAGCACGTTGTTGGTCTGGACCGCCTTGCGCCTGGTCGCGGCCAGGTCGTCGGCGGCGCGGGCCTCGGCGGCCTGGGCCAGCGCGAGCTGCTCGGCGACGGCCTGGTCGTGCACCTGGGCGAGGATGAGCGAGGCCTGCTTGGCGTTCAGGTCGACCTGGGCGCCCCGGAGCTTGGCCTGCGTTGCGGCCAGCGCGTTGGACGCGGCGACCAGGGCCGAGCCGATGTCGTCCAGGTCGCTCTTGCTGGCGTCGATCTTCTGGTCGACCGTCTTCTTCTGCGCCCGGACCTGGTCAGAAGTCTGGCCCTCGGCGGCGGTGGGGACGACCGCGACCAGGCAGGCCGCGAGCAGGGAAGCCAGCAGCGTCGTACGGCGGGGAAGGCAACGCACGTCACTTTGTTACCATGAACAACAACAGTCACAGGCGGAGGCGCGCCGCCCGGGTCGCCCGGCCGGGCGCCGTACTGAGCCGACCAGCTAGACGCGCAGGTAGAAGCGGAGGGTCACCGCGGAGACCAGGGCGGCCAGGATCACACCGCCGAGCAACAGCCAGGGTGCCGTCGAGAAGACGACACCGGTCCCGATGAAGTTCGTGACCCGGGTCGCGCCGGCCAACCGGTCTTGGACGAAGAACTGCACGCCGGCCCACAGCCCGACGATGGCGAGCACTCCGCCGACGAACGTCGCGATCACCGTCTCCAGGATGAACGGCACCTGGATGGTGAAGTTCGAGGCGCCGACCAGACGCATGATCCCCGTCTCTCTTCGACGCGTGTACGCCGAGAGCCGGATCATCGTCGTGTTGATCAGCAAGAACAGCAACAGCATCACTCCGGCGAAGCCGAGGGCGCCGTACGTGAGATAGGTGATGATGTCGAACAGCGGTTTGAGCAGCTCTCGCTGGTCCTGCACGAGCTCGACGCCGGGCGCTCCCTGGAACGAGCTGGCGATGACGTCGAACTTCTTCGGGTCGGTCAGCTTGACGCGATAGCTCTCGGGCATCTGGTCGGCGGTGACGCCCTTGACGATCGCGGATCCCTTGAACTGCTGCTGGAACCGCGCGAACGCCTGCTCCTTGGACTCGAAGTAGACCTTCTGCACGAGCGGCCGCAGCGAGTTGAGCTGCTGCTCGATCTGGTCCTTCTGGGCCTGGGTCACCTCGCCGTCGGAGCAGCTGGCGACACTGCTGACCGAGCCGCAGAGGAAGATCGAGACCTCGACCTTGTCGTACCAGTAGTCCTTGCTCGCGTCGACCTGGCGCTGCGCGAGCCAGCCCATGCCGACGAGGAACATCGTGGCGAGCGCGACGAGCACCACCGAGATGACCATCGACAGGTTCCGCTTGAGACCGGCGAGGGTCTCGCTCAGGATGAACTGCAGGCGCATGGGTTCCTCTGTGTCGCAGTCTGTTTCGTCGCAGTTGGCTGGTCGGTCAGCGCTCGGAGCCGTAAACGCCGCGGGACTGGTCGCGGACCAGCCTGCCGTCGGACAGCTCGATGACCCGCTTGCGCATCTGGTCCACGATCTCGTCGTCGTGAGTGGCCATGACGATCGTCGTACCGGTCCGGTTGATCCGGTCGAGCAGCTTCATGATCCCCAGGCTTGTCGTCGGGTCGAGGTTTCCAGTCGGTTCATCGGCGAGCAGGATCGGCGGCCGGTTGACGAAGGCGCGCGCGATGGCGACGCGCTGCTGCTCGCCGCCGGACAGCTCGTGGGGGTAGCGCTTCTCCTTGCCGCCGAGACCGACCAGGTCGAGGGTCTCGGGGACGAGCTTGGCGATCGTGTGCCTCGGCTTGCCGATGACCGCGAGCGAGAACGCGACGTTGTCCGCGACGGTGCGGTCGGGCAGCAGGCGGAAGTCCTGGAACACGGTGCCGATCTGACGGCGGTGAGCCGGCACCTTGCGGTACGGCAGCTGGCCGAGGTCCTTGCCGGCGACGAGCACCGAGCCGGAGGTGACCGGCTCCTCGCGCAGGACGAGGCGCAGCATCGTGGACTTGCCGGACCCGGACGCGCCGACGATGAACAGGAAGTCGCCGCGTTCGACGTTGAGGCTGATGCCCTCGAGCGCCGGCCGGTGGCCGCTCGCGTAGACCTTGCTCACGTTCTCGAACCGGATCATGCCGGAGGGTGCCTGCCTGTGGGGTGCTTGGGTGGGTTTGCCTGGTGGGCCGCTCACGCAGCGTCGCGGTGCGCACCGGCTCAGCGAGTCTACGTCGGCGCTCTGAGCGTTCCGGGTAGATCGGACGGGTCGGCGGGTCAGGCCTGAGCGCGCTCCTGGGTGCGCCGCCAGCGGATGCCCGCCTCGAGGAAGCCGTCCAGGTCGCCGTCGAAGACCGCGGTCGGGTTGCCGACCTCGTACTCGGTGCGCAGGTCCTTGACCATCTGGTACGGGTGCAGCACGTAGGAGCGCATCTGGTCGCCCCAGCTCGCCTTGACATCACCGGCGAGCACCTTCTTGGCCGCCGCCTCCTCCTCCTGACGCTGGGCCAGGAGGCGGGACTGCATGACGCGCAAGGCGGCCGCGCGGTTCTGGATCTGCGACTTCTCGTTCTGCATCGACACGACGATGCCGGTCGGGATGTGGGTCATGCGCACAGCGGAGTCGGTCGTGTTGACGCTCTGGCCGCCGGGACCGGAGGAGCGGAAGACGTCGATCTTGAGCTCGTTCTCGGGGATGTCGATGTGGTCGGTCTGTTCGACAAGGGGCAGCACCTCGACCGCGGCGAAGCTGGTCTGACGGCGGCCCTGGTTGTCGAACGGCGAGATGCGGACCAGCCGATGGGTGCCCGCCTCGACGGACAGCGTGCCGAACGCGTACGGCGCGTCGATCTCGAAGGTTGCCGACTTGAGGCCGGCCTCCTCGGCGTACGACGTGTCGAGGACGGTCGTCGGGTAGCCGTGCCGCTCGGCCCAGCGCAGGTACATGCGCATGAGCATCTCGGCGAAGTCCGCGGCGTCGACGCCGCCCGCGCCGGAGCGGATCGTGACGACGGCCTCGCGGGCGTCGTACTCGCCGTTGAGCAGGGTGCGGACCTCGAGCTCGCCGACGGTCTTGGTGAGGGCCGCGAGCTCACGCTCGGCCTCGGTCAGGGTCTGGGCGTCGTTCTCGGCCTGGCCCAGCTCGACCATGATCTCCAGGTCGTCGAGCCGCGAGGTGACGGACTCGACCCGGTCCAGCTCGGCCTGCTTGTGCGACAGCCTGCTGGTGACCTTCTGCGCAGCGTCGGGGTCATCCCAGAGGTCGGGCGCCGAGGACTGCTTCTCGAGGTCGGCGATCTCGACCCGCAGCCGGTCCAGGTCGGTCACCTGTTGGATGGACTCGACGGTCTGGCGCAAGGCCTTGATCTCGCTCGGGAAGTCGGCCGCCACAACACACCAGCCTAGCCGTCGGAGCGGCTCAGCCCTTCGCGGTGATGCAGCTCGCGGTGACGGGGTGATCTTTGCCGCTCAACCCAGCCAACCGCCGTCGGTTCCTCTCGACTTGGATCGTCTGTGGATTACTGGCCGGTGGCGTACATGAGCACGATGAACGCCACGTTGAGGGCGAGGATCGTCCCGCCGATGATGAGAGCGGCGCGAGCCAGGGGGCCTAGCCGCCCGCGCTGGCTTGTGGTTGTCACGGGTTACCAGCCCCTCCATACGGTCCTGTCACATTGCCGGTCGGATAGAAGTTGTTGTGCCATTCCAGCGTGCTGCACGCCGGGATGGGCCCTGGGTAGCAGTCCCGGTCGACCTCGTTGGCGTGTGAGCTGTACCCGTTCTGCATGAACACCGAATAGCACTTTTTCAGTTCCGACGAGAACGCCGTGTCATCCGAGCCGGATACCTGGCAGTTGTGTGAGCCGTACAGTCCGGCGACGTGGCAGGTGTCCAGGCACGCGGCGAAGCCAGCCGCATAGACGACATACCCGTCCTGGCAGTTCTGCACGAAAGTGCCCATCTCGGCGTAGCACGACTTCCAGTACCGCTTGTAGACCTTGACGTTTGTTACGTGCGGCCCGGACACCACTTGCTTGTACCGGCCCGTGAACACAGGCGTGCCCACGTACAGCGAGTCACGGAAACCGTTGGCCGTGGAGGGGCCGACGTAGGCGTACGAACCGTCCGGGTGCATCGTGACCACCTCGGATGCCTCTCCGTTGTCATCGAGCATGAGGCCCAGCGTGTCCTGCGTTTGCCCGGGCGCATCGTTGCCGCCAGCCACAGCTTGGCTCGGCGTCACACCCAACACCGTCACCGCTGCTGCGACCACGAACGCACCTCGTACCCGCCTTCCGCGCACAGAAAACATCGACATGGCTGCCCCCTGCTGCAACTCAGGACGTCATCACAGGGCGGATGCCCCGAATGCCCTACCTGGTTGCGAATGCTACTTATCGGTATGTAGACTGACAAGTAGCAACTCCGAGAAATTCATCTGCGGCCTGTGTCCCGCTTCCGCCGGTACGCGACTTATCCGTCTGTAGACGGAGAAGTAGCGAGCCGAGACGCTCCATGGCGTCATGGAAGGGGACCTTCAGCGAGCCGTGGGCCGCAACCTGCGTGCCTACCGCAAGGCCCGGGGCCTCTCCCAGGAGGCCTTTGCCGAGGTCGTCGGTGTCCATCGCACCTACATGGGCGGGCTTGAGCGCGGCGAGCGCAACCTCACCCTGAAGTCGGTCGAGCGCATCGCGGCCCGCATCGACGTCCCGGCCCTACAGCTGATGGCGACGACCGCACCGGAGACCTCCTGGACTGAGGCCGTCGGTGTGGCCGTCGCCACTGCGCCGCACGGGCGGACTCCGAAGGGTCGCCGCTGAGCTCTGCTCGCTACGCCGAGTAGACCCGGTACGCCGCCTCCCACAGCTCGCCGTCGGCCGGCTGGTCGTGCGGGTCGTGGCGCTGCAGCAGCAGGACCAGCATGTCGACCACGGCGTGCCAGCCGGCCGCGAAGTCCGGCCCCGAGCGAAGCGTGCCCTGCGCGACCACGTCGGGCGCCGCGCTCTGCCGCAGCCGTAGCACCGTCCCGTCGGTCGTGGGCTCGACCTCGAAGGCAACTTCGGCGCCGACGGCGCCCCAGCGCACCACCATCCGTCGCCCAGGATCCATGGCCAGCACCTCGAAGCTGCGCTTCGCCTCTTCGACGTTGGCGTCACCGAGCGAGAACCGGTCTCCGAGCTCGAGCGGTCGTTGGCGCGCCGGGTCGTCCGGCCACTCGACCACGGGCCAGAGCCACCGGCCGATGCGGTCCGGCTCGGTCAGTGCCGACCAGACCTCGGCCGGCTCGGCGTCGAGCAGCCGGTCGAGGGAGACGGTCCAGCCGCCCGGCTCGGTCCCGAGGTCGGCCGCGACGAGAGCCGCCTCCATCGTCCGGTACGACGCGCGCATGCCGTCCCAGTCCTGCTGCTCGACCGGCTCTCCCAGCACGCCGGCTAGCTCACTCAGGTAGTGCTGCCAGCCAGCACCACGCGAGCTCGCCTCGATGGCCTCGACCTGTGACTGCGTGAAGGTGAGCATCGACCCGCTCGAGGTGGGTTCGATGCGAACGTCGATCTCGCTCGGCGGCTCGCCGCGGAAGTTCCAGCTGACCACCAGCCGTTGCGGCGCAGCGCATTCCACGATCTTGCCGCTGACCGCCGGTACGTCGGCCCTCATCTGCAGGACGTACTCGTCGCCGTTCATTTGCACCGGCCCGAGCCAGCGCTCGATGCGGTCCGGCGATGTCACGGCGTCCCACACGTCAGCGGGTGTCGCGGAGTACTCGTGCCGCAGCGTCACCGTGCGCAGTGGACCGTCGGCCAGCAGGGTGCCCCAGAGCTCAGTCATCTCTCGTCCTCCTCGGTCTTCTTGGTACGCCGGCTTCGGGCCAGCTCGGTCTCCAAGGCGTCCAAGCGCTGGGTCCAGAACGAGCGGACCTGCTCGACCCAGTCGGCCAGGTCGTCGAACGTGTCGCGGTTGATCGCGTAGATCCGCTGCTGACCGTTCACGGTGCTCGTCACCACGTCGGCCTCGCGCAGCACCCGCAGGTGCCGCGACGTCGCCGGCTGGCTGATGCCGAACTCCTGGCCGATCCGCTCGGCCAAGTCACCGGCCGGGCTGTTGCCCCGAGCCAGCAGCTCCACGATGCGCCGCCGTACCGGCTCGCCCAGTGCCTCGATCGCCTCCATGGCTGGGATGTTTGCATATCGAGTTATATAACGCAACCCTCAAATACTGAGCCTCTACGCGTCTGGACGGAACAGGCCCATGTAGATGAGGTCGACGTAGGCGCCGGCGTTCCAGGCGTGCTCGCGCCGCCGGCCCTCCTCGACGAACCCGACCTTCGTGTACGCCGCGATCGCCCGCGGGTTGTTGGCCAGGACGGAGAGGTGCACCTTGCGCACGTTGCGCATCCGGAACGCGTAGTCCGTGGCCAGGCGGATCGCCTCGGTGCCGTAGCCGCGGCCCCAGTAGTCCTTGTCGCCGACCGTGACGCCGAGCTCCATGGTGCGGGCCTCGAGGTCCGCGTTGAACAGTCCCAGGTTGCCGATGACCTTGCCGTCCGCCTCCATGACGAACGAGGCGCCGGACCGGTCGTTGCTCAGCCGCTCCCACAGCTGCGCCATCCACTCGCGCGTCGTCGGCCTCGGTGGGTCCCCACCGCCCAGCAGCTCGGTCGCCAGGTCGTTCTGGAACGCCGTCAACGCATCCACGTCGTCGGGCCCGAACGCCCGCAGCAGCACCCTGTCTCCTTGGAGCACCTGCCGATCAAAGCAGGCCGCCGAAGCACCGGCACGTGGTTATGGCGGGTCGACGGCTGCGCGAGCGCGTGACTCGACCGTCACGGTGATGCCACCGGACCAGGCCGACACGACCGGGCCGAGGAGCGGCAACCGCACCCGTCCGGACAGCTGGACGACCGCCGTACGCCCGTCGGGGCTCCCGGTGGCCGCACCGAGCAGCAGCCGGTCCACGTGGTTCGGCGGCAGGTACGTCTCGAGATACGAGCGCGCCGAGGAGCGGACCGTCTCGTCGGTCAGAGGCACGTCGTCCTGGACTCCGACGCGGTAGACCGCACCGGCATCGGCCGCGTCAGCGGCATCGAGCGCCGTGGCGTCGGCGGCGTCACGGAGCTGCGTGCGCGCCAGATAGAGAGCCGTCACGTCGACGGCCACGATCACGAGCAGGACCGCGATCATCACGTAGCCGAGGATCAGGATCATGATCTGGCCGTCGTCCTCGGGGCGGCCCCGCCGAGACGCGGCACTCACGCAGCTCATCGGCGCGCGAACTCGTCCACGCTGGCCACGTGCGTGGCGCCCAGGGTGACGCTGACCGGGATGACATCGGACAGGAACCGTGGCACGCCCGGCAGGACCACGACGAGCTCCGTCCGCACAGTCACCCGAGCTCCCGGCTCGAGGCACGATCCGCTGTTGCAGGTGATCGCGAGCTGCCCGGGCGCTGGCGGTCCGAAACCCTGGTCGTCGTATGCCAGCGACACCGCGGCGCTGGCGCGTACCTCTCCGGATCGCGCGTCCGGTGCAGTGACAAAGGCCCGGCTGCCCTCGCGCGCTGCCTGTTCGACCGCGAGCGAACCCGCCTGGATACGCGCAACGGTGATCACCAGGTAGACGAGCGGGACCAGCAGCACTACCCCGAGGAAGACGAACTCGACCAAGGCACTCCCCTCGTCCGAGCCACCAGCGAAGCACCTGTGAAGCCACCCCGCGCGCACCCGGCCCCAACCGCTCACTGCCGCTCCGAGAAGGCATGACCGGTCACCTGCATCGCGCGGGAAGGTCCGAGGAAGCCGAACAGCGGCACAGGGGCGCGGATCCGGACGACGACGGTACGGACACCGCCGACCGTCTCCTCATTCACCGTGACGTCCCCTGCATACGAGGCGTTCAAGGTCTGCACGACGAGCTCCTTCGTGGCCGGGACCGCATCGGACGCCTGACGGTCGGCCCGCGCGGCATAGCGAGCACCTTCGGCCGCGCAGGACACGAGCATGTTGTGCACGTAGAGCGCGAGGCCGAGCTGGACGACGGCGGCGAACAACACGGTGAGGAGCGAACCGACCAGCGCGAAGTCAACGACCGCCGAGCCGGCATCCCGATCGAGGCCGCGAGCCCTCACGGACCTTTCACGCTGTCGACCGCGCTGGTGAACAACTGACCGAGCTTCGGGCCGGCGATCGCCCACAACGCCACCACCAGGCCGGCCGTCATGATCGTCACCAGCACCCAACCCGGCACGTCCCCACGGTCCCTCGGTCCGTCGAGCACGCGACGTATGACGCGATCACGTTGCGAGACAAGGAAACTGAGCATCTTCTCCCCCTCTAGATGGTGAATGACAGATAGGCGATCCCCGGATACACCGCGAACAGGATCGTGACCGGGAGGACAAGGAAGACGACGGGGACCATCATCGCGATCTCCTTCTTTCCACCCGCTTCCATCAGCGCCCGCCGACCCGACTCACGAACGTCTTGAGCCTGCGCGCGTAGCACGTCGGCCAGCGGTGTTCCGCGTTCCACGGCCACGACTACTCCATCAACGAAACGCGCGAGACTGGGCAAGCCCGTGCGGTCACCGAGGTTCTGGAGCGCCTCCGGCAGCGGTGCGCCCGCTCGGGCATCGGCGAGACAGCGTCTGAGCTCGACGGCCAGGTCACCGCCCTCGAACCGACACACCCGCTCCAGTGCGCCCACGGCACCTTCGCCCGCCGCAACCGCGAGTGCGAGCAGCTCGGCTGTCGTCGGAAACTCAGCGAGGATCCGCTCCTCACGGGCGGTCGCTCGCCGGCTCAGACCGTGGTCGCAGGCCACGACGCCTGCAACTGCCGCTGCCACGACCATCACGACCGCCAGCGCCGGACCGATCCGACCCGTGCCCCATAACAACCCGGCCCCGAGGAGCCCGAGACCGGCACCGACAGATGCCCACACGACCTGCTCGGCTCGAAAGGCCTCCAGGTCGGGATCGCGCCCGGCCCGTTCAAGCCGGCGTCTGGCCGAGGCGCCCCCACCGAAGATGCGCTCGACGGTTCGCACCGCGTCGGCCATGACCGGCTCGAGCAGCCGTTCGAGGATCGGGAACGGCGTGTGCAGTGGCCCTTTGGGGACCATCAGCCCGCTGGGCCGAGGGGTGTCCCGCAGGTACGGCGCCAGCCGGTCATCCAGGGTGGCGCGTCGCGACCAGGGCATGCGCAGGACGACGAGCCAGAGGCCGAGCCCGGCTGCCAGGCCCACGGCGACGCCGGGCAGAGACCAGGACCGGTTCATCGCAGCACCCGCTGCTCCTCGGGCAGCCGCCCGATACGAAGCATGACCCGGTAGGCCAGGAGGGAGCAGGCACCGCCCACGAGCAGCACCAGAACGCCGGCAGGCCTGTCGTAGGCCTCGACTGCCTGGTGGCGGGTACTCATCATCGCCAGGACGATCCACGGAGCCGCTACGGCGAGCCGGGCACCATTCACCGTCCAGCCCTGCCTCGTCTCCAGCTCACCGCGCGTCCGCGCGTCCTCCCGCAAGAAGCCCGCGAGCGTTCTGAGCAGCCGGCCGAGGTCGCTGCCGCCCACCTCGCGGGCGAGCCGCAGCGCTTCGACCAGACGATCTGCCGTCGGGTCGGCGAGCCTGTCCTTGAGCCGGTCGAGGCAGTCACCGAAGCGGCCGGTCGCGCGATAGTCCTCGGCGAACGTCGTGAATGCGGGGCGGAGCTCGTCCGGACCCCGGACGCTCAGCTGACTCAGCGCCTCGGGCAGGGACAGACCGGCGCGCACCGCCGACGTCAGGTTGTCCACGGCGTCCGGCCACAGGTCACGAAGGACAGCCCGGCGCCGGCGCGCGCGGAAGCGGACCAGCGCGATCGGCGCCCAGGTCGCCATCGCGCCGAAGCACAGCGCGATCGCCGGCACCCCCGTCACCGCGACGACGGCCAGGCTGACGACGCCACCCAGCGCCAGGCCGGTCGCTACCAGGCCACGGGCGGACACGTTGGTCACTCCCGCCTGAGCCAGCTCGTCCGTGAGCACCCTGTCGACTACGCCGCTGGCGCGCCCGGATGCGAGCCCGCGCGGCCAGAAGGACCACCACACGCAGAACACGCCCGCGCCGAGGAGCAGCCCCACCCATACGCCCGCCACCGCTGCCTCAGACGGCTTCCGGCGCCAACAGCGCCGCCAGGTCGTACCCACGGGCCCGGAAACGATCCGCATGTGGAGGGAACCCTTCGGCCCGCACGAGGGCATGGCTACGCGTGGAGAAGATGTCGGCCACCTCAACCACGTCACCCTCCACCCGCCCGGGCAACGCGACGATCTCGCGCACACGCCGTACTCCGTCGTGGTCCAAGACCACGTGGACGACGAGGTCAACGCACGCGGCGACGGTGGGCACGACGAACGACGCGCTCACGTTCTCGCCGGCCAGGAGTGGCAGCGTGCAGATCTTCGTGACCGCTTCGCGGGCGCTGTTCGCGTGGATCGTGCACATGCCGGGCAGGCCCGAGTTGAGGGCGATCAGCAGGTCCAGACTCTCGGCCTGCCGGACCTCGCCCACGATGATGCGCGAGGGCCGCATGCGCAGGGCCTCCTTGACGAGGCGGCGCAACGGGATCTCTCCCGTCCCCTCCAGACTCGGTTGGCGGCACTGCATCGAGACCACGTCGCGAAGCGGCACCTTCAGCTCGAAGACCTCCTCGCAGGTGATGACTCGGTCCCGTCCGGGCAGCGCAGCGGCCAGGCAGTTGAGCAGCGTCGTCTTGCCGGCCTGGGTGCCACCGGCGACCAGGATGTTGAGCCCACTCGACGCAGCGGCGGCGAGGAAGGCCGCAGCCGCGGGCGTGAGCGTTCCGAGCCGGACCAGGTCGTCCAGCTGGTCCGCCTTGACGACGAACTTGCGGATGTTGACGGCCCAGTGCTCACGGGTGACGTCCGGGATGACGACGTGCAGGCGCGAGCCGTCGGCGAGCATGGCGTCGACGAACGGCGAGCTGAGGTCGACCCGGCGGCCGGAGCTCTTCAACATCCGCTCGACCAAGTCGCGCACCTGGTCGGCCGTGAGGATCGTGGTCGTGAGCTCGGGCACGCCGGCCCGGGCGACGAACACCTTGCCCGGCTCGTTGACCCAGATCTCCTCGACGGTCGGGTCGTCGAGATACTGCTGGAGCGGCCCCAGCCCTGCGACTGCGTCGAGCAGCTGCTTGACCGTCCCCGGTACGTCGACCAACGACGGAAGGCCGCCGGCCAGAGAGCGCTCGTCGTAGTCGAGGACCGCGTCGTTGACGAGATCACGCGCGGCGGCCAGGTTGCGCACCGGGTCCACGCCGGTGCGGCGGATGAGCTCACGCACCTCCGCCTCGACGATGGCGACGCCGTCAGTCACTGTGCCCCCTTCACTCCAACCCCCACCCGCGGCACAGACTGCCCCAAGTCGGGCAAGCCGTCCAGATGGGACATGTGGCCTGTGGATTACCAACTCGTACGACGTCGCATGTGGACGAGCTCGCCCGAGGACCAGGCGGCGCGCGGAACCATCTGGCGGATGCGCCTTTGGGTGACCCTGGCCGACCGCGACGGCACGCTCACCGATGTGCTGGTCCACTGCCCGGCCGGTACGACGTTCGGCGAGCTGCGCGGTCGTCTCTCCCTCGGTCAGGGGAGCACCGAGGTCGGCTTCCGCTACGTCGGCCCGGTTGAGCTGAGCGACGACGCACCGGTTGGTCTGCCACCCCTACTGGACGGCGTAGTCATCAGCGTAACGGCGTCGTCGGCTTCATGGGCCTCAACGTCGGCCGGGCCTATCATCAGCGGAAAGCCGTCCGCAGCAACATCTTTCGACGGCCTCGGGCACATACTCGTGAACCGGTCCCCCCGCACAAGACCGCCGGCGCCGAAGCGCGAGATCCACTTCCCAGAACGCCCAAAGAGCACGCCGAAGAGCCGGATCCCCGCGCTGGCTGCCTCGGTGCCGCTTCTGCTTTCCGTGATAGTTGCCTGGGTACAACAGTCTCCGACCTATCTGCTCTTCGGCCTGATGAGCCCAGCCATGATCGTGAGCAGCGCAGCCGGCGACCGGCTCACCGGTCGGCGAACGTGGCGATCCAGCCTGCGCACGTGGGCAGCTGCGCGGGACGCCGCCGATGCGTCCCTGACGAAGGCACTGGCCGCCGAGGCGGCCTGGCGCCACGCCGTACATCCCGATCTGGAGGTGCTAGGTGAAGCGGCGGCCCGCCCGACGACCCAGCTCTGGGAGCGCGGGAGGTCCGACGACGACTTCCTCGCTCTGCGGGTGGGCGTGGGCTCCCGCCCGGCCCGTGTATCCGCGACCGGCGACGGCGGCCCGGCCGGTCGTCGGCTCACCGTGGACGACGTCCCGGTCACCGTGGGGTTGACCTCCCTCGGCGTACTCGGTGTCTGTGGCGACTCGGAGGAAGTCCGCCAGCTCGTCCGTTCGCTGGTCGCCCAGGTGGCCGGTTGGCACAGCCCGCGGGACGTCCGGCTGACGTTGCTCGCTTCGGACACCGTTCAGCTGCGCGAGTGGGCGTGGGTGGGCCTCTTGCCCCACGCCCGAGAAAACGACTCGGTGGACGTCTTGTGCGGAGTCGGGTCGCTCGCCGTCGAGGGTCAGGTCCGTGCTCGGGTCACCGAGCTGGAAGCGGTCCTCGACGAGCGGCTGGGGTCCACGCGTGGTCAGCCGGACACGGGTCCGTTCCCCCGGCACGTCCTCGTGCTCGTGGGAGCTGGGCGGCTGCGCGGTGTCCCGGGTGTGGCGCGCCTGCTGTCCTATGGACCGGAGGCGGGTCTGACGGCCATCTGCGTCGACATCGACCGCGCGGACCTGCCGCACGAATGTTGGGCGGTCGTCGAAGTCCTTGGTGCGGACGCCACTCGCAGGTCTGCCGCGACGGTGACCGGCCGCGACGGGGAGACTGCGCGCGTGGTCCCGGACCAGGTTGGAGCAGGCTGGGCCGACCGGTTCGCGCGCGCCCTCGCGCCCCTGCGCGACGCGACGCCGTCAGCGGCAGGCACTGTGCCGGACCAGGTCAACCTGGTGGACCTGGTCACCCGCGACGCGCTGGAGCCGGCGGGGCTGGCCCGGCGGTGGACGGCCCGGCCGCGGTCCACCACCTGTGTGCTCGGGATGGGGGCCGACGGAGTCTTCGCAGTGGACCTGTGCCACGACGGGCCGCACATCCTGGTCGGGGGCACGACCGGCTCCGGCAAGTCGGAGCTGCTCCAGACGTTGATCGCTTCTCTGGCGGTCGGCAACGCACCAGACCAGCTCGGCTTCGTGCTGGTCGACTACAAAGGCGGAGCAGCGTTCGCCGAGTGCGATCTGCTGCCTCATGCCCTGGGTCTCGTGACGGATCTCGACGCACACCTGGCCGAACGCGCCCTGACCTCGTTGACGGCTGAGCTGACCCGCCGCGAACGAATCCTGAGTGCCGCCGGCGTCAAGGACATCGACGACTACCTGGCGCAGGGATCTCGCGACGATGCCTGGATGCCCCGTCTGGTCCTGGTCATCGACGAGTTCCGGATGCTCGCCGAGGAGCTGCCGGCGTTCCTCGAGGGCGTCGTGCGCATTGCCGCGCTGGGTCGTTCTCTCGGCGTCCACCTCGTGCTCGCGACACAACGGCCGGCCGGAGTGATCACGGCGGACATCGCCGCCAACGTCAACCTCCGGATTGCGCTTCGAGTGCGCGACCGTACTGACTCGGAGGATGTGATCGAGTCGCGCGAAGCCGCCGCGATCAGCCCCAGGACACCCGGCCGCGCTCTGGCCCGCTCAGGGCCGAACCCGCCGGTCATGTTCCAAGGCGCCAGGATCGCCGGCTCCGCCGGGGGACCCGCTCGCCTCGACGCGCTGAGACTCTCGACTGAGTCGCTCGGCCAGCCGCTTCCCCGGCCGACACGGGGTAGCAGGGGCGAGACCGACCTGGCCGCTCTCGTGCGGAGTCTGCGGGCCGCCTCGGACCGGCTCGGTATCCGACCCGCGCCTCGGCCCTGGCTGCCGCCCCTACCCGACATCGTGACGCTCGACCAGCTCACGGCACCGAACGGCGGCTGGCACGCGCCGTACGGGGTCGTGGACCTGCCCGAACAACAGGCACAACGCACCGTGACCTGGGACCTCGCGCTGGACGCGCACCTCTTGCTGGTCGGCTCGCTGCGCACGGGTCGGACGAGCGCCTTGCGGACCATTGCCGGCTCCCTCGCCGCGCGCTTCGACGCGCGCCACGTGCATCTGCACGCAGTCGATGGTGGCTCAGGCGGCCTGGCGGCGCTCCGTCAGCTGCCGCAGGCAGGGGTCGTGGCCGCGGCCGAGGAGGTCGGCCGGTGCCTGCGGCTGCTCGACCTCCTCGCCGAGGAAGCCGTGCGGCGCCGCGCGCTGCTCGGCTCGGCCGGCTTGGCATCGCTCGCCGAACAACACCAGTACGCCGATCCGGCCGACCATCTGCCCTATCTCGTGCTGCTCGTCGACGGTTGGGAAACCGTTGCGGCCCAATGGGACACCGTCGACCATGGTCGACCGGTCGACGTCTTGCAAGGTCTGCTGCGCGACGGCGCGGCGGTAGGGATCCGCGTGGCGGTGACAGGTGATCGCGGCCTGCTCGTCTCCCGTCTGGCATCCCTGATCCGCGACAAGGTAGTGCTGCGACTGAGCGAGCCGACCGATCTGATGCTGGCCGGAATCCCCCGGTCGGCGCTGCCGGGCCGACAGCCACCCGGACGGGGCGTGCGGGTGGTCGACCTCGCGGAAGTTCAGCTCGCCCTCCTGACCGCCGACCGGTCCGGCCCGGCGCAGCTAGCCGCCCTGCGCGCCATCGGGGAAGCCGCTGCGCAGCGAGGAGCCGCCCCCGACGGCCGACTGATCCGGCTCGAGCCGTTGCCCGACCTTGTGCGGGCAGAGCACCTGATGCGGGTCGTCCAGCCTCGACGAGGCTGGGTGCCCATCGGTATCGGTGGCGATGGCGCCCAACCGTTGGGGCTGGACCTGGACGGCACGTCCGCACTCGTCGCGGGGCCACCAAGGAGCGGACGGTCAACCGTCCTGCGGACGGTGGCGATGTCCTTGGCCCGCGCCGGCGAACACGTCGTGACGGTCACAGTCGAGGACGATCCGAGCGACGTCCGCGCCACGATCGACCTCACATCACGCTGCTTCGTGCTGGTCGACGACGTCGAGCGCCTGGCCGACACTGAGACCGAAGACGTTGTGCTGCAATGGTTCAAGAACCTCCGTCACGCTGCAGGCGGTCTGGTGGTTGCGGGAACCTCCGCCGACATCGCCGCGAGCTTTCGAGGGTTGGCCACCGTGGCCCGACGGGGTGGTCAGGGCGTCCTGCTCGGCCCGACGTCACCCCTGGATGGCGACCTGCTCGGCGTCCGGCTGGACCCACCGCCGGTGGTGCGTCGTCCCGGCCGCGGCGTCCTGGTCAGCGCCGGCCACGTCACCCCGATCCAGGTCGCCACGATGACCTTGACACCCGGTGCGGAATAGGTTGGCGACGTGACCGAGGAACCCCGGAACTGGTCCGACCGCGCGGACGAGCTGGCCGCGGATGCCATCGCGGCGGGTGAGCCGACGGCATGGTTCGAGCAGCTGTACGCCGAGGGCGTGGCCGGCTCGACCGCGTTGGCCTGGGACCGCGAGACGGCCAACCCGCTCATGCTGCAGTGGTTCGACGAGCACCAGGACCTGCGCGAGGGAAGCGGGAAGAAGGCCGTCGTCGTCGGTGCCGGGCTGGGTGCCGACGCGGCACGCGTCGCGAGCCTCGGCTACGACACCACCGCGTTCGACGTCTCCCCGACCGCCGTCCGACTCGCAAGCGAGCGCGTCCACGGCGTCCATTTCCAGATCGCGGACCTGTTCGAGCTGCCCGCCGAATGGCGCCGTTCGTTCGACCTCGTCGTCGAGATCTACACCGTGCAAGCGCTACCGCGAGACCTCCGCACGCGGGCAGTCGCCGCCGTCCGCGACCTGCTCGCAACCGGCGGGACGGCCTGCGTGATCCAGGCCAGCCTCGGCCGAGGCGACTCCGCTGACGACGGCCCGCCCTGGCCGTTCACCCGGGACGAGATCGACCAGTTCGCCGGCGAGGGCGTCGAGCTCGCCGACCTCCAGCCGGTCGCCTCTGACGGCGGCCCCTTCGCCACCCACTGGATGGCCACCCTCACCCGCCGCTGACCTCCGTTTCATCGTCGGACGCCGGGTCCGCACTCTGGCGCCGGTCCTGGAAGGCGCGCCGCTCCGGCAGCCCCTTCTCGATTCGGGTCAGGTCGATCAGCTGTCGCCGGTCAGCCGACCGCCGGTCGTCGGTCGCACGCCGTTCGACGTCCTGGTCATCGGCCGCTTCGGAGTCGCTCACGACGACATGATCGGTGCTGGGTCGGGCTCCCCGCCAGGTCCTGGCAGGATGCGAGCCATGAGCGGGCAGTCCCCACCGGCAACGCACGTGACGCAGGAGTGGCGGATCCGCGATGCGGAGCCGGGCGACGTCGCGCGGATCGCCGAGATGGTGCGCGAGCTCGCGACGTACGAGAAGGAGGTCGACCAGGTTGAGTCGACCGCCGAGTCGTTCGCCGAGCTGATGTTCCCCGCCGACGGCCGCACGCCGATGGCCTTCTGCCTGCTGGCCGACGTCAAGGCCGAGGACGGCGAGTGGCGCAGCGTGGGCTTCGCCGCCTGGTACGTCACCTTCTCCACCTGGACCGGCCAGAACGGCATCTGGCTCGAGGACCTGTTCGTCGCCCCGGACGCCCGCGGCCTCGGCCTGGGCAAGGCGCTGCTGGCCCGGCTGGCCCAGATCGCGATCGAGCGCCGGTACTCGCGGGTGGAGTGGTGGGTCCTGCGCTGGAACGAGCCGGCGCTCGGCTTCTACCAGCGGCTCGGCGCTCACGACCTGGACGAGTGGGTCCACTACCGCATCGACCGCGATGAGCTGCAGGCCCTTGGCTCCTAGCCGGCGTCGTACTCGCCGCGCCGTCCCCCTCGCCGCCGCGGCCCTCTGCGTCGTGGTCCCGTCGGCCTGCGGCTACCAGCCCGTGCCCCCCGACCGGCTCGTGCTCGGCAACCAGCCGGTGTACCAGCACTGCGCGGCGCCGCAGAAGGGCGGGCGCACCTGGGCCAAGATCCAGAACTCGCAGACCGAGTTCGGGCTCGACGACCTGGTGATCAAGGGCGACCAGCCGATCGTCGTGACCAAGGTCGACCTCGTCCCGCGCACCTCACGCCTGCACCTGACCGACGTGGCGTTCGTGCCGCTCGGGGGGTCGGTCGAGAGCGGCTTCGAGTTCGGCGACGTACGGGCGGTCGCCGACAAAGCCGCATGGGACAAGCGCTCTGTGCTGCCCGCCATCCTGACCAAGCTCCATCCGAGCGCGGCCATCAAGGCCGACTTCCCCGACACCGCCGACCAGTGGCAGGTCGTCGTCGCGGTGCAGCCCACCGGCGAGAACGACACGGCCGACGCGGTCGCACTGACCTACACCGTGGGCGGACGGACCTCGGTGCTGGTCGGGCGCCACTCGTTCGCCGTCGCCAAGACGCAGGCCGAGTGCAACAAGGACACCGGTGGCTGACGAACCCCGAGCCAAGCCCGTGTCCCACGGCTCGATCGACCCCGACGTCGACCTGCACGACGCGGAGCAGCGCGACGAGCTGCACCATCACCACCCCAAGATCCTGGGCTCCATCGCTCTCGGTGGCGTGATCGGCGCCGAGGCGCGCTACGGCTTGGCGCTGGCGATCCCTCATGCCGCCCGCAGCTTCCCCTGGGCGACCACGGCCACGAACCTCTCCGGCTGCCTGCTCATCGGCGCCCTCATGGCCGTGCTGGCCGGCCGCGCGCGCAGGCCACGGCTGGCCCGGCCGTTCCTCGGCGTCGGGATCCTCGGCGGGTTCACGACCTTCTCGACGTACGCGCTCGACCTGCGCGAGCTGCTGGGCCACCACCATCCGGCGACGGCCGCGGCGTACCTGCTGGTGACTCTGGCGGGAGGGGTGCTGGCCGTCGTGCTGGGACTCCGCGTCACCGAAACTCTGCTGCCCGCCCGCAGCGATGCCCAGGCGCCGGCATGACCGGCGTCCTCGTCGTCGCCGCGGGAGCGGCCGTCGGCGCGCCCCTGCGTTACCTGACCGACCGCGCCGTCCAGAGCCGGCACGAGTCCGACTTCCCGTTCGGCACGCTGCTGGTGAACGTCGTCGCGTGCCTGGCCCTCGGGTTCGTCACCGGCGTGTCCGGCGTGTCGACGACCGCGCTCGCCCTCGTCGGCACCGGCTTCTGCGGAGCGCTCAGCACGTACAGCACCTACAGCTTCGAGACCGTCCGGCTGGCCGAGGACGGCGAGTGGGGCGCGGCCGCGCTCAACGTCCTGGTGAGCGTGGCCGCCGGGCTGGCCGCCGCGTCAGTGGGGGTCTGGCTCGGCGGGCTGGTCTGACCCGGCGTCGGGCATCGGCGCCTCGGCGAACATCAACACCAGCGTCGTGGCGACGACGGCCAGCTCGGGGATCGCCGCCCACCAGTGCCCGAACTGCCAGAGCCGGAACCCGAACGGCAGCCCGACCAGCTGCAGCGTCGCCCCCAGGCTGTGCGCCCAG
Organism: Actinomycetales bacterium; assembly: GCA_045807245.1. GTDB lineage: Bacteria > Actinomycetota > Actinomycetes > Actinomycetales > CAVURS01 > CAVURS01. The sequence continues at coordinate 23,069 of JBJMHS010000052.1, forward strand.
CGCCGGCGGCGGGCCACCCCCCGCCCGACCAGGGCCAGGATCACCGTCGCCACGGCCGCGAGGGCGATCTCGAACAGGACATATCCGGCACCGGTCTGCCGCCGGTCGACCGCGAGCGCGATGGCGTAGCCCACAGTGACGACCGCCATAGCGACCGTCTCGAGGGCGACCAGACCGACCAGCAGCCGCCGACGGAGCGGATCCGCGGGCGCATCCGCAGGATCGCCGATCGGCTCGGGGCTGGGGTCGCGCATGGGGCGGGAGGGCACGGCGCGACGCTACCGGGTCGGACATCGGCGCAGGTCACAGGCCGTTTCGAGCCCTGGCTCGTCCGACGCGGGCGGACCGAAGCGGGCCGGCGGAACGTGCCCAACGGCTGACGGTGTGACGCACTCGGCACGCCGTTTCGTCACGAAACCGTCTTGTGCCCGGGCTCGGGCGGTAGCAGGCTGGACAACGAGTATGAGCGGGGCAAGGAACACTCCACCCGCATTGCACGTTGCGCGTCGTGGAGTGATCGTGAAGAAGGTGCCTGAACTCTTGAGTGTGGTGAGCGCTCGTGAAATCATGCACAAGCAAGGGGACCAGTGTCAGGCCCAGAACCAACCGCTCAATGACGAGCTCCGAACGCGGTCGTGACACCCGACGAACCACACGATGAGCAACCAGAGACGCACACGATGACACAGACGATGAGCAAGGGGAGCACGATCTCGATGGACTGGCGCAACCGCGCTGCCTGCCTGGACGAGGACCCGGAGCTGTTCTTCCCGATCGGGAACACCGGGCCCGCCCTGACGCAGATCGAGGAGGCCAAGGCAGTCTGCCGACGCTGTGAAGTGATCGACACCTGCCTGAAGTGGGCGCTGGAGTCCGGCCAGGACGCCGGCGTCTGGGGCGGCCTGTCCGAGGACGAGCGACGGGCCCTCAAGCGCCGTAACGCTCGCGCGCGTCGGGCCGGCTGAACGAAGGCAGACAGAGACGACCAGCGAGGCCCCGACCACCGCGGTCGGGGCCTCCTCGTATGTCCAAGCACGTCAGCTCACGGTGGACCGACCGGGCGCGGATGCAGCTCTAGGCTGACGAGCGTGCCGCCGCCGTCGCGCGCGGCCCAGCCGATGGTCCCGCGCAGCTCGCGCACCAGGGCCTGCACGATCTGCGTCCCCAGGCCTGCGCGCGCAGGGTCGAAGGTGACGGGCATGCCCTGTCCGTCGTCCGCGACCTGCACCCGCAGCACGTCCTGACCGTCGTCGGCCAGCTCGCGCTCGGCCGACACCACGACCTCGCCGCGGCCGGGCTGCCCACCGTGCGCACCGTGCTCGATCGCGTTGGTCAGCAGCTCGGTCAGCACGAGCGACAGCGGCATCGCGTCCTCGGCCCGGAGCAGGCCGAACGACCCGGTGCGGGCGACGTGGACCCGCTCGCCGCGCCGGGCCACCTCCATGACCATGGTGAGGCTCTGGGCCGCGATGTCGTCGAAGGCCACCGTCTCGTCCAGGCCCTGCGACAGCGTCTGGTGGACCAGCGCGATCGCGCCGACCCGGCGTACAGCCTCCTCGAGCGCAGCGCGCCCCTCCGCGTCGTCCGGGAGCCGCCGCGCCTGCAGGCGCAGCAGCGCGGCGACGGTCTGCAAATTGTTCTTCACCCGGTGGTGGATCTCCCGGATGGTGGCGTCCTTGGTCATCAGCTCGCGCTCACGGCGGCGCAGCTCGCTCACGTCCCGCAGCAGGACCAGCGCGCCGGTGCGCACCTCGTCGTGCACGATCGGGATGGCTCGGAGCGACAGCGTCGCACCGTTGGCCTCGAGCTCGGCCCGCCAAGGAGCGCGGCCGCGCACGACCAGCGCCAGGCTCTCGTCGACGCCGTCGCTGTCCTTGGTCAACGGCGTCACCACCTCGGCCAGGGAGGCGCCCATGACCTCGCCGGCGTGCCCGATCCGGTGCACCGCTGACACCGCGTTCGGGCTGGCGTACTCCACGACACCCTCGGCGTCGAGCCGGACGAAGCCGTCGCCGACCCGCGGTGCGCCTCGGCGCGAGCCGGTCGGGGCGCCGGCGATCGGGAACGTGCCGCCCGCGATCATCCGGGCCAGGTCGTCGGCCGCTGCCAGATAGCTCAGCTCGAGCCGGCTCGGCATCCGCGCCGTGGCCAGGTTCGTGTGCCGGGACAGGACAGCGATGGGCTGGCCGTGACGGACGACCGGGATCGCCTCCTCGCGGACCGGGACGTCCTCGTCGTGCCAGTCCGGGTCACGTTCGCGCAGGATCCGCGTCTCGTCGTACGCCGAGTCGATCTGCACCCGGCGGCCGCGCTCGACCCGCACGCCGACCTGGTCCTCGAAGAAGACCATCGGGCCGGTGACCGGGCGCACGTGCGCGCCGGCCACCCAGGCCCGGCCGCCCTCCTCGGGCAGCCACAGCACCAGGTCGGCGAACGACAGGTCGGACAGCAGCTGCCAGTCGCCGACCAGCAGGTGCAGCCACTCGGCGTCGCCGACCGACAAGGTGGTGCGGTCGCGCACCAGGTCGGCAAGTGTCGGCACAGTCCGGAGCGTACGGCCCGGACGGCCGGCTCAGGTCGACGTGGTGGCGCTGCTGCGGATCACCGCGCGCAGGCTGCGCAGCGCCACCGAGAGCGCGGCGATGCCGGTGCGCTCCAGCTTGGCCACCTCCTCGATCGTGTCCCGGGCCCGAGCGAGCGCCTCGGCGTTCGCCCTCTCCCACTGCGTGATCCGGTGGTGCGGCTCCCCCTCGTGAGTGGACTGCAGGACGGCGACCGTGAGGGACTCGAGTGCGGCGTACAGGTCGATCCGCAGGGACGCGCGAGCCAACGCATCCCAGCGGTCCTCGCGGGGCAGCGCGGTGATCCGGCCGAGCATCGCGTCCACGCCGTACCGCTCGGACAGGGTGAAGTAGATCGGCGCCACCTCGGCGGCCGGACGGCCGGTGTCACCCGCGATCTCGGTGACGTCGAGCAAGGAGAAGCCGTCGAGCAAGGCCGCGGCCCGACGGGTCATCTCCTCGGGAGCGCCGACCTTGACCAGCTCCTTGCACCGGCGCTCCCAACGCCGGTGCTCGGCGCCGACCAACAGCTCGGGCAGCTGCGGGCTGAGCTCACGGACGGTGTCGCGGAACCGGTCCGCGAGCGCCTGGATGTCCATGCGACCGGGCCGGCTCTGGATGAACCAGCGGACCGCGCGGTCGAGCAGCCGGCGGAACTCGAGGTACAGCGCGGTCTGCGCCGCCGTCGGCACCTGGTTGTCCAGTGCCTCCACGTCGGCCACGTAGCCGGACAGGTCGTAGATCTCACGCGCGACCAGGTAGGCCCGGGCGACCTGCTCGGCCGTCGCGCCGGTCTCGTCCTCGGCCCGGAACGCGAACGTGATGCCACCGCGGTTGACCATCGAGTTGACGACCGAGTTGATGACGATCTCGCGGCGCAGCGGGTGGCCGCCGAGCCGGTCGCCGTACCGCTTGACCAGCTCGGCCGGGAAGTACGCGCGCAGGGTCGCCTCCAGCCACGGGTCGTCGGGCAGGTCGGTGGCCAGCAGCTCACGCTTGAGGACGAGCTTGGCGTAGGCCACGAGCACCGAGAACTCGGGCGAGGTCAGGCCCAGCCCCTCGTCGTGCCGGCGGGCGATGTCCACGTCGGAGGGGAGGTACTCGATCGCGCGGTCGAGCTCGCCCCGCTCCTCGAGCCAGTGGATCAGCCGCTGGTGCACCGGGAGCATGGAGTGCTCCTGGGCCCGGGCGTTGCCGAGCAGCACGTTCTGCTCGTAGTTGTCGCGGAGCACCAGCCGGGACACGTCGTCGGTCATGTCGACCAGCAACGCGTTGCGCTGCTTGGTCGTCAGGTCGCCGTCGGTCACCACCTGGCCGAGCAGGATCTTGATGTTGACCTCGTGGTCCGAGCAGTCGACGCCCGCCGAGTTGTCGATGGCGTCGGTGTTGACCCGTACGCCGTGCCGGGCGGCCTCGATCCGGCCGAGCTGGGTCAGGCCCAGGTTGCCGCCCTCGCCCACGACCCGGCATCGCAGGGCCCCTCCGTTCACCCGGATCGAGTCGTTGGCCCGGTCGCCCACCTCGGCGTTGGACTCGGTGGACGCCTTGACGTAGGTGCCGATGCCGCCGTTCCAGAGCAGGTCGACCGGCGCGAGCAGGATCGCCTTCATCAGCTCGGCCGGCGTCATCGTCGTCGTGCCCTTGGCCAGGCCGAGCGCAGCGACCATCCGCTCGTTGATCGGCACGGCCTTCGCCGCACGCGGCCAGATGCCACCGCCCTCGGAGATCAGGCTCCGGTCGTAGTCGTCCCACGACGACCGCGGCAGGTCGAACAGGCGCCGGCGCTCGGCGTACGACGTGTCCGCCACCGGGTTCGGGTCGACGAAGATGTGCCGGTGGTCGAAGGCCGCCACCAGCCGGATGTGGTGGGAGAGCAGCATCCCGTTGCCGAAGACGTCACCGCTCATGTCCCCGACGCCGACGACGGTGAAGTCGTGCGCCTGCGTGTCCTGGCCGATCTCGCGGAAGTGTCGCTTGACCGACTCCCACGCACCCTTGGCCGTGATCCCCATCGCCTTGTGGTCGTAGCCGGCTGAGCCGCCGGAGGCGAACGCGTCGCCGAGCCAGAACCCGTAGTCGATCGCGACCCCGTTGGCGATGTCGGAGAACGTCGCGGTGCCCTTGTCGGCGGCGACGACCAGGTACGTGTCGTCCTCGTCGTGCCGTACGACGCGGCCCGGCGGCACGACCTCGCCCCCGACCAGGTTGTCGGTCAGGTCGAGCAGGGCGGAGATGAACGTCGTGTAGCAGGCGATGCCCTCGGCCAGCCACCCCTCGCGGTCCTGGGTCATCGACGGCCCGGTCTTCGGGACGAACCCGCCCTTGGCCCCGGTCGGCACGATGACGGCGTTCTTGACCATCTGGGCCTTGACCAGGCCGAGCACCTCGGTGCGGAAGTCCTCGCGCCGGTCGCTCCAGCGGAGGCCGCCTCGCGCAACCTTGCCGAAGCGCAGGTGCACGCCCTCGACCCGCGGCGAGTACACCCAGATCTCGTACGCCGGCCGCGGCGCCGGTAGGTCCGGCACGTTCTTGGGATCCAGCTTGTACGAGGTGTAGGCCTTCGGGTTGCCGTCGCTGCCGCGCTGGAAGTAGTTGGTACGCAACGTCGCTCGCACCAAAGCGAGCAGCGAGCGCAGGATGCGGTCCTGGTCGAGGCTGTCCACGAGCTCAAGCCCGTCTTTGATGCTTTGCACCATTGCGGTGACCGTGACGTTGCGCGACTCAGCCACAGGATCAGCTTCGTACCGGTCGGGGTCGAAGCGTTCCTCGAACAGCGCGACCAGCTCGCTGGTGATGCCGCAGTTCGCGAGCAGCGCCGCCTCGACGTACTCCTGGCTGAACGTGGACCCGGTCTGGCGCAGGTACTTGGTGTATCCGCGCAGCACGGAGACCTGGCGCCAGGTCAGGCCCGCGCCGAGGACGAGCCCGTTGAGGCCGTCGCTCTCGGCGGCGCCCGACCAGGCCGCGGCGAACGCGTCCTGGAACAGCTCGCGCGCCTGCTCGCGCTTCTGCCGCGACCACTCGTCGCTGCCCGGCCGAGCCAGGCCGAAGTCGTAGACCTGGACGACGACTCCGTCGCTGCGGGTGAGCTCGTACGGACGCTCGTCGACGACCTCCACGCCGAGGTGGGTGAACACCGGCAGGACGCGCGTGAGGGACAGGGCAGCGGTCGTGTAGAGCTTGAACCGGCGCTCGTTCGCCTGGGCGCCTGGCTCCTCGTACAGGTTGAGCCGCAACGCACCCGGGCCTTCGAGGGCTTCGATGTGACGCAGGTCCGAGACCGCGACCCGCGGGGAGAACTCCTCCTTGTAGGCCTCGGGGTAGGCGCGGCCGTACAGCCCGACCAGCCGGGCGGCCCGCTCCTCGCCGTACTCGGTCCGCAGTGCCTCGGCCAGGTCCTCCACCCAGGTGCGGGTCGCGTCGACCAGGCGGCGTTCCAGCTCGTCGGCGTCGACGTCCGGCACGGGCATGCCCTGCGGCGGCCGGACGACGAAGTGCAGCCGGGCCAGCAGCGACTCCGACACGCGCGTCGTGTAGTCCACCGTCTCGCCGTTGAACGCCTTGCGCAGGATCTCCTCCATGCGCAGACGCACCGCTGTCGTGTACCGGTCGCGCGGGATGTAGACCAGGCAGGACATGAACCGGCCGTAGTGGTCCCGGCGCAGGAACAGCCGGGTCCGGCGGCGCTCCTCCAGGTACATCACCGCGGTGGCGGTCTCGTACAGGTCGTCCAGGCTGATCTGGAACAGCTCGTCGCGCGGGTACGTCTCGAGGATGGTCAGCAGGTCCTTGCCCGAGTGGCTGGCCGGTGAGAACCCGCCTCGGGCCAGGACGTCGTCGATCTTGCGCCCCAGCACCGGTACGTCGCGCACGCTCTCCGTGTACGCGCTCGACGTGAACAGTCCGAGGAAGCGACGTTCTCCGGTGACGTTGCCGTCGGCGTCGAACCGCTTCACCCCGATGTAGTCGAGGTAGGTCAGCCGGTGGACGGTCGAGCGGGAGTTGGCCTTGGTGACCACGAGCAGGTGCTTGTCGTGCGCCTTGGCCCGCTGGCTGGAGGAGAGCCGGCTGAAGCTCTCGGAGGTCATCTGCGGGTCGTAGCGCAGGATGCCCAGGCCGGTCGAGGGAACCGGTTCCAAGGCATCCTCGCCGTCGACCTGGACCAGGGCGTACTCGCGGTAGCCGACGAACGTGAAGTGTCCGTCGGCCAGCCAGAGCAGCAGGTCACGGGCGTCCTTGACCTCGTTCACGTCCACCCCGTGCGGGGGGTTCGCGGCCAGGTCCTCGGCAATGCTGGTCGCCGTCTGGCACAGCTTGGGCCAGTCCTCGACCGCGACCCGGACGTCGGCCAGCACCTGCTCGACCCGGCTGCTGATCTCGGCGAGCGCGGCCGGGTCGCTCTCCCGGTCGATCTCGATGTGCATCCACGACTCCACCACCGCGTCGTACGGCAGGTCCTGCGGAGTCTCGCGGTCCATCCCGACGTCGAGGATCTCGACCAGCCGGCCGGTGGCGTCGCGCCGGACGGTGAGCTGGGGGTGGACCACGAGGTGGATGGCGCGCGCCTGCCGCCCGAGCTCCATCGACACCGAGTCGACCAGGAAGGGCATGTCGTCGGTGACGATTTCGACGACGGTGTGGCCGGTGGACCAGCCGTGCTCGTCGACGCTGGGTGTGAAGACGCGGACGCTCGCGGTGCCTACCGGGCGCTGCTGAGCCAGCGCCCGGTGGCTCAGGGCGGCGCCGAGCAGGTCCTCGGGCTGGCGGGCCAGCAGGTCCTCGGTGGCGACGTGCTTGTAGTACCGGCTGAGGAAGGCGGCGAGGTCGTCCCCGCTCTGCCGTTCGGCCAGCTCCGCCGCCTTGCGAAGCACCTGGGTGCGGGACTCCTCGAGCGCGCGCGACATTGCGCCTTCCTCGTTCAGCTCCGGCAGGCGCCGTTGCCCGCCACCAGGGCGACGATATCCCTCGCCGACGTCAGGAACTTCACAGAGCGCCGCGCATCTCCCACAGCAACGGGTAGAACCGCAGGGTGAGGCGACTGCGCAGGTACGGCGCGCCGGACGACCCGCCGGTGCCCGACTTGGTGCCGATCTGGCGCTCGACCATCGTCACGTGCCGGGCCCGCCACGCGGCCTGCTTCTCGTCGTGCTCCAGCAAGGCCTCGCCCAGCTCCCACAGCTCGCCATGGCCGTGCCGGTCCCGCGCGACGCGGAGCAGCGCGCGCCGCACGTCGTCGTCGTCGTCGGTCGCGAACCCGGCCGCCGCGAGCACGTGAACGAACGCATCCCACAGGGTCGGCTCGGCCAGCCGGCGCTCCAAGCGGGCTCGCTCGCCGTCACTGAGGCCGCGGAACCGGTTGAGGAACCCCGCATCCTTGTGGCCGGACACGAACTCCAGCTCCCGGAACTGGACGGACTGGAAGCCGCTGGCGGGCGCCAGCCGGTGCCGGAACTCGAGGAAGTCCTGGGGCGTCATGGTCTCCAGGACGTCGATCTGGTGGACGAGCACGCCCTCGATGACCGTGACCCGCTGCAGCAGGTGCCGGGCCCACCACAAGGTGCCGTCGAACATCGCGTCGCGTGCGGTCTCGAGCTCGTGCAGAACCTGTTTGAACCAGAGCTCGTAGACCTGGTGGATCGTGATGAACAGCAGCTCGTCGTGCGCCGGAGGGTCCGACTCGAGCACTTGCTGGTCGAGCAGCTGGGCCAGCCGCAGGTAGCTGCCGTAGGTCAGCCGGGCCCCCTCCTCGCCGAACGCCCTCGCCGTGGGGTCGGTCGGGTCGACCCATGGGGACGTGTCGCTCATGCCGAGCACCCTAGGGGCCAACCGGGTGCTCGATGTTCCCCCACCTGGCGGACGCGCTAGGCCGAATGGTGCGGCTAGGGTCCACCCCATGCCGGTCGGAACCACCCAGCTGGACCCAGCACTCCTGCGCGTCCTGCTGCGACGGCTCGGCGAGCTGGAGGCGGAGGCCCACGACGTCACCGACGCGGTCCTGGGCTACCTGCCGAACGCCGGACCCGGCATCGCGCAGGCGACGGTGGCCGAGCTCGCGAGTGGTCTGACCGACGCCTTCACCACCCTGGGCGACAGCGTCGCCGTGACCCGGCGCGCCGCGGGTCGCAACCTGCCGCAGCGCCCGGTCGAGATCGACCTCACGCTGGTGCGGGACCTCGACGAGGTCACCGCGGTGACCGGGCGGTGATCTCAGGTCGGCTGTCCCAGGACGTTGTCGAGGGTGACCCGGCGTCCTGCTCCGCCCTCGGTGGTGCCCTGAGGCGACGAGCCGCCACGCTGCGCGAGCGTCGTACGGCGTTGCGGCACACCAGCTCGGCGATGTCGGGCTGGAGCGGTCCAGCCGCAGACGGGTTCACCGAGCGGCTGCTCATGCAGCTGGCCGAGGTCGAGCAGATGGCCGGCCGCCTGGACGAGGTGGGGGCGGCCCTGCAGGCGTACGCGACCGACCTGGCCCATGCCCGCGAGCAGGGCGCCCGGGCCCTGGATGCCGCGACGCGGAACGGTCTGGTGGTCGACCCGCTGGGCACGGTGCACCCGCAGCCGGGGCCGGCGGCCGTGGAGGTCGCACTCCGCCGTGACGCCGCCGTACCGCTCGTGCAGCACCAGGTCGACTGCGCGATCGGGGAGGCCCGGGCGGCCGCGCACCGGCTGCGACGCCGTACGACGTCCGCCTTGCACGCGCTGCGGTCCGACGCCGGGCGCCTCGCTGCGCTCGACGCGCCGCCCCGCTGAGCGCCCGATAACCTCCGTCGGTGGACATCGACGCCGACCTGCACTACCCGGCCGGGCCGGACCGCGTGATGAAGGTGATCTCGGACCCGGCGTTCCAGGACGAGAAGTGCCGGCAGACCGGGGCCTTGACCCACACGGCGTCGGTGACCACGCCCGGCGACCGCGTCGTCATCCACACGGTGCGGAACATGCCGACTGACTCGCTGCCCGACTTCGCCAAGACCTTCCTCGGCGGCAAGCTGGAGGTGCGCGAGGTGCAGGAGTGGGGACCCGCCGGCGCCGACGGCGCGCGGGACGGCACGCTGCGGGTGGAGATCGCCAACACACCGATGAAGCTCGACGGCACGATGGCCATGCGCCCGGCCGGCGCCGACGCGACCGATGTGACGATCAGGTCCGCGCTCAAGGCCAACATCCCGTTCATCGGCGGGAAGGCCGAGCAGGCCGCGGCCGGCCCGATCCGCGCCGCGATCACCAAGGAGGAGGAGCTCGGCACCACGTGGCTCACCCGGTGATCCCGCGCGGCCAGCCCTCGACAGGCGTCAGAGGAACTTGCCGGGGTTGAGGATGTTCTGCGGGTCGAGCGTCGCCTTGATCCGGCGCGAGAGCTCCAGCACGTCCGGGCCGATCTGGTCCACCAGGTACGGCGCCTTGACCAGGCCTACGCCATGCTCCCCGGTGATCGTCCCCCCGAGCTCCAGCGCCAGGCCGATGACCGCCCCGAACGCCTGGTCGGCCCGCCGCGTCGCGTCCGGGTCGTTGCCGTCGAAGCTCAGGAACGGGTGGAAGTTCCCGTCACCCGCGTGCCCCACCGTCGCGATGAGCGTGTCGTACCGGGCGGCGATCGCCTCGACACCACTGACCAGCTCGGCGATCCGGTCCAGCGGGACGCCGACGTCCTCGATGAGCGGTGTGCCGAGGTCGAACAGCGCCGCGAACGCCGACCGGCGTGCCTCGAGGAACATCTCACCCTCGTCCGGGTCGTCGGTCGTGGCGACGAACGTCGCGCCGTTGTCACCGGCGATCCGTTCGATGGCGGCGATCTCGTCGACCGACTGCTGCCCGCCGGCGTCGCTCTGCGCGATGAGCGTCGCGCCGGCTTCGGTGTCGAGACCCATCCGACGGTGCCGCTCGACCGCGCTGACGCTCGCCCGGTCCATCAGCTCCAGCGTCGCGGGCCGCATGACCGCCATGACAGCGCTCACGGCCCGTCCGGCGTCGCCCACGTCTTCGAACGTCGCCACCAGGGTGCACGCCGGCGGCGGCAACGGGCGCAGCCGCAGAGTCGCCTCCGTGATGACGCCGAGGGTGCCCTCCGACCCGACGAACAGACGCTTCAGGTCGTACCCCGCGACGTCCTTGATGGTGCGTCCACCCAGGCGCACAGCGTGACCGTCCGCCAGGACCACCTCGAGGGCGAGGACGTAGTCCGTCGTGACGCCGTACTTCACGCAGCACAGCCCGCCGGCGTTCGTCGCGAGGTTCCCACCGATCGAGCAGAACGTGTACGACGACGGGTCAGGCGGGTACCACAGGCCGTGCTCGCGCGCGGCCGCCTTGACCTCCGCGTTGAGGACGCCCGGGCCGACGACGGCGAACATACCCGCCGGGTCGATGTCCAGCCGGCGCATCTGCTCGAGCGAGAGCAGGATGCATCCGTCGATCGCGCTCGCGCCTCCGGCCAGACCGGACCCGGCCCCGCGCGGGACGACCGGGATGCCATGTGCCGCAGCGGTATTCACGACAGCCTGGACATCCGTCGTACTCGTTGCCCGGACGAGGGCGACCGGCCACCCGGACCGCACCGTCTCCGCCCGGTCGCTGCGGTAGCCGTCGACGACGCCCTTGTCGACCACCACCGCTCCGTCCGGCAGGACTGCCCGGAGCTCGGCGACGGCGTCGACGGCGACCTGGGTCATCCCCCGTGGCCCATGTGGGGGTAGGTGTGGTCGACCGGAGGCACAAGCGTCTCCTTGATCGAGCGGGTGCTGGTCCAGCGCAGCAGGTTCTGCGCGGCACCGGCCTTGTCGTTCGTGCCGGAGGCTCGCGCCCCACCGAACGGCTGCTGGCCGACCACGGCACCGGTCGGCTTGTCGTTGATGTAGAAGTTGCCGGCGGCGTAGCGCAGGCGCTGCGAGGCGGCCGCGATGGCGGCCCGGTCCTGGGCGATGATCGACCCCGTCAGGGCGTACGGCGCTACCGACTCCATCTGGTCGAGCACCTTGTCGTACGCGCGGTCCGGGTACACGAACACCGACAGGATCGGCCCGAAGTACTCGGTGGTGAACACCTCGTCCTCCGGGTCGGAGCACTGCAGGACCGTCGGCCGGACGAAGTAACCCTCGCTGTCGTCGTACTTGCCACCGGCCACGACAGTGACCGACGAGGTGCGGTGGGCCCGGTCGATCGCAGCCTGATGCTTGGCGAAGGCCCGCTCGTCGATCACGGCCCCCATGAAGTTGGTGAGGTCCGTCACCGGACCCATCGTGATGCTCTCCGTCACGTCGGCCAGGTCGTGACGCAGCCCGCGCCAGATCGACTGCGGCACATAGGCCCTCGAGGCCGCCGAGCACTTCTGGCCCTGGTACTCGAACGCGCCGCGGACCAGTGCCGTCCGCAGCACGTCGGGGTCGGCGCTCGGGTGCGCGACCACGAAGTCCTTGCCGCCCGTCTCCCCGACGATCCGCGGATAGCTGCGGTAGCTCGCGATGTTCGCACCGACGGTCGACCACAGGTGCTGGAACACCTTCGTCGAGCCGGTGAAGTGGATACCGGCGAGGTCGGGGTCGGCGAGCACCACCTCGGACACCGGGATGCCGTGCCCCGTCACCAGGTTGATGACGCCCGGCGGCAGCCCGGCCGCCTCCAGCAGCCGCATGGTCCACCACGCGGCGAGGGTCTGCGTGGGGGCGACCTTCCACACGACGGTGTTGCCCATCAGAGCCGGAGCGGTCGGCAGGTTCCCGGCGATGGCGGTGAAGTTGAACGGCGTGATCGCGTAGACGAACCCCTCGAGCGGCCGGTGGTCCATCCGGTTCCAGATGCCCTTGGCGTTGGCGGGCGGTTGCTCCGCGAGGATCTGCTCGGCGAAGTGGACGTTGAAACGCCAGAAGTCGATCAGCTCGCACGCGGCGTCGATCTCGGCCTGGTACACGGTCTTCGACTGACCCAGCATGGTCGCCGCGTTCAGGGTGGACCGCCACGGCCCGGAGAGCAGCTCGGCCGCCTTGAGGATGATCGCGGCGCGGTCGTCGAACGACAGCTCACGCCAGCCGGGTGCGGCCTTCTTGGCCGCCGCCACGGCATCGGCCGCGTCGGCTCGGGTCGCGCCCTTCATGGTGCCGAGCACGTGCCGGTGTGCGTGCGGCTGCCGGACGGCGATGCGCTGGCCTCGGCCCATGCGCTGAACGCCGTCGATGGTCATCGTCAGGTCGGTCCGCTCGCCCTGCAGCTCGGCCAGCCGGACCTCGAGGGCCGACCGCTCGGCGCTGCCCGGCCGGTAGTCGAGGACCGGCTCGTTGATGGGGTGCGGGACAGAGGTGCGAGCATCCATCAAGGCAGCATGTCACGCTCCGGCTGGGGCGGCTGCTCGTGCCAGGGTCTGGTCGAACGCGTAGTACAGCGCGAGTACGCCGTGCAGCGCGAGGGTCACCGGGGCCGACACGAACGACAGCAAGGTCAGCGCCGGGTAGGCCGCCAGACCGAGGGCGAACCGGAGCCGTCCCGAGCCCGGCACCGACACGCCGTCGGCCAGCAGCGAAGGATGGCGTAACGCGTACTGCCAGAACGCCGTGAACGTCACGGACATCGCTGTCATCAGCAGGCCGAGCACAGCGACGGCGACGGACGCCTGGTCCCCTCGGTCCAGGTAGCGCGCCACCAGCTCGACCGGCCACGGCACGGCGGCGATGGCCATCAGCAGCAGCAGGTTGAGCAGGAGGAGGGGTCGGTTGACGGTGGCGATGCAGCCGAAGGTCGTGTGGTGGTTCAGCCACATGACACCGATGATGAGGAACCCGACGACATAGGCGAAGTACGACGGCCACTCGCGGCCGAGCGCGGCCCACAGCGACTCGTGCCGCGCGGTCTCCGGGACGTGGATCTCCAGCACCAGCAACGTGATCGCGATCGCGAACACGCCGTCGCTGAAGGCCTCGACCCGGCCCTTCTCGCTCACCGGTCGCCACCCTCGCCGTAGCGGTCGCGCAGGTCGGCGACGAGCTCGTCCAGCTCGCTCACGTCGTACCAGAGCAGGTCGTGCGCCTCTGCGCCGTCGACGGCGAACTGCGCGTCGTCGTCGCCCGCGGCCGCCGCCGCCAGCGCGTCGACCGCCGCGCCCACGTCGGACTGCGCCTCCTGCTCGTCGACGTGCACGCTCGCGACGGCGTCGAGAGGCAGGTCGCCATGGCAGAGGACCACGGACCGCTCGTCGCCGTCCTCGCCGGCGACCACCGTCGTGTCGTCCGGCACGTCGGCCGACAGCACGACCCGGACCCGCGGCGTACCGGGCTCGCCGGCCAGCAGTCGCAACGCCGATCGTTCGGCGTCCAGGAAGGCGGCGTGCTCGAGCTCCTCGGTGTCGCTCTGCGCGTACCACTCCCGCAGAGCCGGGGTGACGGCGTGCGCGGTCCAGACCGTCCCGCCGTACCCCGAGTCCGCGTGCAGCCGGGCCAGCGCCGTCACCGTCATGGGGACGTAGACCCGCATCAGCCGGCCTCACCCCGGTCGAGCGGCTCGTCGGCCTCGCCGTCCTGCGCGTCCAGGTCGGCCAACGAGCCCTGCAGCCGTCCCAGCCCCTCGCCGAGCACCGCGGCATCCTGGAGTGCGGCCGGTGTGGTCTCGAGCGCGGTGCGCAGCACGATCTCGCGCCGGCCGACGTCCATGAGGTTCGCCCCGAACGCCTCGAGATCCCGTGGTCCCGGCCCGATCACCGTCACGTCGGTGCCACCCCGGTGCAGGAGCGCGACCTCGTGCAGGCAGCGGCGGGTGACCCGGCTGCGCCATCGGCGTTCGAGCTTGGTGGTGAGCTGGGTGGGCTCGTCCATCGCGAAGCTCACCATCGGCGCGACGACGTACACCTCGTCCAGCTCCAGGCCTACCATCAGGTCGACGCTCGTCGTCGACCACGCGCCGCCGTCGATGTAGCGGCGACCACCGATCCGGACCGGCTGGTACCAGCCGGGGATCGCGCACGAGGCCATGACCGCGTCCGCGATGTCGCTCCCCGGCATACCCGAGGCACCGAACGGCACCCGCTGACCGGTGTCGTAGTCCATGGCCACGATCCGCACCCCGCCGCGCGGCACCCAGCCCTGGGGCACGACGTGGCGCACGAGCGCGCCCACGCTGCCCAGCCGGCCTCGGCCCTCCGGCAGCAGGGCCGAGAGGACCGCCGTCGGTGGCAGCCGGCGCAGATGGCGGGCGTTGTGCAGCAACATGGCGCGCGACCCCATGCGGGCGCGAGGGCGCTGCGGCAGGTCGCCACCCGTGGCGTTCTCGTAGTCCCACGAGAACCCGGCCAGCCGGCTGCGGTCGCCGACGGGCTCCCCCATCTGGTGGTGACGCAGCTCGTCCACGCTCACGCCGGCCCCCAGCAGCGCGCTGACCACCGATCCGGCGGACGTCCCGACGATCTCGTCGAACTCGCGCAGGTCGAGGCCCAGCTCCTGCTCGAGCGCGGTCAGGGCCCCCACCATCCAGGCCGCGCCGAGCACGCCACCACCCCCGAGGACGAGTCCACGTCTCACCGGCCGTGCGCCCCCAGCTCAGCGAGCGCGTCGACCAGGCACTGACCCAGCACGTCGAGGTCGGCCATGGCGTCGCGGTCCCCGTTCAGGCCGTAGTAGACCGAGCCGTCGTACGACGTCAGGCCGATGCTCACCGCCTGCCCCTTGGCCAGCGGCACGACCGGGTACGACGCGAGCAGCCGGGCCCCCGCGGCGTACAGGGCCTGCTGCGGACCGGGCACGTTGGTGACGACGAGGTTGAACATGCGCCGCGACATCGCGCTGGCCACCCGGGCGCCCAACGAGTGCAGGGTCGGCGGGGCGAAGCCGGCGAGGCCGACGAGAGTGTCCGCACCGATCGCTCGGCCGGTGTCCTGATGCGCCCGCATCGCATAGGCGACCTGATGCAGCCGCATGACGGGGCTCGGCTCGCCGACCGGGAGCCGGACGACGAACGCCTGGACGCTGTTGCCGAGCCGGGTCGTGCCGACGTCGTCGCGGACCGACAGCGGCACGAGCGCACTCACCGTGCTGGCCGGGCGGACCGGTTCGCCGCGCGTGAGCAGCCAGTTGCGCAACGCCCCGGCCACGGTGGCCAGGACGATGTCGTTGATGGTCACCTCGTCCTCACCGGTACGCGCGAGACGGGCCCGGATCGCGCGGTAGTCGGCGAGGTCGGTGTCGACCGTCACGAACCGCCGGGCGCGGCCGATCTCCACGTTCAGCGGGCTGGTGGGCGCCGGCCGAGCGGCCGTCCGGGCCAGGACCGACGCGACCCGGCCGACCTCGCCCGCCACGCGCAGCCCGGCGTGCCGGACACCGTCCAGCCCACTGCGGATCGTCTCCAGCACCTCGGTCGGCCGTTGCACGGCCTCGGTCAGGGCACCCACGACGAGGTCGAGATCACTCGGCTCGGACGACGCCGCCCACGTGTCGGTGGCAGGGCCGGGGACGGCGTCGGAGGCGTCCAGGATGAGCTGTCCGATGTCCACCGCGTTCACGCCGTCCACCAGGGCCTGGTGGGTCTTCGTCACGATCGCGAACCGGTGGTCGGACAGCCCCTCGACCAGGTACACCTCCCACAACGGGCGGCTACGGTCCAGCGGACGGACCTGCAGCCGGGCGACCAAGTCGTGCAGCTGCTCGTCGCTGCCGGGCTTCGGCAGGGCCGACTGCCGTACGTGGTAGGTGAGGTCGAAGTCCTCGTCGTCGACCCAGACCGGGTTGGCCAGGTGGCCGGGGACGGTGCGGATGCGCTGGCGGTAGCGCGGTACCAGCGTGATGCGGGCCCGGACGAGGTCGACCAGCCGCTCGTAGGTGAACCCGCCGTCGGGCATCGCCAACACCATCACCGAGCCGACATGCATCGCCGTCGTGTCCTCCTCGAGGTACAGGAAGGACGCGTCGAGCGTCGTCAGGCGTTCGGGCACCCAGCCATCGTGGCACGCCGCCAGACCCTCACCGCCGGGCGCGACGCCCCGACCGCCGTCGGGTGGCCGGCGTCTCGTCGCAGACCTGCACGGCCAACAGCTGAGCGAGGTCGGCGATCGCGCGGCGGGCCGGCGATCCGGGCGCGGACTCGGTCAGCGTGCGGCCGGCCAGGAGCGCAGCGTCCAGCGCCGGGCGGTCGTCGGGCACGAGCACCGGGTCCTCGACGGCTGCATAGCGGGCCAGCGCCTCCCGGATGCGGGGGCCGGGCGGCCCTCCGACGGCGGCGGCGCGGACGCGGTTCACCACGACGACCGGCGGCCCACCGCCCGAGCGCACCTCGGCCAGGTCGCCGAGCCCCCGCACCAGGCGCTGCAGGCCGACGGGGTCGGCGCTGCCGACGGCCACCACGACGTCGGCCTGGTCCAGCGTGACGAGCGTCGCGCCGTTGCGCCGGGGCCCTGCGGTGTCGTAGGCGACCTCCTCGTCCTGCTCCAGACCGAAGCCGCAGTCGACGACCGTCCAGCGGGCCAGCTGCTGGGCCAGGGTGAGCACCTTGGCCAGCGCGCCGGACCGCAGCTCGGGCCAGCGCCCGGGCCGCACGATGCCGGTCAACACGCGCAGGTGCGGCCCGAGGGCCGGGGCGGACCGGCCCAGCTGGGCCAGGTCGAGGTTGCCGAGATCAGCCGCCCGGGCGGCCGCCGCGAGCCCGGGCGCTTCGTCCAGCAGTCCGAGCACCTGGGCGACACACCCGCCGTACGTATCCGCGTCGGCGAGCACCGTGTCGTGGCCGAGGGCCGCCAGCTCGGCGGCGAGCGTGACAGCGACGGTCGTCCGGCCGGGTGCGCCGGTCGGTCCCCACACCGCGACGACCCGGCCGGGCTGAACGCCGCCGACGCCGGCGACGGCAGCGGGATCTGTCGCCGTCACGTCCTGGTCGGCCACCGCGAGAGCACGCGCAGGGTCGGCCAGGCCGCTCGTTGCCGCTGTCGACCCGGATCGCTGGTCGAAGGCGGCGACGGCGCGGGCCACCGCAGCCGCCACGTCGGACGCGGGCGCATCCGCCGCGAGGACCTCGTCGACGCCGAGCTGGTGCAGGCGTCGCTCGGCCGCCTCGTCGTCCGGCGAGACCAGCCCCACGACCGCGAGCCCGGCGGACCCCAGGCGGGACAACGCCTCGCCGTCCAGCCGCCGCAGGTCGGCCGACAGAACCACGGCCCGGGCCTGGCCGGTGACGGCGGTGGCCACGAGGTCGGCCAGGTCGACGCAGCGCCGGACGACGGAGACCTTCGCGCGCATCTGTTCCAGCCCGCTGACGAGGGCGGACTCCCACCGGTCCGACACCGCGGTGAGGACGGGCAGGCTCACGACCCGGCCTTGGGCACGGAGCCGGGCACGGGTACGACGTCCACCCGGTCACCGTTGTCGACTGCGGACAGCACGGCGGGGACGAGGTCGCTGGCGAGCAGCAGCCGGACCGTGGCATCGCGCGACCCACCGAGCACCCCGCCGTCCGAGCTGACCGACACCACCTCGGCCGACTGCACGACGACGGTCGGCTCCTGGAACGTGTCCGAACCCTTGTCCTTGCGGGCAATCCACACATCGACCAGCGCTCCAGGCCGCAGGCCGTCGGCGGCGCCCGTCAGCACCCGGACCGCAACGGGGCGCGACGTCACCGCGGCAGGCGGTCCCACGGCGGAGACGGGCACGAGCTCGCCGGCCTGGACGCTGCGCAGCACGACGACGCCCGGCCGGGGAGCCGACGTCGCCGCGAGGTACCGCCCGTGCAGTCCGGCCAGCCGCACCCGGACCACCTTCAGGTCGTCGGTGGTGAGCCGCTGGCCCGGCGCGAGGTGCCGGCTCGCGGCGTACATGGGCTGGGTCGAGTCGGCTCGGCTCACGACCTGGACCCCCACGGCGACCGACGTCAGCACCAGCAGAATCCCCACGAGCAGCCGCCGGTCGCGCCACGTGGGCTGCCGCAGCCGCCGCGCCGCGGCACCAGCCATGGCCGTCTCCGTCACGGCGCCGATCTTCGCAGATGTGCGCAAACTCCTAATACGGCCATCCACAGCTTTCCGCCCGTAAGCGGCCCAGGCTGGCAGACTGCCCGGATGCCCCCGCGGTTCCTCCAGCTCAGCGACGTCGCCGACGTGCTCAACATCTCGGCGGCACAGACGTACGCGCTGGTGCGGTCCGGCGAGCTGCCGGCGATCAAGGTCGGTGGCCGGGGCCAGTGGCGGGTGGAGGCGAGCCAGCTCGAGGCCTACATCGAGCGGATGTACGCCCAGACCCGCGACTTCCTCGACGCCCACCCGTTCGGCGCCGAACCCGGACTGAGCTCAGGCGGGGCTCACTAGGGCGATCGCCGCGAACGGCACGACGCGTACGTCACGTACCTCGGCGGTACGGCGGGGCCGGTCGGCCGGATGCTCGGCCAGGTCGCAGTGGTCGGCATACACCCGGTCGATCGTCCCGGTGAGCCCAGTGTGAGCGTCCAGCTGCATCGTGACGGGAACGCGTTGCCGCGCAAGGCTCCTCAGCGGTGACGCGAGGCCCAGCCGTCGGGCCGCCGAGTGATGTGACTGTGGCTCCGAGCGGCGCCCGAGACCGGTCAGCCACAGACACGCACGCGTCGGCACGAGCAGCACCCGGTCCGCGCCCTCCTCCACCAACAACCACTCGAGCGCGACGTCGACCAGCCCGCCGCGCAGCGTGCCGACGTCGCGCACCGCGAGGGCGACGGGACGGTCACGATGTGCGGCCAGCCGGTCGAGCAGACCCAGCCGGGCCAGCTCCATGCGCGAGCGCTCGGCCAGCTCGGACCGGTCGGCCGCAGCCTGCTCGCCGGCGAGCTGGCCTTCGAGATCCGCGAACAGCTCGTCCCACCGCACTCGGGAACTGTGCCATCGCCGCAGCCCGATCTGCACGCTATCCACCGAATATGGGTGAACGTCTTGACTGCCACGATACGGGGTAATAGACCTCTCCCCAGGCAAACGGCAGCAAACCGAGGGGGCTGGGGGCAACCGTGAGCGTGAGAAATGGTCCACGGACCGCCGGTCGCGACCCTGTGACGCGGTACGGCGTCGTCGTCCTCGCTCTGGCGGGTGCCACGGCGGTCGCGTTCGCCCTGGTGCGCGGCGGCTGGGTCCTGCTGGCGACCTGGTTGGACAGCCCGCCAGCCACTCGGACCCCGGCCGGGCTCGTCGCACCGGTCTGCGCGATCAGCGCCGGGGCGTTGCTGGGCTGGGTGGGCCTGGGTGGGCTGGCCTCCGCGGCGACCCGGCTCCCCGGTCGGGCCGGACGCCACGCCCACGCCGTGTCGCTCCGCGTCGCGCCGTCCCTCGTCCGGGCCGGCGTGGCCGCCGCGCTCGGCGGCTCGCTCGCGCTGGGATCCGCGTCCGTCGGTGCCTCATCAGGCCCAACGCCCACGTCGGCGGCCCAATCGGCCCTCGCGCCCGCCGTCCCGACGTCACCGGCTCCGCTGGCTCCGCTGGCTCCGCTGGCTCCGCTGGCTCCGCTGGCGCCGAACCATCCACCGGACCCAGCGCCGCCGCCACCGGGTGACATCGGGCTGGTCAGCTCGGCACCCGCACCGGCCCGGACGTCGGTCGACGAACACGTGGTCGTCCGACGCGGCGACTCGCTGTGGGCCATCGCCGCCCGTCATCTCGGCCCGCAGGCCGGGGCCGGCGAGATCGCCCACGCGTGGCAGCGCTGGTACGCCGCGAACCGGGACGTCATCGGCGACGACCCCGGCGTGATCCGTCCCGGCCAGCTGCTCACGCCTCCATCCGACCCCGGAAGGTCTGCACCATGACCGTCGCACTGACCGACCTGTCCGAGCAGCTGCGGGCGGAGCTAGCCGCGGAGCTGGCGCGGAACGCGCCGCCGCTTGCGCCGCGTCTGCGGGCCATGCCGGTGCCGGACACGGAACCGGCCCCTGACCTCCAGCCGGACCCGCGGCTGCGCGGGCGGCGAACGCTGGTGACCCAGCCGACGCTGGCGCTCAGCCTCGTACCGCCTCCGGGCCCCGGACGGCCAACCGCCCCCGCCGCGGCACCCTGGCCGCAGCCGATCACCGCCGGTCTGCCCGACCCGCAGGTGTGGTCACGGCGCGTGATGCAGGCCGTCGTCGAGGTCCTCTGCGGCGTCCGCCCGGTGGCTCAGCTGGTCCGCTGGACCAACCGCGACGTCTACGAGGGACTCCGCCGGCGCAGCGGCGTGCAGATGGCCGGCCATGGAACACCAGGCCATCCCGAAGCCGGTCGACGGGCCGTCGTGCGGAGCGTCCGGATCTGCCAACCGGCGGACGGCGTGGTCGAGGCGGCCGCCGTCGTCGCAGCCCGCGGGCGCATCCAGGCCGTCGCGTTCCGGCTCGAGGGCGCGGACGGCCGCTGGCGGATGACCGCGCTCGAGCTGGGCTGAGGCGTCAGACGTTCGCGGCGCCGCGGCGCTGGGCACCGTGGCAACGCTTGTACTTCTTGCCCGACCCGCAGGGGCACGGTCCGTTGAGGCTCGCGTTCGGGAACGGGTTCGCCGACGAGTCCTCGTCGGTGGCCACGACATCCACCCGGCTCTCGACGGCGGCGTCGCCGTCGACCGTCGGCGCGGAGTACTGGAGACCGCCGCGCCGCTGTCCGCCGTCCAAGCCCTTGGCCCGGATGGCCGGCCGCTGGGCCGCTTCGGCCGCCGCCTGGCGCGCCTCCTCCTCGTTGGCGGCCTGGACGGCGATCGTCTCCGACTCGTCCGGCGCGCTCGTGTCGACCTCGAGGTTGAACAGGTAGCTGACCGACTCCTCCTTGATGGCCTCGGTCATCGCCTCGAACAGCAGGAAGCCCTCGCGCTGGTACTCGACCAGCGGGTCGCGCTGGGCCATGGCCCGCAGGCCGATGCCCTCCTGCAGGTAGTCCATCTCGTAGAGGTGCTCGCGCCACTTGCGGTCCAGCACGGACAGGACGACCCGTCGTTCCAGCTCGCGGGTGACCTCCTCGCCGAGCGACTCCTCGCGGGCGTCGTACGCCACCTGGACGTCGGAGCGCAGCTCGGTGAGCAGCATGTCCTGGGTGACGCCGGACCGGCCGCCGGCCTCCTCCTCGACCTCGGCGACCGTGATGCCGACCGGGTAGAGCAGCTTGAGCGCGGTCCACAGCTGGTCGAGGTCCCAGTCGTCCGCGAACCCGTCGCTCGTGGCTGCGGTCACGTAGCCGGTGACCACGTCGTCCAGGAAGTGCCGGATCTGCTCGTGCAGGTCGGCGCCGTGCAGCACCTGGCGGCGCTCGGCGTAGATGACCTCGCGCTGGCGGTTCAGGACGTCGTCGTACTTCAGGACGTTCTTGCGGATCTCGAAGTTCTGGGCCTCGACCTGGCCCTGGGCGGACTGGATCGACCTGGTCACGATCTTCGACTCCAGCGGCACGTCGTCGCCGATGCCCGCCGTCGACATGAACCGGTCGACCATGCCGGCGTTGAACAGCCGCATGAGGTCGTCCTGCATGGACAGGTAGAAGCGGCTCTCCCCCGGGTCGCCCTGGCGGCCGGAACGTCCGCGCAGCTGGTTGTCAATGCGCCGCGACTCGTGCCGCTCGGTGCCGAGGACATACAGACCGCCGAGCTCGACGACCTCATCGTGCTCTGCCGCAACGGCTTTCGTCGCCTGCTCCAAGACATCGGGCCAGGTGGACTCGAAGTCCTCCGGTGCCTCGGTGGGGTCCAGGCCGCGTGAGTGCATCTCGGCCACGGCGTTGAACTCGGCGTTGCCGCCCAGCATGATGTCCGTCCCGCGGCCGGCCATGTTGGTCGCGACCGTGACGGCGCCCTTGCGCCCGGCCTGAGCCACGATCTCGGCCTCGCGCGCGTGCTCCTTGGCGTTGAGCACGTTGGGCCGGACGCCGCGCTTCTTCAGCAGCGAGGCGAGAAGCTCGCTCTTCTCGACGCTCGTCGTACCGACCAGGATCGGCTGGCCCGCGTCGTGCCGCTCGACGATGTCCTCCACCACCGCGTTGAACTTGGCGTCCTCGGTCCGGTAGACCAGGTCGGGCTGGTCAGCGCGGATCATCGGCTGGTTGGTCGGGATCGGCACGACGCCGAGCTTGTAGATCTGGTGGAACTCCGCGGCCTCGGTCATGGCCGTACCGGTCATCCCGGAGAGCTTCTCGTACATCCGGAAGTAGTTCTGCAGGGTGATGGTGGCCAGGGTCTGGTTCTCGTTCTGGATCTCCACCCCCTCCTTGGCCTCGATCGCCTGGTGCATGCCCTCGTTGTAGCGGCGACCCGAGAGCAGGCGACCGGTGTGCTCGTCGACGATGAGCACCTCGCCGTTCATGACGACGTAGTCCTTGTCGCGCTTGAAGAGCTCCTTGGCGCGTACCGCGTTGTTCAGGAACCCGACCAGAGGCGTGTTGACCGACTCGTAGAGGTTGTCGATGCCGAGGTAGTCCTCGACCCGCTCGATGCCGGCCTCCAGAACGCCGACCGTCCGCTTCTTCTCGTCCACCTCGTAGTCGCGGTCACGCTGCAGCCGCTGGGCGACCTTCGCGAACTCGACGTACCACTTGGTCGCGAGGTCGGCCGGGCCGCTGATGATGAGCGGCGTCCGGGCCTCGTCCACGAGGATCGAGTCGACCTCGTCGACGATCGCGAAGTTGTGACCGCGCTGCACCAGCTCCTCGGCGCTCCAGGCCATGTTGTCGCGCAGGTAGTCGAACCCGAACTCGTTGTTCGTGCCGTAGGTGATGTCCATGCCGTACTGGACGCGTCGCTCGGCGGGCGTCATCGACGCGAGGATCACACCGGTCGACAGGCCCAGGAAGCGGTGCACTCGGCCCATCAGCTCGGACTGGTACTCGGCCAGGTAGTCGTTGACGGTGATGACGTGCACGCCCTTGCCGGTGAGCGCGTTGAGGTAGCTCGGCATGGTCGCGACGAGCGTCTTGCCCTCGCCGGTCTTCATCTCGGCGATGTTGCCCATGTGCAACGCGGCGCCACCCATGACCTGGACGTCGAAGTGGCGCTGCCCGAGCGTCCTGGTCGCCGCCTCGCGGACCGCCGCGAACGCCTCCGGCAGCAGGTCGTCCAGGCTCTCGCCGTCGGCGAACCGCGACGTGAACCGGTCGGTCTCCTCGCGCAGCTCGGCGTCGGAGAGCCGCTCGAAGTCCTCGGCCAGGGCGTTGACCTGGTCAGTCAGGCCGGAGAGCCTCTTGATGATGCGGCCTTCACCGGCCCGCAACAGCCGCTCGACGACTTTCGGCACGCAAGCACTCCCCAGCTCTGTCCAGCTCAGATCCGTAAGCTCGCCGGGCTGTTGCCGGCCCAGCCATGGTACGCAGGCCGGGCGGTGCGCCCTCGTACGCTGCACGGATGCCCGATCAGGCACCTGCCGGACCAACGTCGCGGCCGCTGGCCCCGTTCCCGCCATTTCCCGCCGAGGGGCTCTCTGACGGCGTCGTACGGGTTCGCTGCTGGGAGCCGGAGCGCGACGCCCCCGCTCGGCGGCGCCTGACGCACGATCCCGAACACGACCGCTGGGGCCTGCCCTTCTTCGTCCCCCGAGCGGTCGACCAGGCCGCCGAGCGCGACCGGCTCGAGCACGACCGGGCCCGCTCCATGGCCGGCGAGCCGTCGTCGTACGCGGTCGTGTCGGTCATGACCGGCGAGCTGCTCGGCGATGTCGCCTGTCGGCTGGACATCCCGCCGCTGGGGGTGGCCGATGTGGGCTACGGGACGTTGCCCGAGGCACGTGGACGAGGCGTGGCGTCTGCAGCGCTGAGCCTGCTGACGGCGTGGCTCATGGACCCCGTCGCGGGCTGTGGGCTGCACCGGGTGCAGCTGGACCACGCGTTGGCGAACGAGGCGTCCTGCCGCGTCGCCCTGCGGGCCGGCTTCGCGCGCGAGGGGGTACGCCGGGGTTATCTGCCCGTGGTCGACCCGCAGGACGCGGCCGGCTGGTCGCGCGCGGACGTGTGCCTGCACGGCCGGGTGGCCACAGACTGAGACCTCAGGCGACGAGGTCGGCGTACTCCGGGTGCCGTTGGACGTACGCGGTCATGAACGGGCAGACCAGCACCATCGCCAGCCCGCGCCGCCGGACGTCGTCCAGCGCGGCTTTGGCCAGCGCGGACCCGACGCCCCTGCCCTCGTACGACGGGTCCACCTCGGTGTGCGTGAAGACGATCCGCTCGCCGCGCAACCGGTACGCCGCGAAGCCGGCCACGACGCCGTCCACCCGCGCGAGGTAGCGCGACTGCTCCGGGGCGTCGACGACGTCGACCGCAGGCTCGCTCATGACGGCCACTGTAAGCGGGCGCCAACCGGTTTGCGGACGTGGGCGGGCCTCGGCCAAGGTCGACGGATGACGACGCTGCCGACGAGTGCGCCGACGATGACCGACGGGGTCGTGACGTTGCGCCCGCACCACCCGGACGACGTCGAGGAGATCCTGGTCCAGGGCACGGACCCGGTGATGCAGCAGTGGACCACGGTGCCCGTCCCCTACGAACGCGAGAACGCCGTCGGGTTCGCGACCGAGATGATGCCGAAGGGCTGGCTGGAGCCGGCCGGCTCCAAGGGCTTCGCGATCGAGGCGCGCGACGGCGGCCGGCCGCGGTTCGCCGGCACGGTGGACTTCCGGCCGGACCTGGCCGGAGCGGCCGAGGTCGGCTTCGGCCTCGCGCCGTGGGCCCGCGGCCGGGGCGTGATGACCCGGGCCTTGCGCCTGGGCCTGACCTGGGCGTTCGACGCGATGGAGCTCGAGGTCGCGCACTGGCGGGCCAACGTCGGCAACTGGGCCTCGCGCCGGGTGGCGTGGGCCTGCGGGTTCCGCTTCGAGGGCACGGTCCGCGCCCTGTTGCCGCAGCGGGGCGCGCGGTACGACGGGTGGGTCGCCTCGCTGCTGCGCGGTGAGCCCATGACGCCGGGCACCCCGTGGTTCCAGGCTCCGGTGCTGTACGGCGACCGCGTCGTGCTGCGTCCCTATCGGGACGAGGACGTCGGCCGGCTGGCCGAGACGCTCGGCGATCCGATGGCGCAGCGGTTCCTGCCCGGCGTGGCGGCGCCCTTTGGGCCGGTGCAGGCCGCGTCCTGGCTGCTCGGGCAGCGCACCGCGATGTCGGAGGGCAAGGCCGTGTCCTGGTGTGTCGCCGACCCGGCCGGCGACCGGCTGGTCGGCTGTGTGGACCTGTTCGACCTCGCCCTGCCCGGGAACCGTGCGGCTCTCGGCTACGCGGTACACCCGGCCGCGCGCGGTCGCGGCCTCGCCGAGCAGATGGTCCGGCTGGCCGTGCGGCACGCCGTCGTGCCGGTCGAGGAGGGTGGGTTGGGCCGGTCCCGCGTCTGGGCGCGGGTCGCCGCCGCCAACGCGCCGTCCCGCCGGGTCGCGGAACGGGCCGGGTTCCGCCAGGTGGGCGTGCTGCGCGCCGTGGACCCGCAGCCGGACGGCACGGCGGACGACCTGGTCTGCTACGACCTGCTGGCCGACGAGGCCGAGGCCGTCGAGGTCGTCACGCGCTGAGCCGCTCGGCCAGGCGGCCCGCGAGCGCGGGACCGAGGTCACCACGACCGGTCACGACCACGTGCTCGAGCTCGAGCCATCCAGCCAGGTCGTGCAGCTCGTGCAGCAGCTCTGCGGACGTCTCCTCAGGGGCGTCGGGCTGCGCGTGGGCGGCTTGGACCAGCAGGGCCCCCTCACCGCCGTGGGCCGCCCGGTCGGCCTTGAGATCCACCCGGGCGACCAGCCGGTCGCCGAGCAGAAAGGGCAGCACGTAGTACCCGTGGACCCGCAGCTGAGCCGGCACGTAGATCTCGAGCCGGAAGTCCATGCCGAACAGATGTGACGTCCGATCCCGTTGCCAGACAAGGGAGTCGAACGGACTGAGCAACGCGCGGGCCGTCACCTTGCGGGGCAGCCGGGCATCCTTGTGCAGGTACGCCGCACGCCGCCAGCCCGTAACGGTGACCGGCAGCAGGGTGCCCTCGTCGACCAGCTGGGCGATCGCCGTACGCGATGTCTCGGGTGAGAGCCGGAAGTAGTCACGCAGGTCCTGCTCGGTGCCGATGCCGTGGGCCCGGGCCGCGATGGCGACCAGCTCGCGGAAGGCCTCCTCGTCGCTCAGCCGCGGGGCCTCGACGACCGTGCGGGGCAAGACGCGCTCCGGCACGGCGTACCGGCGCTCGAACTGCGTGGTCCGGCCGGCCGAGGTGACCTGCCCGGTCCAGAACAGGTGCTCGAGCGCCTGCTTGACCACGCTCCAGTTCCAGCCCCAGTCGGTCTTGGCTCGCGGTCGGTCGTGGGACAGCCGGGTCTCGACGCCGCGTGCGGTCAGCGGGCCGTGGGCCGCGACCTCCTCCAGCACGGCCGCCACGACGTCGGGATGGTCGCGCTGCACGCTCTTCATGCCGCCCCAGGCGTCCTCCGACCAGCGTTCCATGCGCCAGCGCAGCAGCGGGATGGTGGATGGCGGGATCAGGCTCGCCTCGTGGGCCCAGTACTCGACCAGTCGGCGGGGCGCGCGGTCCCGCGCACGGTCGAGCAGCCCGGCGTCGTACGGCCCGAGCCGGGAGTAGAGCGGGAGGTAGTGGCTGCGAGTCAGCACGTTGACGCTGTCCACCTGGATGACGCCGACGCGGTCCACGACCCGCTGAAGATGTCGCATGGTGGGCTCGCCGGTGGGCCGCGGGTCGGTGAAACCCTGTGCGGCCAGGGCGATCCGGCGGGCCTGCGCAACCGTGAACGTGTCGCGGGGCACGCGCCGGGCGCTAGTCGCCGGTGACGCCATCGATCCGCTCGCGGAGCAGGTCGGCGTGGCCGTTGTGCCGCGCGTACTCCTCGATCATGTGCAGGTAGATCCAGCGCAGGTCCAGCGTGGGGCGGTTCGGCCGCACGAACTGCTGGTCCAGGGGCAGCTCCGCGGCGGCGGCCCGGGCCAGCTCGACCTCCGACCGGTACGTCGCGAAGTCGGCCTCCGCGTCCGCCGTGTCGACGTCGTCGAAGTCGCCGTCCTCGTTGTCGTCCGAGCAGTAGAGGTACCCGAGGTCCTGCCCGGCCAGACGGCGACGGAACCACGACCGCTCGACCTCGGCCATGTGCCGGACCAGCCCGAGCAATGACAGGCTGGACGGCGGGACCGCGCGCTCGCGCAGCTGCTCGACCGTCAGGCCGGCGCACTTCATCAGCAGGGTGTCGCGGTGGTAGTCCAGCCAGCCCTCCAGCCCGGCTCGCTCGTCGAGGATCTCGGGCTCGGGCCGGCGCTGTACGGCGGGCGCGGTCCAGCCAGCGCCCTCGGTGGTCGTCACCCGAGCGACTCTAGAACGGCCGTACGACAGGCACCGCGTCACCTGCAGCCGGTGCGATCAGGAGATGTCGAGGATCTTCTCGCGCACCGCGTAGACGACGGCCTCCATCCGGGAGTGCAGCTGCAGCTTCTCCAGGATGTTGCGGACGTGGTTCTTGACCGTGTTCTCGGAGATGAACA
>JBJMHS010000053.1:0-14334 GCA_045807245.1 Actinomycetales bacterium
AGCAGGACGCGCAGGCTCATCGCCGGCCCCCCGCGATGCGGGCGAGCAGCGCCCGGGCGTCACCGCGGTCGGCGGCCGCGACGACGACCACCAGGACCACGGCAGCGACGGCGGCACCGAGCAGACCGGCCGCGAGGCTGGGCCCGACCCCTGGGGAGACGACGGCGTCGGTGACGACCCGACCGGCCGCTAACGCGAGCACCGCCCCGACGAGCGCGACGACCTGGGCGCGCAGCAGGCCGGACAGGCCGGCGCCGCCACGGGTCCTGACCACGCCCCAGATCAGCAGGGCCCCCGCAACGGTCATACCCGCCGTACTGGCCAGGCCCAGTCCGAGCAAGGTCCGCCGGGGCTGGTCACCGGCCGCGTCGACCAGCCCGAGCACCACGACGACCGAGCCCACAGCCGCGACCAGCCAGCCCGCGGCAGTGGCGCCGGCCGCCCAGCGGCTGCGTCCGTCGGCATACAGCGCCCGGCCGAGGTGGGCGATCAGCGCGAAGCCCCACAGCCCGGGTGCGAACGCGGTCAGTGCCGTAGCCATACCGGCGAGCGCCGCGGCGCCGGTGCCCGCGCCGGAGCCGCTGCGGCCAGCGTCGATGGCCGAGAAGAACGCACCCACCGCGGGGGCGGTCGCGACCAGCAGTGCGGTGCCGGCCAGGGCCGCCAGCACGACCAGCCGGGTCGAGCGAGCCAGGGTGCTGGCGTACGACGCGTCGTCAACGCCTCCCGCGTGCTCGGCCAGGCGCGGGAAGGCCGACGTGGCCAGCGGCACGGCCAGCACGGCGTACGGCAGGACGTACACGGCCTGCACGTACTGGTAGACGTTGAGCGCGGCCGGTCCCCCGCGCCGGTTGGCCAGCCACAGCGTCACGACCACGGCGAGCTGCTGAGCGCCGAGGGTCGCGACACCGGCGGCGGCCAGCCGCCTGGCCCGCTGCGCGACGCCCGGGGGGAAGGCGAACGTGGCTCGCAGCCGCACCCCGGCCCGGCGGACCGGCAGCACCAGGGGCAGGCTCAGCGCGGCCACCCCGAGCGTCGTACCCACGGAGAGCACGAGCTCGGCCGAGCGGGAGAGCCGGGACAGGTCGTCACGCCCGTCGCCGGCGATCGCACCGAACCACAGGTACGACCCGATGACCACGACCGACGACAGCAGGGGTGCGGCCGCGGCCCAGGCGAAGCGCCGCTGGGCCTGCAGCACGCCGGTCAGGACGACCCCGATCCCGTAGAGCACGACCTGCGGT
This sequence comes from Actinomycetales bacterium, assembly GCA_045807245.1. Taxonomy (GTDB): domain Bacteria; phylum Actinomycetota; class Actinomycetes; order Actinomycetales; family CAVURS01; genus CAVURS01. Next base: position 1,245 of record JBJMHS010000053.1, read on the forward strand.
GCGAACACGAGAAGCATCCGGACCGCCAACGCGTGCAGGCCGTTCCGCGAGCAGTCACCGTCCGGTTCGAGCGCCGTGACCAGCGGGCCGGCGACCACGGCGAGGAGCAGGGCGACCGGCACGAGCAGGATGAAGGCCCAGGTGAGCAGGGCGGACGCGGTCCGGTCGACCTGGTCGCGGTCGCCGTCGGCCATCGGCCGGGCCAGCAACGGGACGACCGCGGCGGACAGCGCACCACCCGCCACGACCTCGTAGAGCACGTTGGGGAGCTGGTTCGCCGTGGAGTACGCCGTGCCGGTGCAGGTCGCGCCGACCGAGTGCGAGAAGGCGAGCCAGCGGCCGAGGCCGACGACTCGCGCGAGCACGGTGACGGCTGCGATCAGGCCGGCCGCACCGACCAGCCCCGCCGTACGCCGCGCACTCACGACCGTGGCGCTGTCTCAGCGGAACCGGCAGGGTCCCGCTCGGGCGGCCGCCGCCCCAGCTGGTCGACGGCCCGCAGTGCCGGGGTGCGGTCGATCACGGCGGAGAAGCTGACCCGCTCACTGGCCAAGGTCAGCCCGGTGACCGCCGCCAGCGCGAACAGCCGGGCCGGCCGGCTCAGGCCGCGGACCCAGGCCAGCCCGAGCAGGGCGCCGGCCGCATTGGCCCCGGTGTCCCCGAGCATGGCCCGCTCCCCCAGGTCGGGGCGCAGGCTGGTCGCGGCCGCACCGACGGCCGATGCCGCAAGACGCCCGGCCGGTCCGCCGCCCAGTGCGGTCAGCGCACCGAGCCCGACGACCGCCTTGAGGGCCCGGCCGGGTCGCAGGTCGAGCAGGTTGACCAGGTTCGCCGTACCGGCGACCAGCGCGCCGGAGAGGGCGATGTCAGCGACTCGTCCGGCACCGGTGGCCGGTTCGCCGGGCCGGGGAGGGAGCGCAGCGGCGGCGAGCAGACCGGTCACGGCCAGGCCGCCGACCTTGACCGCACCGGTGCTGACCTCACCGCGCCGCAGCGCCCCGAGGTGCCCCCTCAGCCCGCGGCTTGACCCGTCGCCCGCCAGGTCGTCGTACGCCCCGAGCCCAGCCGCCCCCGCTGTGGCCAGCACGGCGGCCGCCTTCGTGCGCCCTTCGATGGCTGCGCCGAGCACCACACCGCTGAGGGCTCCGGCGGCGAACGCCGGGCCCTCGAGCAGCGTCACCGGCTCACCACGGTGGTTGCGCCGCTCCCAGACCGCCGCGCCGCCGGGTGGCGTAGCCCGCAGCGCCTCCCAGGCTGCGGCTGTCGCTCCGGCGGAGAGCAGGCCGGTCCGCAGGCGCCGGATCACAGGGCCGCGAGGTCCGGCATGATCTTCGTCGCTCCGGACCCCACGCCGTACTGACCTGCGTGGCTGTTGAGCTGCTCCCGGAACGCGAGGATCAGCGTGACCAGCCCCATCGGCTGGTCGGCGTCGTCGACCGTCGAGACATCCTGGCTCGCCTGCTTGTCCGAGCGCAGCGCGTCGAGCGTTCCGCCGTCGTCCGCCCCGGTCGGGTCGGAGACCGCCACTGCGCCCGAGCTCTGGGCGTCCAGGGCGCGGGCAACGACGGCGTACGACGTGGCCTCGGCCTTCTCCAGGTCCGAGCTCTCGTTGGGGGTGGGCGGGCCGGCGACGACGACCGCGAGCGTGGACGGCTCGGGCTCGGTGCCGGAGTAGTCGATCAGGCCCGCGGTCTTCAGGCTCTGCAGCGCCGTAGTGGCGCCGGAGTCGGGCCGGCCCGCAGCGGACACGTCCGCGACCACGAGACCGCGGGCCAGGACCGCGGCCAGACCCTGGTCCTGGGCGGCGCCGGTCGGCGGCTGGCTGCGCGCCAGTGGTGCGAGGCTCTTGGCCAGGTCATCGCGGAACTGCGCCTTGGTGGGATCGGTCCACACCTTCGTGATCTTGACCGTGCCGTGCACGGTGGCTCCGGCCTCGGTCAGCTCGTCCGTGACGTTCTTCGCGACGTCGTCACTCGACCCGGGCAGCCGGACGATCGTCACCGAGTGGGCCGACAGACGGTTCGTCACCAACGCCGGGGTGGTCGCCTCGACGAACCGGTTCATCTCGTTCATGTTCGCTGTCACGTCGCGCAGCTGGGTGTTCAGGTTGACCCGGTCCTTGCGCAGGCCGGACACCTCTTTGCTCAGCGTGTCGCCCAGGCGTCCCTGCAGCGGACCCGCGCCCAGGACGATGCCGACCGCCAGCGCCAGGAAGATCGAGACGATCGAGACGACGTGGTACCGGAAGTCGATCATGCGACCCGGGCCTCACGCAGCCTGTGCATAGGGACAACTTAGCGAGCGCCCCTGTCAGGTTGGCTCGTGCGTGAGCCGGCCCCGCCCAGCGGCGAGCACCTATGGCGTGTCGGGCGGTCCGCAGGCCTCGTCGGTCCTCTTGTCTGGGCCGCAGAGCTTCAGCTTCCAGGGAATCACCACTGAGCCCGTCGTGCCGGCGGACCTGTACTCGACCCGCAGACTGTCGAACCGGCCGTTGCCGGATCCGGTGCGCAGCCACGTCGTGCCCAGTTCGGTGGGGGCGGCACCGGTCGCGCACCTGCCGGTCACGGTCGCAGAGGATGGGAACCCGAGCTTGGTGAGAGAGCCCTGGACGGCACCGAGCGCGGACTTCGGCATCGGGCGCGTGGCGAACCCCAACGGCTTGAGCTGCCCGTTGCCGCCGAGGGGGTGGACCCCGGTGATGGTGACGTTGCCCGGTGCGCTCAGGCAGAGAGCCGCAGCTCCGAAGGACCAGGGCCCGTCGCCGTGGTACGCCAGCGAGATGCCGAACGCCTCACCTGACGGGACGGTCAGCTTGGGCGCCGCCGAGCCGTTCCCACGCACGATGAACGCGACCAACGCCAGGCCGAGCAGGATCGCGGTGGCGACCGACGCCACCGCACCCATCCTGCTACGTCCCGTACTTAGGCCCGTTCGGTCAGGGGAAGGCAAAGGAGTTCGCCTCCGCCTCCGGGGCGGTCGCCCAACCGAACGAGTTCGAGCCGCAGATCTGCGACTTGTGGAGGATGTGCCACGAGAGTTCGGTCTCCGGGCTGTAGCCGGATTGCGCGTTGACGTCGGCCACGATGACGTTCACATCGTTGTGGTAGGTGATGTTGACGCCCCGGTACTTGGTCCAGTCGCCGGAGGTGTACGTCGTACAGGACGTGAAACTGGGCTCGGCTGCCGGGTCGATCCGGGACAGGATCGCGTACACGTTCTCGGCCTGACGCCACTGCTTGTAGGCGCCCGAACCACACTGTTCGAGGTACTCCCGGAAGTTGAGCGAGTTGAACGCCGTTGAGTTGTGGGTCTGCTGCTGGCTGCCCGAGGCGTACAGCGAGATCGTCCGCGAGCCACCCGCGTTGCCGCCGCCCCAAGGTCCGCCCTGGATGCTCACAGCAACCCCAAGGGTGTGGTCGACGCCGTACTTCTGGACCACCGTCACCGGGGCTTGCGAGCCGGGGTAGGCGTGGGTGAACGGCTCAACCCTGTTGTAGTACCAGTTCCCGGCCTTCACAGCGCAGACAGCTGCGGTGGGAACGACCATCGTGCCGACCGAGGTCTGCCTGTCAGCACGCGCTCCGGCCGACTCGGCGTCCGTGGTCGACATCTTGCCGAACGAGAACGCGCGGGCCGTAACCCCATTCACTTCGGTGACTGTCGGGTTCGCGCCGAAGTTGGCCACCAACGTCTCGGCCACCGGGGTCGAGCCATCCACCGACGCATCAGTCTCGTTCTTCGTGGTAGTCCAGCCCGTCGAGGACCTGTCCGCGGTGAACCTCCAGGACAGCTCCTTGCCGGCGTTGTTGATGCGCAGCTCGATATCCGGGCGGCCCTTGCGGTCGAGGTACTTCGCCGAGAGCGTCGACGGGTCGAGGTTCACTGTGAAGTTGCCGGTGCTTGATGACTTCATGGACGGAAGCGCCAACAGGGGCACGTCATCACCGACGGCCAGTCTTGATGTGACATCCGAATTCGGCCACACCATCGGTGTGATGGTCGCTCCAGGCACCGGCGCCGAGCCGTTAACGACGGTGCCCGACGCGATGGTGGTGGAGGTGATTGATTGCGGCCCGCCAGCTTGTGTGCCAGCCACCGCCGGGCCGCTTGCGACGAACGCAGCCCCGAGAGCGGCTGCGCACCCCACAGCAGTCAACGGCTTGTTCAGCACTCCCCGAATGCCTTCCACGGCGAAACCCCCTGCTGCCCTGTTTCACACTAATACTTCCGATACTTATAAGTATGCAGCATTCGGGTGGACACGGGAAGCGCATGTCGGGGAAGGACAAGGTGGCCGGGCAGCCCGTGTCGCCAGCCGGCCGGATCTCAGAACAGCCCCTGCATCCAGGTGGTGAAGTCGTCCCAGCGGGCGCCGAGCAGCCCGAGGACGACGTTGCCGGACGGCGTGGACCAGAGGGCGGCGAACAGAGCGAACAGGCCGACCAGGACGAGCATCGAGACCTGCATGGTCGAGACCCGGGAGCGGTACAGGCGGCTCACGCCCTTGGCGTCGACCAGCTTGCCGCCGATCCGCAGCCGGGTCAGGAACGTGCTGGCCATGCCGGACCGGCCCTTGTCGAGGAACTCCACGAGCGTGGCGTGCGTCCCGACGGCGACGATGAGCTCGGCGCCCTTGTCGTCCGCCAGCAGCATGGCGACGTCCTCGCTCGTCCCGGTGGCCGGGAACACGACCGGCTCGAGGTCGAGTGCGTGCACCCGGTCCAGGCCGGGTGCCCGGCCGTCGCGGTAGGCGTGGACGACGATCTCCGCCCCCGAGGTCAGGGCGTGGTCGGACACCGAGTCCATGTCGCCTACGATCAGGTCCGGGCGATGACCGGCCTCGAGCAGGGCGTCGGCTCCCCCGTCGACCCCGACGAGGACCGGGCGGAACTCGCGGATGTACGGCCGCAGCGTCGCCAGGTCCTCCTTGTAGTGGTACCCCCGGACGACGACCAGGACGTGCCGGCCGTCGATGCGGGTCGTGATGTCCGGGACGCCCACGCCGTCGAGCAGCAGCTCGCGCTCGCGGCGCAGGAACTCCATCGTGTTGGCCGCGAACGACTCCAGCTGCACCGCCAGGCCGGCCCGGGCGTCGGTGGTGGACCGGGCCACGGTCTCTGGGGTCTGCACGACGCCCTCGGCGACCAGCCGGTCCCCGACGAAGATCTGCGGCCCGTCGATCCGGACCTGGTCGCCCTCCTCGATCTCGAGCATGACCTCGTGGCCGGCCTGGTCGACGAGCAGGACGCCGCCGTCGACCAGGATCTCCGGGCCGAGGTTCGGGTAGCGGCCGCTCGTGCTCGCCACGGCGTTGATGACGGCGGCCGGGTGGCAGGCGATCAGTGCCTCGGCCGAGACCCGGTCGATGTCCAGGTGCTCGATCACGGCGATCTGTCCGTGCTGGAGCCGCTTGGTGAGGTTCTTCGTGCGGGCGTCCACGCGGGCGACACCGGACACCCCCGAGGAGACCGGCACCTTGGGGTGTCTGCGCAGCATGGGAGGCACTCGCATCGCGGGCCATCCTTCCACGGCGCCCTGACCAGCGGCTCAGTGCCGGGCGGCCGCCAGCACTCAGTGCCGGGCGGCCGCCAGCAGCTCCTTGGCGTGCGCCCGGGCGGACCGGCTGTCCTCCTGGCCGGCGAGCATCCGGGCCAGCTCGGTCACCCGGCCGGCGGCATCGAGCAGCACGACACCGCTCTCCACCACCGTGCCGTCCTCTGCCTTGGTCACCGCCAGGTGCCGGTCGGCGTACGCGGCAACCTGCGGCAGGTGGGTCACGACCAGCACCTGTGCGTCCTGCGCGAGCCGGGCCAGCCGCCGCCCGATCTCGACCGCGGCCCGGCCGCCCACGCCGGCGTCCACCTCGTCGAAGACGAACGTCGGCACCGGGTCGACGCCAGCGAGCACCACCTCGAGGGCGAGCATGACGCGGGAGAGCTCGCCGCCGGAGGCTCCCTTGGCCAGCGGACGGGCCGGCGCCCCGTCGTGGGCGCTGAGCAGCAGCTCGACCTCGTCGAGGCCCGATGGTCCGAAGGCAACTCGCCGCCCGTCCGGGAGGTCCAGTCCGGCGCCGTCGTCGCGCTGGCGGACCGCGGGCTCCAGGTGGGCGGTCGGCATCGCGAGCTCGGCCAGCTCGGCCCCGACCAGGTCCGCGAGCCCGGCGGCGGCGCCTTGCCGGGCGGCGCCCAGCCGAGCGCCGAGGTCGGCCAGCCGGATGCGCAGGTCGTCCCGCTCCGCCCCCAGACGCACCAGCCGCGAGTCGTCGTCGTCCAGCTCGAGCAGGCGCTTGGCGGCATCCTGGGCCCAGGCCAGCACCCGGTCCACGTCCTCGCCGTAACGGCGGGTCAGTGCGCGCAGCACCGCGACCCGGTCCTGGGCCGCCGCGAGCCGGACCGGGTCGGCCTCCACGCCCTCTGCGTACGACGCGAGGTCGCCACCGACGTCGGCGGCCAGGATGCCGACCTCGGTCAGCCTCGTCTGCAGGGCGGCGAGCTCCGGGTCGAGGGCCGCCCCCGGCTCGAGGCGTCGGGCCGCCTCGCCGACCAGGTCGGCCACGGTGGCGGCGTCGGACGCTCCCGACGAGGAGGACCGCTCGCCGCTGAGGACCTGGTGCGCGAGCTCGGCCGCCTCACGCAAGGTGTCCGCGTGGCTCAGCCGGGCGAGCTCGGCCGCGAGCACCTGGTCCTCGCCCGGTTGCGGGTCGGCCTGCTCGATCTCGGCCAGGCCGTGGCGCAGCAGCTCCGCCTCCTGAGCCCGCTCGCGACCCCTGGTCCGCACCTCGTCCAGCGCTGACTCCACCTCGCGCAGCCGCTGGTAGCACTCGGCGTACGCCGCAAGCGGCACACTGACCGCGGGCCCGGCGTACCGGTCGAGCAGGTCGCGCTGGCGCGCCGGTGCGAGCAGGCGGATCTGGTCCGACTGGCCGTGGACGGCGACGAGCTCGGGCGCGATCTCGGCGAGCACCCCGACCGGGACCGAGCGGCCGCCGAGGTGAGCCCGCGAGCGGCCCTCGGAGGTGACCGTCCGCGAGATCACGAGCGTGCCGTCGTCCAGCTCGCCACCGGCGTCCGTGACGCGCTCGGCGACCGGGCTGTTGGCCGGCACGCGGACGAAGCCCTCGACGACCGCGGCGCGGGCGCCCGTGCGCACCGCCCCGGCGTCGGCTCGAGCCCCCAACAGGAGGCCGAGACCGGTGACGACCATGGTCTTGCCGGCGCCCGTCTCACCGGTCACGACGGTGAGCCCGGGCCCCAGCTCCAGCACTGCCTCGCCGATGACCCCGAGGCCGCTGATCCGGATCTCCTCGAGCACGCGGTCAGCCTAGGAGACCGCAGCGACCTACGAGCGGGAGCTGCGCCGGCCGCGCCAGCCGGCCACCGGCAGGTTGAACTTGGCCACCAACCGGTCCGTGAACGGCGCCCGGATCAGCCGGGCCAGGCGGACCGGCGTGGCGCTGCGGGTCACCTCGATCCGGGCGCCGGGCGGCAGCTCGACCATGCGGCGACCGTCGCACCACAGGACCCCCGAGCCCTCGGTGTCCTCGAGCACCTCCACCGCCAGGCGCGAACGTGGCGAGACGACGAGCGGCCGGGCAAACAACGCGTGCGCCGAGATGGGCACGAACAGCAGTGCCTCGACCTCGGGCCAGATCACCGGTCCGCCCGCCGAGAACCCGTACGCCGTCGAACCCGTGGGCGTCGCCATGACGACACCGTCACAGCCGATCGTGGACAGCGGGCGGCCGTCGATCTCGACCACGAGCTCGAGCATGCGCTCCCGCGCGGCCTTCTCGACCGTTGCCTCGTTGAGCGCCCAGGACCGCGTCACTTCGGTCCCGGCAACGCTTACGACGACATCGATCGCCATCCGCTCCTCGACGTCATAGTCGCGGGCGACCAGCCGCTCGACGGTCAGGCCGAGATCCTCGTGCTCGGCCTCGGCCAGGAACCCGACGTGTCCCAGGTTCACGCCGAGAACGGGCACGCCCGCCTCGCGGCCCAGCTCGGCGCCGCGCAGGATCGTCCCGTCACCGCCGAGGCAGATGACCAGCTCGCAGCCCTCGCTCGGGTTCAGCGGGTCGGCGACCACGATGCCGTCGGGGTGGTCGCCGATCGCGTCCGACTCGCTGGGCAGCAGCGCCACCTCGATGCCGGCCGAGAGGAGCTGGCTGATGATGCCGGTCGCCTCCGTCACGGCGCCCGGCCGCCCGGTGTGGGTGACGATGAGCATCCGGCGACGGGCCGAGCCCGGGGACGTGAAGGCGGGCTCCGGGTCGCTCATCCGCTGCTCACCGCGTGGCCCAGAGGAAGAACTCGACGTTTCCGGATGCTCCGGGCAGGCGGCTCGGTACGACGGCGTTCACGGTCAGTCCCGCGCGCTCAGCCGCGGTCCGCACGCCCCTCACGGACTCGTCCCGGAGCTGCTCGCTGCGAACGACACCGTCCTTCCGGAGGCGCTCCCGGCCGATCTCGAACTGCGGCTTCACCAGCAGGACCAGGTCGCCGCCCGGGCGAACCAGCCCGGCCAGCGCCGACATCACGATGGTCAGCGACACGAACGACAGGTCGGCGACAACGAGGTCGAACGGGCCGCCGATCTCCTCGGCGTTGACGTCGCGAACGTTCAGGCCCGGCCGGTCCTCCACCCTCGGATCGGCCGCCAGGGACTCCGCAAGCTGGCCATGGCCGACGTCGAGCGCCACGACGCGCTCGGCGCCGCGCTCCAGCAGCACCTGCGTGAACCCGCCGGTGCTCGCGCCGACGTCGACGGCCTGGGCACCGGCAACGTGTGGACCGGCTCCCGGGCCCCCACGACGGTGGCCGGCCGAGGCGAAGTCCACGAGAGCTGCCCGTAGCTTCGCGGCACCGCGACCGACGTCGCCGTCTTCCTGACTCGGCTCCACCTCGATCCGGGCCTCGGCAACGACCGGCACGGCGGGCTTCGCCGCGGCCGACCCGTTGACGCGTACCCGGCCGGACCGGACCAGCTCGCCGGCTTGGCCCCGGGAGCGAGCCAGGCCTCGGCGGACCAGCTCGACGTCGACGCGCGGCACCGCGCTCACGCGCCAGAGTCGGCGAGCCGGTCCTGGAGGGCTCGATGCGTGCCGACGTACGTGTCCAGCTGGTCGCCGGGTTCCGCATTCTGTACGGCGGCGGCCGCGGCGAGAGCAGCGTCGACCGCCGGGTCGCCGGTGCGAGGTGGCGTGTCCAGGGAAGGCTCCCTGTCATCCTGAGACGACGCCGGGACCTCGTCCTCCGACGAAGTCTGACCGTGTTCGCTCACGGTGTCGTCGTCCCGGCGGTCGGGATCTTCATGGCGCTGGCCCTCTTCGCCGTCGCCTTCTTCGCCGTGGCTTTCGTCGCCGTGGCCTTCTTCGCCGTGGCCTTGCTCGCCGTGGCCTTCTTCGCCGTGGCTTTCGTCGCCGTGGCCTTCTTCGCTGTCGTCTTCGTCGTCGTGGCCTTACTCGTTGCGCCCGTCGCCGCACCCGTCGCCACGGCGGGGGCCGGGGTCGATCGGGCAGCTGGCGCAGCGGCCGTCGCCGACCGCTTGAGCGCTGCCCGGGGCGGGCGGGTGCGCGTTGCCGCGCGTGCTGCGGATGCGCTCGTCTCGGTGGCGGCTCGCTTGCCGCCGCGTCTCAGCTGCGCGACCGCGGTCTCCAGGTCGGCGATCTGCTTGCGCGCCGCTGCAAGCTCGGAGGCCGGGACCAGGCCCAGCCGGCCCACCGCGACCTCTACCTCGCCGCGAACCATCTCGCGCACCGCTCGGCGGTTCGCACGGGCGGCGGAGATGAGCTCCTCGGCCAGCGTGCTCACCTGATGAGCGACCCCGGCCCCTCCGCTCGTGGCGCCTGTGGACGACAGCAGCGACTGGGCCAGGTCCTGGGCCCGTTTGCGGGTCAGCTCGGTAATACCGGTGGCCGCGTTCAGGTAACCGCGCATCGCGTCTCGCATCGTCTCCTCCTCTCGCGGGTCCGGCCGGGCCAGAACAGTGCCCAGGCCCCACGCAACGCTACCCGGACCAGGCCCGGAGGCTCTCCGCCGACGCGGTCAGGTCGACCTCAGCACCCCGATCCCGGGCAGACCAGGCGGCCACAGCAGCGCAGCGCCAGCCGTCAAGCGGGTCCGGTCCGCTCTCCCCTACGACCTCGAGCCGTACGCCGCTGACCCGGGCCCGGGCCTCTCGGCAGACCCACCACTCATCTGCCTGGACGACCGGCGGATGGCTCTGCCACAGGCCGGCCAGGTCCGCGGCCAGATAGCTCGGCCGCTCGTGTCGGCCGGCCCCGAGCAGCTGTTCCGGCCCGGTCACACCGGTAAGGACCAGCAGGGACGGGAAGCCGGCCGCGCCCGCCCCACCGATGTCGGTGTCCAGCCGATCTCCGATCACGAGCGCCCGGCCGCCACCGGCGCGGCGAGCCGCGGACGTGAACAGGCCCGGTCCCGGCTTGCCGGTCACCTCGGGCTGTTTCCCCGTGGTTCGGGCAACGACGCCGACCAGCTGGCCGTTGCCCGGTGCGGTGCCTCGAGGCGTCGGGACAGTCATGTCCGGGTTGGTCGCGACCCAGTCGGCTCCTGCCCTCACGGCATAGGTCGCCTCGGCCAGGTCCCTCCAGCCGACGTCTGGCCCGAAGCCCTGCAGGACACCGGCCACCCCTCTCCGGGTCCGATGGACCGGCACGAGGCCGACCTCGTGAAGAGCGGCGGACACTCCTGGGCCGCCCACGGCCAGGACCTCGCTACCCGCGGGCAGTCGAGACGCAAGCAGCTCGGCACCCTCCTGCGCAGCGGTCACGACTTGGTCGTCGTCAGCCTGGATGCCCAGCTCCCGCAGGTGCGCGGCGACGTCCTGGGGGGTCCGGGCTGCGTTGTTCGTGACGAACCGGCAGATCAGGCCGGCCCGAGCCGCGCGGCTGAGGCTCTCGGCCGCACCTGGCACGGCCTCCGGTCCGACGTACACGACGCCGTCGAGGTCGAACAGCAGGACGTCGAACCCACCCGCCAGCGGCTCCTCGGCCGACGACAGCCCGAGCTGGGCGGGCGGCTGGGCTGCGGACACGCACGGACCCTACCGAGCGGCACCGCCGTCTCAGGTCCCTCACGGCCCAGCGGCCGTCGTCGCCGCAAGGCTGGGTGGGAGTCGGCGCAGCGAGACCACCTCCACCTCGTAGCGGCTGGCCGGACCCGTCGGTGTCCGCCAGAAGCGCCGGCGCAGCGCGCCCTGGACCTCCACCAGTGTCCCCGGCGCCAGCCGCGCCGCACGCTGTCGCAGTCGGGCGCTCCACACCGCGCAGTCGAGCGTGTCGGAGCTCGGACCGCGCGGACGCCCCGCTCGCGGCGAGCGCGGCACGACCAACCGGAGCACGGTCACGGTGTCGCCACTAGGCAGCTCGCGCGTAGTCGCCCCGGTCGCGACCCGGCCGACCAGGCGCACCTCGTTGGCGGCCACGATCGTGTCCTTGCTGTTCGTCATGGCCGCAGACTGGCCGCGCCCGCGGACAACGCCTCGGTGTGCCCGCGTGGCCTGTGGATGGCGGGGAGTGACGACCGCGCCTGTGGATGACGAGCGTGTGCCTCTCAGGTCCCCGCAGCGCTCGGGTCCGACTCGTCTCCGCGGTCTTCGTCGAGGTCGACGATCTCGCCGACCCCTTCTACCTCGGCCAGTCGCTCGGCGGCGTCCGTCTCGCCGGCGGTGTCGGCGGCAGCCGCGCGGGCCAGCCAGCTGTGCGCCTCGTCGGCCCGTCCGGCCGCCTCGAGCGCATCGGCGTAGGCGTAGGCCAGACGCGGCCACCACGAGGCCTTCTCGTTTCCGAGGTCGCTCGTCTGCAACGCCAGGACGGCGGCGTCGAGCTGGTGGAGGTCGCGCCGAGCACCGGAGGTCACGATGGCCAGCTCGACCCGCTCGGCCGCCGCCAACCGCCCCGCCTCCGGGCTGGCGGCGAGATCCAGGGCCCGTTCGGGACGGCCCAGGCCGCGCTCGGAGTCCGCCATCAGCGGGAGCAGGTGCGCCGAGCCGGACAGCCGTCTCGCGGCCCGGAACTCCGCCAGGGCCTCGGCGAAACGGCCGCTGCGGTAGGCAGCGACCCCGGTGACCTCGCGTACGACCGCTACGCGCCCGGCCCGATGTTGGGCCGCCATCGCGTTGGCGTACGCCGCGTCGGGGTCGAGGTCGAGCAGCCGGCCGACCTGGACCAGGTACCGGGCCACCGTGTCCGCATTCGTGGGCGTCAGGGTGCGCAGCTCCGCCCGCACCGAGCGGTCCAGATCCTCGGGCCGCACGTCGTCGGGCAGGCGAGGGTCGGCGGGCGCGGACCGTCGCGGACCTGCGGGCGGTGGCTCACGACGTGGGCGCTCGACTGCGCGGTCGCTGCGACCGGTGACGTCCCGGCGCCCGCGACCACGGCGTTCGTTACCTCTGTCGTCCACGTCCCACACTTTCCTCAGTGACCGCCAGAAATGCGAATGACCACCCGGTTGCCCGGGTGGTCATTCGTGAAGTATGTCCGGCGGCGTCCTACTCTCCCACGCAGTCACCCGCGCAGTACCATCGGCGCTGAAGGGCTTAGCTTCCGGGTTCGGAATGGATCCGGGCGTTTCCCCTTCGCTATGGCCGCCGAAACTCTATGGAGATATCGCGGTTGACCCGACCGTATCTCGGGAACCGCACAGTGGACGCGTAGCATCTTTGTATCAAGTTATCGGCTTATTAGTACCGGTCAGCTTCATGCGTTACCGCACTTCCACATCCGGCCTATCAACCCAGTAGTCTAGCTGGGAGCCTCTCGGGGAACACCCCATGGAAACCTCATCTTGAAGCGTGCTTCCCGCTTAGATGCTTTCAGCGGTTATCACTTCCGAACGTAGCTAATCAGCGGTGCTCCTGGCGGAACAACTGACACACCAGAGGTTCGTCCATCCCGGTCCTCTCGTACTAGGGACAGCCCTTCTCAAGTTTCCTGCGCGCGCAGCGGATAGGGACCGAACTGTCTCACGACGTTCTAAACCCAGCTCGCGTACCGCTTTAATGGGCGAACAGCCCAACCCTTGGGACCGACTCCAGCCCCAGGATGCGACGAGCCGACATCGAGGTGCCA
>JBJMHS010000054.1:0-48431 GCA_045807245.1 Actinomycetales bacterium
CCGCCCTTCTCGTACGCCGCCCAGTCCCGCGGGCGGTACTGGTACTTCTCGTTGTCGATGTACTCCTCGGCCCCGGGCCGGGCCACGTGCTCGTACAGCTCGTACCCGGCGTACACGCCCCAGCTCGGCGACGCCATGGCCGCGAGCACAGCGCGCAGCCGGAACGCCGTCGGCCCGCCGTATTGGAGGAACTCGGTGAGGATGTCCGGGGTGTTGACGAAGAAGTTCGGGCGGAAGTAGGCCGCCGAGTCGCCGGAGACCTCGCGCAGGTACTCCTCGACCTCCCACTTGGCGTTGCGCCAGGTGAAGTAGGTGTACGACTGCTGGAACCCGACCTTGGCGAGCGTGGCCATCATGGCCGGGCGGGTGAACGCCTCGGCCAGGAAGATGGCCTCCGGTTCCTCGGCCATGACCTGGCCGAGGAGCCGCTCCCAGAACTCGACCGGCTTGGTGTGCGGGTTGTCGACGCGGAAGATCTTGACGCCGTGCGACATCCAGAGACGAACGATGCGCAGCACCTCGGCGTACAGCCCCCCGGGGTCGTTGTCGAAGTTGACCGGGTAGATGTCCTGGTACTTCTTGGGCGGGTTCTCGGCGTACGCGATCGAGCCGTCGACGCGCGTGGTGAACCACTCGGGGTGGTCGGTGGCCCACGGGTGGTCCGGGGCACACTGCAGCGCAAGGTCGAGCGCCACCTCCAGGCCCAGCTCCTGCGCCCGGGCGACGAAGGCGTCGAAGTCGGCGAACGTGCCGAGGTCCGGGTGGATCGTGTCGTGGCCGCCGTCCGACGAGCCGATCGCCCAGGGCGACCCGGGGTCCTGCGGCCCCGGGTCGAGCGTGTTGTTCGGGCCCTTGCGGTTGACCCGCCCGATCGGGTGGATGGGCGGGAGGTAGACGATGTCGAACCCCATGTCCGCGACGGCGGGCAGGCGCTTCATCGCCGTCGTGAACGTGCCCGAGTGCCAGGTGCCCTTGTCGTCCCGCCGTGCACCCTCGGAGCGCGGGAAGAACTCGTACCAGGAGGAGTAGAGCGAGCGCTCGCGCTCCACCCGCAACCGCAGCGGGTCGCTGGACGTGACCATGTCGCGCAAGGGGCGCTGGGCCAGCTCGCGCTCCACCTGCACCGACGTCGCGGCCGCGAGCCGCACCTGAGCGGGCCGGCCGGGGTCCTCCAGCGCCGTCACCGCGTCCAGCAGGGGCCGGGCCTGCGCGGGCGTCCGCTTGACCTGGGCCACCGCTCGTCGCAGCAACACAGCGCCCTCGGCCAGCATGAGCTCGGTGTCCACGCCGGCAGCGACCTTGATCGTGGCGTCGTGCTCCCACGTCGCGTACGGGTCGCTCCAGCCCTCGACGGTCAGGGACCAGTTGCCCATCGCGTCGGGGACGACCGTGCCGCCCCACCGGTCCAGCCCGGGGCCGAGCGAATGCATCGGTGCGGAGATGCGCTGACCGTCCGGGCCGGTGAGCACGGCGGTCGCGTTGACGGCCCCGTGACCCTCGCCGAACACCGTCGCGGTGACCGGCACCTCCTCGCCGACGACGGCCTTGGCCGGCCAGCGGCCGCAGTCCACGCACGGCTGCACGTTGAGCACCGGGATCCGGCCGGCTCGGGTGCGCGGACCGGTCAACGGCTCGGGGGGCTCTGGAGGCTCGGGGGCCTTGCCAGCCGGCGGAGCAGCCGGCACTGCGGCCGGCGGAGCGGGCGGGGCGGCGGGTCCGGTCTCGGTCCGCGCGGCTCGTTTGGCCGGCGCTTCCCGGGCCGCCGCCGCCTTGCTCGCCGCGGCCGCCACGGCGGCTGTGGTGTCCTGGCGCCCCGAAGAGGCGGGGCGGGCGCGCTTGCCGGCGCGCTTTCCGCTCGAGGGCGTCACATGAAAACGCTATCGAGTCCGGTGCGTGGCGGCGACAGAGGCACTCGCGTGTCGATACGGCAGACTCCGCGGCCATGGGACAACCCCAAGGTGAGCCGGGTCTGCCGACCCGCTGGCCGGACGCCGGTCACCGGGCCTGGCTGGCCGCGGAGGGTGCCCGGCTGCTCGCGTTCGGCCGGACGTCGATCGTGCCCGGCGACGGCTTCGGCTGGCTGGACCGCGACGGCCGGCTCGAGCTCGACCGGCCGGTCGCCACCTGGATCACGGCCCGGATGACCCACGTGTACGCGCTCGCTACGTTGCGCGGCGACCCTGACGGGCCCTCCCTGGTCGACCACGGCCTGGCGGCGCTGGCCAGTCCCTTGCAGGACCACATGAACGGCGGCTGGTTCGAGGGGCGGGCCGACACGGACCGCAAGCTGGCCTACACGCATGCCTTCGTCGTACTGGCTGCCAGCTCCGCCCACCTGGCCATGAGGCCAGGTGCCGAGGATCTGCTCGCAAGGGCGCTTTCCGTTGTGCGGCAACGGTTCCTGGACGCCCGACCGGGCGTCACCTGGGAGTCGTACGACGCGGACTGGAGCACTCGGGAGGACTACAGGGGCGCCAACAGCGCCATGCACCTGGTGGAGGCACTCCTCGCTGCGTCCGATGCCACCGAGGACCCGTTCTGGCGCAGCCAGGCCCTGGAGGTCGCACGCGACTACGTGCACGAGCAGGCTCCCACACACGCCTGGCTCATCCCTGAGCACCGCGCCCCGGACGGGTCGGTGCTCCCCGGGTTCAACGCCGAGCGCAAGGACGACCCGTTCCGGCCGTACGGCGCCACACCCGGCCACGCGTTCGAGTGGGCCCGGCTGCTGGTCTGCCTGGAGGCGGCGATGAACGGCGCCGGAGAGCCGGCGCCGAAATGGCTGGCGTCGGATGCGCGGCACCTGTTCGACGTCGCGACCGAGGTCGGATGGGCTGGTGACGGGACCGGCTTCGTCTACACCGTCGACTGGGACGGCCGTCCGGTCGTGCCGGCGCGGTTCCACTGGGTGCTCTGCGAGGCCATCGCCGCCGCCGCCGTGCTGTACCGGCGGACCGGCGAGTCGTCGTACGGGGACCGTTACGCCGAATGGTGGAACGTCGCCCGGGCCCGTTACATCGACGTGCAGGGGGGCAGCTGGTGGCACGAGCTGGCGCCGGACGGCCATCCCACTGCCCCGGACCGTGCGGTCTGGCCAGGCAAACCGGACATCTACCACGCCTACCAGGCGACGCTCGTGCCGGTCCAACCGCCAGGCGGGTCCCTGGCCGGTTCGCTGGCCGTACCCCCGCCGCTGTGAACGTTCGCCTGCAAGATCTTGCTGCTTTTGCAGGAAAACGGCAGGCACGGGCGTGTCGGCGGGCCGAATCCGGCTACGGTGCCTCCTCGTGAGAGCGATTCGCCGATTCAGCGTCCGCACGGTGCTGCCGGACCCCCTCGAACCCCTGGGCATCCTGGCCAGCAACCTGCGCTGGTCGTGGCATCCCCCCACGCGCGACCTGTTCGCCGAGCTGGACCCCAAGCGGTGGGAGCGGGTGCGACACGACCCGGTCGCGCTCCTGGGGGCGCACTCCTCGGACGAGCTGGACGCGCTTGCATCGGACCCGGCGTTCGTCGCGCGGGTGCAGGCGGCGGCGGACGACCTCGCGGCGTACTGCGACCAGCCGCGCTGGTACCAGGAGTGGGCGGCCGACCCGGCGCACAACGCCCCGGCGGCGATCGGCTACTTCTCGCCGGAGTTCGGGATCACCGAGGTGCTGCCTCAGTACTCCGGTGGGCTGGGGATCCTGGCCGGCGACCACCTCAAGGCGGCGTCCGACCTGGGTGTGCCCATCGTGGGTGTCGGCCTGTTCTACAAGACCGGCTACTTCAAGCAGTCGATCTCGCGGGACGGCTGGCAGCAGGAGACGTACCCGGTGCTCGACCCGGACGGTCTGCCGTTGACGCTGCTCCGCGAGGCCGACGGCACGCCCTGCGAGGTGGAGGTCGGCCTGCCCGGCGGGCGGCGCATCGTGGCCTACATCCGCAAGGCCCAGGTCGGCCGCGTGCCACTGCTGCTGCTCGACTCCGACGTCGAGGCGAACGACGACCAGGCCCGGCTGACGACCGACCGGCTCTACGGCGGCGGCGGCGAGCACCGGTTGCAGCAGGAGATGCTGCTCGGCATCGGTGGCGTGCGCGCGCTGCGGCTCTGGTCGCGGCTGACCGGCGCTCCGGCCCCCGAGGTCATGCACACCAACGAGGGGCACGCCGGGTTCCTTGGCCTCGAGCGGATCCGGGAGCTGGTCGAGGGCGACGGGATGTCCTTCGACGAGGCCCTCGAGGCGGTGCGGGCGGCCACCGTGTTCACGACGCACACGCCGGTGCCGGCTGGCATCGACCGGTTCGGCGTGGACCAGATCGAGCTGTACTTCGGTGGCGACAACTCGGTGCCCGGCGTTCCGGTCGGGCGCATCCTCGAGCTCGGTGCCGAGGACTACCCGGGCGGCGAGACCGGTGTCTTCAACATGGCTGTCATGGGTCTGCGCCTGTCGCAGCGCGCCAACGGCGTCTCGCAGCTGCACGGGGTCGTGAGCCGGCACATGTTCGACGGACTGTGGCCCGGCTTCGATGACCGTGAGGTGCCGATCACGAGCATCACCAACGGTGTTCACGCCCCCACCTGGTCTGACCGGCGGGTGCTCGAGCTGGCCGAGCGCCATCTGGGCGACCAGCTCGACGACAGCTCGTTCCACCGGATCGGGGAGATCCCGGTCGGTGAGATCTGGGAGTGCCGGCGCACGATGCGCGACCAGCTGGTCCACGAAGCCCGCCGACGGGTCCGCTCGTCGTGGCTGAAGCGCGGGGCCAGCAAGGCCGAGCTCGGCTGGACGAGCGACATCCTCGACCCGGATGTCCTGACCATCGGCTTCGCCCGGCGCGTGCCGACGTACAAGCGCCTCACCCTCATGCTGCGCGACCCGGAGCGGCTCAAGGCGTTGTTGCTGGACCCGGCCCGGCCGGTGCAGATCGTCATCGCCGGCAAGTCGCACCCGGCCGACGACACCGGCAAGACGCTGATCCAGCAGATGGTGAAGTTCGCCGACGACCCGGAGGTCCGGCACCGGATCGCGTTCCTGCCCAACTACGACATCGCCATGGCGCAGTACCTGTACGCCGGTTGCGACGTCTGGCTCAACAACCCGCTGCGTCCGTTCGAGGCGTGCGGGACGTCCGGCATGAAGTCCGCGCTCAACGGCGGCCTCAACCTGTCCATCCTCGACGGGTGGTGGGACGAGTGGTTCGACGGCGACAACGGCTGGGCCATCCCGACCGCCGACGGCGTCGAGGACCCTGACGCGCGGGACGACCTCGAGGCGGCGGCCCTGTACGACCTGATCGAGACGCAGGTGGCGCCGCGGTTCTACCACTGCGACGAGGCCGGACTGCCGACCCGCTGGCTCGAGATGGTCACGCACACGCTGTCGACCCTGGGCCCGAAGGTGCTGGCGACCCGGATGGTGCGGGACTACGTCGAGCGCCTGTATGCGCCGGCGACAGCGGCCGCCCGGTCGCTGAACGGCCCGAAGTACGTGGGCGCGCGCGAGCTCGCGGCGTGGAAGGCGGAGGTGCGGACCGCCTGGTCCGGCGTCCGGGTGGACCACGTGGAGTCCTCCGGCGTCAGCGACTCGCCGCAGGTCGGCGACGTGCTGCACGTCCGCGCGTTCGTGAACCTCGACGGCCTCGAGCCGGAGGACGTCGAGGTGCAGGTCGTCTACGGCCGGGTGAGCGAGGCGGACGAGATCGCGCCGGAAAGCTCATCGGCCGACCTGGCGCACGCCGAGGCCTACGAGGGCGGTCGGCATCGGTTCGAAGGCGACCTGCGGCTCAGGCGCACCGGGTCGTTCGGGTACACCGTCCGGGTCCTGCCGCGGCACAGCGGGCTGGCGAGCAACGCCGAGCTCGGCCTGGTCGCGAACGCCTGACCGGGCACCCGGAGGGAGCGCGCCGACGTGGCCAAGGTGGTCGTCCTCGTCGCGGGGCTGGTCATGTTCGCCCTCGTCGCCGGCCTGATCTGGTACCTCGCGACGCGGTTCGAGCGAGCGGGCGCCCGGGTGGTCGAGCGGCCCTGGGTCTGGCGCGCTGGTGAGCTGACGCACCCGGGCGACGGCGCGCGTGTGGTCGTCGAACGCGTGACGGCGACCGAGCCGCCAGAGGTGCTGGAGACGCGGGACGTCGGCGTCGTCGAGGCGGGGTCACCCGACGCGCAGGAGCGGCTGGCCGACCTGCGGGCGCTCGCACAGGACCGGGCCCGGACCCTCAACGCGCAGGCGCAGCGGAGCTGACTGCGCTCACCCGGCTCAGCACACGCCGTACAGCTTGATGCTGGGTCCGGTCAGGGCCACGCTCGCGCCGGCTGGCCGGATCTCGTTGTCCCCGTTCGGTTTCGGTGTTGCCACGGTGCTGTCCCACAACAGCTCGTACGACGCGACGCCCGGCGGGGTGGGCAGCGTGACGGTGGTCTCGTCGCCGCCGTGGACGATGACGAGCAGTGACCCGCCACCGACGTCGCCCCCGTCGAGATGCATCTGCAGCGTGCGGACCTCGGTGTCGTTCCAACGGCCGGGGTCCATGCGGTGACCGTCGCGGCCATACCAGACCAGGTCGGTCGTGCCGTCCGAACGCCGGGGGTGGCCGGCGAAGAACTCGCGCGGGCGCAGGACGGGGTGGGCGCGGCGCAGCGCGAAGACCTGGCGCGTCGTGGCCAGCACCTCTTTCTGCCAGGGAGCCAGATCCCAGTCGAGCCAAGAGGTCTCGTTGTCCTGGCAGTACGCGTTGTTGTTGCCCTGTTGGCTGCGCCCGAGCTCGTCGCCCGCGCAGATCATCGGTACGCCCGTGGACAGGGCCAGGGTGCCGGCCAGGTTGCGGATGGCCTGGTGCCGGCGGTCCAGCACCTCGACGTCGTCCGTGGCGCCCTCGACGCCGTGGTTCCACGACCGGTTGTCGTCGTGCCCGTCACGATCGTGCTCGCCGTTCGCCTCGTTGTGCTTCCGGTCGTAGGCCGTGGTGTCAGCGAGGGTGAACCCGTCGTGCGAGGCGATGTAGTTGACCGAGGCCAGCGGCCCACGGTCCCGGGTGCCGAACAGGTCCTGGGAGCCGGCCAGCCGGGTGGCGACCTCGCGCACTCCGTGGCCGGTCTGTCCGGCTGCGTGGCGGGCGGCGTCGGCGAGCCAGAAGGTGCGGATGCAGTCGCGGTAGCGGTCGTTCCACTCGGCGAACGGCGGCGGGAACTGGCCGGTGCGCCAGCCGTGCTGACCGACGTCCCAGGGCTCGGCGATGAGCTTGACGCGGGACAGGACGGGGTCGGTCCGAAGCGCCATCAGGAACGGATGGTCGGGGTCGTAGGCGTCGTCGCGGCCGCGGGCCAGCGCGGTCGCGAGGTCGAACCGGAAGCCGTCGACATGCAGGTCCTGCACCCAGTGCCGCAAGGAGTCGAGCACCAGGCGCAAGGGCATCGGGTGGCGGAGGTCGAGCGTGTTGCCGCAACCCGTGACGTCGACGTCGTGTCCCTGCCAGTCGAGGCGGTAGTAGGCGCGGTTGTCCAACCCGCGCAACGACAGTGTCGCGCCGTCGGCGCCCTGCTCGCAGGTGTGGTTGTAGACCACGTCCAGGATCACCTCGAGGCCCGCCTCGTGGAGCAGCCGGACCATGCCCTTGAGCTCCTTGACCGCCTCGTGCGGTTCGCTCGCCGCGGCGTAGCGCGCGTGCGGTGCCATGAAGCTCAACGTGTTGTAGCCCCAGTAGTTGTGCCTGCCGCGCAGGGCCAGCGCCGGTTCGGTCACGAAGGCATGCACCGGCAGCAGCTCCACCGTCGTCACGCCGA
This sequence comes from Actinomycetales bacterium, assembly GCA_045807245.1. Lineage (GTDB taxonomy): Bacteria > Actinomycetota > Actinomycetes > Actinomycetales > CAVURS01 > CAVURS01. The sequence goes on from JBJMHS010000054.1 coordinate 7,763, forward strand.
GCCCGACGAGGTGGTCGATGACGTGCGCGTCGGCCAGGCCGGCGTAGGTGCCGCGCAGGTGCTCGGGGACGGCCGGGTGGCGGGCGGTGAGGCCCTTGACGTGGGCCTCGTAGATGACGGTGTCCGACCACGGCACCTGGGGGCGGTGGTCGTCGCCCCAGTCGAAGCCGTTGTCCAGGACCACCCCGCGGGGCACGTACGGTGCCGAGTCGCGGTCGTCGCGGAAGGCCGGGTCACCCCGCAGGTCGGCGCCGACCGTGTGCCCGAAGACCGCCGGCGTCCAGGTGACCCCACCCTCGACGGCCTGGGCGTACGGGTCCAGCAACAGCTTGGCGGCGTTGTGCCGGTGGCCGCGCTCCGGATCCCAGGGACCGTGGACGCGCAGCCCGTAGCGCTGTCCGGCGCGCACGTCCGGCACCCTGGCGAAGAACGTGCCATGGGCCCGGTAGCCCAGCTCGACCCGCCGTTCACCGGTGGCAGCCTGGACGCCGGCGTCGATCGGTTCGGGGTCGATCGGTTCGGGGTCGAACAGGCAGAGCTCGACACCGTCGGCATGCCCGGCGTACACCGCGACGTCGGCACTACCGTCGTCGTGCAGTGTCACGCCCAGAGGTGGTGGCAGGTCCGTGGGTCCGGGCGTGGGCACAGGCGTGAGTCTGTCGTACGGCGGCTAGGCTCGCGCGGGTGGCTGACTTCCTCTCCCTCGACGTCCAGGACGGCATCGGAACGATCCGCCTGGACCGCCCGCCGATGAATGCGCTCAACGCCGCGGTGCAGGACCGGCTGACCGAGGTGTGCGCCGAGATCCGTTCCCGTGCGGACGTCCGCGCGGTGGTGGTGTACGGCGGGGAGAAGGTGTTCGCGGCCGGCGCGGACATCAAGGAGATGCAGACCATGACGTACACCGACATGGTCGACCGCTCGACGGCGCTGCAGGGTTCCTTCACGGCGCTGGCCCTCCTCCCCGTGCCGACCGTCGCCGCGGTGACCGGGTATGCCCTCGGCGGTGGGTGCGAGCTCGCACTGGCGTGCGACTTCCGCGTCTGCTCCGCCGACGCGAAGCTGGGCCAGCCCGAGATCTTGCTGGGCGTGATCCCGGGCGCCGGTGGGACACAGCGCCTTTCGCGTCTGGTGGGGCCGTCGAGGGCCAAGGACATCATCTTCACGGGACGGTTCGTCGGAGCCCAGGAAGCACTGGCCATCGGCCTGGTCGACGAGGTCGTCGAGACGGCGGCCGACGTGTACCCCGCGGCCCAGCGGCGGGCGGAGCGGTTCGTGAGCGGCCCGGCGTACGCACTGCGCGCGGCGAAGGAGGCCGTCGACCGCGGCCTCGAGACGGACCTGGCCACGGGCCTGGAGATCGAGCGGATGCAGTTCGCCGCGCTGTTCGCGACGCGGGACCGGGAGATCGGCATGACGTCGTTCGTGGAGAACGGGCCGGGCCAGGCTGTCTTCGAGGGACGGTGACCGTGGGCGCGAGCGCCGACGACGTCGAGCGGGCCTGGCACGACACCAAGCTGGCGCAGGTGCTGTACCACGACTGGGAAGCATCGACGTACGACGAGAAGTGGTCCATCTCGTTCGACGAACGCTGCATCAGCTATGCCCGCGACCGGTTCGCGGCCGTGGCCGGCACCGAGGGCTGGCCGTACGGGCGGGCGCTCGAGATCGGCGCCGGCACGGGGTTCTTCTCGCTGAACCTGCGGCAGGCGGGTGTGCTGTCCGAGGTCTGCGTCAGCGACCTGTCGCCGGGGATGGTGGCGGCGGCACAGGAGAACGCGCGCCGGCTGGGCTTCTCCGTCGAGGGGCGCGTCGGCGACGCCGAGCACCTGCCGTACGACGACGACTCGTTCGACATCGTGGTCGGGCACGCAGTCCTGCACCACGTGCCGGACGTCGAGCTCGCGCTGCGCGAATGCCTGCGGGTGCTGCGCCCGGGCGGACGGCTGGTCGTCGCCGGGGAGCCGACGAGGGTCGGGGACTGGTACGCGCGCCGGCTGGGCCGGCTGACCTGGGCGGCGACGACGCGGGTGACGCATCTGCCACGGTTGCGGGAGCGATGGGCCCGGCCGCAGGAGGAGCTCGACGAGTCGTCCCGCGCTGCGGCGCTCGAGGCCGTCGTGGACCTGCACACGTTCGAGCCGGGCGCGCTCGCGCGGATGGCACTGCGCGCGGGGGGCGTGGACGTGCGGACGCAGACCGAGGAGCTGACGGCGGCGTTCCTCGGATGGCCCGTGCGGACGTTCGAGGCCGCGGTGAACCCGGACCGGCTCGGATGGGGCTGGGCCATGTTCGCGTACCGCTCGTGGCAGCGGCTCAGCGCGCTGGACCGCCTGCTGACCCGGGCCCACGTCGTACCGGCCCGGCTCTTCTACAACGTGGCCCTCACCGCCCTCAAGCCCTAGCCCCTCGTGCTCCCCACCCCGCGCGGTGCTCCCCAGCGCCCGGCGCGAGCGCCGATCACGAGGCCAGATCACCGGGCTCCAGGGAGTACGAGCGAGTTCGGGCCAGGACCTGACCGGTCGGCGACAGCCGGGCCAGCGCGCTCAGCCCAGCTGCCGGTACGACGTGTGGTTCCGGGACCGGACTAGTCCGGCGAGTGCCGCGGACGAGGTGGGGTCGCGCCCGGGCCAGAGTGCGAGCAAGCCTCGGGCCGAGCAAGGCGTCCGGCCGCATGACATCGGCCGTGGTCCACCGCACGACCTCGTAGCCCAGGTCGCGGAGCCGATCCTCGCGGACCTTCTCCGCCCTGAGCGCATCCCATTGCCCGCTCGGCTCGGCGGCGAGTGGGTACTTGGCCCACCCGTCCGCCTCACCGACGACCCCGAGATCCGCCCAGAGGAAGTCCACGCGCGCGACATGGCGGCCTCGCTCGTCGAACAGGTCGACCTGGCTGGTGGGAGCCGGGACGCCAAGGCGCTGCCAGGCGACGGCCGAGCGTGACTCCAACCAGCTCTCGCGGCGCGGATCAACCAGCTCGATCGATGCGCGACCCCGGGCGGCGTAAGGCCATGACTCCTGCCACCGCAGGATGCGCGCCACGGCTTCGAGGTCGACCCCGTGCCCTACGGCGTAGTCTGCGATCGGCACGCTGGCCTCGGCCGGCAGATGGCGCAGACAATCCGCCACGGTGCGAGGCGGTGACGTCAGCGGCACGCCCAGGCGCGTGTTCACGTGGTGGTCGGGCAGTGGTGCCACCTGCCGGATGCGCTCGTTGCGCCGTCGGGTCACGCCCCGTGTCTGCGCGGCGAGGGTCGTCCACGGGACCGCGTCCACGTCCAGCGGTGCCGGCCAGCCGTAGGCGAGGGCGGCGGTCAGGTGACTGATCACCTCGTCGGCATCCATCGCGAGCAGCACCCCGCATCCAGCGAGCACATGGCGTTGTTCAGGGGAGGCGGTCTCGTACGCCGACGCTGGGCAGAAGACGGCGCGCCGCAGTGTCCGCCACGCGCCCGAGCTGAGCCGCCAGTCGACGGCCTTGTCGGTGTACCCGGCCCGGACGGCGTGTTCGCGGGTGAACACAAGAGGGAGGTCGGCCTCGATCATCGGCACAGCCTGCGTCGGTACGCCGCCTGCCCGCTTTCGCTGTCCACAGGCCTCGCGTTGCGCGCGCCACGCCGTACTCCCTGGCGCTCGGTGATATCGGCGCTCCGCAGGGGTCGCAACCGGGCTGCGCGGAGCACCGCGCGGGGGAGGGAGCACGTAGGGTGCGGGAGGTGGGCGACGGGGTGCTGGCGGCGTGGGCCCAGCGCCTGCGCCAGGGCCGAGATCCGCGCCAGGCCAGGTATCTCACGGCGGCCAGCCTGCGCTGGGTCCTCACCCACCGGGCGTTCACACCGGGCTACCTCGTGCGCTACGCCCGCCTGGCGGCGTTCCGACTGCGCAACCCGCACGTCGTCCTCGAAGGCATGGTCTTCCTCGGCCGCGGCACGAGGCTGTACGCCCGGCCCGGCTACGGCCGCCTCGTCATCGGGCCGTGGGTGCACATCGGCGACCTGACCCGCCTGCGCGCGCACGAAGGCACCCTGCGCATCGGCGACCGCACGGTGTTCGGCCGGGACGCGTCCGTCAACTGCTACCTCGACGTCGAGATCGGCGGTGCCTCGATGGTCGCCGACTGGGTGTACGTCTGTGACTTCGACCACCGCACGTACGACGAAGGGCCAGGCGCGCGCGAGCGCCCGATCAAGGACCTCGGGCTGGTGAAGAGCCCGGTCCGGATCGGCCCGGGCTCCTGGCTGGGCGTCCGCTCGACGGTGCTGCGCGGTACGACGATGGGCAGCGGCTGCGTGCTGGCTGCCCACGCCGTGGCCCGCGGCAGCTACCCCGACGACTCCGTCATCGCCGGCGTCCCCGGCCAGGCCGTGCGCGACCGCACTCGCGCGGCAACGGTACGCGGGGCAACTGTGCGCACAGCGGCCCGGCCGGCGACGCCGTCGCGCGGCCGCCGGCGCCCACCCGGTGTGGGGGACGTCACCGTCGCCTGAGCAGGTGGGCATCCACAACCCGCCGGTAACCTCGGGCCTCATGGAGATCGTCGTCTGCGTTAAGTACGTCCCCGACGCCCAGGCCGAGCGCACGTTCAACCCGTCGGACAACACGACCGACCGGGTCGGCGTCGACGGCCTGCTCAGCGAGCTGGACGAGTACGCCGTGGAGGAGGCGCTCAAGCTGAGCGAGGCCTCCGGCGACGAGAGCTCGGTGACGGTGCTGACCGTCGGGCCCGACCAAGCCGAGACGGCGATCCGCAAGGCCCTGCAGATGGGCGCCGACAAGGCGGTCCACGTCAAGGACGATGCGTTGCACGGCTCGGACGCGGTTGCCACATCGCTGGTGCTGGCCAAGGCGATCGAGAAGGTCGGCCGGCCCGACCTGGTCCTCATGGGCATGGCCTCCACCGACGGCACCATGTCCGTCGTACCGGCGATGCTCGCCGAGCGGCTCGGCCTGCCCCAGGTGACGTTCGCCTCGGAGCTGACCGTCGACGGTGGCACGGCAACGATCCGGCGCGACGGAGACCAGTCCACGGAGACCATCGCCGCCACGCTCCCGGCGGTGGTCAGCGTCACCGACCAGATCAACGAGCCCAGGTACCCGTCGTTCAAGGGCATCATGGCGGCCAAGAAGAAGCCGGTGGAGCAGTGGGCGCTCGCCGACCTCGACCTCACCGGCGACCAGGTCGGGCTCGACGCCGCGTGGACGAAGGTCGAGGGCTTCACCGCCCGGCCGCCGCGGGAGAAGGGCAAGGTCGTGACCGACGACGGCACCGGCGGGCGTCAGCTGGCCGAGTTCCTCAAGGCCAACAAGTTCGTCTGACCGGACGGGAGCATCCGACACCATGGCTGAAGTACTCGTGCTCGTCGACCACGTCGACGGGGCCGTCCGCAAGACCACACTGGAGCTGCTCACGATCGGCGCGCGGCTCGGCGAGCCGAGCGCAGTCTTCATCGGCAGCGGCCTGGACCGAGCCCGAGAGACGTTGGGAGAGTACGGCGCCCGCACGATCTACGTCGTCGACGGCGCGGACGTGACGGACTACCTCGTTGCTCCCAAGGCCGAGGTCCTGGCCCAGCTGGTCGAGCAGACCGAGCCCGCAGCGGTCCTCATCGCCAGCAGCGCCGAGGGCAAGGAGATCGCCGGTCGACTCGCGGTCAAGACCGGGTCGGGTGTGATCACCGACGCGGTCGACGTACAGCCGGGCGACGGGGGCCCGACCACGACGCAGTCGGTCTTCGCAGGTTCGTACACCGTGCAGGCGACCGTGACGAAGGGTACGCCGATCATCACGGTCAAGCCGAACTCCGCTGCGCCACAGCCGAACCCGGCATCCGCGACCGAACAAGCCGTCACGGTGGCCGTGTCAGACATCGCCAAGACGGCCCGCATCACCGACCGCAAGCCACGGGAGAAGACCGGACGACCCGAGCTCACCGAGGCATCCATCGTGGTGTCCGGCGGGCGCGGCACCGGAGGCGACTTCGCGCCGGTCGAGAGCTTCGCGGACTCGCTCGGCGCCGCTGTCGGCGCCTCGCGCGCGGCGGTGGATGCGGGGTGGTACCCGCACGCCAACCAGGTCGGGCAGACGGGTAAGACCGTGTCACCACAGCTGTACGTCGCGTGCGGCATCTCCGGCGCCATCCAGCACCGGGCCGGGATGCAGACCTCGAAGACCATCGTCGCCGTCAACAAGGACGCCGAGGCGCCGATCTTCGAGCTGGCCGACTTCGGCGTGGTGGGCGACCTCTTCGCCGTTCTGCCAGCGGCGACCGAGGAGGTCCAGGCCGCGAAGGGCTGACCGCGTCCCCGCACCCCCCGTCACCCGCGCGCTAGAGCGGCCGGGCCTGGACGACGACGTTGTCCTCGTAGGAGCGCCGGGCCGCGTCGTACCTTCCCCCGCACGTGACGAGCACCAGACGGGGCGGCCCCCCAGTGGTGAACACCCCGAGCTGGTCGAGCGACTGCTTGGGCACGCGCCGGCGCCCGGTGACCTGGTAGCGCACGACAGTGCCGTCTCCGCGGGCGACTGTGACCTCGTCGCCGAGCCGCAGCAGTCTCAGGTCGGCCAGCACGCCGGCCCGGCCGCTCCACGACACATGGCCGGCGAACAGCACGGTGCCGCTCGCCGCACCCGGCGTGGCGCCGTAGGCCCACCAGACCACGGCCCGCGCGGACGGCAGGAGGCTGAGCGAGCGGTTGTCCGGCCCGACGCCGGCGGCCGTCGTCGCCGCGCGCAGATGCAGTCGCGGGATGCTGACCGCGGTGGGCCGCGCCCGGTCGTCGCCCTGAGCGCCGAGCTCGGTCGAGTGCGTCGCGAGCAGGCCACCCGCCGCAGGCGTGGGCGCGCCGTTCGCGGAGCCGCCCGTCTCGGCGGCCGACCCGGGCGAGCCGAGGCTCACGCTGCCTATGTCCGGCCCGGCCGCCGCGCCGGTCGCCCGGGAGCGGTCGTGCACCGAGAGGCCGACGACGCCGAGCACGACCGCCAGCGCGGCAGACCCTGCGGCCACCCGCCGGCCGGGCCGGTCAGGTCGCGTGTGAGGCTCCCGACGAGTACGTCGCCCCGGTCCGTCGCCGCAGCAGCATCAGCAGCGCAGCCCCACCGGCCCCCAACAAGCTCAGCGCCAGCCATGTCGGCACGGGCCGGCCCGACTCGAGCGGCGGTTGCCCGCCAGAGTTCACGGCGGCCGCGGCGAACCGGGGTGTGACCGAGTTGGCAACCAGCGCAATAGATTTCGAAGACTGAAGTCCGACGACGTACACCACCATGGCCTTGCCGGACGCGGCTCGGACGGGCTGGTTCGTCAGCAGCCACGCACCGTTGACCTTCAGTCCGACGGTGTGACTGCCCGGGCTGACACCGCGAACGACCTGCGACCCGGCGCCCAGGCCGGATGTGGCTGAACGCCCGTCGATGAGCACCTGGGGCGCCTTGCCCTGTGACACGTTGCGCACGACGATCGAGCTCGCCGAGTGGGCGGTACTGGAGAGCGTGTCGTCGAAGACGTAGGCCTTCGGACCGCCTGCGCTGTCGAAACCGACTGCGGCAGTGAGGACTTGGCCCGCCTTGACACTCAGCGTCACGTCGAGCAGGGCGGTGGTGTGCGGCTCGCTGGCCTTGAAGACCTGCACGCGGTGGGCGCCCGCGGGCAGGGCCAACGGCGAGGAGGCCCGCTCGTAGGCGAAGCCTTGCAGGACTGTCTTGCCGTCGACGACGACGTCCGCGAGCAGGCCGCGGACGCCGTGGACAAGGGTCACCGACGCGCTCGACCCCGCTCGGGCCGAGACGGCCGAAACCCCCGCCGAGACCCCCGCCGGGGCGGCGGCCGAGGCCATCGGAGCTGATACGAGCAGACCTGTGGCGCCGAGGGCGAGCACCACGACAGCTTTCCCCCGCCGTTGCATGTAGTGGCTCATGTCAAGGGACGGTAAGCCCTGGAATGGGCCGTTGTCGCCGGGAACGGCAAGGCTTGATGGTGTCTCGCCCGTATTGTCGGCGGAGCGTGACCCCGCCGTCACGGCGCGTCGGGATCCTTGCGTTAGTAGGCATTTCCAGTGCGAGCGGTCCAGGATTGGAACCGATGTGGAAGTGCCGCCAGTCACGGGAGGGGACGCGGATGACGGCTCAGCGGCCGGCGCGGGGGACGGGGGCGCGTCGGGCTGCGTCCGTGCTGGTGGCGGTCGCCGCCAGCGTCGCCCTCGTCAGCGGACCGGCGATATCCGACGACTCACGGCTGACGGTCACCGGTGTCGACACCCTCGGCTTTCCCTATGTCGACCTGGTCGTCGGCGGTCTGGCCGGGCCCGCGTCGTCCCGGCAACCGCCCGTGACCATCACGCAGTTCGGGCAGCGCGTACCGGTGACCTCGAGCTGGCTGCTGTCGGAGAACCAGCCGCTCGCCGTCGTGACCGACGCGGACAAGGCGTCCCTGGCGCAGGTGCAGGGAATCGTCGGCGAGCTCGTCCAGGCGATGCCGCCACAGGTGCCGCTCGGGCTGGTGTCATCGACCAGCGAGCGCATCTCGGCGGTCGGTGTCAACCGTGACGGGTTCATGACCGCCCTCGGACGACAGGCCGCGTCGACTGCTCGACAGGTCAGCGTCGGGATCACTGCGGCCGCCTCAGCCGGGATCCAGCACGTGTTCGTCGTGACGACATGCGGCTCACCTGCACCCGCCGCCCCTCCCATCGGTGTCATCGCCGACGTGCTGGGTGTCGGGCCGCGGTGCACGCCGGCCTGGCGGGCGCAGCTGTCCGGGCGGGCCGGCCGGTTTGTGTCGACGGCGGACACCGGCAGCGCACTGGCCGCGCTCGACGCCATGGTCGCGCAGTGGCGCGGGTCCGTGGTGGTCGTGGCCCAGGTCTCGACGCGTCAGCCCTTGCAGGTCAGCGTCGGAAGCGAGCAGCAGACGGTCTCACTCGGCGAGCCGGTCGCGAGCAACCCTCAAGCGCCCGGCGGCGCCGAACCGGCATCCACCTCCGGCTCGACCTCCACCTCCAGCTCGGGTGGTCTGGTGCTGGGCGTGGGCCTGGTCCTGCTCCTGTTCACCATCGCGCTGGTGGTCTTCCTGGCGGTACGGCGGCCCGCCGGGCACCACACCGACGATCTGGACACCTTCGAGCTCCCGCCGCTGCACCAGCCTGAGGCGGCGCCTGACCTGGTGGCCAGCACCGCGCGGCCCCCGACTATCGACCTTCGTGAGCATCCGGACGAGTTGCCGAGGATGCCCCTGATGGCGGTTGCCACGCCCGGTGCAGTCCGTCAGGCTGAACGTTCCCTGCCGGCGACAGTCGCCACGCGGGACGTACCCGAGGAGCCCGTCGCCATGGCCGACAAGCAGTTCGCTGCAGAGGACGTCGTCGAAGAGCCGGTCGCGAACGTCGAGGTCGACACCACGCAAGCCCCGGCCGAGCACGCCGAGCAGGAGACCGACACCGAGCCTGCGGCCGAGGTCGAGGCCGTCGACGCACTGGCGGACGAGCCCGCGGCTGAGGCAGTGGCGGACGAGCCGGCGATCGACGCAGTGGCGGACGAGCCGGCGGACGAGGCTCCTGACGCGCCGGCCGACCGTGACCAGCTGGCCCCGATCGAGTTCAACTGGACGCCGCTGCAGTTCAACGAGCTGACCTGGCGCTCTGACGAGGACCGGCTGCACCCGGCCACCATCGACCTGCGCGAGCCGGCTGCGGTCGACGTGCGGGAGAAGGCGCCGCGCCGCACCAAGAGCCGGCGCAAGACCGGGCACTGACCTTCGGCTCGCTTCGACGGGCTTCGACGGGCTTCGACGAGCGCTCCTGGTACGCGCCGGCGCGGGCGGTCCGGGCCGGACCGCGGGACTAGACTGGCCGGTCGTGACCGCCTATCTCGACCATGCGGCGACGACGCCGATGGTGCCCGAGGCCGTCGCGGCGATGAGGGACCAGCTGACCGTCACGGGCAACCCCTCCTCGCTCCACACTGCCGGCCGGGCCGCGCGCCGGGTGGTCGAGGAGTCCCGCGAGCTGTTCGCAGCCGCCGTGGGCGCCCGCCCGAGTGAGGTCGTCTTCACCAGCGGCGGCACGGAGTCGGACAACCTGGCGGTCAAGGGCACGTTCTGGGCCCGTCGCGCATCCAGCGGCTCCCGCCGGGTGGTGGTCAGCGAGGTCGAGCACCATGCGGTGCTGGACGCGGTCGAGTGGCTGGAGCAGCACGAGGGTGCGGAGGTCGTCCGACTGCCGGTCGACAAGCTGGGCCGGCTCCGGCTCGACACCGCGCTCGCCGAGCTCGAACGCGACCCGGACGGCATCGCCCTCGTGTCGGTGATGTGGGCCAACAACGAGGTCGGCACCCTGCAGCCGCTGGCCGAACTGGTCGCCATGGCCCGCGAGCGCGGCGTGCCGACCCACTCCGACGCCGTCCAGGCCCTGGGCCAGGTGCCGGTGCACTTCGGGGACTCCGGACTCGACCTGGTCACTGTCAGCGGGCACAAGATCGGGGGACCGGTGGGCGTCGGCGCCCTGCTCGCCCGGCGTGATGCGGTCCTCGTCCCGCTGACCCACGGTGGGGGACAGGAGCGGGGCGTGCGGAGCGGGACCTTGGACACGGCGTCGATCCGGGCCTTCGCGGTCGCGGCCGACCTCGCCGTACGGCGGCTGGCCGACGAAGCCAGCCGGCTCGCCGAGCTCCGCGACCAGCTGGTACGACGGGTGCTGCATGCCGTTCCGGACGCGGTCCTGCGCGGCGACCCGGACCCCGCCGGCCGCCTGCCCGGCAACGCGCTGTTCACCTTCCCCGGCTGTGAGGGCGACTCGTTGCTGTACCTGCTCGACGCCGCCGAGGTGCAGTGCTCGACGGGTTCGGCCTGCCAGGCCGGGGTGCCGCAGCCGAGCCATGTCCTGCTCGCCCTCGGTGTCCCGGAGGACGACGCGCGCGGGCCACTGCGGTTCAGCCTCGGTCACCCGTCGACGGAGGCCGACGTCGACGCGCTGGTGGCCGTCCTGCCCGACGCGGTGGCCCGGGCCCGTCAGGCGGGGCTGGCGTCACGGCCGGTCGCCGACGTCCCGGCACCCAGCCAGACGGCCGTCGGCTGATGAAGGTCCTCGCGGCGATGAGCGGCGGGGTCGACTCGGCCGTCGCGGCAGCGCGTGCGGTCGATGCCGGGCACGAGGTCGTCGGCGTGCACCTGGCGTTGTCGCGCAACCCGCAGGCGCTCCGGACCGGCGCGCGCGGCTGCTGCACCGCCGAGGACGCGGGCGACGCCCGCCGGGCCGCGGACGTCATCGGCATCCCGTTCTACGTCTGGGACCTGTCCGAGCGGTTCGAGGCCGATGTCGTCGACGACTTCGTCGCGGAGTACGCCGCCGGCCGCACCCCCAACCCGTGCCTGCGCTGCAACGAGAAGATCAAGTTCAGCGCCCTGCTCGACAAGGCGCGCGCGCTCGGGTTCGACGCCGTCTGCACCGGTCACTACGCGCGCGTCGAGACCGTTGTCGCAGCCGGCCAGGCATCAGCGGTCCGGCGTGAGCTGCACCGCGCCGCGGACCCGGCGAAGGACCAGTCCTATGTCCTGGCGGTGCTCACCGAGCAGCAGCTGGCCGGCGCGATGTTCCCGCTGGGCGGCTCCTGCAAGGCCGACGTCCGGACCGAGGCCGAGGATCGCGGCCTTACCGTGGCCCACAAGCCCGACAGCCACGACATCTGCTTCGTGTCCGACGGCGATACCGCGGGCTACCTCGCCCGCCGGCTCGGTCCGCAGCCCGGCCAGATCGTCGACGAGTCCGGTGACGTCGTCGGACGGCACGAGGGGGCCTACGCGTTCACCGTCGGCCAGCGGCACGGCCTGCGCCTCGGACGCCCGGCGCCGGACGGCAGACCCCGCTACGTCCTGGCGATCGAGCCGGTCAGCGGGCGGGTGACGGTCGGTCCGGCGGCCAGCCTCGAGGTGACCGCGCTGCAGGCATCGAGCGCGGCCTTCCCCTCAGGGGCGACGACGACGGGCCTCGCCGGCGGCCGCACCTGCCTGGCTCAGGTGCGCGCTCACGCGGAGCCGGTCCCGTGCCACGCGTCGTACGACGGGCACACCCTGCGCGCGCGGCTCGACCAGCCGGTGCGGGGCGTCGCCACCGGCCAGGGACTCGTGCTGTACGACGGCAGCAGGGTCCTCGCGGCCGGCCGGATCGTCGCGACCAGCGGCGCGTCCGCCGCGTGAGCGGTCCCGACCTGCCGGCGGGGACGGCGACGGGCGTCGGGTCGCTGCCGGGCACCGATGCCGACGCCTATCGCGAGGCCGTCAGGTTCGTGGCCGACCGGCTGCCTGACCTCCCGCACCTGCCCGAGCTGCCCGGCCGCGGGCCGGGGGCCGACCTGGTCGGCCGTGGCGCAGCCCTGCTGGTCGACCTGCCGGTGGAGCTGCAGCCGCACGGATGGCGGCTCGTCGACCACGCCGGCCGGGACGCCGCCCGGGCCGGGGCATATCTCAGGTCGGACCTCGACCAGCTGGCGGAGGCCTTCGACGGGTACGCCGGGCCGCTGAAGGTGCAAATGGCGGGACCGTGGACGCTGGCCGCCTCCCTCTGGCTGCCGCGGGGGGAGCGGGCCATCACCGACCCCGGCGCGCGCCGCGACCTCGTGGCCTCGCTCGCCGACGGCGTCCGCACCCACGCGGCCGCTGTCCGGGCGGCCGTACCGGGTGCGGAGCTGGTGATCCAGCTGGACGAACCGAGCTTGACGGCAGCACTGGCCGGGCGGCTGCCGACCGCCTCCGGCTACGGCCTGGTCCGGGCCCTCGACCCGGTCGAGGCCGAGCGGGGGCTGGCCGACGTCGTCGCCGCGGTGCACGGTGCGCGGGCCGCGAGCGTGGTCCACTCGTGCGCGCCCGACGTACCCGTCGCCCTGCTCCACCGGGCCGGAACGGGTGCGGTCTCGCTGGACCTGGCGCTCGTGCACCGGGCCGGCTGGGAGGCCCTGGCCGAGGCGGTCGAGGGTGGGCTGCGGCTGTGGGCCGGGGCCGTGCCCGCGGTTCCCGGGGCTGTGACCGCTGAGCGCCCGGACGGTCTGCCCACGGACACGGAGGTCATGGCGGCGATCCGCGAGCCCTGGCACTCGGTGGGCCTGCCGATCACCGGGCTGGCCGGCGTCGTCACGACCCCCGCCTGCGGGCTCGGGAGCGCAACCCCCGAGCAGGCGCGGGCCGTCCTGGACCGGGCCGTGGCGTCCGGGAGGGCGCTCGCCGAGCTCGCCCACGAGGACTGACCGACCTGTCGCCCGCAGGCGGCAGGATGGGCGCGTGAGCCCGTCCCGCACCAGCAAGAAGCCCACCGCCACGAAGTCGACCGTGGCACCGGCGGCCGCCCCCGCCGCCGCACCAGCCGACCCGGTCGCCGCCCGGCAGCGATGGACCGAGCTGGCCGAGCAGGTGGAGGCAGCGCGGTTCGCCTACTACCTGCGGGATGCGCCGACCATCAGCGACGGCGCCTACGACCTGCTGATCCGTGAGCTCGAGGTGATCGAGCAGGCGCACCCCGACCTGCGGGTCCCCGAGAGCCCGACGCAGACGGTCGGCGGCACCTACTCCACCGACTTCACGCCCGTGGCGCACATCGAGCGGATGCTCAGCCTGGACAACGCCTTCTCGCCGGAGGAGCTGTCGGCCTGGGCCGAGCGGGTCGCCCGCGACGCCGGCGGCGCGGAGGTCCGGTACCTGTGCGAGCTCAAGGTCGACGGGCTCGCCATCAACCTGCTCTACGAGGACGGCCGGCTGGTCCGGGCGGCGACCCGCGGCGACGGCCGGGTCGGCGAGGACGTCACCAACAACGTGAAGACCATCGCCGGGATCCCGCACCGGCTGCGGCCGGCGCCGAAGGGCCGGCCGGGCCACACCGTCCCCACCCGGCTCGAGGTCCGGGGCGAGATCTTCTTCCCGGTCGAGGGCTTCGAGCAGCTCAACGCCTCCCTGGTCGAGGCCGGCAAGGCGCCCTTCGCGAACCCGCGCAACGCGGCCGCCGGGTCGTTGCGGCAGAAGGACCCCCGGGTCACGGCCACCCGTCCGCTGCACCTGCTCGTGCACGGCTTCGGCGTCCGGGACGGCCTGGTCATCCAGCGCCAGTCCCAGGCCTACGAGCTGATGAAGGCATGGGGGCTGCCCACGAGCACGCGGTACGAGGTGGTGCCCGACCTGGCCGCCGTACAGCAGTACATCGAGCGGTACGGCGAGAACCGGCACTCGGTGGAGCACGAGATCGACGGGGTCGTGGTCAAGGTCGACGAGATCGCCGTCCAGCGCCGGCTCGGCTCGACCAGCCGCGCGCCCCGCTGGGCCATCGCCTTCAAGTACCCGCCGGAGGAGGTCACGACCATCCTCCGCGACATCCAGGTCAACGTCGGGCGCACCGGCCGGGTCACGCCGTTCGCCGTGATGGAGCCGGTGCGGGTCTCCGGCTCCACCGTCGAGATGGCCACCCTGCACAACGCGGACGAGGTGCGGCGCAAAGCCGTCCTGATCGGGGACACGGTCGTCCTGCGCAAGGCGGGGGACGTGATTCCCGAGGTCGTCGGCCCCGTGGTCGACCTGCGCGACGGGACCGAACGCGAGTTCGTCATGCCCACGACCTGCCCGGCCTGCGGGACGCCGCTGCGACCCGAACGCGAAGGGGACAAGGACATCCGGTGCCCGAACACGCGCAGCTGCCCGGCCCAGCTGCGCGAGCGGCTGTTCCACGTGGCCAGCCGGGGCGCGTTCGACATCGAGGCGTTGGGCTACGAGGGGGCGGCGGCCCTGTTGCAGGACCGCGACGGTGCCGGGCCGGTGCTGCTGGACGAGGGCGGCCTGTTCGCGTTGACCGCGGCGGACCTGCTCGGCGTACCGCTCTTCACCCGCAAGGACGGCGAGCTGTCCGCGAACGGCAGCAAGCTGCTGGCCAACCTTGACAAGGCGAAGGGCCAGCCCCTGTGGCGCGTCCTGGTCGCCCTGTCGATCCGGCACGTCGGGCCGACCGCGGCGCGCGCGCTGGCCCAGGCCCTGCCGTCGATGAGCCGGATCCGGTCGGCCGGCGTCGAGGAGCTGGCCGCGGTCGAGGGGGTGGGACCCACGATCGCGGAGGCGGTGCGCGAGTGGTTCGAGGTGGACTGGCACCGGGCGGTCGTCGACGCCTGGCAGGCGGCCGGCGTGCGGATGGAGGACGAGGTCGACGAGGCGGCTCCGCGCACGCTGCAGGGAATGACCATCGTGGTGACCGGGAGCCTGGAACGGTACAGCCGCGACCAGGCCAGGGAGGCGATCCTGCTGCGCGGCGGCAAGGCGGCCGGCTCGGTCTCCAAGAAGACCTCGTACGTCGTCGTGGGGGACAGTCCGGGCAGCAAGGCGGAGACGGCCGTGCAGCTCGGCGTACCGGTGCTGGACGAGGACCAGTTCACGACCTTGCTGGAGAAGGGCCCGGATGGCCTGAACTGAGCAATTTCGCTCAACCCTCTGTCAACGAGGCGTCGCGCGTCGTAGCCTGACCCCGGCCGAGTAGGGGACGACTCCGGCCGCTGCGGCCGCGCCGGGGATACGCGCGGACCCGTTGCTGTGTGAATGGCTGGGCTTTGGCTCAGCTTTGGGCTCGCGAGCGCGAGGGGAGGGGTCGACGTGTCGCGCGAGAACGACGCCCGGGTGGGCATCCGCGCGGCCGCACACCCCATGGCCTTCGTGTCGTACGTCGTGGTCGTCACCCTGGCCGGCCTGACGGTCCTGGCCGTGCTGCTCGCCCGGTTCGACCGGACCCGGCTGTCCGATGTGGGCCACACCACCTGGCTCGCCCTGGCCCTGGCCCTTCTCCTGGTCGTCGCCGGCGAGGTCTGGCCGATCTTCATCTCGGCCGCGGACACGATGGGGGTCGCCTGGTCGGCGACGTTCGTGCTGCCGGTGCTCCTGCACTTCGGGCTGGTCCCCGCGATGCTGTTGCACGCCACCGCCGCGGTAACGACCGGCCTGGTGCAGCGGCGCACCGCCTGGCGGACCGCGTTCAACGTCGCGCAGTACTGCCTCACGGTCCTGGCCGGCTGGGCCACGGCCACCGCCCTGGACGTCCACGCCAGCCTCACCAAGCCCTGGCACGACTACCACGCCCGGTCCCTGCTGGTGATCCTGCTCGTCGCGGTGGCCTGCTTCGTCGCCAACAACCTGCTGGTCGGCGTCGCGGTCGCGCTGGCCGACGGGCGCGGCACAGGCAGCGCGATCCTGGCCGACCTGCCGTTCCACCTGTCGGTCTCGGCCGCGCAGTACGCGCTGGCTCCGCTGGTCATCGTCGTCATGGAGAGCTTCCCGGTGGCGATCATCCTCACCGTCGTGCCGCTGCTGGCCATCCAGTTCAGCGCGAACGCGTCCCGGGAGAGCCAGCGCCAGTCTGAGCGCGACGACCTGACCGGGCTGGCCAACCGCAAGCACCTGGTCGACCAGACCCGGCTGGCCATCGCCGGCGCCCACCACGGCGAGATCGGCTGCGCCCTGTTCCTGCTCGACCTGGACCGGTTCAAGGAGGTCAACGACGTCCTCGGGCACCCGGTCGGCGACGAGGTGCTGCGGCGGGTGGCCGACCGGCTGCGCGCGTCGCTGCGCGAGGACGACGTGGTCGCTCGCCTCGGTGGCGACGAGTTCGCGATCCTGCTCCGGCGGGTGCCGGACCTCGAGACGGTGTGGGAGGTGGCCGAGCAGGTGCGCGTCGCCCTCGACGAGCCACTCGTCCTGGACGGTCAGCTGCTCGACCTGGAAGCCAGCATGGGCATCGCCCTCGTGCCCGAGCACGCCAGCGACTACGAGCAGCTGCTGTCGCGCGCGGACATCGCGATGTACGTCGCCAAGGCCGACCGCACCGGGATCGAGCTGTACGACGCCGAGCGCGACGGCGGGTCGCCGTCCCGTCTGGGCCTGCTCGGCGAGCTGCGGCTGGGCATCGAGCGGGGCCAGATCGAGCTGCACTACCAGCCGCAGTGCGACGCTCGCGACGGTCACCTGCGCGCCGTCGAGGCGCTCGTCCGGTGGCGCCACCCGGCGCGCGGCCTGGTCCCGCCCGACGAGTTCATCCCGCTCGCCGAGCAGTCCGGCCTGATGCAGCGCCTGACCGACGTCGTGCTGGACCTGTCGCTGGCCCAGTCCGCTCGCTGGGCCGAGATCGGCATCGAGACGCCGATCGCGGTCAACGTGTCGTTCCGCGACCTCCACGACACCCGCTTCACCGAGCGGCTGGAGCGCCGGCTGGCCATGCACGGCGTGCCGCCCTGGAAGATCACGCTCGAGATCACCGAGCGCGTCCTGACCGCTGACATGCGCCGGGCCGAGGGCACGCTGGCCCGGCTGCACACGCTCGGCGTCCGGATCGCGCTGGACGACTTCGGCACCGGGTGGTCCTCCCTGACCCTGCTCCGCCGCCTGCCGGTCGCCGAAGTCAAGATCGACCGCAGCTTCGTCAGCCGGGCGGCCGTGGTCGAGGACGACGCCAGCGTGGTCCGCTCGATCGCCCTGCTGGCCCACGACCTGGGCATGGTGGTCGTCGCCGAGGGCGTCGAGACCGAGCTGTCCTGGCAGGCCATCCGCACCCTCGGCTGCGACGTGGTGCAGGGCTGGCACGTCGCCCGTCCGCTCACCGCCCAGGACGTCACGACCTGGATCAAGACCCGCGACGCCACCCGCCAGCCGACCAACCTGCGGCTGCTGGGCGAGGCCAAGGGGAGCGTGGGCGCGCCCTAGACTGAGCGGCCATGTCTGCCATCACCCGCGACGAGGTCGCGCACCTCGCCGCGCTCGCCCGCATCGACCTGACCGACGCCGAGCTCGACCGCCTGGCCGGCCAGCTGGGTGTCGTGCTGGATGCCGTCGCGCGGGTCGGTGAGGTGGCGGCGGACGACATCCCGCCCACCTCGCACCCGCTCCCGCTGACCAACGTGCAGCGACCGGACGAGCCCCGACCGTGCCTGACCGCCGACGAGGCCCTCACGGGCGCGCCCGCGGCCGAGCAGGGCCGCTTCCAGGTGCCGCGCATCCTCGAGGAGGACTGAGATGCCCGCCTCCGGCACCGAGCTGACCCGCCGTACCGCGGCCGACCTGGCGGCGGCCCTCGCCTCCGGTGAGGTGTCCTCGACCGAGCTGACCCAGGCCCACCTGGACCGCATCGCGGCGGTCGACACCGACGTCCACGCCTTCCTGCACGTGGACGCCGACGGCGCACTCGCAACCGCGGCGGACGTGGACCGGCGGCGTGCAGCCCGCGAGCAGCTGGCGCCGCTCGCGGGGGTTCCGGTCGCCGTGAAGGACGTGGTCGTCACCCGCGGCCTCCCCTCCACGGCCGGGTCCCGGATCCTCGACGGGTGGGTCCCGCCGTACGACGCGACCATCGTCACCCGGCTGCGCGCGGCCGGCCTGGTCATCCTCGGCAAGACCAACATGGACGAGTTCGCCATGGGCTCCTCCACCGAGCACTCGGCGTACGGCCCGACCCACAACCCCTGGGACCTCATGCGCATCCCGGGCGGGTCGGGCGGTGGCTCCGCGGCGGCGGTCGCGGCGTACGAGGCACCGCTCGCGATCGGCACCGACACGGGCGGCTCGATCCGGCAGCCGGCCGCGGTCACCGGGACCGTGGGGGTGAAGCCGACGTACGGCGGGGTGTCGCGGTACGGGCTCATCGCGCTCGCGTCGAGCCTGGACCAGGCCGGCCCCGTGACCCGGACCGTGCTGGACGCCGCCCTGCTGCACGAGGTCATCGGCGGGTACGACCCGATGGACTCGACCAGCATCGACGCCCCCGTGCCTCCGGTGGTCGAGGCAGCGCGCCGGGCCGACGTCTCGGGGCTGCGCATCGGCGTGGTCCGCGAGCTGTCGGGCGACGGGTACCAGGCCGGAGTCCGCACGAGGTTCGAGGAGTCCGTGCAGCTGCTCGTCGACGCAGGCGCCGAGGTCGTCGAGGTGTCCTGCCCGCACTTCGGCCACGCGTTGGCGGCGTACTACCTGATCCTGCCGAGCGAGGCGAGCAGCAACCTGGCCAAGTTCGACGGCATGAGGTACGGCCTGCGGTTCGGGCCGGACGGTGTCGCCGACCCCAGCGCCGAGCAGGTCATGGCCGCCACCCGCGAGGCGGGGTTCGGCGAGGAGGTCAAGCGCCGGATCATCCTCGGCACCTTTGCCCTGTCGAGCGGGTACTACGACGCGTACTACGGCCAGGCGCAGAAGGTCCGCACCCTGGTGCAGCGCGACTTCGCGCGGGCGTTCGAGCAGGCCGACGTGCTGGTGTCGCCGACCGCCCCGACGACCGCGTTCAAGCTGGGCGAGAAGCTCGACGACCCGATGGCGATGTACCTCAACGACATCGCCACCATCCCGGCCAACCTGGCCGGGGTGCCGGGGATGTCGCTGCCCTCCGGGCTGGCCGACGAGGACGGGCTGCCCGCCGGCATCCAGCTGCTCGCGCCGGCGACGGCCGACGAGCGCCTGTACGCCGTAGGGGCGGCGTTGGAGGCGTTGCTCGTGGACCGTTGGGGTGGCCCGCTGCTCGCGCGGGCGCCGGAGCTGGAGGCCGCGCGATGAGCGAGCCGGTCCTCCCCTACGACGAGGCGGTCGCTCGCTTCGACCCGGTGCTGGGGCTCGAGGTCCACGTGGAGCTCAACACGCGCACCAAGATGTTCTGCGGCTGCCCGACGGTGTTCGGCGCCGAGCCGAACAGCCAGGTCTGCCCGGTGTGTCTCGGGCTGCCCGGTGCGCTGCCCGTCGTGAACGCGACGGCGGTCGAGTCCGCGGTCCGGATCGGCCTGGCCCTGCACTGCACGATCGCGCCGTGGTGCCGGTTCGCCCGGAAGAACTACTTCTACCCGGACATGCCGAAGAACTTCCAGACCAGCCAGTACGACGAGCCGATCGCGTTCGACGGGTACCTGGACATCGAGCTGGAGGACGGGACGGCGTACCGCGTGCAGATCGAGCGCGCGCATATGGAGGAGGACACCGGCAAGTCGCTGCACGTCGGTGGCGCGACCGGCCGCATCCACGGGGCGGAGTACTCGCTCGTCGACTACAACCGAGCCGGCATCCCCCTCATCGAGATCGTGACGAAACCCGTCGAGGGTGTGGGCGAGCGAGCTCCGGAGGTGGCGCGCGCCTACGTCTCCGCACTGCGAGACCTGTTGCGGGCGCTGGACGTGAGCGACGTTCGGATGGAGCAGGGTTCACTGCGCTGCGACGCGAACCTGTCCCTCCGGGAGAAGGTTGCCCACGGACAATCCTCCGTCCCGCTCGGAACACGTAGCGAGACGAAGAACGTCAACTCCCTGCGTTCGGTCGAGCGCGCGGTCCGGTACGAGATCACGCGGCAGGCGGCGCGCCTGGTCGCCGGCGAGCGGGTGGTGCAGGAGACCCGGCACTTCCACGAGGACACCGGCGTCACGACGTCGGGACGCAGCAAGGAGCAGGCCGAGGACTACCGCTACTTCCCGGAGCCGGACCTGGTGCCTCTGGCGCCGGACGCGGAGTGGGTGGAGGGCCTGCGGGCCACGCTGCCCGAGCCACCGGCCGAGCGGCGGCGCCGGTTGCAGGCCGACTGGGGTTTCACGGACCTCGAGATGCGGGATGTCGTGAACTCGGCAGCGGTCGACCTCATCGCGCACACCGTCGAGGCCGGCGCGTCCGCGCAGGCGGCCCGCAAATGGTGGACCGGCGACCTGGCCCGCCGAGCCGGTCTGGCCGAGGTCGAGCTGACCGCGCTGGCCATCACGCCCACCCAGGTCGCCGAGCTGGCCCGGCTCGTCGACGACGGCCAGATCAACGACAACATGGCCCGTCAGGTGATCGACGGAGTGCTCGCGGGCGAGGGCGACCCCGCGGACGTCGTGAAGGCACGCGGTCTCGGGATCGTCTCGGACGAGGGTGCCCTCCTGACCGCGGTCGACGCGGCCATCGCGGGCAACCCCGACGTCGCGCAGAAGGTGCGCGACGGCAAGGTCCAGGCCGCCGGTGCGTTGATCGGCGCGGTGATGAAGGACCTGCACGGTCAGGCCGACGCGGCCCGGGTGCGCGAGCTGGTCCTCGAACGCCTCAGCTAGGCAGCGGGACCTGCACGACCTTGTCGTCGCCGGGTCGGGGGGTGCCCCGGGCCGTGTTGTTGGTGAGGAGCCACAGGCCGCCGCTGGGTCCCGCAACAACCGCTCGCAGGCGGCCGTAGGCGTCATGCAGAAAGGCTTTGGGAGTGCCGGTTCCCTTGGCGGTCAACGGAACCCGCCACAGCCGCTCCCCGCGGAGCGCGGCCAGGTAGACGACGTCGTCGACGATCGCGATGCCGCTGGGCGAGGCCTGGTCGGTGGGCCAGACCCGCAGCGGCTCGGTGTAGCCGGCTCGGTGGCCGATGCCCTCCACGACCGGCCACCCATAGTTGTGTCCCTTGACGATGAGGTTGAGCTCGTCCCAGGTGTTCTGGCCGAACTCGCTGGCGTACATGTTTCCGGCGCTGTCCCACGCGAGGCCTTCGACGTTGCGATGCCCGTAGGTCCACACCGGCGACCGGGGGAACGGGTTGCCCGCCGGCACGTGGCCGTCCGGGGTGAGCCGGAGGATCTTGCCGCCGAGGGAGTGCTTGTCCTGCGCTCGGCTGGTCACGCCACCCTCGCCCGTCCCGACGTACAGCATGCCGTCCGGGCCGAACGCGATCCGACCGCCGTCGTGGTTCGAGCCCTTCGGTATCCCACTGAAGATAACCGTGATCCCGGTGATCCGGCCGTTGGCGTACCGCATGCGCACGATGCGGTTGTCCGTGGCCGAGGTGTAGTACGCGTACAGCTGCTGGTCGGTCTCGAACCGCGGGGAGAGAGCCAGCCCGAGCAGGCCGCCCTCGCCACCGGGTACGACGCCCGGGATCCGGCGGCCGGACGCACCCACTAGCACCGGTGACACCTGTCCGTTCGGGCCCACCAGGACGATCCGCGCCTCGTCACGCAGCGACACCAGGGCTCCTTGCCCTGAGGGCAGGACGGCGATGCCCCAGGGCACGTCCAGGCCGGTCGCGACCGTGCGTCGTACGACGGGCGCCGGGCTGGGTGCCGGTGAGGAGCTGGTGCCCGGGCCGGTGGCGGACGTCGTCGGCGAGTGCGTGGGTGTCGGCGTCGTGTCGGCCGACCCGCTGCTCGAGCACGCGCCCAGTGCGAGGCCGACCAAGGCTGCCGCCGCGGCCGCCCGTCGCGCTGCCATCGCTCCACCCTACGATCGCGCGGGTGACGACGCTGTGGTGACCGTGAGCCTGCCCGACGAGGAATGGGTCGACGGCCTGGGCGACGGGCCGGGCGTCCCGGACGGCGTCGAGCTCGTGGTCTGGGACATCGACCAGGAGCCGAGCAACGGCGGGATCGAGGTCGTCGTACCGCCGTACATCGGGGACCGGTCCGGGCTGTCCCGCCTCGCCGGCCTGCCGCAGCTGCGGCTCGTGCAGACCCTGACCGCAGGGTACGAGGACGTGCTGCCGCACCTGCCCGAGGGCGTGGCGCTGGCGAACGCGGCCGGTGTCCACGACGCCTCGACCGCCGAGCTGGCGGTCGGCCTGGCCGTCGCGGCGCTGCGCGGACTGCCCGGGCACGTGCGCAGCCAGGCCGCCGGCCGGTGGCGGCCGGCGTTCGGTACGTCGCTCGCCGACCGGCGGGTCCTGCTGGTCGGGTACGGCGGTGTCGGGACGGCGGTCGAGCGCCGGCTGCACGGCTTCGAGGTCGAGGTCACCCGCGTCGCATCGCGGGCCCGCGATGCGGACGACGGCTGCCAGGTCCACGGCGTGGACGAGCTGCCCGCCCTACTGCCGCTGCACGACGTCGTGTTCCTGACCGTCCCCCTGACCGACGCGACGCGGCAGCTGGCTGATGCCGCCTTCCTGGCCCGGATGCCGGACGGCGCGCTGCTCGTCAACGTGGCCCGCGGCGCGGTCGTCGACACGGACGCGCTGCTGGCCGAGGTGCGCAGCGGCCGGCTGCGCGCGGCCGTCGACGTGGTCGACCCCGAGCCCCTGCCGGCCGGGCACCCCCTCTGGTCCGAGCCGGGGTTCTTGATGACTCCGCACGTCGGCGGTGCGTCCAGCGCCTTCCAGCCCCGGGCGATCGCCCTGCTGCGCGACATGCTGCAGCGCGTCGGGTCCGGTCAGCCGCCGCGCAACGTCGTCGTACCGGGCCGGAGCGCCGGCTGACCGCTGCCTAGACTCCGCCCATGACCGACACCTCGGCGGCCGACCTCAAGCCGCGCAGCCGCGACGTCACCGACGGCTTGGAGAAGACCGCGTCGCGGGGCATGCTGCGTGCGGTCGGCATGGACGACGAGGACTTCGCCAAACCGCAGATCGGGGTGGCGAGCAGCTGGAACGAGATCACCCCGTGCAACCTGTCGCTGCAACGGCTGGCCACCGGCGTCAAGGAGGGTGTCCACGCCTCCGGCGGGTACCCGCTGGAGTTCGGCACCATCTCAGTCTCCGACGGCATCTCGATGGGCCACGTCGGCATGCACTACTCGCTCGTCTCCCGCGAGATCATCGCCGACAGCGTCGAGACAGTCATGCAGGCCGAGCGGCTCGACGGCTCGGTGCTGCTCGCCGGCTGCGACAAGTCGCTGCCGGGCATGCTCATGGCGGCCGCGCGCCTCGACCTGGCCAGCGTCTTCCTGTACGCCGGGTCGATCCTGCCGGGGGTGGCCAAGCTCTCGGACGGCACGGAGCGCGAGGTCACCATCATCGACGCCTTCGAGGCGGTGGGTGCCTGCCTGCGCGGGCTCATGTCGCGCGAGGACGTCGACGCCATCGAACGGGCCATCTGCCCGGGCGAGGGTGCCTGCGGCGGCATGTACACCGCCAACACCATGGCCAGCGCGGCCGAGGCGCTCGGGATGTCGTTGCCCGGCAGTGCAGCCCCGCCGGCGACCGACCGTCGCCGCGACGGCTACGCCCGCCGGTCCGGCGAGGCCGTCGTCAACCTCCTGCGCCACGGCATCACGGCCCGGCAGGTCATGACCCGGCCGGCTTTCGAGAACGCGATCGCCGTCGTGATGGCCCTCGGCGGGTCCACCAACGCGGTGCTGCACCTGATGGCCATCGCGCACGAGGCCGACGTCGACCTCAGCCTGGACGACTTCCGCCGCATCGGTGCCAAGGTGCCGCACCTCGCGGACGTGAAGCCGTTCGGCAGCTACGTCATGACGGACGTGGACCGCGTCGGTGGGATCCCCGTGGTCATGAAGGCCCTGCTCGACGCCGGGCTGCTGCACGGCGACGTGCTGACCGTGACCGGGCGCACGATGGCCGAGAACCTCGAGCAGATCCGCCCGCCGGACGTCGACGGCAAGGTCATCCGCGCCATGAGCGCACCGATCCACCGCAGCGGGGGACTGACCATCCTGACCGGATCGCTGGCGCCCGAGGGTGCCGTGGTCAAGACCGCGGGGTTCGACGAGGAGGTGTTCGAGGGCAACGCCAGGGTCTTCGACGGCGAGCGGGCCGCCATGGACGCCGTCGAGCAGGGCAGCCTGCAGCCGCAGGACGTCGTCGTCATCCGCTACGAGGGGCCGAAGGGCGGCCCGGGGATGCGGGAGATGCTCGCGGTCACCGGTGCGATCAAGGGCGCGGGCCTGGGCAAGGACGTCCTGCTGCTCACGGACGGCCGCTTCTCCGGTGGTACGACGGGCCTGTGCGTCGGACACGTCGCCCCGGAAGCGGTCGACGGGGGACCGATCGCCTTCGTCCGCGACGGCGACCGGGTCCGGCTCGACGTCGCGTCCGCGACGCTCGACCTGCTGGTCGACGAGGACGAGCTGGCGGCCCGCCGTACCGGCTGGTCACCACCCGGGCCGAAGCACACCCGAGGGGTGCTGGCGAAGTACGCCCGGCTGGTCGGGAGCGCGGCGCAGGGCGCGGTCTGCGACTGACCGTTTCCTCCCAGTTCCGTCGCCGGCCACAGCCGTTCCGCCTCCGTGTCACATGTCGAGATGCGCTGACCCGTTGTTTGACACGCTGAGCACGGAGGCTGGACGGTGGCAGCGTGCAGGTCATTCTCGTAGTTCGTGGGCGCGCCAGCTGAGCATTCCCCTGGCGCGCCACCCCTCGATGAGTCCTTCGGGACCGAGGGGTTTTTTCATCCCCGGATGAACGGCACAGTCACCACCAGCAGGTCGCGAGGAGCAAGGCTCACCAGGGCACCAGCAGGACCGGACCAGACAGGCGGTAACGATCGTGAGCGGTGGCAGGCCGGGCTCAGGCCCAGGCAGTGGTGGCCCCAGTCCCGCCGACCTGGCGGGCGCCCGTCGCGCGCCACGCCAGGGCGACACCGGCAGCCCGCCGCCGGCGGCACCGGCCGGCGAGCCGATGACCGGCGCCCAGAGCCTCGTCCGGTCGCTCGAGGCGGCCCACGCCGAAGTCGTCTTCGGCATCCCGGGCGGCGCGATCCTGCCCGCCTACGACCCGCTGCTGGACTCCAAGGCGGTCCGGCACATCCTGGTCCGGCACGAGCAGGGGGCCGGCCATGCGGCCCAGGGCTATGCGGTCGCGACCGGCAAGGTCGGCGTGTGCATGGCGACATCCGGGCCCGGTGCCACGAACCTGGTGACCCCGATTGCGGACGCGTACATGGACTCCGTCGCGATGGTCGCCATCACGGGACAGGTCGCATCCGCCGCCATCGGCACGGACGCGTTCCAGGAGGCCGACATCCGCGGCATCACGATGCCGATCACGAAGCACAACTACCTGGTCACCAACGCGGACGAGATCCCGCGTGCGATCGCCGAGGCCTTTCACATCGCCAGCACCGGACGGCCCGGTCCCGTGCTGGTCGACATCAGCAAGGACGCCCTGCAGAACCAGACGACGTTCCGCTGGCCGACGCGGATCGACCTGCCCGGCTACCGCCCGGTGAGCCGCCCGCACGGCAAGCAGATCCGCGAGGCCGCTCGGCTGCTCACCCAGTCCCGCCAGCCGGTGCTGTACGTCGGCGGCGGAGTTCTCAAGGCCCGGGCCACGGCCGAGCTGCGCCGGCTGGTCGACCTCAGCGGGGCGCCCGTGGTCACGACCCTGATGGCCCGGGGCGCGATCCCGGACTCGCACCCGAGCCACCTCGGCATGCCGGGCATGCACGGGACCGTCGCAGCGGTGACGGCACTGCAGCAGGCCGACCTGATCGTCAGCCTGGGCGCGAGGTTCGACGACCGCGTGACCGGCAAGCTGTCCACGTTCGCCCCGCACGCGACGATCGTGCACGCCGACATCGACCCGGCCGAGATCTCCAAGAACCGGGTCGCCGACGTCCCGATCGTGGGCGACGCCAAGGACGTGCTGGCCGAGCTGGTCGTGGCACTGCAGGAGGAGTACGACGCGGGGCACAGCCCGGACTACGAGGGCTGGTGGGCGCAGCTGCACTCGTGGCTCGAGACCTACCCGCTCGGCTACACCGAGCCGCCCGACGGTTCGCTGGCACCGCAGTACGTCATCTCGCGGCTGGGCGCGATCGCCGGCCCGGAGGCCCTGTACGTCGCGGGGGTGGGCCAGCACCAGATGTGGGCCGCCCAGTTCATCCGGTACGAACACCCCAACACCTGGCTCAACTCGGGCGGCCTCGGCACGATGGGCTACGCCGTGCCCGCGGCCATGGGCGCGCAGGTCGGCAAGCCGGACTCGGTCGTGTGGGCGGTCGACGGGGACGGCTGCTTCCAGATGACCAACCAGGAGCTGGCCACCTGCGTCATCAACGACATCCCGATCAAGGTGGCGATCATCAACAACTCCAGCCTGGGCATGGTCCGGCAGTGGCAGACGCTGTTCTACGGCGGGCGCTACAGCAACACCGACCTGCACACCGGTGCGGCTCGCCGCGTCCCGGACTTCGTCAAGCTGGCCGATGCCTACGGCTGCGTCGGCCTGCGCTGCGAGCGGCCGGAGGACGTCGACGCGACCATCGGCAAGGCGATGGAGATCAACGACGTCCCCGTGGTCGTCGACTTCGTCGTCCATCCCGACGCGATGGTCTGGCCGATGGTTCCGGCCGGTGTGAGCAACGACCAGATACAGGTCGCCCGCGACACCAGCCCGATCTGGGACCGGGAGGACTGATGGCCAAGCACACGCTCTCCGTCCTGGTCGAGAACAAGCCCGGTGTCCTGGCCCGCATCGCCGGCCTGTTCTCCCGCCGCGGCTACAACATCGACTCCCTCGCCGTGGGCCCCACCGAGCATCCCGAGATCTCCCGGATGACCGTCGTGGTCGACCTCGAGGACTCCCCGCTGGAGCAGGTCACCAAGCAGCTCAACAAGCTGATCGAGGTCCTCAAGGTCGTCGAGCTCGACGGTACGGCCTCGGTCCAGCGCGAGCTGTTGCTCGTCAAGGTGCGGGCCGACCTGTCCAACCGTTCGCACGTCCTGGAGACCGTGCAGCTGTTCCGGGCCAAGGTCGTGGACGTCTCAGCGGACGCCGTCGTCATCGAGGCCACCGGCAACTCGGACAAGCTCGACGCCCTGTTGCGGGTGCTCGAGCCGTTCGGCATCAAGGAGCTCGTGCAGTCCGGGATGGTCGCGGTCGGTCGCGGCCAGCGGTCGATCACCGACCGCGCGCTACGGTCTGCCTGACGCCTGACCCTCACAACGAAGGAGTGACCCGCTCGTGGCGGAGATGTTCTACGACGACGACGCCGACCTATCGATCATCGCCGACCGGCACGTCGCAGTCATCGGCTACGGCAGCCAGGGCCACGCGCACGCGCTGAACCTGCGCGACTCCGGTGTCTCGGTCCGGGTCGGCCTGCCCGAGGCCAGCCAGAGCCGACCGAAGGCCGAGGCCGAGGGCCTGCGGGTCCTCACGCCGTACGAAGCCTGCGAGGAGGCCGACCTGATCGTCGTCCTCACCCCCGACCACGTGCAGCGGCACGTCTACGCCGAGGCCATCGAGCCGAACCTGGTCGAGGGTGACGCCCTGTTCTTCGGCCACGGCTTCAACATCCGGTTCGGCTACATCAAGCCACCCGCGGGTGTCGACGTGGCCATGGTCGCGCCCAAGGGTCCGGGCCACCTGGTCCGCCGCGAGTACGTCGACGGCCGTGGCGTCCCGGTGCTCCTGGCCGTGGAGCAGGACGCGTCCGGCAACGCCTGGCCGCTCGCCAAGGCCTACGCGAAGGCGCTCGGCGGCCTGCGCGCCGGTGGCATCACCACGACGTTCACCGAGGAGACCGAGACCGACCTGTTCGGCGAGCAGAGCGTGCTGTGCGGCGGCATGTCCCGGCTCGTGCAGACCGGCTTCGAGGTGCTGACCGAGGCCGGTTACCAGCCCGAGATCGCCTACTTCGAGTGCCTGCACGAGCTCAAGCTGATCGTCGACCTGATGTACGAGGGCGGCATCGCCAAGCAGCGATGGAGCGTCTCCGACACGGCCGAGTACGGCGACTACGTGTCGGGTCCCCGCGTCATCGACGCGTCCGTGAAGGAGCGGATGCAGGCGGTGCTGGCGGACATCAAGGACGGCTCGTTCGCCGCGCGCTTCATCGCCGACCAGGACGCAGGCGCCCCGGAGTTCACACGGCTGCGGGCGGAGGGCGAGCAGCACCCCATCGAGGCCACCGGCCGGGAGCTGCGGGGCCTGATGAGCTGGATCCGCGACTCCGACTCCGACTACAAGGAGGGCACTGCGGCCCGCTGAGGGAAGCAGCGCAGGCATTCCCCGCCTGCGCTCGAGCGCAGGAACGCCCGCAGCTCCTCCAGGGGCAGCGGCGGACTGACGTGGTGACCCTGTACGGCGCGCACGCCCAGCTCGCGCGCGGCGTCCAGGTGCGCGCAACGCTCGACACCCTCGAACGTGAGCCGGATCTCCAGGCCGGCGCTGAGGTTGACGAGCAGACGGCCGAGCAGCCGGTCGCCGTCCTCGTCCAGGATGGTGGCGGTGACCGTGCGGTCGATCTTGATGCCGTCGATCGTCAACGCTCGCAGGTAACGCAGGCCGACGTCGTCGACACCGACGTCGTCGAGGGTCAGCGCGATGCCGCTCGACGTGATCCGGCGCAGCCCGTCGGCCGCGACCGCGAGCTCGGCCAGGGCGGCGGTCTCCGGCACCTCGAACCGCAGGTGCTCGGGACCGAGCCCCGTCTCGTCCAGGACGCGCAACACCCGGACGTCGAGGTCTGGCTGCTGCAGGGACGCCGGCGTGAGGTTCACGTTGACGTTGAACAGGCCGTCCGGCTCGTGCTCCGGGAGCATCGCGACCAGGTCGACGCAGGAGCGGCGCAGGACGGCCAGGTCGAGGGCGTACTGCTCGTCCGGTGTCTGCGCCTGCGCCAGCGCGTCGATGGCACCGAGGACCTCACCCCGCGCCGTACGCCACCGCATCAGCGCCTCGATGGTGACGACCGCTGAGTCCTGGAAGCTGTAGATCGGCTGGTAGTAGACGACCAGCTCCCCGCCCAGGGCATGCATGGGCGCTGTCGAGGGGCGGGGCGGCTGCGGCAGCGGAGCTCCAGCACAACGGGATGGTCGTCAGCGGACGGCAGGTGGAACGTACGTACGTCGCGGGCGGGTTACGCCGGGGCCAGCGTAGACCCGACCACATACTGGTCCTCGTGAACCCCTTCACAATGGCCGTGCCTAGACTTTCGGCGCCGTTCCACTCTGCCCCCGAGGACCGCACGTGTCGAAGCCCGTTGTCCTGATTGCCGAAGAGCTCTCGCCCGCGACGATCGAGGCGCTGGGGCCTGACTTCGAGATCCGGCACTGCGACGGTGCGAACCGGAGCGACCTCCTGGCCGCCGTCACGGACGTTGATGCCCTGCTCGTCCGGTCCGCGACCCGCGTCGACGCTGAGGCGCTCGCCGTGGCGCGCAAGCTCAAGGTCGTCGCGCGCGCCGGAGTGGGTCTGGACAACGTCGACGTGGGCGCCGCCACCCAGGCCGGCGTCATGGTCGTCAACGCGCCGACGTCGAACATCGTCTCCGCGGCCGAGCTCGCCATCGGCCTGCTGCTGGCCTCCGCCCGCAACATCCCGGCCGCGGACAGCTCGCTCAAGGACGGGCGCTGGGAGCGCAGCCGCTACACCGGCGTCGAGCTGTACGAGAAGGTTGTCGGCATCGTCGGACTTGGCCGGATCGGAGTCCTTGTCGCGCAACGCCTTTCGGCGTTCGGCATGGAGGTCGTCGCCTTCGACCCGTACGTCTCCCGGGCCCGCGCCGCACAGATGGGCGTTCGTCTGGTCGGGCTGGAGGAGCTGCTCGCCGTGAGCGACTTCATCTCCGTCCACCTGCCCAAGACGCCGGAGACCGTCGGGCTGATCGGCGAGCAGGCCCTGCGGCTCGTCAAGCCGACGGTGCGCGTGATCAACGCCGCGCGGGGCGGCATCGTCGACGAGCACGCGCTGGCCGTCGCGCTCAAGGAGGGCCGAGTGGCGGGAGCGGGCATCGACGTCTTCGCCACCGAGCCCACGACCGAGTCGCCGCTCTTCGACTTCAAGTCGGTCGTCGTGACGCCGCACCTCGGTGCCTCGACGGACGAGGCGCAGGAGAAGGCAGGGATCGCCGTTGCGCGCTCGGTCCGGCTGGCCCTCGCCGGCGAGCTGGTGCCCGACGCGGTCAACGTCTCGGGTGGGGTGATCGACGAAGAGGTGCGCCCCGGCATACCGCTCGCTGAGAAGCTCGGGCGCATCTTCACCGCGCTCGCCGGCACTCTGCCGACGGCGCTGGACGTCGAGGTGCGCGGCGAGATCACCCAGAAGGACGTCGGCGTCCTCGAGCTGGCCGCGCTCAAGGGGGTGTTCCGCGACGTGGTCGAGGACGCCGTGTCATACGTCAACGCACCCGTCCTGGCCGCCGACCGCGGCGTCGACGTCCGGCTCGTCACCGACCCGGTCAGCGAGGACTTCCGCAACGTGATCGCGCTGCGGGGTGCGCTCGCCGACGGCACCGAGGTGAGCGTCGCCGGCACCCTGACCGGGCCCAAGCAGATCGAGAAGATCGTCGGCGTCCACGGCGTCGACATCGAGGTGACCGTGTCGGCTCACATGGCGTTCTTCCGGTACGCCGACCGGCCGGGCGTCGTGGGCGTCCTCGGCCGGATCCTCGGCGACGCCGGGATCAACATCGCCGGCATGCAGGTGGGACGCGACCAGCGCGGGGGAGCGGCCGTCGTCGCCCTCACCGTGGACTCGGCGATCCCGGCCGGCGTCCTGGCCGAGATCGCGGAGGAGATCGGCGCCGAGACCGCGCGGGTGGTCGACCTCTCCGGAGACTGACGCTCGAAGGGCATCTCGGATCCCGAGACCGACGGGCAAACTACTTGGACTTCCAAGCATCTCGGCGTACCGTCGTCGGAGTCCGATCCACCGGTGCCTACCTGCGCCGGGTCGAGCGGACGAGTGGCCTGATCCGGGCCCGGCACTGACGCGGTGATCCTGCGGCGGAACCTTTCTGGAACGGCGTACCTGACGAGCATCGCGCTCGGGAGCTACGGCCGATCGAGTCACAACCACCGAGGACACGTCATGACCGAGGCACAAGAGCTGGCCCGCCGGGCGCTGCAAGAGTCGATGGACCTGCGCGACCAGGGTCACAGCGACGACTGACGACGCGGCTCGCGGCTGCGAGCCATCAGCACGCGAAGAGGGCTGGGCCGTTCGGCTCGGGCCCTTTTTCGCTGCATGCTCCGCAGGGGCCGATCGGATGGTTACGATGACCCCCTGTTGTCGGCGTTTGGCCGAACGTGTCCACCCGTGAAGAAAGTCGGGGGCGGACTTAAGTTCTGGCACCCGAATGGCCGATGGGAGTCACGGGGGGCGTGTCGTTGCCGGGGCCCGGCGCGAGGCGCGACGTGGAGACCGATGGGGCGGTGAGGGGTTACGTGACGGTGAGGCGTCGCTCTGCCCGCTGGGCGAGTGCAGTCGCCGTCGCCGGAGCCGCCGTCATGGCGTGTTCCGGCCTCGCCGTCGCGGGCTCCGCGCACATTTCCGGTGTCACCCTGCCCTCCCGGGTCGGGGCCGCCCGGACCGGACCGGCCGCCTCCACCGCCGCGGCGGCCAGGGCCACCCTCGGTGTCGACCCCTCGCTGCGCCGGCGCAAGGGCCCGGTCACGGTGATGGTCGAGCTGGACCAGCTGCCGGCCGCCACGGCGTACGCGAGGGCCAAGCACAAGGGGCACGCGGACGCCGTCCGTGCGTTCCGTTCGCAGGCCCAGACGGTGTTGAGCCAGCAGCGCCGGGTGCAGCGTGCCCTGAGCCGGTCGGCGACCCGAGGCCGACTCCTGTTCGGCACCCATGCGCTCTACGCCGGGGTCGCCGTCACGACCGACGCCTCGCGCCTGGCCGCGCTGGCGAACCTGCCGGGCGTCAAGGCGATCCACCCGCTCAGCCCCAAGCGGGTCAGCGGCGCACCGACCTTCGACGACCTGAGCAAAGTGGGTGCGCCGGAGGTGTGGCAGGCCACCGGCAACGTCGGCGACGGCGTCCGGATCGGCGTGATCGACACGGGCATCGACTACACCCACGCCGACTTCGGCGGCCCGGGCACCGCGCAGGCCTACACCGACGCTCTGGCCGACGACACCGGCCCGCCGAGCTACCCGGACCCGGCCAAGGTGTCGGGCGGCTACGACTTCGCCGGTGACGCGTACGACGCCACCGCCGGCTCAGGGGACGAGACGCCGGTGCCGGATGACAACCCCTTGGACTGCAACGGCCACGGCAGCCACGTCTCCGGGACGGCGGCCGGCCTCGGCGTCGACCACGACGGCGACACGTTCGCCGGACCGTACGACCAGAGCTTCAACGGCGACACGTTCCGGATCCGCCCGGGTGTGGCGCCGGGGGCGACCATCGTGCCGCTCAAGGTGTTCGGCTGCGGCAGCAGCTCGACGACCGACCTGGTGGTCCAGGCTCTCGACTGGGCGGCCGACCCGAACCAGGACGGCGACCCGGCCGACCATCTGGACGTGGTGAACCTCTCGCTGGGCGCAGCCTTCACCTCTCCCCAGGACCCGGACGCGGTCGCGGCCGACCGGGCCGTCGACGTCGGGATGGTCGTCGTCGCGGCGGCCGGCAACGACAGCGACGTGTACGACGCAGGCGGCTCGCCAGGCAATGCTCCATCCGCCATCGCAGTGGCCGCGGCCGACCCGAGCGGCGTCATCCCGTCGTTCTCCTCGCGCGGCGTGCGCGGGCTCGACGACGTCAAGCCGGACATCACCGCGCCCGGCACCGGTATCACGTCCGTGGCCTTCGGCACGGGCAACGTGGGCATCGGCGAGGACGGCACCTCGATGGCGACCCCGCACGTCGCGGGAGCGGCCGCGCTGGTGAAGGCCAGGTACCCGGGCTGGCCGGCCCAGAGGATCAAGGCCGCGCTGATGGACACGGCGGCCTCCGGCGTGCAGGTCGAGACCAACGCGGTCCTCGCGACGGCACCCCCGATGCGGGCCGGCACCGGGCTGGTGCAGGCCGACCAAGCGATCTCCACCTCCGTGCTGGCCTACTCGGCCGACGACCCGGACGCCATCTCGCTGTCGTTCGGGCCGATCGCGGTCGCGCAGACGACGCCCCTCACCGTGACCAAGAACCTGCACATCCTGAGCATGCGCAGCACCACGACGAGCTACAGCACCGCCTTCGTCGCGGCGTCCATGCCGGCCGGAGTCACCGTCTCGCTGCCCGGCCGGGTCATCGTCGTACCGGCCAACCAGGCAGTCGACCTGCCGGTCACGCTGACGGTCGACCCGGCCAAGCTCAAGCTGACCCCGGACCCGAGCAAGACGATGGCCGACGCGAGCGACTGGAACACCTGGATCGCCGAGGCGAGCGGCTGGGTCGTCCTGTCTCCCCGCGACGGCCGCGGTCCCGACCTGCGGGTCTCGCTGTACGCCGCGCCGCGCCGGGCCTCGATCATGGCGGCGGCGACCAGCGCGAAGGTGACCACATCGAGCATCGGTACGGGCACGTTGGCGTTGTCCGGCACCGGGTTCGGCAGCGGGGTCAACACCCCGCCCGGGTCCTACGGCAGCCTGCTGAGCACCGCCCAGCTGCAGGCCAACAGCGGGCGGATGCCGGCGTGTTCGCCGTCCGTCCTCACCGGCTGCCTGCCCTACAACGACGCGAAGGCGGCCGACATCCACTTCGTCGGGACCTCCTCCGACGTGCCGTACTGCAACCACGGCGGGCAGGCGATCGACATCTGCCTCGGCTCGGGCGCGCAGCCCCAGGACGCCCTGGTGGAGGTCGCACTGTCGACCTGGGGCGCGTGGCGCTCACCGGTCGGCTACGCGCAGTTCTACGTCTGGTGGGACATCGACGGCGACGGCGTCGCGGACGCGGTCACCAGCAACGCCCGGCTCTCGGTGCCTTGCGAGAACGACCCGGGTCATCTGTGCATGAGCGACCAGCTCGTCGCCCAGACCTTCCTGCCGTGTCACAAGATCCCCAGCACCTGCGCGCTCTACACCCCCGACCACGCCTGGCAGAACAACGCCCAAGGGCACTACTGGGCGGACAACCAGGCCGACCGTCAGCCGCTCAACGCGATCGGCGGCAGCCTGGACACCTCGCCGTACGACTCCGACGCGATGGTCCTGCCGGTGTCCCTCAACAGTCTCGAACGGGCGGGCTGGGACATCGACGCGCCGACCAAGCGGGTGTCCTACTGGGTCACCTCGGCAACCGTGGACACGGCCGGCGCGGACTTCGACAGCGTCGCCTCGTCCACGGCGCCGCTCACCCTCACCGTCGACAACCCGGCGCTGTCCGCGGTCGGCGACCTCGGGCTGCCCTATCTCAACAGCGACAAGGCCGGCAGCGCGTACACGTTGAAGATCCGGCAGAACACGGCGGCGTTGCTCTACGACCTCCCCGCCGGCACACCGAACCTGCTGCTGATCCACCATGACAACCTCACCGGGTCGCGCGCGCAGATCGTCCCGGTCAAACGGCTCACGACCGCGACGCTGACCCTCTCCGCGACGTCCATCTCCGCGTCGACACACGTGAAGGCCACGGTGACCATCTCCCCGTCGGCGGTCACGGGCATCGTCAGCTGCAAGGACGGGTCGACGGTGGTTGCGACCGCGACGGCCTCCGCGGGGAAGGCCACGTGCACGCTTCCCTTGCTGAGCAAGGGATCGCACACGATCACTGCGGTGTACGCCGGCAACCTGATCTACGCGCCGGACACGACGAACGCCGTCACGCTCAACGTCTCGTAGGTGTCCGCCTCCCGAGACAGCGGGTCCGTCATGCGGGCAGTCGGCGTAGCCTGCCCGGATGAGCGAGCCCATCCGACTGGCCGTGATCCCCGGTGACGGGATCGGTCCGGAGGTCGTCGAGCAAGGGCTCAAGGTCCTGTCCGCCGCGTTGAGCGGCGAGAACGTGACGGTCGACACGACGTCGTACGACCTGGGCGCCCGGCGCTGGCACGCGACCGGTGAGACGTTGCCGGACTCGGTGCTGGCGGAAGTCCGCGGCCACGACGCGATCCTGCTCGGAGCCGTCGGCGACCCCAGCGTGCCGAGCGGCGTGCTGGAGCGCGGACTGTTGCTTCGCCTGCGTTTCGAGCTGGACCACTACGTCAACCTGCGCCCGGCCCGCCTCTACCCCGGCGTCGCGTCGCCCTTGTCGGCCGCGGCCGTCGGGCGCGGCGATGTGGACTTCGTCGTCGTCCGGGAGGGCACCGAGGGCCCGTACACGGGCAACGGCGGCGCCCTGCGGGTGGGCACGCCGCACGAGGTCGCGACCGAGGTCTCCGTCAACACGGCATACGGCGTGGAGCGGGTCGTACGTGATGCGTTCGCCCGCGCCGAGGCGCGGCCGCGGCGCACGCTGACCCTGGTGCACAAGCACAACGTCCTGACCTACGCGGGCCACTTGTGGCGGCGCACGGTCGACTCCGTGGCGGCCGACTTCCCGGACGTCACGACCGACTACCTGCACGTCGACGCGGCCACCATCGTCATGGTGACCGACCCATCGAGGTTCGACGTGATCGTCACCGACAACCTGTTCGGCGACATCCTCACCGACCTGGCCGCAGCCGTCACCGGCGGCATCGGCCTGGCGGCAAGTGGCAACGTCAACCCGGACCGGGTGGCGCCCAGCATGTTCGAGCCGGTCCACGGCTCCGCTCCCGACATCGCGGGCCAGGGCATCGCCGACCCGACCGCCACGGTGCTGTCCGTCGGGATGCTGCTGGCCCATCTCGGCCTGGACGGCCCGGCCGCTCGGGTCGAGAAGGCCGTCGGAGCGGACCTGGCGGCTCGAGCGGCGCGACCCGAGGCGCCGCGGCGCACTGCAGAGATCGGCGACGCGCTCGCGTCCGCGGTCTCGGGCTGAGGCTGATCTGAGGCAGAGCGGGGCTCTGCGACCCAGCCCGGCCGTCTGCGGGAGACCGCGCGCAGTCCCGGTGTAGCGTCGAAGCCCCGGTGGGCGACCGGCGAGACACCTGCGTACGGAGGCAACCCATGGCCGAGGGCCATCTGACCTTTACCGACCACCGCCGGGCCGACCCGCTCGGCGACGCCGAGCGCGAGGCGATCCTCGCCAGCCCTGGGTTCGGCAAGTACTTCACCGACAACATGATCCGCGCGATCTGGACGAGCGACGGAGGCTGGCAGCAGGCCGAACTCACGCCGTACGGGCCGATCGTCCTGGACCCGTCCGCCGCGGTGCTGCACTACGCGCAGGAGATCTTCGAGGGGCTCAAGGCCTACAAGCGGCACGACGGCACGGTCTGGGCGTTCCGTCCGGATGCCAACGCCGCGCGCTTCCAGCGGTCCGCCACCCGGCTCGCCCTGCCGCACCTGCCCGCGGAGGACTTCCTGGAGTCGCTGCGGGTGCTCGTGTCAGCCGACCAGGCGTGGATCCCGCAGGGCGAGGAGGCCAGCCTGTACCTGCGTCCGTTCATGTTCGCCTCGGAGGCCTTTCTGGGCGTCCGGCCGGCGGCCGAGGTGACCTACCTGCTCATCGCGTCACCGGCCGGCCCGTACTTCCCCGGTGGCGTGAACCCGGTCTCGATCTGGCTGTCGACCGACTACAACCGCTCCGGCCCGGGAGGGACCGGCGCGGCCAAGTGCGGCGGCAACTACGCGGCCAGCCTCGCGCCGATGATCGAGGCCAAGGACCACGGCTGCGAGCAGGTCTGCTTCCTCGACGCGACGCAGAGCCGGTACGTCGAGGAGCTCGGCGGGATGAACATCTTCTTCGTCTTCGCGGACGGCCGGCTGGTCACGCCCGAGCTGACCGGCACGATCCTCGAGGGCGTGACCCGCTCGTCGATCCTGACCCTCGCCAAGGAGCTCGGGCACGACGTCGAGGAGCGCAAGATCTCGGTCGACGAGTGGCGCTCCGGTGTCGCGGACGGGTCGCTGCGTGAGGTGTTCGCCTGCGGTACGGCGGCCGTCATCACTCCGGTGGGCCGGTTGAAGTGGGACGGGGGAGAGATCGTGATGGGCGACGGCGGCACGGGCGAGGTGACCGCGCAGATCCGCACGTCCCTGCTCGACATCCAGCATGGCGACGCCCCGGACCCGCAGGGGTGGATGCACCAGCTCGCCTGAGCTGCGGGTCCGGGAGCGCGCCGCGGGTTACTCGGTGAACGCCGCCACGACGTCCGGGTCGATGTTCTGCTTCGGACCGGTGAACCAGTGCTTGACCGAGACGTGCCAGTAGATCGTCAGCAGGATCAGCGCTGTGGGCACGACGACGATCGCGTAGTTCACGTACTTCCAGGCGAACCCGTCGTTCCACCACACGCCGACGGAGGACGTGGGGAGCAGCCCGACGACCGACATGATGGCGATCTCGACCACAGCGATCGGGTTCATCCAGCGGTAGCGGGCGCCGTTGGTCCAGCCGCCCACAGTGAACCGGTCGCCGTGCCGCCAGCGCAGGAAGATCGGGATCGCGAAGGCCACGTAGAGCCCGATGACGCCGATCGACACGACCGCGAAGAAGGCCACCGGAACGGGCGCCCCGCCGATGTCGACCTTGAGCAGCGCCGGCAGGGTCAGGACCAGAGCGATGACGGCGGCCGCGATGACGGCGTTGACCGGCACTCGCTTGTCGCTCAGCTTGGCGAAGTGCTTCGCGCCCGGCATGGCGCCGTCGCGGCTGAAGGCGAAGAACATCCGGCTCGTGCTGGTCATACAGGCCACGGTGCAGAAGAACTGACCGGCCGCGGAGATGAGCACCACGAGACCGGCGACATGTGCGGTCAGCGCCTGGCCGAAGATGGCGAACACGCTGCCGCCACCCTTGGTGACGCCGTCCTGGTCCTGGACCGCGAACAGGAACGACAGCAGCAGGATCCAGCCGCCGATGCCGGAGTAGAAGATCGACCGCCAGATGCCCTTGGCCGCTCCCATGGAGGCGGCTTGGGTCTCCTCCGACAGGTGGGCCGACGCGTCGTACCCGGTGATCGTGTACTGGGTCAGGATCCCGGACAACGGGAGGATGTAGAGGAAGAAGCCCAAGCCGCCGGTGTGACCGCCGAAGAGGCCCGTGTTGTTGACGGTGTGGCCGAACACGTCCCCGACCGAGGCGTGGCTCGTGCCGTTCTTGAGGAAGAACCACAGGATGACCACGATGACCGCGGCACCGACGACGTGCCACCACACGGAGACGTTGTTCAGCACGGCCAGGAGGTGGCTCGAGAAGATGTTCACCATCGCGGCCAGGAACAGGACGATCGCGAACTCGATGAAGACGCGGGTCAGCGAGTAGTTGTCGGCCCAGGACGAGCTGAAGTACCCGAGGCCAGCGTCGAAGAAGGTCGCGCAGCCGTACGCAACGGAGGCGTCGATCGCGAGCAGGCCGATGAGGTTCAGCCAGCCGGTGTAGAAGCCGGCGGCCGGGCCACCCAGCTTGGAGGCCCACCAGTAGATGCCGCCCGACGTCGGGTAGGCCGAGACCAGCTCCGACATGCACATCCCGATGATCAGGATGAACACCGTGAGGATCGGCCAGCCCCAGGCGATCGCGGCCGGGCCGCCGTTGTTCCAGCCGAGGGCGAAGCTCGTGAAGCAGCCGGCCAGGATGGAGATGATCGAGAACGAGATGGCGAAGTTGGAGAAGCCGGACCACGATCGGTTCAGGTCCTGCTTGTACCCCAGCTGAGCCAGCTGCATTTCGTCCTCGGTCAGGTCGACGGGACGCGGAGGGGTGTCGATACCTTCGGGCATGGGTGGCGCGCCTTTCCGGACGGAACCAGTTGGCCGGAGGCTAGA
Source organism: Actinomycetales bacterium (assembly GCA_045807245.1). Classification (GTDB taxonomy): domain Bacteria; phylum Actinomycetota; class Actinomycetes; order Actinomycetales; family CAVURS01; genus CAVURS01. Next base: position 46,927 of record JBJMHS010000054.1, read on the forward strand.
CCGCTCGGGATTGCGGCGTAAAGGGCTGAGCGGCGTTTCGGCCGGACCGGTTATTGGTCTGGGGTCAGACCGTTGACAAAGCTGCGTCCACGCGTCAGCATCGGTTGGTTCCTCGGCCGGCGCAGGCCCGAACAGAGCGGCTGCGCCGGGCTTTCCCGTGCCAGGAGGGGGTGCCGGCGTGACTCGCTCGGTGCCACGAGCCGAAGCCCGAAGCGCACCCGACAGGGGTGCCCTGCCGGACGCGGTGCTGCGCCCGGTGCGGGACCGCAACGCCTTCGAGGCAACGGTCGAGCAGCTGGCCAGCGCCGTACGACTGGGTGTGCTGGTCGACGGGTCGCGCCTGCCGCCGGAGCGCGAGCTCGCCGGCCGGCTCGGGGTGAGCCGAGCCACCCTCCGGGAGGCTATCGCCGCGCTCCGGGAGGCCAGGCTGGTGGCCACGACGGCGGGGCGCGGTGGAGGCACGGTCGTGACGTACGCCGGTGAGCCCGCTGACCCGACCCGGGCCCGAGCACTGCGGGAGAAGGCTCCCGAGCTGCACGACGCACTGGCGTTCCGGCGGGTGGTGGAGCCGGGTGTGGCCTACCTCGCTGCCCAGCGCCAGTCCGGCAAGGGTCCGGGTCACAGGCTCGAGAAGGACCAGCAGGAGTGGCTCAAGGCGTGCCTGGCCGAGGTGTCGGAGGCGCCGACGCCGGCGAGCCATCGGGTCGCGGACTCACGGCTGCACCTGGCCATCGCGACCCTGTCTGACTCACCGTTGCTGATCGAGGCCGTGACGCAGGCTCAGGCGCAGCTGCACGAGATGCTGAGCGCGATCCCCGTGCTGCCCCGCAACATCGAGCACTCCAACCAGCAGCACGCCCGCATCGTCCGCGCCGTCCTGGCCGGCCGCGCACCGTCGGCCCGTTCCGTGATGGAGGAGCACTGCGATGCGACCTCGGCACTGCTGAGAGGGCTGCTGGGATGACGACAGGAAGGACCACCGCATGACCGCCACGACGGCACCCCTCGAGGTCGACCGGCTCCGTGACCTGATCGGCAGTGGCGAGGTCGACACGGTCGTCGTCGCCTTCACCGACATGCAGGGACGACTGCAGGGCAAACGGATCCACGCCCAGTTCTTCCTCGATGCCGTCCTGCCGCATGGCACCGAGGGCTGCAACTACCTGCTCGCGGTCGACGTCGACATGAACACCGTCGGCGGCTACTCGATCAGCTCGTGGGAGCGCGGGTACGGCGACATGATGTTCGACCTCGACCTGGCCACGCTCCGCCTCCTCCCGTGGGTGCCGGGGGCCGCGATGGTCCAGTGCGACCTGTCCTGGCTGGACGGCAGCGGGCCGGTGACGCAGTCGCCTCGTCAGGTGCTCGCCCGCCAGGCCGAGCGGGCGGCCGCACACGGCTGGCAGGCCTTGGCCGGCACCGAGCTGGAGTTCATCGTCTTCGACGACACCTACGAACAGGCCTGGAACCGCGGCTACACGAACCTCACCCCGAGCAACCAGTAC
>JBJMHS010000055.1:0-63775 GCA_045807245.1 Actinomycetales bacterium
CAACAACGCGGGCCACACCGTCGTCATCGGTGACGAGAAGTACGCCCTGCACCTGCTGCCGTCGGGCATCCTCACCCCTGGGTGCATCCCGGTCATCGGCAACGGCGTCGTCGTCGACCTCGAGGTCCTGTTCCGGGAGATCGACGGTCTCGAGGCACGCGGCGTCGACACGTCGCGGCTGGTCGTGAGCGCCGGTGCCCACGTGATCGCCGAGTACAACCGGGTGCTCGACAAGGTGACCGAACGCTTCCTCGGCTCGCGCCGGATCGGTACGACGGGCCGCGGGATCGGGCCCACGTACGCCGACAAGATGAACCGGGTCGGCGTACGCATCCAGGATCTGTTCGACGAGGGCATCCTGCGGCAGAAGGTCGAGGGCGCGCTCGAGCTGAAGAACCAGATCCTGGCCAAGGTCTACAACCGCCGCGCGGTCTCCCTCGAGGAGGTGGTCGAGGAGCTGCTGTCGTACGCCGACCGCCTGCGGCCGATGGTCGCGGACACCCCGCTCCTGCTGGAGGCGGCGCTCGACCGCGGCGACACGGTGCTGATGGAAGCCGGGCAGGCGACGCTGCTCGACGTGGACCACGGGACGTACCCGTTCGTCACCTCCTCGTCCGCCACGGCCGGCGGTGCCTGCACCGGTTCGGGCGTGCCGCCGAACCGGGTCGACCGCGTCGCCGCGGTGGTGAAGGCGTACACGACGCGGGTGGGCGAGGGACCCTTCCCGACCGAGCTGCTCGACGACATGGGCGAGCTCCTGCGCCAGACCGGCGGCGAGTTCGGCACCACGACCGGGCGGCCGCGGCGCTGCGGTTGGTTCGACGCGGTGATCGGGCGGTATGCCCGGCGGATCAACGGTGTGACCGACTTCGTCCTCACCAAGCTCGACGTGCTGTCGGGGCTCGAGCGGCTGCCGGTGTGCGTGGCGTACGAGGTCGACGGCGTCCGGCACACCGAGATGCCCATGACGCAGACCGAGTTCCACCACGCGCGGCCGGTCTACGAGGAGCTGCCGGGCTGGACCGAGGACATCTCGGCGGCGCGGAAGTTCGAGGATCTGCCGGCCAACGCCCAGGCCTACGTGCTCGCGCTCGAGGAGATGATCGGCCGCCGCATCTCCGCCGTCGGGGTCGGGCCCGCCCGGGACGCGATCGTCGTACGCCACGACCTCCTCGCCTGACGTGGGTGCCCTCCGAATGCCGGTTTGCCCTCCGAAAGCCGCTCTGCGGACCCAAATGACGGCCTGCGGGCGGCTTTCGAGGGGCAAACCGGCTTTGGAGGGGTACGACGGCGGAGGGGCGGGGTGACGGGGATGAGCCTGTTCGGGTTCCGGCCGCGCCCGGACGAGCGCCCGGACGACGAACCCTGGCCGGACGCGATGTGGCCTCCACCGGACGGCGTGGAGCTGCTCGGCGAGGTCGTGACCCTGCGTCCGGTCCAGCCGGCCGACGTCGCCGAGCTGCGCCAGGCGCTGGACCACCCGGCGTGCTGGGAGCACATGTCCAGCCAACCCCCGCCCGACCTCGATGCCATGCAGCGACTGGTCGCGCAGCTGCGGGACCTCGGCTTCCACCCCTGGGTGCTCCGGCTGACCCGGCCGCTCGTGACCAGGTCCGGCGAGCTGCCGACGGGCGCGGTCGTCGGCTGGTCGTCGTACCTGGAGGTCGCACCCACCAACGCCCGCCTCGAGATCGGCAACACGGCGTACACGCCCGCGGTCTGGGGCACCCCGGTCAACCCGGAGGCCAAGTTGCTGCTGCTCGGTTACGCGTTCGAGGGCCTGGGGATGGGCCGGGTGCAGCTCAAGACCGACGTCCGCAACGTGCGCTCGCAGCGGGCCATCGCCGGCATCGGCGCGACGTACGAGGGCGTGCTGCGGCGCTACCAACGCCGCCGCGACGGCACGGTCCGCGACACGGTGGTGTTCTCGGTCACCGCGGAGGACTGGCCAGAGGTACGCCGCCGGCTCGAGGCGCGCGTGGGAGCATCGGGCACGTGACCCCGGCCCCTGCGACCCCGCCCCCTGGAACCCTGGCGACCGGGCCCTCGGCGACCGGGCCCTCGGCGACCGGGCCCCGAACCGCTCCGCTGGAGCTGCTCGCGCTGTCCGGCCTGCTCACCCAGGACGAGCGGGACATCCAGGCGGCCGTCCGCAAAATGGTGGACGAGCAGGTCCGGCCCCACGTCGCCGACTGGTTCGAGGCGGGCACGCTGCCGGCCCGCGAGCTGGCGCAGGCGTTCGGCAAGCTCGGCGTGCTCGGCATGCACCTGGACGGCTACGGCTGTGCCGGGCTGAACGCCACGTCGTACGGCGTCGCCTGCCTGGAGATCGAGGCCGGCGACTCCGGTGTCCGCTCGATGGTGTCCGTGCAGGGCTCGCTGGCCATGTTCGCGATCCACCGGTACGGCTCGGAGGAGCAGAAGCAGGAGTGGCTGCCGCGCATGGCCGCGGGTGACGCCATCGGGTGCTTCGGCCTGACCGAGCCCGACCACGGCTCCGACCCGGCCGGCATGCGCACCCGGGCCCGCCGGGACGGCGACGGCGAGCGCGCGGACTGGGTCCTCGACGGCTCGAAGATGTGGATCACGAACGGGTCGGTGTCAGATGTCGCGGTCGTCTGGGCCCAGACCAGCGAAGGCATCCGCGGTTTCGTCGTACCGACCGACTCCCCCGGTTTCTCCGCACCGCTCATCAAGCACAAGCTGTCGATGCGTGCCTCGGTGACATCGGAGCTGGTGTTCGAGGGAGTGCGACTCCCGTACGACGCGGTGCTGCCGGAGGTGCGCGGCCTCAAGGGGCCGCTGTCCTGCCTGACCGAGGCCCGGTTCGGCATCGTCTGGGGGGTGATCGGCGCCGCGCGCGACTGCCTCGAGACGGCGATCGGCTACGCGGTCGACCGGGTGCAGTTCGGCCGGCCCATCGCCGGCTTCCAGCTGACCCAGGCCAAGCTCACGGACATGGCGCTGGAGCTGGACAAGGCGTTCCTGCTCGCCCACCACGTCGGCCGGGCTAAAGAAGCGGGCACCGCCACGCCGACGATGGTGAGTGTGGCCAAGCTCAACAACGTCCGGGAGGCGATCGAGATCGCCCGCACCTGTCGCACGATCCTCGGCGCCAACGGCATCTCGCTGGAGTACCCGGTGCTCCGGCACGCCAACAACCTCGAGTCCGTGCTGACCTACGAGGGCACGTCCGAGGTGCACGCGCTCGTCGTCGGCCAGGCGCTCACCGGGATCGACGCGTTCCGATGAGTGGCGCCTCGACCGGCCCGCAGCGGCGATCGGTACGGCGCGTGGCCGGGGTCATCGCCGCGCTGAGCTGCCTGGCGCTGGCCGGCTGCGGTGCATCCGGGACGCACTCCGCAGCGGACAGCGCGGCGCTGTCGGCTGACCGCGCGACCGCGAGCGCGTCCGCCACCAGCGCGGCGGCGACCGTGACGCCGGTCGCGCCGAAGGCGCTGGCCGCACCCACGACCGGCCCTCGGCCGGCCGCCGCGTCGAAGGCTGTGACATCACCAAAACCGTTGAGCGGCAACGGTTCTCTAGCCGGCAAGGTCATCGTGATCGACCCCGGACACAACGGCGGCAACTTCACGCACCCGTCGGAGATCAACCGCCTGGTCGACGCCGGCTTCGGTCAGCGCAAGGCCTGCAACACGACGGGTACGTCGACGAACGCGGGATACACGGAGGCGGCGTACACGTTCGATGTGGCCAAGCGGCTGGCCGCTGTGCTGCGCGCGCGCGGCGCCAAGGTCGTCATGACCCGGGCGACGAACACGGGAGTCGGACCGTGCATCAACGAGCGCGCCGCTATCGGCAACGCCGCCCACGCGGACGCCGTCCTGTCGATCCACGGTGACGGCAGCACGGCCAGTGGTGCCCGCGGGTTCCACGTCATCATCGCCCAGCGCATGATGGGCGGGAGCGCGGTCCAGCGGTCGTCGCAGCGCCTGGGCGACGACATCCGCTCGGCGTTCCGCTCCGGTGCGGGCATGCCGTACTCCACGTACACCGGCGGTGGCACGGCCGAGACGCACCGCACCGACATCGGCGGCCTGAACCTGTCGACCCGGCCGGCGGTCATGGTGGAGACCGGCAACATGCGCTCGGCCACCGACGCGCGGCTGATGTCGTCGGCGTCCTGGCGGCAACGCGCGGCCGCCGCCCTCGCGGCCGGTCTGGCCCGCTACCTCACCTGACCGAGAGCGAGGCGGGGCCGCTCGGTCAGCCGAAGGTCTTGGGTTTGCTCTCGTCCCACAGCCAGGTGCGGAAGAACCTGTCGAGGTCCTGCCCGGACACCTTCTGCGCCAGCGCGACGAACTGCGCGGTCGTCGCGTTTTCGTTGCGGTGCGAGGCCGCCCAGGTGCGCAGGATCTCGAAGAACGCGTCGTCGCCGACCCGCTTGCGCAGCGCCGACAACGTCAGGCCGCCGCGGAAGTAGACGGCCGCACTGAACATCCCCAAGCGGCCGGGGTCGGCGATCGACTGCTGCCAGAACCGGTCGTTCGCGGAGAGCTTGCGCCACGTCGCCTCGGCCGCCGAGATCGTGGTCGGGCCCCCGGTGTGTTCGGTCCACAGGTCGCTGGCGAAGGTCGCGAACCCCTCGTTCAGCCAGATGTTCGACCAGTCGTTCACCGTGACGCTGTCGCCGAACCACTGGTGGGCGAGCTCGTGCGACACGGTCGCCGGATCCGCCGCGAACCCGTACAGCGGCCGGGTCTGGGTCTCCAGCGAGAAGCCGACGGCGGGCAGGTTGTCGACGATCGCGCCCGTGGAGCTGAACGGGTACGGCCCGAACACCCGTGACCAGTAGTCGGTCACGTCGCCGGTCAGCTTCACGATGCCGCTGCGCTGCACCGCGGCCGCGAGGGCTGGGTCGTACGCCGTGATGCTCGGGATGCCGCCCGGCGTACGGCCGTGCACGAACGTCCAGTGCCCGATCCCGATCGTCGCGAGGTAGGTCGCCATCGGGGTCGTCTCGTCCCAGATGTACGTCGTGCGGCCGTCCTTCACGGTCTTCGACTGCAGGTCTCCGTTGGCGATCGCCGCGGTGCCGGCGGGGACGCTGACCCGGAACGTGTACGTCGCCTTGTCGCTCGGGTGGTCGTTGCCCGGGAACCAGGTGTTGGCGGCGTTCGGCTCGTCGCCGACGAATGCGCCGTCCTTCGTGTACTGCCAGCCGTAGTCGGCCCCGAAGAGCATCGGCGAGCGCTTGATCGTCTTCGGCGACCCGTCGTAGGTCACCGCCACCGTGAAGGCGTGGCCCTTGGGCAGTCCGCGCGCCGGCGTGACCCGGAGCTCCTGTCCGTCCCGGTTCCATTGCGCCGCCGACTGGTTCACCCGGACCGACCGCACCGTCAGGCCGCTGAGGTCGAGGTCGAACCGGGACAGGTTCTGCGTCGCCGTCGCGGTGAGTGTCGCCGTACCGGACAGCGCGTGCCGCGCCGGGTCGTAGGCGAGGGTCAGGTCGTAGTGCCCGACGTCGTACCCGCCGTTGCCCTCGAGCGGGAAGTAGGGATCACCGACGCCGTCCGCGCCGGGACGGAACATCGACGCGCCCTTCGCGGCGCCGCCGGACCCGCGCAGCACTGCGACCGTCACGAGTCCTGCCACGACGGCCACGACGACAGCAGCAGCCACTATCACTCGCCCAGCACCACGCGGCATCGACCGACCTCCCCCGTCTAGCGTCGGCCGGAACGCCTCCTGACAACAGTCACGAATCGGTCACGACGCCTGAACGGGTCAGCCGAGGCCCGAACGGGTCAGCCGAGGCCTGAACGGGTCAGCCGAACGTCGCCGGTTTGGTCTTGTCCCAGAGCCAGGTCCGGAAGAACGACCCGAGGTCCTGGCCGGACACCCGCTCGGCCAGCGCGACGAACTGCGCCGTCGTGGCGTTGCCGTAGCGATGCGTGGCCGTCCAGGTGCGCAGGATCTGGAAGAAGTCCGCGTCGCCGATCCGGTGCCGCAGGGCGGCCAGCGTCATGCCCCCGCGGTAGTAGACCGCGCTGCTGAACATCGTGTCGCGCTGCGGGTCCGCGATGGACTGGTCCCAGAACGCGCTGCTGGCCGCGATCTGCTGCCACAAGCCACGGAAGTTGTCGAACGTGGATGGGCCGGTGCCGGTGTGCTCCAGCCAGTAGTACATCGAGAACGTCGCGAAGCCATCGTTCAGCCAGATGTGCCGCCAGTTCGCCACCGACACGCTGTCGCCGAACCACTGGTGGGACAGCTCGTGGGAGAGCGTGACCGGGTCGGGTGCGAAACCGTAGAGCGGCCGGGTCTGCGTCTCCAGCGAGAAGCCGACATTGGGCAGGTTGTCGATGATGGCGCCGGTCGACGTGAACGGGTATGGCCCGAACGACTTCGCCCAGAAGTCCGTAACCCGGTTGGTCAGCCCGATGTCGTCGTTGGCCCGCACGTCCGAGGCCAGTGCCGGGTCGTACGCCGTGATGTTGGGGATGCCCTTCGCCGTACGGCTGCGGTCGAACGTCCAGTTGCCGATGTCCATCGTCGCGAGGTAGGTCGCCATAGGGCGGGTCTCGTCCCAGACGTAACGAGTCCAGCCGCTCCGGGTGCTCTTCGACAGCAGCTCGCCGTTCGCGATGACGCCACGGCTGGACGGCACCGACACCTTGAACGTGTACGACGCCTTGTCGCTCGGGTGGTCGTTGGACGGGAACCAGGTGTGTGCGGCGTTGGGCTCGTCGCCGACGAACGCGCCGTCCGGTGTGTACTGCCAGCCGTAGTCGGCGCCGAACACGATCGGCGAGCCGACGATGGTCTTGGGTGACCCGTCGTAGAAGACCTTCACCGAGAACGCTTCGCCGCGGAACAGGCCACTGCGCGGGGTGATTCGCCGTTCTTCGGCGGTGCGGGTCCAGGTCGCCGCGACGCTGTTGACGGTCACCCGGTGCACGTTCATGCCCGAGAAGTCGAGGTCGAAGCGGGAGAGGTTCTGGGTGGCCTTGGCGTTGATCGTGGCGGAGCCGGCGAGCCAGTGCGTGGCCGGGCGGTACGACAGGTCCAGCGTGTAGTGGCCGACGTCGTACCCGCCGTTGCCCAGCAACGGGAAGTACGGATCACCGACGCCGGCCGCCCCCGGACGGAACGTCGGCCCGGCCTTGGCCGCCGCGGTGCCCCCGGCAACCAGGGTGACCGCGAGAGCGGCAGCGGTGGTCGCGACGGTCGCCCGAGCCAGGCGGGAGCGGGTACGAGAGCGAGTACGAGAGCGCGTGCGGATTCCGGCCAAGGTCATGGAAAGTCACCCTGGGCCCGGCCCGAGTCGGGCGCAACCCGGCGTGACCGGACTGTGACCCCGCTGCTCAGGCGGGCTGACCGTCGAGCTCGGTCGCCGTCGGTGCGGTGGCGGGGCCCCGGCGAGTCACCGACATCGCCGCCGCGCGGTTCGCCCGGGTCAGCGCAGCCGGGACGTCGTCGCCGTCGGCGAGTGCGGCCAGCAGCACGCCGGTGTGCGTGTCGCCGGCGCCGGTCGTGTCCACAGCCGTGACCTCGGGCGCAGGGAACGACCGCGCTTCGTCACCGAGCGCGCCGCCGGCGGCCACGCAGCCTGCGGCACCCTCGCGCACGACGACGAGGGTCTCGGGACGGAGGGCCGGCACGCGACGTACGGCGTCCACCAGCTCCCGGCCCGAGGCATCGCCGGCCCGGCTGAACAGCCGTGCCTCGCGCTGGTTCAGGGTCAGCAGCCACAGGTGTGGCAAGGCCGCCGTGAGGTGACCGCGCGCGATGTCGGCGACCAGGGGGCCGGGGTCGAGGACTACGCGAGGGCCGTCCGGCGGCAGCTGTGACACCCAGTCCGCCAGCACTGGACCGCTGACGGGGTACGCCAGGTCGTAGCCGGAGAGTGCGAGGAGGTCGCCGGTCCCCGGTGCGACCGCTGCCAGCATCGCCGCGAGATCGCCGGGCCGGAGCTCGGCCTCCACTCCGGGCATGGTCACGAAGGTGCGCTCGCCGTCCGGCTCCACCAGCGTGATGCAGAAGCCCGTGTCACCGTCGGTCCGGGCCGCGGAGACGGTCCCGATGCCCTCGGTAGCGAGTGCCGCCCGCACCAAGTCGCCGTACGGCCCGGTGCCATGCGGCCCGCCGTACACGCATGGAATGCCTTGTCGCGCAACGGCAGTCGCCAGGTTGACTCCTCCGCCTGCGCCGGTCCGCGTCGCACTGGCGAGCACGTCGCCGCCGCGAGCCGGCAGTGCCGGCACGTCGACGGTCAGGTCGACCAGGATGCTGCCGAGGACATAGACCGTGCCGGCCACGCGGCGAGCGTAGCCGGACCGCCGAGCTGGCCTAGGCCGGTTGCGTCGCCGCAGCCCGGGCGGCCTGCAGGGCCGCGGCCCACCAGGTGAGGTCGTCGACCGCCAGCTCCAGCTTGGGTTCGAGCGGTGCGAAGGCCGAGACGTCGTCCGGCTCGGTGGACCGGGCTGCGATGAGGATCTCAGGCAGGACATGCACGGCATGGCGCAGTGGCGCCATCCCCAGCTCGACCGCCACGTCGCGCAGCTGCTCGATCGCCCGGGCTCCGCCCACGTTGCCCCAGCCCACGAACGCCATCGGCTTGCGCCGCCACTCGACGAAGAACCAGTCCAGCGCGTTCTTCAGAACCGCCGGGTAGCCGTGGTTGTACTCGCCGGTCAACACGAGGTAGCCGTCGGCCCGGTCGATGAGCTGTCCCAGCCGCTCGACCTCCGGGGCCGGGTAGGCCCGGGGCGCCCGGGCCGGGTTCTGGCCGAAGAAGAACGGCAAGGGGTGGTCGCGCAGGTCCGCGACCTCGACGCTCAGTTCGGGCGCGTGGGTGGCCAGGAAGCCGACGACCCAGCGGGCGACCTTCTCGCTGAACCGGCCTTCACGCGTCGTACCCGTGATGACGGCGATCCGCAGGTCAGGCAACGGTGACCACCAGCTTGCCCAGCTTGTGCCCGCCGAACGCGGCCAGCGCCTCGGCAGCCTGGTCGAAGGGGTACGTCGCGGCGACCGGCACGACCAGCGTCCCGTCGGCGACCTGCGCCAGCAAGCGGGGCAGGTGTTCCGCCGCGGGGGCCGCCATGACGCCGGTCACCGTGATGTCGTCGCGACCCACGGCCTCGTTGGTCGCGCCGAGGGCCGAGGCCAGCCGGCCGCCCGGCGCGAGCAGGCCCGCGAGGGTGGCTGCGTCGCCGGCGGCGTGGACGACCGCCGTGAGGCCGCCGGGCACTGCCTTGGCCACGGCCGCCTCGAGGTCGTCGGTGTAGTCGATGGCGATGGTGGCGCCCAGATCGGTCACGAAGTCGGCGGCCTCTGCCCGCGTTGTCGCGAGCACCGTTGCGCCGGTGGCTGCAGCGAGCTGGACTGCGAGTGAGCCGACCCCGCCGGTGGCCCCGCTCACCAGGAGCGAGTCCGAGGCGCTGAGATCGAGGGCCTCGACCAGCGCGACGGCGGTCAGCCCGGCCAGGCCGACCGCCGCGGCCTGGGCGGAGGTGAGGTTTTCGGGCACCGTGAACAGCGATCCGGCCGGCACGGACAGGGACTCGATGATCGCGCCCCGGTCCAAGGTCATGCCGGTGATGACTCCGGCGACCCGCTCGCCCACTGCCCGGTCAGTCACCCCCTCGCCCACGGAGTCGACCTCACCGGCGAAGTCACGACCCAGGACCACGGGGAACTCGTGCGGGATCATCCCCCAGACGTAGCCCGCCGCCACCGCCGCGTCGAAGCCGTTGACCGATGCCGCCTCGACTCGGACGCTGACCTCGCCGGCGCCGGGCCCCGCCGTGGGGACCTCCTGGACAGCCGGTGTGTCCTCGCGGCTGGCGATGGCAAGGGCTCTGGTCATGACGCTGCCTCCCGGGGGCGGCGCCTGTCGGCGCCGGTCGTTGAAAACTTGATCAATCGGAAGGCTACCCCTGGCCCTTCTCGCCGTCGCAGTGGAGTACCTACCCTGGCGACGTGACCTTGACCTCTGCCTCCGCCCCGTCCATCGCCGTCAAGACTGCGGACGAGCTCGCACCGCCCACACCCGAGATCGACCGGGCCGCGGCGCAGCGGGCCTACGACGACGACCGCGCCCACGTCTTCCACTCCTGGTCCGCCCAAGGGGCGCTGAAGCCGATGGTCGTGGCCTCGGCGCAGGGCAGCTGGGTGTGGGACGGCGACGGGAACCGCTATCTCGACTTCAGCTCCCAGCTGGTCAACACCAACATCGGGCACCAGCACCCGAAGGTGGTCGCGGCGATCCAGGCCCAGGCGGCCAAGATGGCCACCGTCGCGCCGCAGCACGCGAACGAGGCCCGCAGCGAGGCGGCCCGGCTGATCACCGAACGCGCCCCGGGCGGCGACTTCCACTACGTGTTCTTCACCAACGGTGGTGCCGAGGCGATCGAGAACGCGGTCCGGATGGCCCGGCTGCACACGGGCCGGCGCAAGGTCCTGTCCCGCTACCGCAGCTACCACGGCAACACCCAGACGGCGATCCACCTCACCGGGGACCCGCGCCGCTGGCCGAACGACTCGGCGGCCGAGGGCGTCCTGCACTTCTTCGGTCCGTACCTGTACCGCTCGGAGTTCAACGCGACGAGTGAGCAGGAGGAGTGCGACCGCGCGCTCGCCCACCTGCGCCAGGTCGTGGCCATGGAGGGCGCCGCGACGATCGCCGCCATCGTCCTGGAGACGATCCCGGGTACGGCGGGCATCATGATCCCGCCGCCGGGTTACCTGGCCGGTGTGCGCGAGATCTGTGACGCCGCAGGCATCATGCTCATCGCGGACGAGGTCATGGCCGGGTTCGGCCGGGCCGGTGACTGGTTCGCCATCGACGCGCACCGCACGGCCGACGGCGGCCCCGTCGTACCCGACCTGGTGACCTTCGCCAAAGGCGTGAACTCGGGCTATGTGCCGCTCGGCGGCGTCATCGTGTCCGACGCCATCTACGACACCTTCCGCGACCGCGTGTTCCCCGGCGGCCTGACCTACTCCGGGCACCCGCTCGCGACCGCGGCGGCCGTCGCGACGATCAACGCGATGACCGAGGAGCGGATGATCGAGAACGCGCGCTCGATCGGCGCGGACGTCATCAAGCCCGGCCTGGAGGCCATCGCGGCGGCGCACCCGAGCGTCGGCGAGGTCCGGGGGACGGGCGTGTTCTGGTGCGTGGAGCTCGTCCGGGACAAGGGCACCCGCGAGTCGCTGACGCCGTACAACGCCGCCGGCTCGGACTACGCGCCGATGACCGACCTGGTGGCCGCCTGCAAGCAGCGCGGCCTGCTGCCGTTCACGAACATGAGCCGGCTGCACGTCGTACCGCCGTGCAACGTGACGGCCGACGAGACGCGGCTCGGGCTGTCCCTGCTCGACGAGGCGATCGGCCAGATGGAGGCCAAGCATCTCTGATCTCCGCCGGCCTGTGGAGTCCGCTGTCACTGACCCCTAGGCTCGGCCGTCGTGAAGGTTCTCGTCGTCGGATCCGGGGCGCGCGAGCACGCGCTCGTCGTCACGCTGCTCGCTGACCCGGCCGTGTCGGCCGTCGAGGCCGCACCGGGCAACGCGGGCATGGCGGCGGCCGTGCCATGTCATGCGGTCGAGGTGACCGACCCTGAGGCCGTGGCCAAGCTGGCCGAGTCGATCGGTGCCGACCTGGTCGTGATCGGGCCGGAGGCGCCCCTGGTCGCCGGAGTCGCCGACGCCGTCCGGGCGAGTGGCGTCGCCTGCTTCGGGCCGTCGGCCGGAGCGGCTCAGCTCGAGGGCAGCAAGGCGTTCGCCAAGTCCGTCATGGCTGCGGCCGGGGTGCCCACCGCGCAGAGCCGGGTCTGTACGACGGAGCTCGAGGTCGCGGCCGCACTCGAGACGTTCGGGGCACCGTACGTCGTCAAGGAGGACGGGCTCGCGGCCGGCAAGGGCGTGGTCGTGACGTTCGACCGCGGCGAGGCCGTCGACCATGCGCGCGGCTGCCTGTCGCGCGGGCCGCAGGTCGTCATCGAGGAGTACCTGGACGGCCCGGAGGTGTCGCTGTTCTGCCTGTCCGACGGGTCGTCCGTCGTCGCGCTCGCGCCCGCCCAGGACTTCAAACGCGTCGGCGACGACAACACGGGGCCGAACACCGGTGGCATGGGGGCCTACTCGCCGCTCGAGTGGGCGCCCGCCGACCTGGTCGAAGACGTGCTGGCGTCGGTCGCGCGGCCGACCATCGAGGAGATGCAACGGCGCGGGCTGCCGTTCTCCGGGGTCCTGTACGTGGGCCTGGCCCTCACGGCGAGTGGGCCGAAGGTGATCGAGTTCAACGTCCGGTTCGGCGACCCCGAGACGCAGGTCGTCCTGGCCCGGCTGCGCACGCCCCTGGGCGCGCTGCTGCTGGCTGCCGCCCAGGGCCGGCTCGGTTCGCTGGAACCTCTGCGGTGGAGTGGCAACGCGGCGGTGACGGTGGTGCTGGCGACGGAGGGCTACCCGTCCGAGCCCAGGCTGGGCGACTCGGTCGCCGGGATCGACGACGCGGACGCGGTGCCCGGCGTACGCGTCCTGCACGCGGGGACGGCGTCCATGGACGGGACCGTCGTCGCCTCAGGTGGTCGCGTCCTGTCGGTGGTCGGGACCGGGCCGGACATCGCCGCGGCGCGGGAGGCCGCGTATGCCGGGATGTCGCGAATCTCGTTGCGGGGCGGGCATTTCCGCTCCGACATCGCGCGGGCGGCGGCGCAGTGAGCGACGCGCCCGAGCTACCCGGGTATGCCCATGTGTACTCGGGGAAGGTGCGCGACCTGTACGCGCCGCTCGATGCGTCGTCCGGTGAGCCGCGCTCCGACGTGCTGTTGCTGGTCGCGAGTGATCGCATCTCGGCGTTCGACTACGTGCTCGCCTCACCGGTCCCGGACAAGGGCCGGATCCTGACCCAGCTTTCGCTGTGGTGGTTCGAACAGCTGGCCGGTGTCGTGCCGCACCATGTCGTCTCGACCGACGTGCCCGCTGCTGTGGCCGGCCGAGCCGTGCTCGTGCGGCGCCTCCGGATGATCCCCGTCGAGTGCGTGGCCCGCGCCTACCTGACCGGCGGCGGGCTGGGCGAGTACCTGACGTCGGGGACCGTGAGCGGGGTCTCGCTGCCGGACGGGCTGGCCGACGGGTCGCGCCTGCCGGTGACCATCTTCACGCCGTCGACCAAGGCGCCGCAGGGGCAGCACGACGAGCCGATCTCGTACGACGACGTGGTGGGTCAGGTGGGGGAGGCGCTGGCTGAGCGCCTTCGGTCTCTGACCGCCGCCGTGCTCGACCGCGGCAACGAGCTGGCGGCGGCGCGCGGCATCCTGATCGCCGACACGAAGGTCGAGTTCGGGCTCGACCTGCCGGAGTCGGCGGCCTGGGCCGATGCCTCGCCGGACGACCTCGTGCTGGCCGACGAGGTGCTCACGCCCGACTCCTCGCGGTTCTGGCCCGCTGACCTGTGGGCACCCGGGGGGCCGCAGCCGTCGTACGACAAGCAGTTCGTGCGCGACTGGCTCACCTCGCCGGCGTCCGGCTGGGACCGCTCGAGCGGTGAGCCGCCGCCCCCGTTGCCGGACGAGGTCGTCGAGCGCACCCGGTCGCGCTACGTCGAGGCCTACCAGCACCT
Organism: Actinomycetales bacterium; assembly: GCA_045807245.1. Taxonomy (GTDB): domain Bacteria; phylum Actinomycetota; class Actinomycetes; order Actinomycetales; family CAVURS01; genus CAVURS01. Next base: position 13,595 of record JBJMHS010000055.1, read on the forward strand.
CACCGGCCGCCCGTTCACCTAACCCAGTTTGGGTACCCCTCAGGTGCCGCTTTGCCCCCCGAAAGCCGCTGACGGAGGCCCGAAACGGCCTCCGGAGCGGCTTTCGGGGGGCAAAGCGGCTTTCGGGGGGTACCTCAAGCGGGGGGGGTTGGGTCAGAAGGTGGTAGGGCCGGCGCCGGCGAGGTCGTGGACGGTCGCGGCTTCGGGGGCCAGAGCCGTCGTCTGGCGCAGGTAGATGGCGCGTCCGGCCGGGGAGACGATCGCGTCGTGGATCGGTACGACGACGGCCGGGTTCACCGCGCGCACGAAGTCGATCGTCTCCTTGAACGCGCACCACGGCGCCGACAGCGGTACGGCGAGCAGGTCGACGCCCTCCGGGACCCGGTCGATCATGTCGCCGGGATGGAACACTGTCGGTGACCCGTCGGCCGTGAACACCAGCCCGGTGTTGCCGATCCGCGGGATGTCGCGATGGATCACCGCGTGCCGCCCACCGACGCCGGCCACCGTCAGCGCGCCGAGCGACGCCGTCGCACCCGCCGGGAACGGCTCAGCCGTCACACCGGCCTCGGCCATCGTCTCGACCGCCCCCGGCTCGGCCAGCAGCCGGGCATCCGGGTTGGCTTTGACCAGAGCCGGCAGCCGGTCCACGTCGAGGTGGTCCGGGTGCTGGTGGGTGACGAAGATCGCGTCGACCTCCTCGACGAACTCCAGGTCGGCCGACAGGTTGCCCGGGTCGACCACGATCCGGGCGTCGTCGTACTCCAGCAACAGGCAGCTGTGGCCGAGGTGCGTGATCCGCATACGCCCAGCCTGGCACGCCGCTGCCGGCCGGCCGCGTCGGGAACCCCGAGCACGCTCGATAGGCTGCCGTCCGTGGGACGAGTGGTCGTCGACGTGATGCTGAAGCCCGAGATCCTCGACCCCCAGGGGCAGGCCGTCGCCGGAGCCCTGCCGCGGCTCGGTTTCGAGGGGTTCACCGGGGTCCGCCAGGGCAAGCGGTTCGAGCTCGAGGTCGACGGGGAGGTGACCGAGGCCGTGCTGGCCCAGGTCCGCGAGGCTGCGACGACGCTCCTGTCGAACCCCGTCATCGAGGACGTCGTGAGCGTCCGCGTGGCCGGCGAGGCGGGGGCCGGTCACTGATGCGGATCGGGGTGGTGACCTTCCCGGGGTCGCTCGACGACCGTGACGCGGCCCGGGCGGTACGGCGGGCCGGCGGAGAGGCGGTCGCCCTCTGGCACGGCGACGCGGACCTGCACGGAGTGGACGCCGTCGTCCTGCCCGGCGGGTTCTCGTACGGCGACTACCTGCGCTGCGGGGCGATCGCGCGGTTCGCGCCGGTCATGGGGCCCCTCGTCGACGCGGCCCGCGGTGGCCTGCCAGTCCTCGGCATCTGCAACGGGTTCCAGGTGCTGTGCGAGTCGCACCTGCTGCCGGGCGCGCTCGTCCGCAACGACCACCGCAAGTTCATCTGTCGCGACCAGACCTTGCGCGTCGAGAGCACGAGCACGGCATGGACGAGCGAGTACGCCGAGGGGCAGGAGATCGTGGTACCGCTCAAGAACGGCGAGGGTGGTTTCGTCGCCGACGAGCGAACGCTGGACGAGCTCGAGGGTGAAGGCCGAGTCGTGGTGCGGTACGTCGTCGACCCGCATCGCGGCCTGGACAACCCCAACGGCTCGTATCGCGACATCGCCGGCATCCGCAACGCGCGGGGCAACGTCGTCGGCCTGATGCCACACCCCGAGCATGCGACGGAGGCGATGTTCGGTCCGGGCCTGGACGGGCTCGGTTTCTTCAGCTCCGTCCTGGCCCACCTGCCGTCGACGGCAGGGGTGGCAACCGCGTGACCGACACCGTCGAGGCGGCGGCCAAGAGTCCTGACGTCGAACAGCCCTGGGCAGCGTTGGGACTGAAACCCGATGAGTACCAACGGATCCGCGACATCCTGGGCCGGCGTCCCACCAGCAGCGAGCTGGCCATGTACTCGGTCATGTGGAGCGAGCACTGCTCGTACAAGTCGAGCAAGGTGCATCTGCGCCGGTTCGGTGAGCTGCCCGCCGAGACGAGCCGCGGCAAGCTCTTGGCCGGCATCGGCGAGAACGCCGGCGTCGTGGACATCGGTCAGGGGTGGGCGGTCACCTTCAAGGCCGAGAGCCACAACCACCCGAGCTACGTCGAGCCGTACCAAGGCGCGGCCACCGGCGTCGGCGGCATCGTGCGCGACATCATGGCGATGGGGGCGCGACCGGTGGCGGTCATGGACTCGCTGCGGTTCGGCGCCATCGACCATCCGGACACCCATCGCGTCGTCCCCGGTGTCGTTGCGGGAGTAGGCGGCTACGGCAACTGCCTGGGCCTGCCCAACATCGGCGGCGAGGTCGTCTTCGACCCGTGCTACCAGGGCAACCCGCTGGTCAATGCCCTCTGCGTCGGAGCCCTCCGGCACGAGGACCTGCATCTGGCCAACGCGACCGGCGAGGGCAACCACGTCGTGCTGTTCGGCGCGCGCACCGGCGGCGACGGCATCGGCGGCGTCTCCGTCCTCGCGTCCGAGACCTTCGACGCCGACGGACCGGCCAAGCGGCCCAGCGTCCAGGTAGGCGACCCGTTCGCGGAGAAGGTCCTGATCGAGTGCTGCCTCGAGCTCTTCGGCGCCGACCTGGTCGAGGGCATCCAGGATCTCGGCGGTGCCGGACTGTCCTGCGCCACGAGCGAGCTGGCGTCGGCCGGCGACGGCGGCATGCACGTCTGGCTCGACCGCGTGCCCTTGCGCGACTCCTCCCTGCGGCCGGAGGAGATCCTGATGAGCGAGTCCCAGGAGCGCATGATGGCCGTCGTCCGGCCCGAGCACCTGGACGAGTTCATGGCCGTCTGCCGTCGCTGGGACGTTCTGGCCACGACGGTCGGGGTGGTCACCGAGACCGGCCGGCTGGTCGTCGAGTGGTACGGCGAGGTCGTGGTCGACGTGCCGCCCCGCACGGTGGCGCACGAAGGCCCGGTCTACGAGCGCCCCCTGACCCGACCGGGCTGGCTCGATGCCTGGCAGGCGGATATGCCTGCAGCACAACGGCTTCCGCGGCCGCAGACGGCCGACGAGCTGCGTCGTACGCTGCTCCAGCTCGTCGCCTCACCGAACCTCTCGTCGCGGGCCTGGGTGACCGATCAGTACGACCGGTACGTCATGGGCAACACGGCGCTCGCCACGCCGGACGACAGCGGGGTGGTGCGGATCGATGAGGAGACCGGCCTCGGGGTTGCGTTGTCGCTGGACGCCCAAGGGCGGTACGGCGCACTCGACCCGTACGCCGGTGCGCAGCTCGCGCTGGTCGAGGCCTACCGCAACGTCGCGGCAACCGGCGCGACGCCTCTGGCCGTGACCGACTGCCTCAACTTCGGCTCGCCCGAGGACCCAGCCGTGATGTGGCAGTTCGCCGAGGCCGTGCGGGGCCTCACCGACGCCTGCCGTGAGCTCGGCCTGCCGGTGACCGGCGGCAACGTCAGCTTCTACAACCAGACCGCTGACGTCGCGATCCACCCGACGCCCGTGGTCGGAGTGCTCGGCGTGCTGGACGACGTGACCCGGCGGGTGCCCTCCGGCTGGTCGGACGACGGGCTCGAGCTGCTGCTGCTGGGTACGACGCGCGACGAGCTGGGCGGCTCGGAGTGGGCGCACGTGGTGCACGGCCATCTGGGTGGCTTGCCCCCGCAGGTGGATCTGCCCGCCGAGCGGGCGCTGGCCGGGCTCGTGGCCGACGTCGCCGACGACGGGCTGGTCGCGGCCGCCCACGACCTGTCCGAGGGCGGGCTGGCGCAGGCCCTGGCCGAGAGCTGCCTCCGGTACGGCGTGGGCGCGCACGTCGACGTCTCTCACCTCGCGGACCGGGACGGCGTCGAGGCCTTCACGCTGCTGTTCAGCGAGACGACGGCGCGCATGCTCGTCGCCGTACCGGCCGCCAACCTGGCCGAGGTCAGGCAGCGGGCGGAGGCCGCCGGCGTACCCGTCGCCAGGATCGGGCTGACCGGCGGCGACGCGCTCGTCGTCGAAGCCCAGTTCGCCGTGCCGCTGGTCGAGCTACGGAGCGCCCACGAGGCGACCTTGCCCGCGGTCTTCGGCCGTTGAGGGCCTAGCGGTGGCGGCCCCGGTTGGCGCCTCGAGCCGCCCCGAGCAGGACGGACCCGGCCAACAACAGCGCGATGGCCAGGCTCAGCAGCGGGACCGCCGTCGTACCGGTGAAGGGCAGGGCGTTCGTCGCCTGGGCGCCCTGCACCGGCGGGTCGACCGCACCGGGCGCCGGAGTGCCGCTCGGCCGTGGCGTCGGCGTCGACCCGGGCGTCGGCGTGGGCACGGCGGCGACCGTCAGGCTGAGGCTGGTGTGCGCGGGGAGGTAGCCGCCGTCACCCTCCTGGTCGAGGTCGACCACACACGTGCCGGGGCCGGTGAAGGTCACCAGTCCAGTCCAGTGGTTCACGGTGCAGGCACCCGCGCTGCTCGTCGGGTCGATGCTGAACAGCACCGGCTCCATGTCGGGGCCACCGCGGGCCACGATCTGGTAGGTACCTCCGACGATCGGGTCGGCCGGGGGCATCGAGCTGATGGTGATGGTCTGCGGAGCCTTGCCCACCGTGGTGCTCTGGCTGATCGGCGCCGCCGGGAGGTAGTTCGCGTCCCCGGCCTGGTCCGCGTCGACGATGCAGGGCCCGGTCCCGATGAAGTGGACCAGGCCGCTCGGATCGACGACACAGATGCCGAAGCGGGCGCCTGGGTCGAGGCTGAACGTCACCGGCTGGCCCGACGCCCCGCCCGTCGCGGACAGCTGGAAGGTGTCGTCGACGACGGGGTGGGCCGGAAGTGTCGTCGTGAAGGTCAGCGACTGAGGCGCCCGGCCGACCGTGACCGTCTGGCTGACCTGCGCGGCTGCGGAGTACGTCGCGTTTCCGGCTTGGTTCGCATCGATCCGGCACGATCCGGCGGCGGTGAAGGTCACCAGACCGGTCGGGGAGACGGTGCAGCCGCTGGTCAACGAGTCGACGGCGAACGTGACGTCGTTGCCGGAGCCACCCCCGGTGGCGCTTACCTGGTACGTGTCCCCAACGACGACACTCACCGGCGGGAGCGAGGTGAAGCTGATCGACTGCGGGCGCTTGGAGACGGCGAAGGCCTGGGTGACGTGCGGAGCCGCGCTGTACGTCGCATCGCCGGTCTGGTCGGCGCCGATCACGCAGGTCCCCATGCCGGTGAGGTGAACCAGGCCGGCGGCGTCGATGAGGCAGGCGCCGGCGTCGCTGGTGGCGTCGGTCGCGAAGGTCACCGGGTGGCCCGAGCCCCCTCCGGTCGCGGTCGGCTGGTAGCCGTCACCGACGAGCATGTTGGTGGACGGCCGCGAGGTGAACGCAATCGTCTGCCCGCCCTTGCCGATGAGGAGCGTCTGGGTCACGCGTGGCGCGGCCGTGTAGTTCGAGTCGCCCGCCTGGTCCGCGTCGATCACGCAGCTGCCGACGGCGCTGAACCGGACGACGCCGGACCCGTTGACGCTGCAGGCACCGCGCGTGCTCGTCGAGTCGACGGTGAACGTCACCGGCTGTCCGGATCCGCCGCCCGTGGCCACGACCTGGTATGTCTCGTCGACCTTGGGACTCGCCGGCGGCGTGGAGGTGATGGTGATGGCCTGAGCGCCCTGGCCGACGGTCATCGACTGGCTCGATGCGGGTGCGGCCTCCCAGTCATCGTCGCCGCCTTGGTTGGCGGCGATGACACACTGACCCACGCCGGTGAACCGGACCAGACCGGTCGCGCTGACGGTGCAAGCACCGGCGTCACTGGCCGCACCGGCCGAGAACGTCACGGGCAGCTTGGAGCCGCTCTTGGCGGTGGCCTGGTAGCTGTCGCCGGCAACCGGGTTCGAGGGCTTCGCCGACGTGAACGTGATCACCTGCTTTCCCTTCTCGATCGTGATGGAGAAGGGGTCGCTGATGAACGTCTCGACGCCTTTGGTGACCTTCAGCGAGAACACCCAGGTGCCGGCCGCGGTCGGTACGCCGGAGACGAACGCTGCGTTCGGGTGGAGGTCCAGTCCGGGCGGCAGCTGGCCGCTGGCGACTGAGAACGTGACGGGGAGGCCGAAGGGTTGAGTGATCGGCACGCTGTTCAGGTAGGCGTCGCCCACCGTGCCGTCCACCAGGGCGGTGGGCTGCGTGGCCGCCGCCGCAGGTGCCACGGTGGTCGGTGCGACGACGGCAAGGCCGAGTCCGAGCACGGCACTGAGCGCGAAGACCAGAACGGCAGAGCGGGTGGGCAGACCCGACAGGAATCCCCTGAACATGTGACTTCCCCAGACGGACGGATGCTCTCGGACGGAGCAATTCAGGGCCTTCCGGACGAAGGCCGCGCGAGCAGGGTAGCGCGCCGCCGTCCAGTCTGTGGGGCACTTCCGTAGCTCGCTAGAGACCTAAGTCGCCAACCCCGGACGACGGCAACAGTTGGATTGCGGCCATTTCGCAACGAAATCCGTTGCCTAAGGCTGTCGTGGGCGTTCAATCTGTCGGTATCCTGCCCCGCATGTCCGAAGCGACCGACGCCCGGACGCCGGCCATCCGGATGGACGGTGTCCGCAAGACGTTCGGCGACGTTCAGGCCGTGCGGGGGCTGGACCTGGAGATCGCCGACGGCGAGTTCTTCGCGATGCTCGGCCCGTCGGGCTCGGGCAAGACCACGGTGCTGCGGATGATCGCCGGGTTCGAGCGACCCGACGATGGGCGCATCCTGCTCGGAGGCCAGGACGTCACGAAGCGGCCGCCGTTCGAGCGCGATGTCAACACCGTCTTCCAGGACTACGCGCTGTTCCCGCACATGTCGGTGGCGCAGAACGTCCAGTACGGGCTGCGGGTAAAGGGCGTCGGCAAGGCCGAGCGCGTGCAGCGGGCCGGGGAGGCGCTCGCCAGTGTGCGGCTCGACGGATACGGCGACCGTCGCCCGAGCCAGCTGTCCGGCGGTCAGCGACAGCGCGTGGCCCTGGCGCGCGCGCTGGTCAACCGGCCCAAGGTGCTCCTGCTCGACGAGCCGCTGGGGGCGCTCGACCTCAAGCTGCGCCAGCAGATGCAGGTCGAGCTGAAGTCGATCCAGCGCGACGTCGGCATCACCTTCGTGTTCGTGACGCACGACCAGGAGGAGGCACTGACCATGAGCGACCGGATCGCTGTCTTCAACGACGGGTCGGTCGAGCAGGTGGGCAGCTCCACGGAGGTGTACGAGAAGCCGGCCACGCCGTTCGTCGCCGGCTTCGTCGGCACGACCAACCTGGTCGAAGGCGCCGGGGCCACCCGGCTGTTCGGACAGCCTGGCACCTGGAGCATCCGCCCGGAGCGGGTCCGCGTCGCCGAGCCGGGCCAGCCCGTCGCCGCCCACCAGCGCACGGTCGAAGGCGTCGTCAGCGAGGTGGTCTACCTGGGCTCGGCCCTGCGCCTGCTGGTCGACGTCGGCGGCGGTACGACGCTCATCGCCACTCAGCCGACCCTCGCCTCTGCCCAGACTGATCTCGACGAATGGCTGGGCCGCAAGGTCCGGCTGGTCTGGGACGCCGGTCACGCCCGCAATGTGAATGCCGCCTAGCCACCGCTATGAGTCTCGGAAACCGTTGTCGCGCAGCACTGTTCGCCTAGAATCCTGACACTGGAGGACCACATGTACCGCAAGCGCACTTTCGCGGTCGTTCTGACTGCGGGCGCACTCGCGCTCGCGGCCTGCAGCTCGTCCGGGGGCTCGAGCGGCGGCGGTGGAGCGGCCGGATCCTCGCGTCCCGCACCGCCCAAGGTGGCAATGGCCACGGCCGTCGGTGCCGGCGAGGGCCAGCTCAACGTCATCGCCTGGGCCGGCTATGCCGAGGACGGGTCGAACGACAAGACCGTCGACTGGGTGCACCCGTTCGAGAAGGACACCGGCTGCAAGGTCAACGTCAAGGTCGCGAACACCTCCGACGAGATGGTGACCCTGATGCAGAGCGGCCAGTACGACGTCGTCTCGGCGTCCGGCGACGCGACCCTGCGGATGATCTACGGCGGGGACGTCGCCCCGGTGAACACGACCTTGGTGCCCAACTACGCCACGATCTTCCCGTTCCTCAAGGACCGTGACTGGAACTCGGTCGAGGTCGACGGCAAGCGGCAGATGTACGGCATCCCGCACGGGTGGGGCGCCAACCTCCTGATGTGGAACAGCAAGGACGTCAACCCCGCACCCACGTCTTGGGGCGCCGTGTTCGACGCCAGCTCGCCGTACAAGGGCAAGATCACGGCATACGACTCGCCGATCTACATCGCGGACGCTGCTCTCTACCTGATGAAGACCAAGCCGGACCTGGGCATCAAGAACCCGTACGCGCTGGACCAGAAGCAGTTCGACGCCGCCGTCAACCTCCTCAAGACGCAGCGGACGCTGGTCGGTGAGTACTGGTCGGACTACACGAAGGAGGTGCAGGCGTTCGAGTCCGGCACCTCGGTGCTCGGGACCACGTGGCAGGTCATCGCCAACCTGATCGACAGCGACAAGAAGGTCGGCATCAAGGCGATCGTCCCGGCCGAGGGCTCCACCGGGTGGTCCGACACCTGGATGCTCAGCTCGAAGTCGCAGCACCCGAACTGCTCCTACAAGTGGATGGACTACATCGTCTCGCCGTCGGTCAACGCGCAGGTGGCGAGCTGGTTCGGTGAGGCGCCCGCGCAGTCGAAGGCTTGCGATGAGAAGGACATGGCCGACCTCTGTACGACGTACCACGCCGCGGACAAGGCCTACTCGGACAACATCTGGTACTGGACGACGCCGACCGCGTCGTGCCTGGACGGCCGCAGCGTGAAGTGCGTCGCCTACCCGCAGTGGACGCAGGCTTGGACCGGGATCAAGGGCTGATCCGTTGGCGTCGAGCGGGCTGACGGCTGGGGGCGCAGCCCACGGTCATCCACGGCTCCGGCTGCTGGGACTGCTGTCCCTGCCGGGGCTGTGGCTGGTCGTCGCCTACCTCGGCTCGCTCGGCGCCATGTTCGCCACAGCGTTCTGGACGACGGACGACTTCACGGGCGCCGTCATCCGCACGTTCACGACGAGCAACTTCAGCACGCTGCTGCACGACTCCGTCTATCGCACCATCGCGTTGCGCTCGCTGGAGGTCGCCGCCGCCGTCACGGTGATCGACGCCGCCGTTGCGTTGCCGATCGCGTTCTACATGGCCAAGGTGGCGCGACCGCGAGTGCGGCAGGCCATGGTCGTGCTCGTGCTGACGCCGTTGTGGGCCAGCTATCTCGTGAAGGCGTACGCCTGGCGAGTCATGTTGGGCAGCAACGGCGTCATCGGCTGGGCGCTGCACCCGTTCGGGTTGAACGGCCCTGGCTACGGCGTGACAGCCACGACGCTGACCCTCGCCTACCTGTGGCTGCCGTACATGATCCTGCCGATCTACGCCGGGCTGGAGCGGGTGCCGAACTCGATGCTCGAGGCCTCGAGCGATCTGGGGGCGCCCGCGGGCCGAACCTTCCGATCCGTCGTCATGCCGCTGCTCTACCCGGCGATCGTGGCCGGCTCGATCTTCACCTTCTCGCTCAGCCTGGGCGACTACATCGCGGTGAAGATCGTGGGTGGCGCGTCGCAGCTGTTCGCCAACGTCATCTACGACAACGTCATCACGGCGAACAACCTGCCGTTCGCCGCTGCGGCGGCGACGTTCCCGGTCGTGACGATCATCCTGTACCTCTCCGCGGTCCGGCGCACCGGCGCGCTGGACAACCTGTAGGGCCGGCCATGATCCTGTCGCGGCGCGCGCGAACCCTGTTGGGCCTGTTCGTGATGCTCGGCATGGCCGTGATCTACGTCCCGTTGCTCGTCGTCCTGGTCAACAGCGTCAACCCGTCGCGGACCTTCGGCTGGCCGCCGTCGGGCGTCACGTTCGACTGGTGGCATCGGGCGCTGGACAGCCAGGGCATGGTGTCGGCGCTGTGGACCAGCGTGAAGGCCGGGCTCGGCGCGACGGTAGTCGCACTGGTTCTCGGCAGCATGGTGGCCTTCGCAGTGGCGCGGTACCGATTCTTCGGTCGCGACGCCATCTCGTTCCTGGTGATCCTGCCGATCGCCCTGCCCGGTGTCATCACGGGTATCGCGCTCAACAACGCCTTCCGGGCGCTGATCGGGCCCAACCACTTCGGCCTCATGACGGTGATCGTCGGGCACGCGACCTTCTGCATCGTGGTCGTCTACAACAACGTGCTGGCCCGGCTGCGTCGTACCGGCTCCTCGCTGGAGGAGGCGTCGGCCGACCTCGGCGCGCGGCCGGTGCAGACCTTCCGTCTGGTCACCCTGCCCGCCGTACGGTCTGCGTTGTTCGCCGGTGGCCTGCTGGCGTTCGCGCTGTCGTTCGACGAGATCATCGTCACGACGTTCACCGCCGGTCCGGGCGTTCAGACGCTGCCGGTCTGGATCTTCGGCAACCTGTTCCGGCCCAACCAGGCACCGGTGGTCAACGTGGTCGCCGCGGCGCTCGTCGTCGTGTCGTTCCTGCCGGTGTGGCTGGCCCAGCGAGTCGGCGGTGGCGAGTCCGCCGGCGGGCGCCTCTGACCTCAGTGGATCGCAGGGCTGCGCCGCTCCAGCAGGACGACGTCGCGCCAGCGTCCGTCCGCACTGCGCCCGAGCCGCTCGCGGGTCCCGACGACCCGGAACCCGAGCCGCTCGTGCAAGGCCAGGCTGGCGACGTTCTCGGGGAACACGCCGCTCTGGATGGTCCAGATGCCCGCGGCTTCGGTGGAGGCGACGAGCGTCTCGAGCAGGCGCCGGCCGATGCCGTTCCCTTGGCGGGCCGGGTCGACGTACACCGAGTGCTCGACGACGCCGGCGTAGACGCAGCGGCCCGAGACCGGCACCGCGGCGACCCAGCCGGTCACGGTCCCGGTGCCGTCCGTCGCGACGTACCGATGCGCCGCCAGGTGATCGGCGTCCCAGGTGGTCCAGGACGGCACGGTGGTCTCGAACGTCGCGTCACCGCCGGCGATGCCCGCGGCGAAGATGCGGGCGACGTCGGCCCAGTGTGCCTCGCGCAGTGGCTCGACCACGACGAGGTCGGCCAGGAGCTGCTCGACGCGGCGCCGGATCTCGTCGCGGATCGGGCGGACCTCGGCCTCCGAGCGGCCGGCCGGGTCGGCGAGGTCCCAGTCCTGGTAGCGGATGCCGGGGAACACCGGGCAGGTGTCGTCGCAGCCCATGGTCACCACGACGTCCGCGCGCCGGACGTCGTCCGGTGTGAGCAGACGGGGTGCCGCGGTCGCGACGTCGATGCCCACCTCGCGCATCACCCCGACGACGGCCGGGTGCACCGACGCTGCGGGTTCCGACCCGGCCGAGCGGACGTCGACCCGCTCGCCGGTGAGGTGCCGCACCCAGGCCATCGCCATCTGCGAGCGGCCGGCGTTGTGGACGCACACGAAGAGCACAGACGGCCGCCGCGAGACGGCCTCGAGTGCGGGTGGCCCGGCCACAGCGGTGGTCCGCTGGTTCACCGCTGGCCGTTGCCGATCAGGGCCGCCAGGTCGCCGAGGGCGCTGGTCTGGGCCCGGTAGAACACCCAGACCCCGCGCTTCTCGCGCGTCACCAGCCCGGCGTCGTGCAGCACCTTGAGGTGGTGGCTGATCGTCGGCTGGGACAGGTCGAACGCTCCGGTCAGGTCGCAGACGCACGCCTCGCCGCCCTCGTGGGAGGCGATGAGCGACATCAACCGCAGCCGGACCGGGTCGGCCAGGGCCTTGAGCATGACCGCGCCGTGCTCGGCGTGCTCCGCGGACATCGGCTCGTGGGCCAGCGGCGTGCAGCAGGCCACGCCCGAGACCGGGATCCGGGTCGTGGGCCGGCGTTCCAGGAGTGCAGACTTCGACATCCGTCTATGTTGACAGGTGTCTATATCTGCTGGCAACCTTCCAACCATCGATGGGAATCGATATCTGTCGACCGATGGGACGGAGGTGTGACATGGCCCGCGAGAACGCTGCCGACCTCGAGCTGCTGGACAGCCTCGAGTGTGACTGCGACTGCGAGGCGCTCGGCTGCTGCTGAGCTGCGCCTCAGGCGTGACGGAGGCCGGCCAGCTGGGTGCCGTGCGCGACCAGTGCACCGGTGCTGTCCCAGATCTCGCAGGTCTCGTCCGTGAAGCCGGTGCCGTCGTCGGCGGTCACCACCAGGCTGGGCCGGCTCCGCACGACCAGCGGCCCAGGAGCCGGACGGCCCCGCACCCAGGCGCTGAGCTGCAGGGTCGGGATCCACCCCCGGATCCCGAGCGCGAACGTGGGGGGTGGGGCCGCGTCCACGACGAGCACCAGTGACAGGGGGTCCGGCTCGCGGCCGTCGGCCAGGGAGACGTAGCCGCGCACCTCTGGCTGTCCAGTGGGCTCACCCCGCGTCCAGCCCAGGACGGCCGGGTCGAGCTGCTGGCGGACGACCTTCATCAGCAGCACCTCGAAGCCCGGCCCTTCGGTCGGCAGCTCGAAGCACTCGCCGATCGGTGGCAACAGCGGGCGAGTCGTGCCGTCGTACCGCGTCGTCGAGGCGTCGGGCAGCCGACCACAGGTCACCAGCGCATCGACCTGGGTCGCACCGTCCTGCGTCATCCGCGCGTGCACGGTCGAGACGGCCCGGCCGCGCCGCACGATGTCGAGGTCAAGTCGGACCTCGCCCGGGCTGGGCGAGGCCGGGAACGATGCGGAGACGGCAAGAGGGTCCGGCGGGGCCGAGGCGTCCCGATCCGCACCGCCGTCCGATGGCGGCGACACCTCGAGGCAGGCCGCCCGAGCCACCATCGCCATCAGGTAGCCGCCGTTGGGCCGCCCGCCGATCGACCAGCCCGCGTCGACGTTCGCGACGTACCGTCCGGGCGCCTCGCGAGTGACCGCCGTCGCGGTGTCGAACTGGCTGCTCACGCCCGCGAGCCTAGGTCAGGGCGACGTCGGGACCGGCGGCTAGGTTGTCGCGGGTGAGCGCCGCCCGGACCCCCGTGCAGCTGGTCATCTTCGACTGCGACGGCGTCCTCGTCGACAGCGAACGGCTCTCGGTGAGCGTCGACACGCGGGTGCTGGCCCACCTCGGACTGCCCCTGACGCGGGATGAGGTCGTGGAGCGCTTCGTCGGCCGGACCGAGAGCTACTGGCGGGCGGAGGTCGAGCGCGAGCTGGGCCGCGAGATGGCCCCCGGCGAGTTCGAGGCCTTCGACCCCTGGTACCGCGATGCGTTCGAGGCCGAGCTCACGCCGGTCGCCCACGTCGTCGAGCTGCTCAACGGGCTCGACGGCGCCGGCATCCGGACCTGCGTGGCGTCCAGCGGCACCCATGAGCGGATGCGGTTCACGCTCGGTCACACCGGCCTGTACGACCGCTTCGCCGGGCGCATCTACAGCGCCACCGAGGTCGCGGAGGGCAAGCCGTCCCCGCTGCTCTTCCTGCACGCGGCGGCGCAGATGGACACCGAGCCGGCGCACTGCCTGGTCATCGAGGACAGCCAGTACGGCGTGCAGGCCGCGGTTGCCGCCGGCATGTCCTGCGTGGGCTTCAGCGGGTCGGTCACCCCGGCCGAGACCCTGCGCGCGGCCGGGGCCGACCACGTCGTGGCCGACCTCCGGGACGTGTTCTCGATCGCGATGGGCGACTGAGGGTCGCCGGAGATGGGCCGCTGACGTGCCCGGCCCGCGCCGCCGGACCGACCCGGTCGAGGGGCAGGCCGCCCTCGCCGCCTGGCGGGCCGACCCGGCCGGCGCCGACCGGACCACCGTCGGTACGGCGGTGCGCTACACCCTCGAGCACCTCGCCGACCTGGCCCCCGGCCGCACCGTCGAGGTGCGCGTCCCCCCGTACGCCGTCGTGCAGTGCGTCGAAGGCCCCCGGCACACACGGGGGACGCCCCCCAACGTGGTCGAGACCGACGCCACGACCTGGCTGGCCCTGGTCACCGGTTCGCTGACCTGGGCGGCGGCCGAGGCGGCCGGCCGGGTGCGGGCGAGCGGTCAGCGGGCCGATCTCGCGGCGTACCTGCCCCTACGCCTTGCTCCCGGTGCCTCGGCCGAAGGTACGGTCGGCGGGTGAGCGAAGACCAGGCCACGCCGGACGAGCATTCCTCCGTGCGCTACGGCCGCAAGCGCCGGGCCCCGCGCTACGGCAGCTTCGTCGCGACGGGCGCCATCGTGGGCGTCGTGCTCGGGCTCGCCCTGTCGCTGACCCGTCCGGCCTCGGGCGACTTCTCGCAGAACAGCGTTATCGGCTACGTCGCGGCGACCCTCGGGCTGCTCGGCGCGCTACTCGGCGCGGGAGTGGCCGTTCTCCTCGACCGGCGCAGGTAGCCTGGGCCGTGTGACGACCCGCGGCGACGGCCGGCTGTCCCACGATCTGCTCACGGGGGAGAAGGGCCCGCAAGACGCCTGTGGTGTCTTCGGCGTCTGGGCGCCCGGGGAGGAGGTCGCCAAGCTCGCCTACTTCGGTCTGTACGCCTTGCAGCACCGCGGACAGGAGTCGGCCGGCATCGCGACCAGCGACGGCTCGAGCATCCTGGTCTTCAAGGACATGGGCCTGGTCTCCCAGGTGTTCGACGAGTCCTCCCTCGAGACGCTGCGCGGTCATCTGGCCGTCGGTCACTGCCGGTACTCCACGACCGGTGGCTCGACCTGGGAGAACGCGCAGCCGACCCTCGGCGCGACCGCGGCGGGCACGGTGGCGCTGGCGCACAACGGCAACCTCACCAACGCGGTGAGCCTCCGCGAGCTGGTGCGAGAGCGGTACGGCGACCGCGCCCTGCGCGACCTCGGCACCACGACGACCGACACCTCGCTGGTGACGGCGCTGCTGGCCGGTGACCCGGACCGGAGCCTGGAGGCCACCGCGCTCGACGTCCTGCCCGAGCTGCGCGGTGCCTTCTCGTTCGTCTTCATGGATGAGCACACGCTGTACGCGGCCCGCGACCGGCACGGCATCCGGCCCCTCGTGCTCGGTCGACTGGAGCGCGGTTGGGTGGTCGCGAGCGAGACGGCGGCGCTCGACATCGTTGGCGCGAGCGTGATCCGCGAGGTGGAGCCGGGCGAGCTCATCGCTGTCGACGCGGACGGCTTGCGCAGCACGCGGTTCGCGGCCGCCGAGCCGCGCGGATGTGTGTTCGAGTACGTCTACCTGGCCCGGCCGGACACGACGATCAGCGGCCGGGTGGTGCACGAGGCCCGGGTCGAGATGGGCCGGCAGCTCGCTCGCGAGCACGCGGTCGACGCCGACCTGGTCATCCCGACGCCGGAGTCCGGTACGCCGGCCGCGATCGGCTACGCCCAGCAGTCGGGCATCCCCTACGGCCAGGGCCTGGTGAAGAACTCCTACGTGGGCCGCACCTTCATCCAGCCCAGCCAGACGATCCGCCAGCTGGGCATCAGGCTCAAGCTCAACCCGCTGCGGGACGTCATCCGGGGCAAGCGGCTCGTCGTCGTCGACGACTCGATCGTCCGGGGCAACACGCAACGAGCGCTCGTGCGCATGCTGCGCGAGGCGGGCGCGGCCGAGGTCCACGTCCGCATCTCCTCGCCCCCGGTGACCTGGCCCTGCTTCTACGGCATCGACTTCGCCAGCCGGGCCGAGCTCATCGCGACCGGCCTGACGGTCGACGAGGTGCGCGCGAGCATCGGCGCCGACTCCCTCGGATACCTCAGTGAGTCCGGCATGGTGGCCGCGTCTCAGCAACCGCGCGAGCGGCTCTGCACCGCCTGCTTCACCGGGATCTACCCGGTGCCTCTGCCCGACGTCGACCGGCTCGGCAAGCATGTGCTCGAGACGCTTCCCGGGCTGGGCGCCCCGTTGACCGCCGGTGATGACGAGCTGGCGACGCTTCCTCTGGCGGACGTCGAAGGTGTCACCGCGAGCGCTTCGGCCGGCGCTGCGGACGCGCTCAGCCGGCCGTGAGGACCGCATGACCGTCACACCGGGGAACCATCTGACCTACGCCGCCGCCGGAGTCGACGTCGACGCGGGGGACCGTGCCGTCGGGCTCATGAAGACCTGGGTCGCCAAGACCCATGGGCCCGAAATGCTCGGCGGCATAGGGGGATTCGCCGGCCTGTACGACGTGCATCGGCTCACGGCGTACCAGCATCCGGTCCTCGCGACCAGCACTGACGGTGTCGGCACGAAGGTTGCTATAGCGCAACAGATGGACGTCCACGACACGATCGGGTTCGACCTCGTGGGCATGGTCGTCGACGACATCGTGGTGTGCGGCGCCGAGCCGCTCTTCATGACGGATTACATCGCCTGCGGCCGCGTCGTACCGGAGCGGATCGCCGCCATTGTGAAGGGCATCGCCGAGGCGTGCGTCGTCGCCGGCTGCGCCTTGGCGGGCGGCGAGACGGCGGAGCACCCAGGCCTGCTCGCGCCGGACGAGTACGACGTGGCGGGCGCCGCGACCGGTGTGGTGGAGCACGACCGCATGCTGGGACCCGCTCGGGTGCGCGCCGGTGACGTCGTCGTGGCGATCGCCTCCAGCGGGCTGCACTCCAACGGGTACTCGCTGGTCCGGCGGGTGATCGGCGACGCCGGCTGGGCGCTCGACCGCGACGTGCCCGAGCTGGGCCGCACGCTGGGCGAGGAGCTGCTGACGCCGACCCGGGTGTACGCCGCCGACGTCCTCGACCTGGTCGGCTCGGCACTGGACGTCCGCGCGCTCAGCCATGTCACCGGCGGCGGGCTCGCCGCGAACCTGGCCCGGGTGCTGCCGGCCGGTCTGCGGGCCGACGTGGAACGCGGCACCTGGTCGCCGGCGCCGATCTTCGGGCTGGTCGGTGCGCTGGGGCGGGTGTCCCATGCCGACCTGGAGCGCACCTTCAACATGGGGGTCGGCATGCTCGCGATCGTGCCGCCGGAGTCGGTGGACGCCGCTGTCGCCCGCCTGCAGAGCCGCGATCTGGCGGCCTGGCCGTGCGGGGAGGTCCGGCCGGATGACGGCACTGCGCAGCCGGACGAGTCGCGCGGGGCCAAAGGGGTCGACGGCGGAGCCGCCGCCTTGGTGGGTACCTACCGCTAGGTCAGCCCTGGCCTGAGCCGGGGACCGATGCGGTCAGAGCTGCTGCCCGGCCGCCCACCGGGCGTAGTCGTCTTCCTCGTCACCGTCGGCACCGGCGGACGTCTCGCCCTCGGTCCTGACGTCGGGTGACGGAGCCCCGTGGAGCTCACGCTGCAGATCGTCCAGGTTCGTGTCCGGGGTGTAGTACTTCAGCGCCCGGGCAACCTTCGTCTGCTTGGCCTTGGCACGGCCGCGCCCCATGGCGTGACCCCCTCATGCGTCCGTCCGGGGAGGCGTGTTGCAGCGGCCCCGAGAGTCATGTGTCGTCGTGGGGTCCACGGTACATGCTCGCTGGGGCGTTCGTCGCGCGGGTTGCGCAGGCTCGGGCCGTGCTCGCTGCAGGCGAACACAACCTGACGCCGAGCGCGCGTACTTCGCGATGCGACGGCACGGAACGGGTTGCCGCGGCCACGCAGCGTCACCCGAATGGCCGATAGCTCTAGCGGAACGTCCCAGTTGGGTGTACTTCTGACGTGTAGCGAGCGGGTGGTGACGGATCGTGCTCGCGTTGGGAGGGTGCCTGGGCTGACCGGGAGTGCGGTCCTGCGGCGAGCAAGCGGACTGGGCGAACCCTCGGGGGGCTCACCCGGCTCGGTGTTGGTCGCTCGAGTCAGCGGTCGGGCAGCCAGACCCGCTCCGGCCGCCCCTCGGTCGCCATCCGCCGCTCGGCCAGCCGGTCGGCGGCGACGGACGGAGGCACCTGCTCGGCGTCCGCTTCGGCCAGGACGTCCAGCGTGGTCTGGAAGATCCGCGCCGTCCGCTCACGGGCCCGTTCGAAGTCGAAGCCGCGCAGCTCGTCGGCCACCTGGATGACGCCGCCGGCGTTCACCATGAAGTCGGGCAGGTAGAGCACGCCTCGTTCGGCCAGCCGGTCAGCGACCTGAGGGGTGGCCAGCTGGTTGTTCGCCCCGCCGCAGATGAGCGCGACGTCGAGCTGGGCCACGACCTGCTCGGTCAGCGCATGTCCGAGGGCGCAAGGGGCGTAGACGTCCAGACGACGGGCGACCAGGTCGTCCGTCGACGGGACGGCCTCGGCATCGGGGTGGGCCTCGAGCACTCGGCGTACCGCGGCTTCGTTCACATCGGTGACGACCACCTTCGCACCGTCGCCGAGCGCGTGCTCGACCAGGAGGTGCCCGACCTTGCCGACGCCGGCGATGCCGACCGTGCGGCCCTCCAGGCTGGGCTGGCCCCACAGGTGCTGCGCGCCCGCGCGCATGCCCTGGTAGACACCGAACGCGGTGAGGACGGAGGAGTCGCCGGCGCCCCCTTGCTCCTCGCTGCGCCCCGTCACGTAGTCGCACTGGGTGGCCACCACGTCCATGTCCGCGACGTAGGTGCCGACGTCGCAGGCCGTGACGTACCGGCCACTCAGCGACTGCACGAACCGGCCGTAACCCGCCAGCAGCTCCGGCGTCTTGTCCGTGTCCGGATCGCCGATGATGACCGCTTTGCCCCCGCCATGGTCCAGCCCGGCCAAGGAGTTCTTGTACGCCATGGCACGGGACAGCTCGAGGACGTCGGCGAGCGCCTCGTCCTCAGTGGGGTACGGGTAGAACCGGGTGCCCCCGAGCCCGGGCCCCAGCGCGGTCGAGTAGATGGCGACGATAGCCCTGAGGCCGGTCGCCCGGTCATGGCAGAAGGTGACCTGCTCGTGTCCAAAAAGGTTCGGGGACAAGGGGTTCCGTCCTCGCTGCTGGGCCCTCCGGCTCGGCTTGTGGCTGTCCGGCTGATATAGCGTACGGCGAGTCCCTGGACACGCCGTGCAACGCCAGCGAGACTCAGCGTGTGCTGCGGGATCGGTTGGTTGACCGGATTCGCGGTTCGTGCCGGAATCATCTGCCTTCGGGCGTGTTAGCAATGGAATCCGTGGTGCGAAGAGTACGAAGCAAGCGTTAACCTCGGACTCGTCCGATTTTGGGCGGGTCAGCAACACCGAATGACCGACATTGCGGTTCTCCCGGATCGTCGGGCCCGCACGGCGAGAGAACCTCATAGCCCCTGTTAGCAAGACCCTGAGGAGACCCCATGGCCACCCGTAGCCCTGACGCCGAGCCGTTGCTCACGCCGGCGGAGGTCGCGGCTCTCTTCCGAGTTGATCCGAAGACGGTGACCCGCTGGGCGAAAGCGGGCAAGCTCACCTCGATCCGCACGCTCGGCGGTCACCGCCGTTACCGTGAGGCCGAGGTTCGTCAGCTGCTCGCGGGCGTGCCGCAGCAGCGTTCGGACGGCTGAGACGCACTTCCTCCCCTGACATGTGAGGGCGGGAACCCCGACCGGGGTTCCCGCCCTCAGATGTTGTTGGGTGTGGGCACGTCGCGTGGCGACGTTTCAGTCCATGGTCGGGTCGTCGCTCAGGCGACGTCCTGGAGGCGCCCCCGCTCGGCCTCGAAATCGGCCGCGAGCTCGTCGACGAGGTCGTAGCGGTCTTCCGCCACTGCCATGTTGACGCGCTCGGCGTAGGACTCCTCCAGCGCGCGGATCTCCGCGTTGTGCGCCGGGTCCTTGGTCATCTCGATCTTCTCCATCTGGTGTTCGTGTCGGGTGATGGACGAGCTGCTGCCCGTCGTGAGGGGCGCCCCGTTGCACCTGGTCCGCCTCGCGGATCTCGACCTCACGTCCATTCAACTGGCAGATCGGCGGGACCTATCCCACCTGGAGCCAGAATGCTTGTGAATCGGGTCACAAGCGTGTCCGGGAGGTTGCGGATGGGTGAAAACCTGCGGCCCCGATCCGCCCAGCTGCTGGGCGGATCGGGGCCGCAGGATGTCCTGTACCGGCTACTTCTTCTTGGGACCGTTGCCGTTCAGGTCCTTGAGGATCTGCTGGCTGGCCAGCTTGCCGGGTGCACCCATGACGCAGCCGCCCGGGTGGGTGCCCGAGCCGCACTGGTAGTACCCGTCGATCGGGGTCCGGTAGTTGCTGTAGCCCGGTGCCGGGCGGAAGAAGTACATCTGCGGGGCGAAGAACTCGCCGGCGAAGATGTTGCCCTCGGTCAGCCCGACGACGCGCTCGATGTCCAGCGGTGTCACGACCTCGCGGTGGATGACCAGGTCGCCGAAGCCGGGGAAGAACGACTCCAGCGTCGCCTGCACGGTGTCGCCGAAGCTCTGCCGCTCGGTGTCCCAGTCGCTGCCCTTGAGGTGGTACGGCGCGTACTGCACGAAGCACGACATCACGTGCTTGCCGGGCGGCGCCATGTCCGGGTCGACCGCGGACTGCAGGGCGCAGTCGAGGTAGGGGCGCTGGCTGTACCAGCCATACTTGGCGTCGTCGAACGCGCGCTCCAGGTACTCGATCGACGGGCCGATGTTGGTGAAGCCTCGGTACTGGTCCCAGCGGTCGCCCAACGCGGGATACCGCGGGTGGCTCTCGAGGGCGAAGTTCACCTTGGCCGAGGTGCCCTGGAACTTCATCCGGTTGATGTTCTCGACCAACTCGCTGGGCAGCTCCCGCGGCTCGACCAGCTGAGTGAACGTACGACGCGGATCCAGCGCCGACACAACGGTTTTCGCATGGATCTCGGTGCCGTCGGCCAGGGCGACACCGACTGCACGGCCCTCCTTGGTGATGACCGAGTCGACCGCGGAGTCGAGCAGGATCTCGACGCCGAAGCCCTGCGCCGCGCGGGCGAGCACCTGGGTGAAGCCGCCGTTGCCGCCCTTGTGGAACGCCCACGAACCGAAGTGCCCGTCGTGCTCGCCCAGCGAGTGGAACAGCAGGACCAGGCCCGAGCCCTGCGACATCGGCCCGACCTTCGTCCCGATGATCCCGGACGAGGCGATGTAGCCCTTGAGGATGTCGCTGTCGAAGTAGTCGTCGAGGAAGTCGGCGGCGCTGCCGGTCAGGAGCCGTACGGCGTCGTGCATGACCTTCTGCGGTACGTCGCGCAGGTGCGACACCAGCCAGGCGATGTCGTCGAGGTCCTCCGGCGACTTGCCGAAGATGTTCGGCGGGACGCGGTCGAACAGGGGCTTGATGACCTGGCAGACCCGCTCGATGTCGTGCTCGTACCGGTCCATCGCGTCGGCGTCGTGGACCGAGTGCCGCATGATCTCTTTGAGGTTCTCGTCGCGGTCCTGGCCGAGCAGGAGGTAGTCGCCGTTCTCCATCGGGGCGAACGAGCTTGGCATGAGGATCGGCATGAAGCCGTGCTTGACCAGCTCCAGCTCCTGGATGATGTCCGGCCGCAGCAGGCTCAGCGCGTACGAGAACGTCGTGAAGTGGAAGCCCGGGACCAGCTCCTCGGTGATGGCCGCACCACCGACCAGGTGGCGGCGCTCCAGGATCAGGACCTTGAGGCCGGCCTTGGCCAGGTAGGCGCCGTTGGTGAGGCCGTTGTGGCCGCCACCGACGATGATCGCGTCGTACTGCTTGTGCTTGGGCTTGGTGTCGGTTGCCATGTCAGGCGCTCGCCGTCTTCCGTGGGGGGTTGAACAAGGGCAGCTTGGCCACGTCGGCCGCGACCGTCCGGTACTCGTGGTTGATGGTCAGCTCGAGGTTGACCGTCGACCCGAGGTCGGAGAACTGCGGCTTCACCCGGGCCAGGGCGATGTGCCGTTGCAGCATGGGCGAGTACATCAGGCTGGTGGCGTAGCCGATGCGGTTGCCCTTGTCGTCGTACAGCATCGACTCGTAGTCGAGAGGCGTCTCGTCCTTGGGCGGGATCAGGCCGGCCTCGTCGTACAGCCGGTAGTAGTCGGCCCAGTCGATCTGCAGGCCGACGGAGGCCCAGCGCGAGGACTTGTTCTTGATCTCCCGGCGGATGGCGTCGCGGCCGATGAACGGACGGTCGTCGTTGTCGAGACCCTTGAGCATCCAGCCGAAGCCGAGCTCCTTCGCGGTCACCTTCTGATGCTCGTTGTAGGCGTAGCGCGCGGACGAGAACTCGACGTTGATCAGGACCAGGCCCGCCTCGATGCGGGCCATGAGCAGCGCCTCCTCGCCGAACGGCCGCATCCCGTACGGCGTACCGGCGGCGATGATCTCGTCCAGCACCGGGATCGCGTCGTCAGCCGGGATCGTCACCTCGTAGCCGAGGTCCCCGGTGTAGCCGGTGCGAGAGATCGTCACCGGGGTCTTGCCGATCTTGGCGTTGACCAGGCCGAAGAAGGGCAGGTCGGCCACTTCGGGGGCCACCAGCTTGAGGATCTCGCGCGACCTGGGGCCTTGGACCGCGAGGATCCCGTACTGGTCGCTGACGTCCTCGATCTCGACCTGGAGCCGGCCGACCAGATCTTGCAGGTAGCCGACGTTCGGCTCGGCGCAGGTCAGCAGGAACTCGTTGTCGGAGTGGCGGAACAGCACGCCGTCCTCCAGGACGAACCCCTCGTCGTCGGACCAGACGGTGTACTGCGCGCGGCCTGGCCGGCAGGTGCGGATGTCGCGGGTCATGACTCCGGCGAGGAACCGCTCCGCGTCGCGACCGCGGATCCAGTGCTTGTACAGCGGCGAGGTGTCGAAGAACCCCGCGCTGTTGCGGATCCCGAAGTACTCGTGCTTCGCCGAATGGTCGTAGCGCTGAGCCGACAGGTATCCGGACCAGTGACCGTACAGACCCGTCGTGCTGAACTGGCTCAACCGCTCGTGAAACGGCGTGGTCTTGATCATGCACGCCAACCTAGCCAGTTATTGGACACGTGCGCAATAGCCGGAATAGGGTCGGCGCGTGGCCCGGATGACCCCCGACAAGCGTCGTGAGGCGATCATCGACGCCACCCTGCGGGTGATGACGCGCAAGGGGATGGCGGCGACGACGGTGCGCGATGTGGCGGAGGAGATGGGGACGTCAAGCGGCCTCATCCACCACTACGTCACGTCGATGGACGAGCTGCTGGCGTCGGCGTTCGAGCAGGCGGCCGGCCAGGACCTGGCCGCGACGCGCGAGTCGATGGCGTCGGCCGGTGGGCCGGTCGAGCGGCTGGCCCGGTTCTTCGACGGGTACGCCCGCGCGGACCAGGACTGGGCCTTCCAGCTCTGGCTGGACGCATGGTCGGAGGCCGGACGGCGGCCGGCGGTGCGGGCCACGTCGTACCGGCTGAACGTCGCCTGGCAGGAGCTCATCGCCGAGACGATCCGCCAGGGGGTCGCGGCGGGGCTGATGACCTGTGCGGCTCCGGATGACGTGGCCTGGCGGGTGCTCTCGTTGCTGGACGGGCTGACGTTGCAGGCCGTCGCTCACCGGACGGCCATCGACCGCGACGCCGTGATCGAGTGGGGTGCGGCGTACGCCGAGACCGAGGTCGGCCTGCCCAGCGGGGCCCTGACGCCTCCGCCGGCCCAGATTTCGTGACGCAGTGCCCGGTTCTGCCGGGCAGTCCTTCACGAAATCTCAGCCGTGGGCCAGCTCCTCGAGCACGGCGCGGAACTGGGCGTACCGCTTCGGCCCGACCCGGCGGGCCCAGATGCGCTCGAGATGCTCGTTGCGCGCGATGACCCGACGCATGGTCCGGCGCCCGAGCGGCGTGCGGACAACGACCCGGGTACGGCGGTCGGCCGGGTTCGGCCGGATCTCCAGGTGACCGGTCTCGCACAGCTGCGTGACGAACTGGCCACACCCCTGCTTGGTCATGCTGACCCGCTCGGCCAGCTCGGTGATCGTCACTCCGCCGTCGGCCGGCACTCCGGACAGCACGCGGAAGTGCGACTGTCGCAGGCCGTGCCAGTCCGAGCCGGCGAAGGCCTGCCTGATGTCCTGGGCGAGGAACCCCAACATCATGGACACGTGCCGCTCGTCCGGCGGGATGTCGGGCTTGACCCAGGTCATAAAACTACTTTACCTTCCGGCACTAGGAAAGTAACTTTCCTTTGTTGAAGGGTGAACGACATGGCGGACCGAAGCATCCTGGGCGCCGCCGACGTCACGGATGCCGAGCTGGCTGCGATCGTCGCCGGCTGGCTCGGCCATGACGCCGCAGACGTCGAGCTGCTGGAGTCATCGGCGGAGGAGTTCCCCTACGACCTCGACGCCATCACGACGGCTGGCCGCTTCTGGGTCGAGGGCAAGGTCGGGACCCCGAGCGGTGCGGTGCCGTTCCGGTTCTTCGTCAAGCACGTCCAGTCATGGAGCCGGTCGCCCTTCTTCGAGTTCGTCCCGCCGGACCTTCGCGAGTGGGCGGAGGGCACCGTGCCCTGGTACACCGAGCCGTTGATCTACCGCTCGGACCTGCGAGACCGGCTGCCGCCGGGCCTCACCATGCCGCGTGCCGTGGCCGTGCGGGACATCGACGACAGGGCGGCTGTCGTGTGGCTCGAGCCGATCGACGTGGTCGAACGCAGCTGGGCGACCGAGCACCTGGTTCACGCGGCGTACCTGCTGGGCCGGATGGCTGCCAGCCCATCGACCAGCGAGCTGTCGGCGATCGGCGAACCCGAACCCGGACGGAGGGTCTGGACGTACGTCGAGGGCCGGCTCGCCGTGCAGGTCCTGCCGATGCTGTACGACGACGAGATCTGGCGTCACCCGCTCATCGCCGGCGCTTTCGACGGCACACTCAAAGACCGGCTGCGCCGTGCGGCGGACGCCGTGCCGTCGTACCTGGCCGAACTGGAGTCCATGACATTCGGGGCCGCCCACGGCGACGCCTGCACCAACAACATTCTCGTGCAGCGGGACGCCGACGAGCTCGCCCTCATCGACTACGGGTTCTGGTCGACCCAGCCGATCGGCTTCGACCTCGGTCAGCTGTTGTTGGGTGACGTTCAGATCGGACGTCGGCCGGCTGCCTGTCTGCACCGCGTCGAGGCGGCTTGTCTGCCCGCGTACGTCGAGGGGCTCCGCGACGAGGGATGTGCGGTCCCGACTCAGCAGGTACGTCGCGCGCATGCGATCTTGATGCTCTTCTTCACCGGCCTGTCGTCCTTCCCGCTCGAGCATCTGCCGCACGAGCCGACGCCGGAGCGCCATCGCATCGCGGCCGAGCGGGCGGCGATGGCTCGGTTCATCCTCGACCTGGTGGACGCGACCTAGCCGGGCGGCGTCAGGTCCCAGGTCCAGGCCGCCGCGACCATGGTGCTGTCTCCGACCGTCCGGCCGTGCGCGGCCAGCAGGCTGGTCCACGGGTCCCTGCCGGGGACGACCTGGGGCAGCAGGCGTTCCTGCACGGCGACGACCAGGTCGACGTCCGGGCTCCAGGCCAGCCCGAGGCCACGGGTGATGTCCTCGCCGTGCACCAGGAGCTCGGTGATCCCGATGGCGAGCACGCCCGTCGGGTCGGTCACGCCGAACAGGTGCCACGAGCGCCGCTCGAGGCCGCCGCCGTCGATGACCGTGCGCACGAGTCGGGCCGCGCCGCGGACGGCTTCAAGCATCTCGCCCGGCGTCGCGTCGGGCGGCGGGAGGGCGTCGACCCGCACGTGGCCCGGCGCCTGCGATGCCAGCTGCACCGAGTTCCAGGTGAGGGCGTCGACGACGTGCCCGACCGTTCGTCGTACCGTCCATTCCAGGTCGCCGGCGGTGCGGTTCCAGGCCGCCGCGGGCCCGGCAGCGACGACCTCGCACAGGCGGTCGGCCAGCGCCACCAGACGCTCGGTGCCGATCACGGAGGAGCCGGTGCCGCCGATCGTCGCGGGCCCTCCACCCACGACGCTCGGCGTCCGTCCTCCTGTTACGTCAGGCCGTGGCCACGACGTAACGGAAGCTGTTCTCGAGTCGGTATCCACCTGACTCCGTCCGGTAGGGCTCGCTGGCCTCCAACACGGCGGAGGTCACGGCGTACGACCCGGAGTGGGCGACGGCGCGGACCAGCGGCCCGGCCGAGAGCAGGCCGCGCAGCAGAGCCGCCTCGTCGTCGTACTCCCATGTCGCGTGCCCGTCGTACTCCACGGGCCGCTCGAAACCGGCCGCCGTCACCAACCTACTGAGGGCGCCGGGCGCGGAGAAGGCGAAGGGCGCGAGCCGGCTCGACCCGTCGCGCGGCAGGAGGGGTGCGGCAGCGAGCAGGTGGCGCGCCGCCGCTGAGTCGTCGGGTGCGCCCCAGGTGACGGCAACGACCAGGCCGCCCGGCCGCAGGACGCGGTGGGCTTCCTCGACGGCGGTCAGCGGGTCGTGGGCCAGGTCGAACGAGTGGATGCCGGTGACGATGTCGAACGACTGCTCGGCGTACGGGAGCACGTCCATCTCGCCCACGCGAATGTCGGCATCGGCGATCCGCCGGCGTGCGATGGCCACCAGGCCGCTCGCCGCGTCGAGGCCCGCGACCGTCGCGCCGTGCTTGGCTGCGCGCTGCAGGAACAGGCCCGCGCCGCAGCCGACATCGAGCAACCGCTGCCCGGCGATCCTGGGCACCCGGCCCAGCACCTCCGTGTGCACCTGGTAGTTCTGCGCCTCCTGGTAGCTGGCCCAGTCCAGGGCGCGGGCGCTCCAGAGGTCGCCCTCGCGCAGAGCGCTGCGACGGCCGCCCTGGACGGGGACCCGGGTGAGGGTGGAGCTCAGTTCCATGTGACGAGCCTGCGGTCTGAGGTAGGCCTGCCGCATCGGTAGCGGTACCTATTTCGTGGCCGGGGGTACCTACCTCAGACGCCTAGTCCGAGTTACCTTCGTCGGGGTCGGCCGGCCCCTCGGCGCCGGCTCGTTCGTCGCGGTCGGCCCACTCCAGCAGCCGGTCCAGGGCGAACACGGCACGGTCGATGCCGGCGTGCAGGTCGCCCCGCTCGGCGTACCGCTGGGGCACGGTCGCGATGGTGAAGTCGCCGGGCAGGACGTCGTCGATCTCGTCCCAGGTGATCGGGGTCGAGACGGTCGCCTCGGGGTTGCCGCGGACGCTGTACGCCGACGCGATGGTGTGGTCCCGGGCGTTCTGGTTGTAGTCGACGAAGAGCATCGCCGGGTCGCGGTCCTTGCGCCACCAGGTGGTCGTGACGTCGTCGGGGACCCGGCGCTCGACTTCGCGGGCGAAGGCGAAGGCCGCCCGGCGGACGTCCTTGAACCCGTACGCCGGGGGGATGCGCACGTAGATATGCATGCCCTTGCCGCCGGACGTCTTGGGCCACCCGGTGGCGCCCAGCTCCTCGAGCACCTCGTGCGCGATGTGAGCCACCCGCCGGACCCGGCTGAACGGGCACTGGGGCATCGGGTCGAGGTCGATGCGCCACTCGTCCGGCTTCTCGGTGTCGGCGCGGCGACTGTTCCAGGGGTGGAACTCGACAGTCGACATCTGCACGGCCCAGATGACGCTGGCCAGCTCGGTGACACAGAGCTCGTCCGCGTTCCGGTTGTACCGGGGGAAGTGCACGCGCACGGTCTCGACCCAGGGCGGTGCGCCGTGGGGGAGGCGCTTCTGGTGCACTTTCTCCCCGCTGATGCCGGTCGGGAACCGGTGCATCATGCAGGGCCGCTCGCGCAGCGCGTTGACGATGCCGTCGCCGACGGAGAGGTAGTAGTTGACCAGGTCGAGCTTCGTCTCACCCCGGGCCGGGAAGTACACCCGGTCGGGGTTGGTCACCCGCACGGTGCGGTCGCCGACCTGGACCTCGACGGCCGGCGACTGGCTTGCCATGCGGACCAACCTAACCCCGCTGACACTCCGTCGACTCGCACGTGCGACACGCCGCCACGGTCGTGCTACAGCGGCGGCGAGTCGCGGCCGGGCTTCGACGGACTGTCAGGCGCATGAGCACCTCGGCGTGCCGCGACCTCACTCGAGGACGAGCTGGACCGGAGTCCCGATCTCGACCGTCCGCGAGACGGTGCAGGTCTTGTCGTGCGAGGTCTGCGCGACCTTGGGCAGGATCGCGCGGGCGGCGTCGCCGGCTTCGCCCTCCGGGAACGTCACGTGGAACGTGAGCCGGATGTCCTCGAGCCGGTTGCCGAGGTCGTCCCGGACGTACGTCGCATCGATCCGCGACTCGAACGTGTCCGCCGCCGAGCGCCGGCCCGTGACGATGTCGATGTCGACCGCCGTACACGCCGCGATGGACGCCATGAACAGCTCGACCGGAGAGAAGCCGTCCGGGTCCTTGCTGCCGAACCGCAGCTCGAGACCCCGCGCGTTGCGGGCCAGGTAGACCCCCTCGTCGATCCGCTCGAGCGTGACTCGGCGGTGGCTGGGGTCGGCGACGTCAGTCATGCCGCGATCATCTCAATGCGTGGCCCGGTCGCGCGCTGCGCCTGACCCACCCTGGTCCCCGATGAGCCGACGGTGCAGCTCGGTCGTCAGCAGGTGGATCTGCCGGGTCAGCTCGGTGTTGGTCTTCAGCTCCAGCTCTTGCTCGGTGAAGTCGTGGTCGGCCTTGGCCTGCTGGAACGCCGCCTGTCGGTTCTGGCCGATCATGACGAACGTCGACAGGAAGATCGCCTCGAGCGACACGACCAGGGTCAGCGTCGGCCAAGGGCTGCGCTCGAACAAGATCATCCAGGCCGCGAACAGGACGGCGTGCAGGTACACGAAGCGCATCGAGCCGGCGAACGCCGTGACGGCATCGGCGATGCGCAGCTGCAGGTTGGCCGCTCGGTGTTGCATCTGCGCCGCGACGACCGGGTGGTGGCCGTCCTCCGGCGTCGTCCCTGGTGTTGGTGGTGCGGCGATCGGATCCGTCGTCATGGCCCGATCGTCCTCCCGGGCGCCGGGTCAGCCGGTGCGGCGCGCGGCGCACAGACGCAGCGACGTTTTCTTACGGCCAGACCGATGACCGGTCCGGCGCTCGGGTCGGAGGCCGATCCCCGTCGTTCTCGACGGGGTTACTGTCCTGGTCACGGGCAGCGGTTGGCAACAACCGCGGACAAGCCAGGAGGCGCCATGGACCGACCGGTTGCCATCGTCACGGGAGCATCGTCGGGGATCGGGCAGTCCACCTGCCAAGCGTTGCGCCACAAGGGTTTTGACGTGTATGCCGCAGCCCGGCGGGTCGAGCAGATGAGTGCTCTGGAGGCTGCCGGCATCCAGGTCGAACGGCTGGATGTGACGGACGACGCGTCGATGGTTGCGCTCGTGGACCCGGTCGTCCGCGAAGCCGGGCGGATCGACGTACTGGTCAACAACGCGGGGTACGGATCGTACGGCGCGCTCGAAGAAGTGCCGATGGACGAGGCCCGGCGCCAGTTCGACGTCAACGTCTTCGGTCTGGCCCGGTTGACCCAGCTGGTGCTGCCGCACATGCGCGCACGGCGCAGCGGGCGGATCGTCAACATCTCGTCCATGGGCGGCAAGATCCACGAGCCACTCGGCGGCTGGTACCACGCAACGAAGTTCGCCGTCGAGGGCCTGAGTGACTCGCTGCGGATGGAGCTCGCGCCGTTCGGCATCGACGTCGTCGTGATCGAGCCGGGCGCGATCAGGACCGAGTGGGCCGGCATCGCCGCCGAGCACGTCCGCGCGGTGTCCGCCCACGGACCGTACGCCCGGCAGGCGCGCGATGTGGCGACGGTCCTGGACGCGGGCTCCGGCCCGGGAGCGCGCGGGTCGTCGCCGGTCGTGGTGGCAGACGCGGTGGTCAAGGCGGCGACGGCACGACGGCCGCGCACCCGGTACGTCGTGGGGCTGGGTGCCCGGCCGGCCCTGTTCGCGCGGGCCGTCCTGACCGACCGGGGCTTCGACCGGATGTTGCGGCTGGCCTACTGGTACGCCCGGCGCCTCGCCTGACTCGGACGAGCGGCAGGGACACCCTTGACGGCTCCGGCCGTCGTCCGCATACTTCGGGGAGCGTTTGCGGGATGAAACGTTTCAGGGGTCAGGGGTTTCAGGGGAGGACCGGCGCAGGCCGGCGGCAGGGGGTGGCATTCCATGTTGGGGCTTTCGCGTACGCACGCACCGGGATCGTGGGGCTTCCGCCGGACATTGTTGATGGTGGTCGCAGCCGCCACCGCGGTCGCTGCCATCGGCGTCGTGATGCTGGCACCGAGCCCTCGTGCGGTGGCCGCCGTCACTCCGCCTTCAGCGGGAACGCCGCCACCGATCCCCGCGGCTGCCCAGGCGTACAACTACGCACCGGCCAGCCGCTTCGTATCCCCCATGAGCGCCGCCGCGACAGCTGGCAACGTCACGAACGCAGCAGGCGGGTTCTCGCAGGTGCCCGGCAACGTCGTCCGGCTTCAGGGACAAGGTTCGTACGTCGTCTACGACTTCGGGAAGGAGGTCGGGGGGACGATCCAGCTGCAGCTGGCGGAGGTCAGCGACGCCAACCAACAGCTCGGTGTGGCCTATTCGGAGTCCGGCCTGTACGCCGGGCCGATCAGCGACCGGAGCAACGGTGGTACGGCGGACGGGTCGATGAACATCCCGATGCACCCGGACACGCCCCCGGTCAGCACCGTTCCGACTTCGGAGCTGCGCGGGGGCTTCCGCTACGTCACCCTGTTCATGCGGGCGAACGGCACGGTCTCTTTCAACGCCCTCAGGGTCTACGTCACCTTCGCGCCGGTGCAGACGCTCAACAGCTACCCGAACTACTTCCTGTCCAGCGATCCATTGCTGAACCGCATCTGGTACGCGGGCGCCTACACGGTCCAGACCAACACGCTGAACCCCAACCAGGGGCGGGTATGGCCGGCGCGGAACGACGGCTGGGACAACAGCGCGAACATCGGGGATGGCTCCACCATCCTGGCCGACGGCGCCAAGCGGGACCGCGCGGTCTGGCCGGGAGACCTCGGGATCTCGTTCCCGACGGCCTTCGTCTCCACGAACGACCTGCTGTCGATGCGAAACTCGCTCCGCACGATCTACGACCACAGCCGATACACCGCCGAGTGGATCAACGGGGTCCAGTGGTTCGAGGAGCTGCCCTACGCCGGCCCGCCGCTCAAGATGTACGGGTCGGACACCTACCACATGTGGGCTCTGCTGGCGACGTCGACCTACATCAAGTACTCCGACGACAGTGACTTCGCCACCTCGATCTGGGCCCACTACCAGACCTCACTCGGATACGTCCTGGCCCGGCTCGACGATTCAAACCTGTTCAGCGTCGGTCACGGCGACGACTGGGAGACCGCCAACGCGATCTCAGGCGAGTCGTTGGAAGCGAGCGCGCTGGCGTACGGCGTCCTCCGCGGGGCCGCCTTCGTGGCTCGGACCTATGCCAACGACCCGTCGGCCGCCGCAACCTACGACACCAAGGCTGACGCGGTGAGGGACGCGATCAACCGCCGGCTCTGGGACCCGGTGAGGAAGCTGTACCGAGCGAACCCCGACGGCGCGACGTACCCACAGGACGGCAACGCGCTCGCCCTGTGGTTCGGGATTCCGCGCGATAACGCTCTGGGGGGACAAGACACCGCCACGTCCCTGCGCCAGATGTTCAACCAGTACGGCGCGCCGAGCCCCGAGAAGGCGGATGCCATGGGCACCTTCCCTGCCTCGATGGAGGTCCACGGGCTGTTCGCTGCGCACGCGGACCAGAGCGCGCTCGAGCTGATCCGCCGCGAGTGGGGCTACATGCTGAACTCCCCGAACGGGACGAAGAGCACCTTCTGGGAGGGCTTCAAGACGGACGGGTCGTTCGACTACGGCGGTTCGTACATGAGCGCCTCGCACGGCTGGGCCACCGGACCGACGTCGGCGTTGACGTTCAACGTCGTCGGGCTGCAGCCCGACGTCCACAGCCAGTTCGCCTTCCAACCACACCCCGGGGACCTGACCTCCGCGTCGGGCCGCCTCACCTTGCGCGGCGGGCTGGCTGACGCCTCCTGGACGCGGGACCCGGTCACCGGTCGGTTCACGGCCCGGGTCTCGGCCTACGCGGGTACGAGCGTGAGCCGGATCGCCGTACCCAAGCACGGCAACGCGAACATGTGGATCAGCATCAACGGCACCGAGGTGTGGCGTTTCGGGACCGCGTTGTCCGGCACCGGCTACCGCGTCAGCCAGGACGACGATGCCATCTACATCTCGGCCGAATCGGGTGTCTTGCCTTCGGGGCGCTACGACGTCGTGGCCCAGCCGGACGCGGTATGGGACACCAGTTATCGCCTCTGCTCCGTCGAGGGCGGCGCGTGCACCGTCGTGAGTCCCCGGGTGGTCGCGTTCGGCGCCAACGGGCAATGGGTCTACAAGTGGCTGAGCGGATCCACGCCATGTTCGAGCGCCACGTTCGGCTCGGACCCGGCGTTCGGCGTCGCGAAGAAGTGCTACTCGGCGCCGGGTGGATCGGCTCGGTTCGACGAACCGGAGACCGGGCCCGCCGGCTATACCTTCTGCTCGTTCGAGTACCAGACCTGCCCGTTCACCGGCACGAAGATGGTGGCCATCGGCGGGAACGGGTCGTTCAGCTACCGGGCCGTGAGCAACGGCACGACCTGCTCGTCCGCGGCTCTAGGCCGCTCCGCTTCGACTGGGACGCGAGTGGACTGCTACGTCGCGAACCAGGACCCGGGACCCGACTACCACCTCTGCGGCGTGGATGGGACATGGTGCTGGTCCGGCTCGCGGGTCTGGTTCGGCGCGTACGGGAACTACACGGTGACCGACACGCAGCCACCGCCTGGTGGCGGCAACATCTCGCCCTGCAACGCCGCGACGATGGGCGGCGACCCGCTTCCTGGGGTGAACAAGCGCTGCTACACCTACAGCGGCGGATCGTCTGGTTGAGGTCACACAGCGGAGCCCCTGGGCTCGGTTGGGTGACCGGACAGTGGCATCCGGCGGGGACGAAGCGGGCGTTTCACCAGCGCCGTTGACACCCTGCGTGACGACGACCGATTCTTCGCTCGAGAGTCCAGCGCAAGGAGCGGGGCATGGCCGGCCGGCACGTGGATGCGCAGCCGCGTCAGCGCTCGCGCCGCCGGTTGCTGTTGCCCGTCGTCGCGGTCTTGGCGGTCGGTGCGTTGGTCGCGGGCGCGGCGTACTACGTGTTCCGGCCGACCTCCTCCTCGGACGGCCAGACCGACTCGATCGGGCGCTGTACGTCGGGTGTCTCACTCGACGTCGTCACCGCACCGTCGATCGCCGCGGCGGTCCGAGACGTCGCGGCTCATTGGACCGACAGCCATCCCGACCTGAACGGCGCCTGCCCGACGGTCAACATCCGCGGTGTGGCGTCGGCGAGCCAGGAGGAGGCCCTGGCCAAGCCGGACGTCACGGTGCCGGACGTCTGGATCCCCGACTCCACGCTGTGGGTGCAGCGCCTGCGCAGCGACGTCGACGGCACGGATGCGCCGGCGCGCAGCCTCTGGCTGTACCCGCCGATCGCGACGTCCCCGCTCGTGCTGGCGACCAGCCCGGAGCGCGCGGGGACGCTGAAGGCACCGGCCCGGACCTGGGCCGCCACGCTCGGCCAGGCGACGGGCGTCGCAATGACCAACCCGGCCAGCGACACCGCCGGACTGCTGACCCTGCTGACCGTGCAGAACGAGCTCCAGAGCGAGGCGGGAACCCCCACTCGCGCCCTGGTCAGCACGCTGGTCCGCGCGTCGCAGGCTCCCGTGGTGGCGCCGGCCGCAGGGTTCCTCGCGCTGCGCGACCACCCGACGACCGCCGCGGCGTTCCCGAGCAGTGAGCAGTCGGTCGTGGCGGCCGAGCAGGACACGAGCGGGCTCAAGGCGACCTCGGTCTACCCGACCGGGAAGGCGCTGGAGCTGGACTTCCCGGTCGTGCAGTTCTCGCGGCCGGGCGGCGACCCGGACCGGCGCAACGCGACGGTGGCTCTGGTGGACCAGCTGCGCTCGCGGTTCGCCACTGCCCGCTTCGGTGCCGCCGGTCTGCGGGACGCGGAGGGCCGGCCGATGCCCGGGTCGCCCGCGACGTCCACGGCTGGCGGGTCCGGCGGGTCCATCGGCTCGAACGGCACGAATGCCGTTGCCCTGGAACGGCCGCCGAGCAGCAAGGTCGCGGACGGTCTGCGCGTCTGGGACGCCGCACGGCGCGGCAGCCGCACCCTGATGGTCATCGACCTGTCGGGTTCCATGGACGAGCGGGCCGGAGGCCAGACCAAGATCCGGTTCGCTGCGAATGCGGCTCGTTCGGCCGTCGACTTCTTCCCCGACACCTCGTCGCTCGGGCTGTGGGGATTCTCCGTCAACCGCTCGGGTCGGCGGGACTGGAGCGAGCTGGTGTCCCTCGGGCCGCTGGGTGCGCGGACGACGGGCGGGGTACGGCGCTCGGTGCTGCTCGGGGCCGCGTCGCGCCTGCCGCGCGAGACCGGGGGCGCGACCGGGCTGTACAACACGACGCTGGCCGCCTACGAGCGAGTGCGGTCGGGGTGGGACCCGGCCGACGTGAACTCGGTCGTGCTGCTGACCGACGGCGCGAACACCGACAGCTCCGGCACCAGACTGGGCGCCTTGCTCAGCCGGCTGCGCAGTGAGACGTCGACCTCGCGGCCGTTGCCCATCATCACGATCGCGGTGGGGCCCGGCGCCGACGTGGCCACGCTGCGCCGGATCTCCACCGCAACGCACGGCCGGACGTACACCGTGGCCAACCCGGCCGACATCCGGGCGGCCTTCCTCGACGCGTTGATCTCGGCGGGCTCATGACTGTCCCACCCGATCTCGCGCGCGGACTGTTGACCCGGCGTACCGCATTGATCGGGATGGGCGTCGGCGCGGCGGCGGTATTGAGCGGCTGCTGGAGCTCGTCCGGCTCCAAAGCCGACCCGGCCCGCGATCGTTCGGACACGGAAAAGGTTGTGAACTGGTCGAACTGGCCGGACTACATCGATCTTGGCGCGGATCCGGGTGACTGGCCGACCCTCGACGCGTTCACCAAGAAGACGGGGATCTCGGTGCACTACACCGAGGACTACAACGACAACGAGAGCTTCTACAGCCTTGTCAAGCCGCAGCTGGACGCCCATCAGGACCCGGGCCGGGACATGTGGTGCGCGACCGACTGGATGGTGGCCCGGCTCATCCGCAACGGGTACATCCAGAAGCTCGACAAGGGCAACCTCCCCAACGGGAAGAACCTGCAGCCGTCTCTGCGCGAGGCAGCGTTCGACCCCGGACGGCTGTACTCGCTGCCGTGGCAGAGCGGGTTCACGGGAATCGGCTACAACCCCAAGGCGACTGGCGGCCGAAAGATCGAGTCGGTCGCGCAGCTGCTGACCGACCCGACGCTCAAGGGCAAGGTCACACTGCTGACCGAGATGCAGGACACGATGGGTCTGGTGATGCTCGACATGGGTCTGGACCCGGGCAAGTTCACTGATGCAGAGTTCGACCAGGCGATCGCGCGGATCGCCCAGGCCAAGGCGTCCGGCCAGGTGGCTGCCTTCACCGGCAACGACTACACCGACGCGCTGGCCAGCGGACAGACGGCCGCCTGCCTCGCCTACACCGGCGACATCGTCCAGCTCCAGGTCGACAACCCGCAGCTCGGCTATGTCCTGCCGCCCAAGGGGCACGTGATCTGGTCGGACAACTTCGTGATCCCGAACCTGGCGCGGCACAAGAAGAATGCCGAGCGGCTCATCGACTACTACTACTCACCCGACGTCATGGCGACGGTCGAGGACTGGGTGAACTACATCTCCCCGGTGGTCGGTTCGCAGGAGGTGCTGCTCAAGAGCGACCCGGACATCGCCAAGAACGTGCTGATCTTCCCGACGCCCGAGGTGCTCGCGCGCGCCCACACGTTCCGCGGGCTGAGCGAGGCGGAGGAGAAGCGCTACACCGGCGCGTTCCAACAGCTCGTCAACACCTGACGTCGGTCATTGTTCGCGATTGCGGGCCGGCAGGCCCCATGCGCGGATCTCGTCCGTGACCAGCGCGCGGCTGGTGGTCGAGCGGCCGAGGTCGACGTAGGCCTGGAACTTGGCCGCGTTGTAGAACTGGTCGAGCGTCGATGTGGAGGGGAAGCGCGGGGCGGCGCGTCCGCGCTCCCGCACATCAGCCGGGGTGCCGTCGTCGACGCCGAGCCGCACGACGAGCAGCCGTCCGGTGCTGCCGTCGGGATATCGAACGGCGCCGAGGGACCAGAGAAGGTGCCGATCAGGCTCCAGGTCCACGACCACCCCCAGCTCGCCGGCAGCCAGCCGCAGGGAGTGCTCCACTGCACGCCGCGAGGAGCCGGCCGAAGAGTCGACGGCGACGATCGTGCGGCAGCCCCGACGGAGCAGCTCGACGAGGCCGAGGTTGTCGTAGTGGCCGCCGTCCGTGACGTACATCCAGAACGACGAGCTGGGGTGCCAGCCGTACAGCTCTCTGAGCATCTCCCGGACCCCTGGCACCACGGGCTGAGGGCCCTCGAAGGACAGGATCTGCGCCACCATGCCGTGGGCCGGGTTCGGCATCCAGCGACCGAGCCGCACGTTGAGCAGGGCCAGGATCTCCTGGGCCGCCCGGACGGTCATGAAGCCCATGGACGGCGCCACGGCTGCTCCGGACAGACCGACGCTGCGGAACAGTCCGAGCGCTGGCCGCAGCATCCGGCGGTCGCCTCGGCTGGGTATCATCAACCGCTCGTACGCGAGAGCGTCGACGGTGACGGACCCCTCGGCTCGGTGTAGGACGAGCTCGCGTGGAGTGAAGACCAGGCTGGCGACCGGCGGGATGCGCCGGCCCCGGTTGACGGCAGCGCAGACGACGAGTTCGGGTCGCCGGAGCGAGGGCGGGCAGTCGGGCTGCGGGCGCAAGGCGGACATCGGCAGGTCGAGCAGCGCGTCTACGGGCCAGGGCCGCTCGAGCGGACTCGTGATGCCGAAGCAGGAGGCCACCTTGGACGAGTAGAAGTGGTGCGGGCTGTTCGCGTCGTACCTACCGGTGAACATGCCCATGCCGGTCACGGCGATGACAACGATTGCGATGGCCGGCCCCAGCCACCTATGGCTGGGCAGCGCAGCGACGTAGAAGCAGATGCCGAGCAGGATCGCGGCAACGAGCAGACGGTGCAGCAGCTCGAGCGCCGCCGCCAGCAGCACTCGCGCAGCGGTGCGCCGCGCCTCGGGGCCGGACCACCGGACGGCGGACCAGCCGACGAGTAGGACGTACGCCGCCACCACACCGGTCGCGGTCCCCAACCGGTGTTCCCACCACCATGACGGCGACTGCGCGAACGGCAGACGCCGGATGAGGGCCGTGGTGGGCACCGTCAACGCCGCGACGACGATCGCGCCGACGATCCAGGGCGCCGGCCGCGGCCAACCGCGGGGTTCGGCCACCACCGCCCACCGCAGCAGTACTGCATAGCCGAGCAGACCGACCACACCGAGAGGCACGAGGAGCCGGTCGTCGTCGGGTGCGAACGGCGCCAGGGCCAGCCCGACGAACGCGATGGCGCTGGCCGGCCACAGAATGAGGCAGACGAGCTCGAAGAAGCCCTGCCAGACCAGCGTGCCCACCTCGTCGACCAGACGGTTGACGCCGCTCCTGAGGAAGTAGTCGGAGCCGGCGGCGAGCTCGCGAGCCTCCGGGCTGTCGGGGGCGAACGGTCGCTCCGCGTACCGCGGCTGGTCCGGCTGCTGCAGCGACCGGACGTACAGGCTGACCGAGGCGGCCGTGTACGAGCCGCCCGAGACACCGGCCAGGTAGTCCGCTGCGTTCGGGCCCTCCAGAACACCATGCGCGTCGTCGAGCGCCTGCAGGCAGCCCAGCCCGAACGCGGCCGCGCGCAGGCCGCCGCCCGACAGGCAGATGCCCAAACCCGCGTCCTCAGATGTCACGGCACAGTTGTCGGGCGTGGGATCCACGTCGCACCTCCCCGCTGGGCAGCTGCCGCAGGCCGCCGGGCTCAACATGCCGCACGGTGGCGTCGAGTCTCAAGAGTGGACCGCCTGCCGGCGGTTCCGGGCGCCGCTTGCTCTCCGCTCATTGGCTCGCTTGACAGTTCTGGGACTCCGGCCGCACACTGCCTAATCATGTTAGGCACTCCGACTCGCGATAGGCAGGCCGAACGCCGTAAGGCGACCCGCCAGGAGATCCTCGACGCCGCCTGGGCGGTCGCCCGGGACAAGGGGCTGGCGTCGCTGACCCTCAAGGAGGTCGCGGAGCGGGTCGGGATGCAGGCGCCGTCGCTGTACTCGCACTTCGCGTCGAAGCATGCGATCTACGACGCGATGTTCGGTCAGGCCTGGAGCGAGTACGACGAGCTGGACGCCGCGAACGACGCGGCCGAGTACGGCGGGCCGCGGGCGCAGGTCCTGGCCAAAGCGCTGCAGTTCTTCGACTTCGCGGCCGATGACCTGGCGCGCTACCAGCTGATGAACCAGCGGACGATCCCGGGCTTCGAGCCGTCGCCGGAGTCGTACGCGCCGTCTCTGCGGGTGATCCAGCGGAACCTCGAGCGGCTCGCCACGCTCGGTGTCAGGGAGCGCGGTGACGTCGAGATCTTGTTCTCCGTCATCGGTGGTCTGGTCGACCAGCAGCTCGCGAACGACCCAGGCGGCGACAGCCGCCGCCAGCTGATCAAGCGCGCGGTCGAGATGTGGGCCGACGGCGTCGGGCTGCCGCCGCAGCCGCGGAAGCGGAAGGCACGCACGTGACCATGACCGGCAGCTACGTCGCGCAGCCTCGCCCGTCTGCGCTTCCGCGAGACAAGGCCATGCGCCTGGCGGCGACCGAGTACCAGCGGTTCGCCGCCGCCGTGGCGGAGCTCGGCCCGCAGGACTGGGCCCGCCGTACCGACTGCCCGGCGTGGAACGTGCACGAGATGGTCGCGCACGTCGTCGGCATGGCGTACATGGTGACGTCGCGCCGTGAGAACGGGCGGCAGCGCAAGGGCGCCCTCACGCGGCGTACCGAAGGCGTGCCGTTCATCGACTGGCTCACGGCGTACCAGGTCGAGCGCTTCGGCCCCAACCCGCCGGCCGAGCTCGCGCGCCTCGCGGCCGTCGTGGCGCCCAAGGCCGCCCGCGGCCGCAAGCGGGTACCTGGCTTCGTGCGGCGCCGCTCGATGCCGCTCCCGCAGCTGGTCGGGGCTGTGCCGGAGCAGTGGACGCTGGGGTTCCTCATCGACACGGTCCTCACCCGCGACACCTGGATGCACCGCGTCGACCTGGCCCGCGCGACTGGGCAGCCGATGGTTCTCACGGCCGAGCACGACGGCGCGATCATCGCCGACGTCGTGGCGGAGTGGGCCGAGCGGCACGGTGCGCCGTACCGGCTGACCCTCACCGGACCGGCGGGCGGGATCTGGTCGTCCGGCTCGGCGGCCGCCGGCACCGTGGGCGAGGAGCTGACCCTGGATGCGGTCGAGTTCTGCCGTCTGGTTTCCGGCCGCGGTACGGCGACCGGCCTGCTCACGACCGCCGTTCCGTTCTGACGCTTTTCTGGCCGCCTTCCGACCGCACTTTGTTGACCAATACCCCTGCCGCCCAACCGAAGTGAGGACATCGTGAACCTGCACACGATCGGCTCGGACGTGTCCGTGCTGAGTGACCATGCCGAGATCCCCGGGTTGGGCTTCCTGCCCGTCAACACGTTCGTGCTCCATGCCGAGCAGCCGGTCGTCGTCGACACCGGACTGAGTACGCCGGGGAAGGACTTCGTCCGCGACCTGTCCTCCGTGATGGACCCGGCCGACGTGAAGTGGATCTGGATCACGCACCCGGACCGGGACCACACAGGCGGCCTCTGGCAACTCCTCGACGCCGCCCCCGACGCCCGTCTGGTGACGACCTTCGTCGGCGTCGGCATCCTCTCGTGCGAGTGGGCGGTGCCGCTCGACCGGGTGTACCTGCTGAACCCCGGTCAGTCCCTGGACGTCGGCGACCGGTCGCTCACCGCGTTCCGCCCGCCGCTGTTCGACAACCCGGCCACCACCGGCTTCATCGACGACAAGACCGGCGCGATGTTCACGTCGGACTGCTTCGGTGCACCCATGCCGTCCGCGGAGCTGGCCACCGGCGGGGACGTGCTCGCTGCCGGCTCGGTGCGCGACGCGCAGCTGCTGTGGGCCAGTGTCGACAGCCCTTGGGTGCACCACGTCGACCGGCAGGCGTTCCAGGCGACGATCGACCCGCTGCGCGCGCTGAACCCCTCCGCGCTGTTGAGCACGCACCTGCCGCCGGCGGTCGGCCTGAACGACGTCATGTTCGAGACCGTGACCGAAGCGCCCGCAGTGCCCACGTTCGTCGGGCCGGACCAGCAGGCGCTCGAGGCACTGCTCGCGTCCTTCGCCCCCGCTGAGGAGGCGCTCACCGCATAGGTCTTGGCTTAGCGTTGGTGCATGGGCTTCGAGGTGCGACCCCTGGATGCGACGACCTGGCCCGACTTCGCCGCCTTGGTCGAAGCGCACAACGGCGTGTGGGGTGGCTGCTGGTGCTTAGGGTTCCACGAGGAGGGTGGCCCCCAGGGGTACCACCGGCAGGCCGCCAAGGAGCTGCGGGTCCGTGAGGGGCGGGCACATGCCGCCCTCGTGTACGACGGCGACCAGTGTGTCGGCTGGTGCCAGTTCGGGTCTCCCGAAGAGCTGCCCCGGATCAAGCACAGGCGCGCGTACGACGCGAGCGCCGGCCCGGGCAAGCCGGCGCCGTGGCGGATCACCTGCTTCTTCGTCGGCTCCAGTCACCGGCACCAGGGCGTCGCCGCGGTGGCCCTGGACGGTGCCCTGCGGGAGATCGCCCGGCTAGGCGGCGGCCGGGTGGAGAGCTACCCGGAGGACACCGAGGGACGGAAGGTGTCGGGGTCGTTCCTGCACAACGGGACGCTCGCGATGTTCGAGCAGGCCGGGTTCCAACGCGACCGGCCGATCGGCAAGAACCACTGGGTGGTGACGCGGCGGGTCCGGGCGGCGGCGCGCACGTAGTCAGGGCCAATCGTCAGCGGGCGAGGAGGCGCAGCGCTCGAGCGAAGTCGTGCGTTCCCTTTGCCCCCAGGATGGAGAAGAACTCGCCGTCACAGCGCTCGACGTCGACGACGGCGCGGTCGGCGAGAGCGCGTCCCGCGCGGGTCGCGCGCAGGGCGCGGGCCCGGCCGTCCGCAGGATGTGGTGCGCGCTCGACCAGGCCCTTCAGCTCGAGCGCACGCAGCACCTGTGACGTCATCATCGGGTCGGTCGCCGCGGCGTCGGCGAGCTGCTTCTGGGTGACCGGCCCGTCGGCTGCCTGCCACGACAGCGTGGCGAGCAGCACGAACTGCACGTGAGTCAGGTCGTGGGCTTTGAGGGTCGCGCGCTGGGCCTGCTGCCAGCGGTTCGTCACCTGCCAGAGGAGGAAGCCGGGGCTCTCCTCGGGGCGGGCGAACTCGGTGGCCAGCCGGCGCTCAGCCGGCACGCGGCGTACCGGTCGGCTCGCTCGCCACGGCGGCGCCGTCCGACTCGGCGGTGGTGACCAGCCGGTCGAGGTCGGCCTGGACCGACGTCCGTAGCCCCTTGCCCAGCAACGCGTTCCAGAGCCGCGCCAATGGGCCGGACATCGAGATCGCAACGCGGACAACGGAACCGCCGGCCTCGGTGGGCTCGATCGCATGGTCGAACGTGAGCTTCGCGCCGACCAGGTGGGACACGTCGACGAACGTACGGTCGGTGAGGGCCGCGATAGTGAACCGGACCTTGGGGCCGCCCTTGGGCTTGAGCTGGCCGGTCGAGCCGGTCGCGAACGGGCCGTCCAGGCGGACCCACTCGGTGTCGGTGTTCCACTCCGGCCAGGTCGCCATGTCGGCCCAGCGAGCGAAGAAGTACTGAGGAGCGGCAACGGACTCCGCGTGAGCCTGCGCGATGTTGATCGTCATGCAAACTAGTATGTGCGCTTAGTATCCAGGTGTCAAGCGGTGTCCTCATCCAGGCAGCGCACGGGTGACAAGAACCGTCACGGCGTCGGCGCTGCCCCAGGACGTGGAGACGCCGGCACCACCATGGCCGTAGCAGGCGATGACCGGGACCGCCCAGCCCCCAACGGCTTCGATGCGCAGCGTCGGGCGGGCGGGGCGAAGCCCTACGGCCCGGGACACGACCGGCAGCCCGTCGAGCTCCGGTACGGCGGCGACGGCGCGCTGAAGGATGGCGGTCTCGGTGTCCGGGTCCCAGGCCAGGTCGTGACGATCACGGTCGGACGTGCCGCCGACGACGATGTCCCCGTTGCGCGGCAGGACGTAGAGCAGACCGTCCGGATGCTCGTCGTCGATGAGCCAGTCCATCAGGCCGGGGTTGTGCAGCCGCGCCACCTGACCGCGAACGGCGAACATGCTGTCGTCGTCGCGCAGGAGCTCCGGTGACCGCAGCCCGGCCGCGACGACGACGGCACCGGTCCGGCCGATGAGGTCGTCGAGGTTCCCCGCGACTGCCCAGTCGAACTGGACGCCGCGGTTGCGGCAATGCTGCTCGAGCCAGCCGAGATAGGGCCCCATGTCGATGACGGGTACGCGCATTCGTACCGCGGCGGTGGCGCCGGGCGGCAGCTCAGATTCGGGTGCCAAGGCGTAGTCGTCGATGGCCGCCGTCCAGCTGCGGTCGACGTCGTGGCGGCGCTCGACCAGGGTGCCGTCGCGCATCACCACACCGGTCGCCGGGTCCTGCGAGAGCCGTTCGAAGCGCTGCCGAGTCACGCCCAGGTGGCCGAGCGTCGCCTCAGTGCTGTCGATGAGGTGGGGAAACCAGATGGCACCGGCGACGGCGGACACTGTGTCGGCGGGTCGCTGGTCGGCGACGACGGTCACGCGGAGTCCTGCCTCGGCAAGCCGGCAGGCAACGCTCAAACCGATCACGCCCGCACCCACGACCGTGACCTGCGAGTGGTCTTGCCTCATCGGTGACGACATCGGAACGGCTTCCTATGGACGATGGCATGTGCGCACATCTAGGCGTTCAGCACGAAGATGAACTCCTCGATGCCGTCGTCAGATGCTGGCGCTTTGGCCTCCTGCACGCGATCGCGCCGAAAGCCGCACTTCTCCAGGACGCGGACAGAGCCCACGTTATGCACCGCGACATGTGCGTACAGAGGTCGGATCGACAGCTCGTCCACGAACCGGGCGAGCGCCTGCGTGGCGACGCCGCGGCCCCAAAACTCGCGTCCGAGCCAGTAGCCGAGGAGTTGCTGCCCATTGTCCGGCCAGCTGCCGATATTGCCCGCGACCATGCCGTTGGCAACGATGGTGCGCACGACCAAGGTGTCGTCGGCGCGAAGTTTCGCCCAGTGCGCCGCGAACTGATCCTTGTCGCGAGCCGGAAACGCGGCCATCTCAACC
Source organism: Actinomycetales bacterium (assembly GCA_045807245.1). GTDB lineage: Bacteria > Actinomycetota > Actinomycetes > Actinomycetales > CAVURS01 > CAVURS01. The sequence continues at coordinate 56,692 of JBJMHS010000055.1, forward strand.
GCCTGCGGATCGGCCTGGTGGTCAAAGAACACGTCGAGGTCATGGTCTTCGACACTCCTGAGCAGGACTGCGGGTGTCAGTTCCTGGGCGCCCGTCATATCCAGTCACTCCTGCGCGGTCGGCCTCGGCATCTCGTCGGCCTGACCATTTCACAGACCACCGACAACATGGTGAGACGCCGATCCGTGCGCATGGCGCTCGCAGCCGGGCTCGGGTTCGCTCCATCGCTTATTGGGTACCGGCACGTTGTGGGAGAAGCAGGAGCTGCGGCTCGCCGTGCTGGTGCGCTGGCAGTGCTCTGCGCGGCGTCGTTCCTGGCGGTGGTGGATACGACGATCGTCACCATCGCGCTCCCAACGATCCGCACTCAGCTGGGGTTCTCGATCACGGGCGTGCAGTGGGTGCTGAACGCGTACACGCTTGTCTTCGCTGGGATGCTGCTGCTGTTTGGACGGCTGGCCGACCGAGTTGGGCGGCGACGGGCCTTTATGGCGGGCCTGGCTGTCTTCGGTGTCGGCTCAGTGCTCGCCGCTGCTGCGCCGACCTCGGCCGTACTGGTCACCGGCCGCGTGGGGCAAGGCTTGGGTGCGGCGGCGTTCGTGCCGAGTTCGCTGTCACTGCTGACGGTCATGTTCGCTGAGGCCGATGAGCGGTCCCGAGCGCTGGCCGCCTATGGATCGATGGCGGGCCTGGGCTTCGTGGTCGGCATGGTGGGAGGCGGCGTCATCACCCAGACTCTTGGCTGGCCATGGGTCTTTTGGATCAACCTGCCGTTGGTCGCAGCCATGTTGCTGTGGTCGCCACACGTCTTGAGTGAGAGCCGCGGCAGCCGGGGCTCCCGGCTCGACCTGTCCGGAGCCGTAACGGTCACTGTCGGCGTGGCGGGCGTCGTGTACGCGTTGGCCGCCGTCCCGCGCTACGGCTGGGTGGCGCCGCAGATGTGGGCCGCGACTGTCGTCGGCGGCGCGGGGCTGACCGGTTTCGTTCTCATCGAACGGCGACACCCTGCGCCTCTCGTGCCACCGACGGTTGTAGCCCACTCGCGCGTGCTGGTGCCCAACATCGCCATCGTGCTTCAGTCGATGGTCGGGATCGCTTGGCTCTACCTGCTCACGTTGTACTTCCAGACAGTCCAGGGTCGGGACCCGCTCAACACTGGCCTCTTGTTCGCCCCGATGACGATCGCATCGATCCTCGGCGCAACCGTGGCCGGCCGTATGTTGCCCCATACCGGTTTCCGTACTGCCGCCCTGATCGGAGTGGGGTCAACCGCAGCGGGGGTAGCCGTGATGGCCGCAGCCGCTGACTGGCAGTCCGGAACGACGGTGATGATCGTCGCGATGGCATTCGGCGAGGCCGGATTCATGGTGGCCAGCGTCGCCCTGACGACGGCCGCCGCCACCAGCCTGGATGACTCTCACGTCGGCCTGGCCGCTGGGATATACAACACCGCGACCCAACTCGGCGCTGCCCTCGGTCTTGCCGTGGTAGCCAGCGTCGTCGCTGCAGCCGCAGGCGATCTGCACGTTGGCGGTGGCGCCATCCGATACGGCTTTCTCGCCTGTCTGGCCTTCTGCCTAATGGCGATCGTCCTTGTCGCCACCCAGCTGACACCGCGCCGCACGTGAGGCAACGCGTCTCAACGGCTGAGTCTCAGGACGGTGCCTAGGTGCGTCACGTCGTTACTGGCGAACGCGGATGATCGTCTTTCCTTTGACCCGCTCCGTGCGATTGAACGCTGCAACGGCGTCATCGAGGGCCGCGACAGTGCCGATGTTTGTCCGCAGTCGCCCGTCCCGGATGCGCTGCACGATCTCACCCAGTTGGGCGCGGTCGGCCTCGACAACGAAATCCACCGCCAGGCCGTCACCCGGCCGGGCCTGGACCGGGCCGACGACGGACACCAGCGTCCCTCCAGCCTTGATCCGGCCGGCGGAACGCTTCTGGACATCACCGCCGATGAGGTCGAAGACCAGATCGACCTCGCCGACATCTTCCAGCGCGTCGTTCTCGAGATCGACGAACTCCTGCGCGCCGAAGTCGAGCGCCTTCTCGCGGTCCGCGGCGCGTCCCGTCCCGATGACATAGGCGCCGGCCTCGCGGGCCAGCTGCGTCACCATCGTCCCGACTGCCCCGGCGGCACCGTGCGCGAGGACGCTCTGCCCCGGCTGAACGCGGCCGTGCTGGAACAGTCCCTGCCACGCGGTCAGACCCGAGATCGGCAGGGACGCTCCGACCGTGAACTCGACGTCGCCCGGCAAGGGCGCGAGGTTACGGGCCTCGATCGCCACGTACTCCGCCAGGGTGCCGTCGCGATGCCAGTCGGCCAGGCCGAACACCCGTTGTCCCACCGACAGACCCGTCGTGCCGTAGCCCAGCGCGGTGACCACTCCGGCCAGCTCGTGACCGGGGATCGACGGTGTTCGATCACGGTCGGCACGGTCGGTCCACGTCGACGGCCACTCCAGCTCAGTCGAGACAAAGCCCGACGCGTGAACCCGAACGATGACGTCGTTGATCGCTGCTGGCGGCTCGGGCCGCTCGGCCAGCGTCATCCCGGCCGTTCCCGCGGCCCGATTCGTCACCACAATCGCCTTCATCCGGCACCTTCCTTCGATCCGGTTCTTGCCACCGCTGGATATACCCCTACGGTCACAGACTCCATCGACTGCGCCCGGTCCATTCTGATGTGAGCTGGCGATGTGACTCGTGTTCCGACCGAGTATGAGACTGAGGTGGTGGACTATGTACGTCGGGTGCCTGCGCCGGACGCGAGTAGTCGGCGTGCACTTCAAGCCGTGGGGGGTCGCACCGTTCGTCGACCTGCCGTTGAACGAGATGCAGAACAGGTCAGTGCCCGCCGATGCGGTGTGGGGTCGGTCCGCCGACCGTGCTCGTTGATCACGTCGCCAGGCAGATGGAGGCCTCGTGGGGCGCGGTGCGAGTCGGCATGCCGAAACGGATGGCACGGATCTACCGCTCCGCGCGTGTGCTTCTCAGCGTCGATGCCCGGGGTCCGGTCGATTGGGCGCAGCTCGCACACGCCGCCGGCTACTTCGATCAGGCGCACTTCAGCAAGGAGTTCAAGATCTTCACGGGCCGCACCCCAAGTTCCTACCTGGAACTACGACGCCGGTACCCCGCCAAGGCGGCGTTTCCGCCGGACAACGCAACGATGCCCGCCGAGTGATTTTCTACAAGCGGACGGATCCCGGCTGCGCGAAGGTTGTGAGACACACGCAGGCAAGAGCCGAGGAGCAGCAGTGGGCACCGTGATGATGCACAACGTCGTGTCGATCGACGGCTTTATCGCCGACGAGAACGATGACGTCAGGTCCCTGCACGAGTGGTACTTCAGCGGGGACAATCCCATCAGGGACCGCGATGACTCTGACTTCGACCACTCCGGAGCCGGAGCTGGGGCGCGGTTCGCGGTCTCGAGCGCCTCCGCCCACTACGTCCGATCCATGTGGGCCTCGATCGGCGTCACCGTCATGGGCCGTCACCTGTTCGACCTGGTCAACGGCTGGGAGGGCAACCCGCCGGCAGGTGACCACGTCGTCGTGGTGTCGCACCGGCCCAAGCCCGAAGGCTGGCACCCCGAGGCTCGTACCATTTCATCGACAACGTGACCGCCGCGATCGCCAAAGCGCAGGATCTCGCGGGGGAGCGCACCATCACGGTGAACGCCGGCGAGGTCGGTAGTCAGGTCCTTGCTGCCGGGCTCGTGGACGAGGTCGCCATGGACCTCGTGCCAGTGGTTTTCGGCTCAGGCAAGCGCTACTTCGTGAACATTCACGACGAGCTACTGCTCGACGATCCGCACGTCGTCATCCAGGGCGAGCGCGTGCTGCATCTGCGGTTCAAGGTGCGCCGCAATGCATAACGCAGACAATCCCGTTCACATCTCTGCGGTCGTGGTTGCTGCGGCTCGTCGTCGTCGAAGGGTCTGGGCTTTCACCCGGTTCTGGCAGCGCTCGGAGCAGAAGCGCCGGGTGCCGTTCTTGGTGGTGTCGAGGAACGCGCGGCCGCAGTCCGTCGCAGCGCAGAGATGGACGCGGTCTTGGTGACCGTCTCCGACCAGACGGGCCAGCGCCTCGGCGCAGATCGACGTCCAGGCCTGCACGAGGCCCACGCCGAGAGGGTGGTGATGCAGGGACCATCTCGCGTCGTCCCCGCGCACCAGGTGCGGGACCGCAGGGGACGAGGTAAGGAGAGTGTTGAGACGCTGCGCGGCAGCATCCGTATCGCCGTCGTGGAGGGCGGCAATGACTTTGCGCAGCTCTTCGCCCAGAGCGGTCAGCGCCTCGACGTGCGCGGTCGGTCGGTCTGCCATCGACTCAGCGTCGAAGGCGAACAGGCTCTCCACCGCCTCCGGACCCGGCTGCCTCGGGCGCACCACGAGCTCGTTGACAAGACCCATGGAGACCGTGACGCCGGCTTCGGATGCATAACTGTCTAATAGCACTTGACCAGGTACCTTCGGTTGTCTACGTTGTCCCTGACAAACCTCAGTATGCCAGGTACCGACCTCAGGAGCTCTCATGCCCAACCCGAACCCGACCCGCGGCGCCAAGCGCCGCGTCGTCGCCAACATCACCCTGTCTCTGGATGGCCGCACGCACGGCGCTGCCGGAGACGCCGACATGTCGTGGATCGTGCCGCACGCCGTCACGGACACTGCCCGCGACCACATGACGGCCTTCACCCGTACGGCGAGCACGGCCCTGTTGGGCCGCAAGAACTTCGAGGGCTTCGGCGGATTCTGGCCGGCGGTCGCGGACATGGCCGAGGCGGACCCCCGCGACCGCGCGTTCAGCGCCTGGCTCAACGAGGCCGACAAGGTGGTCCTCTCCACATCGCTGCAGTCGACGGACTGGGCGCACTCCCGGATCGAGCGGCACGATCCCGTCACGGTCGTCGACCGCCTGCAGGCCGAGGCTGGTGGCGACATCGTGGTGCTGGCCTCCGGCTCTGTGATCCGGGCCCTGCTGGCGGCCGACCGCGTCGACCGGCTCTCCCTCGTCCTTTGCCCGCAGGTCGCCGGAGGCGGCACACGGCTCTTCGAAGACGGGCTCCCGGCGACGGCCTGGCGGCTCGTCTCCTCGACACCTACCGAGAGCGGTGCACTGTGCCTCATCTACGACCGCTCGGTCTGACCTACGCCATACGCCGCGCGGTGCCGGCCGACCTCGAGGGGGTTCTCGAGGTCGGCCGCCGGGCCTGGCGCGACCGCTTCGAGCCGATCGCCGGCTCGGCGTACGTCGACGCCGGACTCGCCCGCTACTGGACTGACCAGAAGCTCGCTCGCGAGATCGGCGCCGGCGAGGTCCTGGTCGCGGCCACCGACAAGGTGGTCCTCGGGATGGCCACGGTGCGGTCGGACGGTGGGGACAACCACTTCCTCGCCCGCCTCTATGTCGATCCCGCGGCACAAGGCTCAGGCGTCGGATCGGCGCTGCTGGACGCAGCGACGGCGCAGTGCGCCGGAACCATCTCGCTGACCGTCCTGTCCGTCAACCACCGCGCCCGCGACTTCTACGAACGTCACGGCTTCCTACCGACCGGCCAGGAAGTCGAGCCCGACGGCGGTCCGCCGCAACTGCACATGATCCGCGAGTGACGCCGGATAGCTCGCCCCTCGGTCCCCTGGATCAGGCGGAGCCGTCGTCGAGTCTCTCCACCGCCAGGACGGCCTCGCGCAGGTCGCTGAGCCCGATCTCGTACCTCAGGTCGTCCGCGGGGTCGGACGCGAACGGGTCATTCGGGTCGAACGCCGTGTACGCCGCGGTGAGATCGACGGGATGGCTCGACCCGGCGAGGGTCAGCTCGGCGTCGACGTTCTCCTCGATGCGTTCGAGGTCCTGCTTCAGGCTCATCCTGCTGTCCTGCTTCGAGTGGTCCGAGCTCATGACGTCTCCTTGGCGTGAGGCGCGGGCTATGTGTGGTTGTGGGCGAGCCACGTGGCGAACGTCGTCGCGCCCAGTCGAGCCTCCGGGCCAGCGGTGATCGAGTCGTCGGTGAGCTCGGTGCCGAAGTAGCGGGCGTGCTCATCTCCCGCGACGGTCCGCGAGTCGTTGTCGGCCGCCAGGACGGCGCGCATCAGATCGGGGAACCTGATTCGCTCCGGGCCGGCGATCTCAAGGACACCGTTGACCGGGTCGGACAACGCGGCATCGGTCACCGCAGCGGCCACGTCCTCGGCGGCGATCGGCTGAAGCTCGGCAGTGGGAACCCGCACCGTGCTGCCGTCGGTGGCGGCGTCGGCGGTCGCCCGCATGAACTCGAAGAACTGCGTTGAGCGGACGATCGTGTACGGCTGGCCGGCTCCTTCGATGAGCTCCTCCTGCGCGATCTTGGCCCGCATGTACCCGCTGTCCGGCACTCGGTCGGCGCCCACGATGGTGAGGGCCACATGGTGCCCGATGCCGGCGTTCACCTCTGCCTTAAGCAGGTTCCGTCCGGAAGTCTCGAAGAAGTCGAGAACGGCCGCGTCCTCGAACGACGGCGAGTTGGCGAGGTCGACAACCACCTGCGCCCCGGTGAGTGCTGCGTCCAGGCCGTCGCCGGTGATGGTGTTGACGCCGGTGTCCGGGGATGCCGCCACGGCCTCGTGCCCACGGGCGCGCAGATTTCGGACGACCTTGCTGCCGATCAGCCCAGTCCCTCCGATAACCACGATCTTCATCTCGCTGCCTTTCGCATCGGATGCCGGACGCACAGGTTTTGCGTCGCGCGCATGACCTCACGATGGAGCGAAAGACACGCGGATCGACTCCGTGCATTGCCCTAGTCGTGCCCCCGAGCGGTCGGACCAGGGAGACGAGGGAGGGCCTGCCGCAGTTCCCTCCGCGAGGTGACGTCGAGCTTGGGGAACACCTTGTGCAAGTGGTACTCGACCGTGCGTGGGCTGATGAAGAGCTGGGCGGCGATCTCGGGGTTGGTCAAGCCATCCGCGGCCAGTCGGGCAATCTGTGCTTCCTGAGGTGTCAGCACGCTCACCGTGTCCGCGGTGCGTGTGCGCGCGGTCTGGCCGGTGGCGAGCAGCTCGCGGCGGGCGCGCTCTGCGAAGGCCGCCGCTCCG
>JBJMHS010000056.1:0-31162 GCA_045807245.1 Actinomycetales bacterium
GCACCGACGACGGTGTGCAGCTCGTCGATAAAGGTGACCACGCGGCCGTCACTGCCCCGGATCTCCTCGAGCACGGCCTTCAGCCGCTCCTCGAACTCGCCGCGGTACTTCGCACCGGCCACCATCGCCGCGAGGTCGAGCGCCACGAGCTGCTTGTCCCGCAACGACTCCGGCACGTCTCCAGCCACGATGCGCTGGGCCAGGCCCTCCACGACGGCGGTCTTGCCGACGCCGGGCTCACCGATCAGCACGGGGTTGTTCTTGGTCCGGCGCGACAGCACCTGGATGACCCGCCGGATCTCGCTGTCGCGGCCGATGACGGGGTCGAGCTTGCCCTCCCGCGCCGCCGCGGTGAGGTCGACGCCGTACTTGTTCAACGCGTCGTACGACGCCTCCGGGTTCTCCGACGTGACCTTCCGCCCGCCGCGGAGCTCCGGGATCTTGACCGCGATCGCATCCGGGTCGTAGCCGAAGTCCGGCGCGACGGCCATGAGCAGGTGGTCGGTCGAGATGAACGTGTCGCCCATCGACGCCATGGCCTGCTGGGCGCGCTCCATCACGGCCAGCATCGCGCGGGACGTGGAGGGCGGGCTCACCGAGCTGCCGCTCACCGCCGGGAGCGCGGCCAGCGCCTTCGCGGCGCGCTCCGCGGCCTCCGTCGTGGACGAGCCGACCGACGTCAGCAGGGCGGCGGTGGTCGTGTCGGACTGCCGGGTCAGCGCCTCGAGCAGGTGCGCCGGCTCGACGTGGGGGTTGCCGGCCGCCGACGCCGCCCGGACCGCGTCGGAGAACGCCTCCTGGGCCTTGGTCGTGAGCTGCAGCTCCATGTCAGTTAGCTCCTTGGGAAGGGGGTCTGCTCAGGTCAACGCAGGGCAAAGTTGAGCCTATTCCGCTCAACTTGGAGTGGCCGTACGGCGAGTCCGGACGTCGCAGGGCCGAGCCGGAGGTCACCCGTCATCGGGTCGAACTCGCTGCCGTGGCAGTTGCAGATCAGGGTGCCGTCGTCCGCCAGCTCACCGTCCGCGCTGAACGCACAGCCGGCGTGCGGACAGGCATCCGGCACGGCGACCCAGCCGTCGACCAGCCGGATCACGGCCAGGTCGGCCAGGTCGCCAGAGTCGCCGACCGCGTCCGAGACCGCGACGATCGTCCCGACCGGGAGCTGCGCGTCCACTTCGTCCAGGCGCATGGCGGCGTCCCTACGCGTCCCAGACCAGGGGAAGCCGCTTGGCACCGCGCACCGCCCAGCCATGGACGTACGGCGGGTCGTCGGGGTCGAGGCGCAGCCCCGACAGCCGGGTGGCCATCTCCTCGATGACCACCTGGCCGAGCGTCCGCGCGATCGAGTGGCCGACGCAGAAGTGCGTGCCGTACCCGAACGCGACGTGACCGCGCTCACCACGGTCGGAGCGGTCGAGGTCGAACGTGTCGGGGTCGGCGAACCGCGACGGGTCCCGGTTGGCCGACCCGATCATCAGCGCCACCTCGGTCCCCGCCTCGAACCGCAGACCGCCGAGCTCTGCGTCCGTGCGCATGACCTTCTCCGTCATGCCGAACGGCGCCAGCCAGCGCAGGCCCTCGTCGATGGCCCGGCCGGACAGCGCGCCCGGTTCGGCGGCCACGCGGGCCGCCTGCTCGGGCCGGCCGAGCAGGCCCACGAGGGTGTTGGCGATGCCATGTGCCGGCTCCTGGAACCCGCCGACGATCAGCACGCCGATGCTGCCGATCATCTGCTCGATCGACCGGGTCTGCCCCGAGGGCATCCCGTCGTGCAGCAGGTGCGAGATGGCGCTGTCGTCCGGCCGGGCTTCGAGCTCGGGCAGCCGGCGCTCGAGGTAGGTGACGACCTCGGCCTTGGCCGCTCGGCCCTGCGCGGCCACGTCCGCGCTGCGGCCGAAGTCGACCAGGTAGGCGCCGTACTGCTTGAACCAGCGCGCCAGGGTGGCGTCATCCACGTCGGTGAAGCCGAGGACGTCGCCGACCGCGCGCTGGCTGATCGGCTCGAGCAGCTCGCCGGTGGCCTCGGCCCGGCCGCGATGGCGCACCCGTTCGATGTAGTCGACCGCCACCGCGCGCAGGTGGGTGTCGCGGTAGGCGTTGACCGCGCGCGGTCGGAACGGCGGGTTGAGTGCGTTGCGCAGCTCCCGGTGCTCGGCGCCGCGCAGGCTGATCACGTTGGGGTCGCCGTACACGGTGTTGAAGATGTCCTTGGCCGGCTCGAACACCTCGTCGTCGTTGCCAGCCTCGTCGCAGAGCGCCCAGGTGGTGACGAACACACGCCCGGCCTCGGGCACCCAGGCGATCGGCCGGTGCTCCCGCATCCACGCGTACGTCGGGTACGGGTCGGCCTCGAGGACGTCCAGGCTGACGTCGTGGACGACGTCCGTCGCGAGCGGCGTCACTCCGGCCGCCAGACCACGAGCGACGTGCTCGCGCCGAACGCGGAGCGGGGTGGACGCCGGCCGGCCGGCACGCTGATCGTCTCCCCGGAGGGAGTGGCCGCGAACACGCGAGAGCGCGCGTGCTGCAGCTGCTCGAGCTCGTCGAGCAGCTCGGTGACCCGGTGCTGCAGCGCGTTCACCTGGCCCTCCAGCTCCATGATCCGTTTGATGCCGGCGAGGTTCACGCCGTCCTCCTGGGACAACCGCTGCACCTCGCGCAACATGGCCACGTCACGGGTCGAGTAGCGCCGGCCCCGCCCGCTGGAGCGGCCCGGCGACACCAGCCCGAGGCGGTCGTACTGTCGCAGGGTCTGGGGATGCATCCCGGCCAGCTTGGCCGCGACCGAGATCACGAAGACGGCGGCGTCGTGCTCGAAGCCCTCGTCCATCTCAGCTCTCCTTCGCCCTGGCCAGGAGGTCGGCGCGTGGGTTCTGCCCCGCAGTCGCCTTCTGGAACGCCTCGACCGCGTTGCGGGCGTCATCCGAGAGCCGTTGTGGCACAACGACTTCCACCTTGACCAGGAGGTCACCCTGCGCTCTGCCCTTGGGCCGTACGCCGCGTCCCTTGACCCGCAGGACGCGGCCACTCGGCGTACCGGGCGGCAGCTTGACCTTGACCGTCGCGCCGTCCAGCGTCGGCACCTCGAGCGTCGTACCGAGCGCGGCTTCCGCGAAGGTGACCGGCACGGTGATCGTCAGGTTGTCGCCGTCTCGGCCGAACACCGGGTGCGGCTCGACCTGGACCGTCACCACCATGTCGCCGGCCGGAGCACCGTCGTCACCGGGGCGTCCCTTGCCAGGCAACCGGATCCGCTGCCCGTCCTTGACACCGGCCGGGATCCGGACGGTGATCGTCCGGCCCTCACTGGAGTGCAGCTGGACGGTCTCACCGGTGACGGCCTGACGGAAGCCGAGCCGCGTCGCTGCCTCGACGTCTGCGCCCCGGCGCGGCCCACGCGGGGCACCGAAGCCACCGCCGGCGCCACCACCGAACATCCCGCCGAGCAGATCCTCGAGCGACGCGCCACCGGCACCGCCGCCCGTGCTGAACCGCACGTTGGGGCCGGCACCGCCCGCGCCGCCGAACATCGAGCTGAACACGTCCTCGAACCCACCGGCGCCACCGCCGCGACCGGCGGACGTGAACCGCGCACCGCCCGACGTCATCGACCGGATCGCGTCGTACTGCTTGCGCTGCTCGGGGTCGGAGAGCACCGAGTAGGCCTCGCCGACCTCCTTGAAGCGCGTCTCCGCGGCCTTGTCGTCCGGGCTGCGGTCCGGGTGCAGCGACTTGGCCAGCTTGCGGTAGGCCTTCTTGATCTCAGCGTCCGAGGCATCCTTGGGGACGCCCAACAGCGCGTAGAAGTCCTTGTTCAGCCAGTCCTGGCTCGCCATGTGGCGTCCCTCCTCTCCAGTGTCGTCCTGCGGCCTGCCGTTGCTGTCGCCATCCGGGCCGGACTCAGGCCGGGTCCGCGACCGCGACACGCGCCGCCCGGATCACCCGCTCGCCCTGCCGGTACCCCGGCTGCAGCACCTGGGTCACCGTCGTGACGTCCACGCCCTCACCGAGATCGGCCTGGGTGTGCATGAGCGCCTCGTGCACGGCCGGGTCGAACGGCTCACCGACCTCGCCGAACCGCTCCAGCCCGTAGCGGGCCAGCGTGGACTCGAGCTTGTCGGCGATGGCCGCGAACGGTCCGTCGTCCAGGTCACCGTGCTGGCGGGCCAGATGGATGTCGTCGAGCACCGGCAGCAGCGACTCGAGGACGCCGCCGACGGCGAGCTCACGCGCGACGTCGCGGTCGCGCTCGACCCGCTTGCGGTAGTTGACGTACTCGGCCTGCAGCCGCTTCAGGTCGTCGAGCCGCTCCGCCGCCAGCCGGGCATCGCTGGCTGGCTCGCTGACGATGTCCGAAGCCGCTTCCGGCGCGTCGGCCGCCGGCGGCTCTGGCGCCGCGACCGGTTGCCGTAGCTCGCCCGTGACCGGGTCGATCCGGCGCTTGTCGCGGACGACGGGGCCCCGCTGGGCCCCGCCGTCCTCGTGCTCCGCGTCCGGGCCGTGCTCCGGCCCGCGCTCCGGGTCGTACGGCGTAGTGCGCTCGAAGCTGTCCGACATCACTTGTCCTCGTCGACGACCTCGGCATCGACCACGTCGTCGTCCGAGCCACCCGCCGACCCGGTCGAGTCGGCGGCACCGCCGGTCGATCCCGCACCCGAGGCGGCGTCAGCCGACTCCGACGCCTGGGTCGCGGCGTACATCGCCGTACCGAGCTCCTGGCTGACCTTGGCCAGCGCCTCGGTCTTCTGGGTGATCTCGTCCGGCGTCGCGCCGCTGCCGTCCTTCAGGGCGTCCTTCAGGTCGGCGAGCGCCGAGTCGACACCGCTGCGCGAGTCGGCCGGGATCTTGTCGTCGTTGTCGCGCAGGAACTTCTCGGTCGAGTAGACGAGCTGCTCGGCACTGTTGCGGGACTCGGCGTCGGCCCGGCGCTTCTTGTCCTCCTCCGCGTGGGCCTCAGCGTCCTTGACCATGCGGTCGATCTCCTCCTTGGGCAGCGCACTGCCGCCGGAGATCGTCATCGACTGCTCCTTGCCGGTGCCCTGGTCCTTGGCGGACACGTGCACGATGCCGTTCGCGTCGATGTCGAAGGTGACCTCGATCTTGGGGATGTTGCGCGGCGCCGGCGCGATACCGGTCAGCTCGAACGTACCCAACGGCTTGTTGTCCCGAGCCAGCTCGCGCTCACCCTGGAACACCTGGATCAACACGCTCGGCTGGTTGTCGTCGGCCGTCGTGAAGATCTCGCTGCGCTTGGTCGGGATCGCGGTGTTGCGCTCGATGAGCTTGGTCATCAGGCCACCCTGCGTCTCGATGCCCAGCGACAGCGGAGTCACGTCGATCAGCAGCACGTCCTTGCGCTCACCCTTGAGCACGCCCGCCTGCAGGGCAGCGCCGATGGCGACGACCTCGTCCGGGTTCACGCCCTTGTTGGGCTCCTTGCCGCCCGTCAACTCACGAACGACGTCCGCGACCGCCGGCATACGGGTCGAGCCGCCGACGAGGACGATGTGGTCGATGTCGCCGACCTTGATGCCCGCGTCCTTGATGACCTGACGGAACGGCTCCTTCGTCCGCTCCAGCAGGTCGGACGTCATCTGCTCGAACTGCGCACGGGTCAGCGACTCGTCCAGATGGATCGGGCCGTTCTCCGTCATCGACAGGTACTGCAGCGACAGGTTCGTGCTCGCCGCCGTGGAGAGCTCCTTCTTCGCCTGCTCGGCCGCCTCCCGGAGGCGCTGCATGGCGATCTTGTCCTTGGCCAGGTCCACGCCGTACGAGTTCTTCACGACGGTGAGCAGGTGGTCGACAACCCGCTGGTCCCAGTCGTCACCACCGAGGTGGTTGTCGCCGTTGGTCGCGCGGACCTGGATGGTCGAGAAGTCGTCCTCGTCCTTGCCCACCTCGAGCAGGGACACGTCGAACGTGCCACCACCGAGGTCGAAGACCAGGATGAGCTCGTCCTCCTTGCCCTTGTCCAGCCCGTAGGCCAAGGCCGCGGCGGTCGGCTCGTTGATGATGCGCAGGACGTTCAGCCCAGCGATCTCGCCGGCCTCCTTGGTCGCCTGGCGCTGGGCGTCGTTGAAGTACGCCGGGACGGTGACGACCGCGTCGGTCACCGTCTCGCCCAGGTAGCTCTCAGCGTCCCGCTTCAGCTTCTGCAGGATGCGCGCGCTGATCTCCTGCGGCGTGTAGGTCTTCCCGTCGATGTCGACGGTCCAGTCCGTGCCGATGTGGCGCTTGACCGACCGGATGGTCCGGTCGACGTTGGTCACGGCCTGGCGCTTGGCGATCTCGCCGACCAGCACCTCGGAGTTCTTGGCGAACGCGACGACGGACGGTGTGGTGCGCCCGCCCTCGGCGTTCGCGATGACGGTGGGCTCGCCACCTTCCAGGACGGCGACCACCGAGTTCGTGGTGCCGAGGTCGATACCGACTGCTCGTGCCATGGTGTCTCTGCTCCTGCGGGTCTGGGTTGAGTGAGTTCGGCTCAAGTGTTGAGGCTGCTCCGGTCTGCTGTCAAACCTGGCCGCCCAATCTTGAGTACATCCGACTCAACCTCGCCTCTGACCTGCGCATTCCGAGGAAATTTCGAGATTCCGGCCCGCGCCGCCGGCACGCTCCCCTACGGTTGGCGACGCGGTGCCCCGTCCGGGGGCGCCCAGGGGAAGGGCTCCGTCGTACGGAGTCCAGGGGCTTCAGGGGAGTTACGCGTGGTCAAGCATGGCTTTTTCCGTTCGCTGCGCAGGTTTTGGTCGATCGTGCTCGGCATCTGCGTCGTCCTGGCGGGGACCTCCCTGCGGGCAACGGCGGATACCGCGCCGTCGTACTCGTGCCTGGTCAACGGTCTGCTGGTCCAGCGGACCACTCCATGCGACTACACGGCCGGGCCGGCCGCCCTGCTGAGCGGCGTCGCCTTGCAAGGTTCGGGGCCCTACCACGCCACCGCGGACCAGCAGGCCGCCCTCGCGCTGCTTGAGGACCAAGCCGTGGCGGCCACGTTGGACGACCACGCGCTGCCGAGCTCGGATGCGACTGCAGCCCAGACCTGGGCTCGCGACGACAGCGAGGCCGAGCTGTGGGGCCTGCTGCGCAAAGCCGCCGAGACACCGCCGGCCCAGCGCACCCTGACCCAGGCAAGGGCAGCCTCCTGGCTCGCCGACATCTTCCACCGGCATGCCGTCGCAGCGACCCAGCAGGCCGGGATGGAGTACGCCAAGTGGGCGGGTCTGGACCAAAGCGCCTACCAACGCCTCATCACCAGCAATCCGACGAAGGCCGAGATCAAGAACTTCCTGGCGCAGTTCCCGCAGACCTACACCAACGGCGGATCGGCGCAGAACGCTGGAGTCAGCTCGGGCGGGTACTGCACCTACCGGTCACCGAGTCCGTACGACGATGAGTACACCGGGAATGTCTTCCATCGCAACGGTGCACCACAGCAGTGCTTCGCTCCTTGCCCGCCGACGACGCAGTGCCTGCCCGTCACACCCACCGCCGACCAGTTCGTCAGGTGGGGAGCCTCGGCAGTCGACGCACCTACCTTCGGTAACGCCTCCTTCGCGGCTGCGGCGCGCGACATCGCGCTTGGAGCCGGCCTCGGTGCCGCGGCGGCCGGCACGGGCGGCGGTGTGGGACTAGCGAGCGGCTTGTCCGCGGCCGCCCTTGTTGATGCCGGCCTCGCGGACGCACTTTTCCCGTGGCTCAGCATTCCGTTCGACCCCGCCGAGGTCACCGGAGCTACGCTCGACGCGGCCGAGACGGCCGAGCTCGCAGGATCCGTGACGGCCACGGCGATCGGCTTTGCCGTCGCAGTGGTGATCGCAGCCATCGCGATCGCGGTGATCCAAGGTGTCGCCGTCGTCGAGGCCGACCAGGTCCCGGACTCGCTCGCCGGAGCGATCGTGGACACACGTTCCAGCGACCCTGACCCCGCAACGCTCATGACCGACTCGACGCAGGTCAAGGCCATGTTCGGTCTGTTCGTCGGGGCGACGCTGCCGAGCCCACGCGTGGCGGACTGCGACAACAGCAACATCGCGATCGGCTCCAGCCAGGCGACGCCCTGCCTGAATGCACCGCCCGTCAAACCGATCTCCGGCAGCGATGCGGCCTTCCGCATCCAGGCGCAGGGTTCGTCGACGGCGAGCACCGTCAACTCGATCACCTGGAAGGACAGCAGTGCAGTGACGACCAACGTCGCGCGCCTCTCCGGGCCTTGGGTGGTGCAGTCGATGACGGACGGTTCCGGCAACACGTTCACATTCCAGACACTCCGCTTGCGGTACACCGACTGGGGCGGGCGCGAGCAGACGGCGTGGGTGCACCGGGGCGCGGATGGCCGCTACACATTCCTTCGACTGGCCGATGTCGCACCCGGAGACGCGCCCCTGGATCCGAAGACCTGCGAGTCGTTGGGGCTCTGCGCGAACTCGTCGGCCATCGACTACTTGGGACCGGACGGCACGAAGCTCTCGGCCTCAATCGTCCCGGCACCGCAGCCGACTGGCCCCGCGCCGACAGTGACGCTGGCCCCCGTCGGCAACCCAGGGTGCTCCGACTGCAACCCGATCTACAACAGCTACGACAAGCCCACGCTCGTGCGCGGCTCGTTCACGCCTATCTCGGCGACGGACTCCGGGACGATCACGGTGGCTTGGGGCGATGGCTCGGCCACCTCACAGGTCTACGGGCCCGGGATCACGGGTGGGACGTTCAACCTCCTCCCATCGGGTGGTTCGGTCCAGTTCTCCACCGGACACGTCTACAACGACCTGGGACTGTTCACGGCCAAGGTCACCGTGACCAGTGACAACCGGCAGAGCACGTCAGTCGAAATCCTGCGCGATGTCGGAGACTCGGACGCCCTTCAACCGCAGGCAATTTCGGGATTCGGTCCTATCGCCGACCACACCTACGGGGACGCCCCCTTCCGGGTCTTTGCCCACGGTGGATCATCCACTGAGCCGGTGATCCTTCTGGCCTCTGGGACCATCCCGGGCACCAGTGACCCGGTGTGTCGCCTGAGTGACCGCAGCAGCTTCTTCCTGAACGCGTACGCGACGGTGACAATCCTGGGGGTGGGCACGTGCACGATCAGCGCCGTCCAGGCTGGGAAGGTCGGATGGGCCGCCGCGCCAACGGTGTCGCAGTCATTCACGGTGGCGCGGGCGCCCCTGACCATCCAGGCGAATGACGCGTCCATGCCGTTCGGGGGACAGGCGCCGCCGCTCACTGCGACGTTCTCAGGCTTTGTGAACGGCGAGGACGGCGGAGTGTTGACCGGGCTCTCGTGCACCGCGCTGGACGGCGCCGGGCGGCCGGTGACAACCAGTACGCCCTCCGGTAAGTATCCGATCACCTGCTCCGTCGCTTCCGCACCGAACTATCAGGTCGTGGCCCAGCCCGGAGTACTGACGGTGCGGGCGACACCTGGGTTCGTCGCGGCGTTCGGGCCCAACCGGTCCGGTGACACCACCGTGCCGACCAGTGTCGGCACCAACCCCTCCGGGGTCGGGGCGATCGCAGCCTCCGCTGACGACAGCTTCGCTGTGGCCGACGGCCGAGTCGTCGGCTGGGGCGACAACAGCCTCGGACAGACCACCATCCCGCCCGCCGCCACCTCCAGCGTCACCCAGATTGCGGCCACCAGCGGAGGCGGACTCGCCCTCAAGAACGACAACACCCTGCTCGACTGGGGGTGGCTGGCTCCCAAGATCCCGGCCGGCCTGTCCGGCCCGCTGGCTCCACACATCAGTGCCATCACCGGCGAGAACGCGTACTACCTCGCCCTGGCCGGTGGCGCCGTCACCGAGTTCGGCGGCACCGACGGCTTCGGGATCAGCACCATCCCGGCCGCCGCTAAGGCCGGCGTGATCGCTATCGACTCCGGCACCGGCCATGCCCTAGCCCTGAAGGACGATGGCAGCGTCGTCGCCTGGGGTTACAACAACGCCGGACAGGCCACCGTCCCGGACGCGGCCAAGTCGTTCGTCACCGCCATCGCCGCCGGCGGCAACCACTCGCTGGCCCTCAAGAACGACCACACGGTCGTGGCCTGGGGCGACACCAGCAACGGGCTAAACACCGTTCCCGCCGCTGCCCAAGGCAAGACCATCGCCATCGCCGCCGGCGCCTACTTCAACGCCGCCCTTCTCTACAACGGCACCATCGTCACGTGGGGCACTGCCGACACGACGCAGACCATCCCGCCACCGACCGACGGCACGGCGACGACCGCGCTCACTGCCGGCGCCCGCCACCTGCTCACCATTCGCCGGTAGATACAAACCATGTTCCGCGTCCTGTCGCGGCGTGTTGTCACGCTGCTCGCGCTCGTCGCTGCCGCCGCCGGGATCTCGGTCGCCGTGGCCCCGACCGCGTCCGCCTTCGGTGCCGTTCTCTATGCGTACGCGGCCGGCGGTGCGGCATCGCCGGCGAGCTGCCCGCAGACCACGACCACGTCCGCCCGCTGCAGCCTGGGTCAGGCGTTGCAGCTGGCCGGCGGGGGCGACACGGTCCTGTTGACAGAGACCGAGCCGTACGTCGGGTCGTTCACGATCGCCTCGCCGGACACCTCGACCGCTGGTGCTGTGACTCTGGCTCCGGCGTCGGGCGTGAGCCAGCCGGTCCTGGACGGCGCGGGTCGGGGCACGGTACTGACGGTGCGCGACGGCGTGCGGGCCAACATCAGCGGGCTGAGCGTGCGCAACGGGTTCGCGCCCGAGCGGGACGATGCCCCGTGCATCCAGCCGCTGGTGGCGCTCGGCGGGGGCATCTACAACCAAGGGAACCTGTCGCTGACTGACGTGGTCGTGTCCGGCAACGTGGCCGCTGACCCGACCGGACAGGGTCTGGTCGGTATCGGGGGTGGGATCTACAACGCGGGTGTGCTGACGGTGACCGGCGGCCGCTTCGACGGCAACACGGCCACCCGCTCCGGTGGCGCCATCAGCAACGGCGACGACCGTTCGGGGTGCGGTACGGCAACCGGCGCGACCTCGGCCGACGTGACCGGCAGCCGTTTCAGCGGCAACAGCGCGGACTTCGGCGGGGCGATCAGCACTGGTGGCAGTGGCGGTGACGGCACGCTCACGGTGACCCGCTCGACGTTCGCGGGCAACGGCCGCACCAACGCCCAGTCCTCGGTGGGCGGGACCGCCGGGGGTGCGATCGCCGTCGCCCATGCCGGCGGTGGGCTGGCCATCATCAGCCAGTCGACGTTCACCGACAACACCGCAGTCAGGGGTGGTGCCCTGTCCAGCAGCGAGTCCAGCACGACCGGCCGGCTGCTGCTGGCCGACTCCACGTTCGTGAGCAACGTCGCCACTGCGCGCGGCGACGCGATCGACCAGAGCGCGACGACCAGCCCCGGGGTGGTGTACTCCACGACGTTCGTCAACGACACCATCGCCGGCGGCGCCTCACTGAGAGTGGCCGCGTCGATCGTCAGCCGGGCCAACGGCGCGACGGGAGCCAGCAGCGGATGCACGACGCCAGTCACCGACGCCGGCTACAACGTCTCCGACGACGCGAGCTGCGGCTTCGGGCCGGCTCAGCAGAGCCTCTCGAACGCACCCATCGCCGAGCATCTGGGCGCGCTCGGCCCGCACGGCGGACCCACCGACACAGTGCCGATCAGCTCCTCCGCCGCTGACCCCGCCAACGACCTCATCCCGGCCGCGTTCGCCCCCTTCAGCGGCCCGATCTGCTCGGGCGCCGACCAGCGCGGCGTGCCGCGCGGCAACCCGTGTGACGCCGGCGCGGTCGAGTCCCCGGTGCTCGGCACGGTTTTGTTCGCCTACCCGACCGGCACCGGCGGAGCGTCCGGGACATGCCCGCTCACTACCGTCGTGACGCAGCGCTGCACCCTGACGACGGCGCTCGCCCTGGCCGGCGCGGGCAGCATCATCCAGCTCGCCCAGACCGGCGACCCGCGCGACCCGACGACCTGGTACGTCGGCAACTACCTGGTCGGCGTACCCGGCACCACGTCCGACCGGCCGCTGACCATCACCCCCGCCACTGGCGTGACCAACCCGATCGTCGACGGCAACCTCGGCAGCAGCACCGGCTGCGGCACCGCGCGGTGCGACCGACCGATCTTCGCGGTCGCCACCGGCACCTACCTCACGCTGAACGCCTTCACCATCCAGCACGGGCGCGCCGGCACGACCCAGTTCGCCAGCACCTTCGGCGGGTCGGCCATCGCGGTGAACTTCGCCCATGTCACCGCCACCGGCATGCACTTCAGCGATAACACCACCTACGGCATCGCCACCGCCGGCTCCGCCGACACCTCCGGCGGGGACGTCTCGCTCATCGACTCGACCATCGACCGCGGCACCACCCCCACCATCGGCGTCGCCGCGGCCAGCGGTGCCGTCACGGTTGCCCGCTCGACGATCGACACCCGCATCGAAGCCCGGCAGCTGACCATGACCCGCTCCACCACCACGGGCGGCATCGACGCCGCCACCGCCACGATCAGCGACTCGACCGTGAACAACAGCCAGGTGTTCGGTCTGAGAGCATCAACCGCGACCGTCACCGGGTCCACGTTCGCCGGCAACGCCGGAGGAGCCTTCCAGGTCTTCGACCACCTGACGCTGGCGGCGACCATCGTCGTGCGGGCCGCAGGCGGAGCGCCCGACTGTGCCGGTCCGGTGAGCCTGGACGCCGGCTACAACGTCGCCGACGACACCTCGTGCAACCTCGCCGCCGTCGGCAGCGTGCAAGGCTCCAGCGCGATGGCGGCGTACCTGGGCGCGTTCGGCGACCACGGCGGGCCGACCCCGACCATCCCGCTGCTCTCCACGCCGACGGTGCCGGGCTCCGGTCCGGACCCCGCGGCTCGCGCCATCCCGGCGACCTACACCGCCCTCAGCGAGACGGCGCCCCACTGCACCTTGACCGACCAACGCGGCGTCCAGCGCACGCCGTACTGCGACATCGGCGCCTACGAATTGGGCGGCACGGCGCCGCAGATCACCAGCGCCGACCACGTCACTTTCACCAGCGGTTCGTCCAGCACCTTCACGGTGACCACAACGGGTACGCCGACCGCTTCGATCACCGGGTCGGGCTCCCTGCCGACCGGGATCAAGCTCACGGACAACGGCGACGGCACCGCAACGCTGTCCGGTACGCCGACGACACCCGGGACCTATCCGCTCACCATCACCGCGGCCAACCGCACGCAGCCGGACGCCACCCAGAGGTTCACCCTGACCGTCCGGACGGGGCCGGGCTTCGTGACGGCGTCCGGTCCGGACCGGTCCGGCGACACGCGAGTGCCGGCGTCGGTGGGGACCAACCCGTCGGGCGTCACGTCGATCGCCGCGTCGGACGACGTCAGCCTGGCCGTTGCCTCCGGCCGGGTGGTCGGCTGGGGCGACAACGGCCTGGGCCAGACCACCATCCCGGCCGCCGCCACGTCGAACGTGACCGCTGTGGCCGCGAGCTCCTTCGGCGGCGTGGCCCTCAAGCGCGACAACAGCCTGGTCTCGTGGGGCCTGCTGGCTCCGGCTCTCCCGGCCAGCCTGGCCGGTCCGGGTGGCCCGCCGATCACCGCGATCACCGGGGAGAACGTGTTCTACCTGGCCCTGGCCGACGGCTCGGTGATCGAGTTGGGCTCCCCGGACAAGGGCTTCGGCATCAGCCAGGTGCCCTCGGCCGCCATGTCCGGCGTCACGGCCATCGCCTCCGGCACCGGGCACGGCCTGGCCTTGAAGAACGGAGGCGTCGTCGCCTGGGGCTACGACAACCTCGGACAGGCGACCGTCCCGGACGCCGTCAAGACCGGAGTCATCGCCATCGACGCCGGCGGCTACCACTCCCTGGCGCTCAAGTCGGACGGGACGATCGTGGCCTGGGGCGGCGGGTCCTCACTCAGCACCGTTCCGGCCGCGGCCCAGGGCCGGGCCGTCGCTATCGCCGCCGGACAGTGGTTCAACGCCGCTCTGCTCGACGACGGCACCATCGTCACCTGGGGCACGGACGACACGACCCAGACCATCGCGCCACGGACCGACGGCACGGTGACGACCGCACTGGCTGCCGGCGCCCGCCACCTGCTCGCGATCCGCCGGTAGGAGGTACGCCGGCGATCAGCCCTTGCCGGACCCGCTCCCAGCCGAGGAGTCGCCCGAGCCACCGGAGCCACCGGAGCCACCTGAGCCCTTGCCCGAGCCGCCACCGTCGTCGCCGGACCCCGATCCACCGCTGCCCCGGCTGCCGCCGTGGTCGTCACTGGTCTGCGAGGTCGACGAGGAGCTCGACCCGGACGACGAGCCCGAGCCGCCGTGCCCTTGGGTGAGGACGGCCGCGCCGGCCCGGCACACGCCGTCCACCTCGACCTTGCGCGACCCGGACCGGAACTCCACGTTGAGCGCCTGCCGTCCGCTTGCGTTGACCTCGTACCGCCAGTTGGCCGTCGGTACGGCGCTCACCAGGGAGATCGCCCCATCCGGCGTACACACGGCGGTGACCCGGCCCCCCGCCGTACTCAAGGTCGCCTGGACGGCCCTGCCGGCCGTACTGGACGAGGAGGTCGAGGTGCCGGCCGGCACGCCAGTCAACCCGGGACCGGTCGAGCCCAGCAGCGAGCTCCCCGCGCGGTCGACGACGAGCCAGCCGGCCGTCGCCGCCACCGCCACCGCGGCGCACCAGGCCAGGACGACCAGGCCCGTCGCCGCGCGCCGGCCGGGGCCCGCAGTCGTAGGTCCAACAACGTCGGTCATCGTCCGCCAGCCTCACATGTCCTGGTCCGCCGCACTCCACAGCGTAAGTTCGAGGCATGGCGGCCGTCCTCGTGGTCGAAGACGACCCCGCCATCAGGTCCGGGATCGTCCGGGCCCTGAGCGATCGGGGCCACTCCGTCACGGCCGCCGAGAGCGGGATGTCCGCGTTGCAGGCCGTCGTCGACGACCCTCCGGACATCGTGCTGCTCGACCTCGGCCTCCCGGACGTGGACGGCCAGCAGGTGCTGACCATGCTCCGATCGGTGTCGGCGGTTCCGGTGGTCGTCGTGAGCGCACGCGACCAGGACGCCGACATCATCACCGCCCTGGATGCCGGGGCTGACGACTACGTCGTGAAGCCGGTGCGGGCCGAGCAGCTCGACGCCCGGGTGCGCGCGGTGCTGCGCCGCGGCGCGCCGGCCGCGGCCGACCGGGAGATCGTCGTCGGCCGGCTGGTCGTCGACCCGAAGGCTCGCACCGTGGAGCTCGAGGGTCGGCGGCTCGACCTCACGCGCAAGGAGTTCGACCTGTTGCTGGCTCTGGCCGAGCGCGCGGGCACCGTCGTCTCCAAGAAGGAGCTCCTGGCCGAGGTCTGGCGGCAGCCGTACGGCGGAGCCGACCGCACCGTGGACGTCCATCTGTCCTGGCTGCGGCGCAAGCTCGGCGAGACCGCCGACGAACCGCGCTACCTGCATAGCGTGTGGGGCGTCGGCATCCGGCTCGACGTGCCGTTCGAGGACTAGCGGATCGTGCGCCGCACGCTGACCCTGCTGGTGGTCGCGACGACGACGGCCGTGGTCGTGGCGCTGGTCATCCCGCTGGCTCTGCTCGTGGGGCGGCTCGCCCAGGACCGCGCGATCGCCGCCGCGACCCAGCAGGCGCAGTCCGCCGCCTTGCTCATCGCCACCCGTACCCCGGCGACCCAGCTCGGCTCCCTGCTGTCGCTCAGCGACGAGCGCAGCGGGTTGCGGACGAGTGTGGTGCCCGCGACCGGTACGGCGATCGGTCCGGCCGTCCCGGCGGCCGACCTGGCCCGGGCGAAGCAGGGTCAGTCGTTCACCCGGCTCGACGGCCAGGACCCGGACGGCGCCGCGGTCTACCTGCCCGTCGCCACGACCGGCGGCACGAACGTCGTCCGTGTCGGGGTCACCCGCGCGGCGATGACCGACGGCGTGGCTCGCGCACGAATCCTGTTGGTAGCCCTGGCCTTCGGCCTCGTCCTGGCCTCCGTGGTCGCCGCCGTCGTGTTGGCTCGGCGGGTCAGTGCACCTCTGGTCGGCGTCGCCGCAGTGGCACACGAGCTGCGCCAGGGCCGGCTGCAGCGACGCGTCGTACCCGCCGGTCCACCCGAGGTCCAGGAGGTCGGTACGGCGTTGAACCAGCTCGCCGGGCGGATCGGTGAGCTGCTCCAGGCCGAACGCGAGGCGGCCGCGGACCTGTCGCACCGACTGCGGCCTCCGGTGACGGCGCTGCGGCTGGCGGTCGACACGACTGCCGACCCGGCGGAGCGCGAGCGGCTGCGCGAGCATCTCGACCGGCTCGAAGGCACGGTCGACGCCGTGGTCCGGCAGTCCCGCCGCCCGGCCACGGCTGAGGGCGGTGAGACGGCCCAGGCCGATCTGGCCGCCGTCGTGCGCGAGCGCACGGAGTTCTGGGCGGCGCTGGCCGAGGACCAACGTCGCCGTTTGGACGTCGACATCGCTGCGAGCGAGGTGATCGTGCCGGCTGACCCGCAGGACCTGGTCGATGTGGTCGATGTGTTGCTGGACAACGTGTTTGCGCACACCGAGCCCGGCGTGGGTCTGCGTGTGCGCGCAGGGTGGGCTGGTGCTGACATCGTCCTGGTCGTGGAGGACGACGGCGCGGGGCTGCCGAGCAAGGAGGTGCTCGGCAGGGGCCGCAGCGGCGCCGGGTCCACCGGGCTCGGCCTGAGCATCGCGGCCCGGGTCGCCGACGCGACCGGAGCTGCGCTGGAGCTCGGCCGCTCCCCGGACGGCGGCGCGCGGGTCAGCCTGCGGTGGCCGCAGGGGGACCGCTGACCCACGCACCGTCGTGGTCATCCTCAGCCGTCGCTGCCGTCGTCGCCGACGCGACCGTGCCCGCTGTTGTCGTCGCCGCTGTTGTCGTCGCTGCCGGGACCGGAGCTGTCGCCGCGCCGGTCGTCGCCCGGCTCCGCGTGGTTGCCGCGGTCGTCGCCCGGCTCCGCGTGGTTGCCGCGGTCGTCGCCCGGCTCGGCCTCGCGCTCACGACGCCGGTCATCGCCCGGCTCGGCGTGGTGGCCGCGGTCCTGGCCGGGCTCGGCGAGCCGCCCGCGACCGTGGTCGTCGGTCGTCGAGGTACCGCTCGGCGTCACTGCCGCGGAGACACTCGCCGTAGGGGTCGCTCCGCCCTTGTCGTCCGCCTGAGTGCCGGCCGATGCGGCGTAGCCGGATGCCAGGACGAGCAGCGCCGACGCTCCCGCCCCCACGATGACCTGCTTGGAACGCAGCTTCATGATCTCTCCCTGTCGATGTCCACCGGACGCTCGTCCGGATGTCACCAACAGTGCGTTGCCGGCGCCTAACGCCTCCCCCAGCGCCCGTTAAGTCTTCGTCAAGCGGGCCAGCGTCTATTGCCGGCTCTGCTCTGAACCACTGACGACTCAGAGCAGAGCCGCCGTACGCAACGGGCCAAGCCCAGCGACCGCGTCAGCGGTGAGATGCACGCGAGCATGTGAGCCGTGCGGGTGGCGGCCGTGGTGCATCGGCCCCAGCGGGCCGAGCAGGCGCACGGCCGTGTCCTCGTCCGCGTGCTCAGAGGCCATCAGCTCGCGCCGACCGGTCAGCCAGGAGGCGGCCGCGAGGTGCGCGACGAGCGCCCGGCCCAGACCACGTCCCTGCCACGGATCGGCGACCAGGACCTCGGCCTGAGCCAGATGCTCGGCCGGGCCGCCGGCGCACACCACCTGGTCCAGCGCGGCGATGGCCACCACCCGTGGCGCGCGAGTCCGGCTGGAGGCAGCGAGAACGACGAGACTGCCCGGGACGCGCAGCCACACCGCCGTCTCGCTCATCGACGGCACGCGGCCACCACGGGTGCGCCGCCACTGCCACCGGCTCAGGGCGGTGCTGCGCACGAACATTCCCATCACGCCGGGCAGGTCGGCCGCGCGGGCCGGCCGGACGAGCAACGCCCGGCCGGGGGTCTCCAGCCGCCACGGCTGCCGCAGCCGTGAAGTGTGTGATGGGTGGCGAGGGCCGCCCGTGAGAGATCGGGCCGACATGGCTAACGGTTGGGCGGTCATGCCGTCAGCCTTTCCGGACGTCGTGTCAGGCGCGCTTCCGCGACGTCACACCCACGTGACGTCCAGTACGACAGGCAAGGCCGCGGTGAGCGCCCCGAGGAAGACCAGGACGGTGTCGGCGCCGGTCCAGCGAGCGGGTTCGGCCCAGGTCCGGCGGAGAGCGCCGGCGAACCCCCGGGCGTCCATCGCCACCGCCATGCGCCCCGCCTGCCGAATGCTCTGCACGAGCAGGACGAACGTGAGCGCCGCCGCCTCACGGAGCCGGCCTGTGAGGGAGCGCCCCGCGCCGAGACCTCGCACCCGGCGGGCCCAGGCCGCCTCCGCCCACACTCGGCCGAGGTCCTCGACCCGCTGCAGCGCGGCCACGGTGGCGACGACCGGCCGGGCCGGCAGCCGGAGCCGTTGCCCGAGCTCGTCACCGAGCCGGCTCGGGTCGAGGTACGCCGTCAGCAGGGCGCCGGGGACGACCAGCACGAGAATCCGCAGGCCCGCAGTGATCCCGGTCGCCAGGTCGTGTCCGCCGAGCACCCAGGACGACCAGCCGATCGACAACGCTGCGACGACGCCCGGGACCAGACGGGCGGCCGACGCGCGGACCCGCCGTACCGCTAGGGGAGCGAGCGTCAGCTGAGCCGCCAACGTGACCAGGCCGACGCGCCAGTCGCGCACGAACACCGAGCCCACGACCGCCAACAGGCTGACCAGCAGGACGGCGAGCGGTCCGCAGCGCGCTGCCGGCGGCCAACCGTCGGAGGCGCGAGATGGAGGCCGTCGCTGCGGTGCGGACAGGTCGAGCCGTACGGCGGGCAGCGCGTCCAGCAGGTGTTCGTCGTGAGTGGCTACGACCACCGCGGTGCCCGCGCGCCGGGCCGAGTCCAGCGCGCCGGCCACTGCGGCCCAGGTCCGGCGGTCCTGGCCGAGGGTCGGCTCGTCGGCGAACAGGATCTGGGCGCCCTGCGCCAGCGCAGACGCCAGCGCCAGCCGGCGCTGCTCACCGCCGGACAGCCGATGCGGGTCCACGCCGGCGAGCTGGCTCAGCCCGAACGCCTCGAGCAGGTCCGGAGCGCCGGCCTCCTGGCCGACCGTCGCGGCCACGAAGCCGCGTTCGGGATGCTGCCCGACCCAGCTGATCCGTGCGGCCAGCTCGGGCGAGCGCCAGCGGGCCGGGTCGGGACCGAGAGGTCCCGCCAACCGCGCAGCGGCCTCGACCAGGCCGCTCGAAGGCGGCACCTGACCGGCCAGCACGCCCAGAAGCGTGGACTTGCCAGATCCGCTCGCTCCGGTGACGGCCACGACCTGGCCCGGTTCGACGGTGACGGTGGTCTGGGACAGCCGGCCCTCGACCATGACGCCGCGTCCGTGCAGCAGCGGTCCCCGGGCCAGCGATGCCGGCACCCGGCGCCGAGGGCGAGCCAGCTCCGGATCAAGCGGCATCGGCTCCGGCGGCGGCAGGCCGGGGACCCAGACCCCGAGATCGGCCAGGCGTCGACCATGCATCGCGAGCACCGCCTCCGGCGCGCCGTCCACGACAACCTCGCCGGCGCCCGACAGCACGACCACTCGGTCGACGTGGCCGACCCAAGGGGCGAGCTGGTGGTCGACGACGACCAGCGTCCGACCGCTCGCCGCGTCCAGCAGCGCGTGCCGGACCTCGTCGGCCGCGACCGGGTCGAGCATCGACGTCGGTTCGTCGAGCAGCAGCAGACCGGGCCGCAGGGCCAGCGCACCGGCCAGGGCCAGGCGTTGAGCCTCGCCTCCGGACAACGCGGCGGAGGGGTGGTGTACGTCGTACGGGAACCGTACGGCGGCCAGCGCCTCCTCGACGCGTGTCCAGATCTGATGGCGCGGCAGCTGCACGTTCTCGGGCCCGAACGCCGTGTCCCGGCCGACGGCTGCGGCCACGATGGCATCGGCCGGGTCCTGCAACAGGAGACCGGCCTGCCCCGGGCGGCTGCCGGCCGGCTCACCGTCGAGGTCGACGGAGCCGGCCAGCTCACCGACGTCGGCACTGAGCAGCAACCCGGCCAGACCGCGCAACAACGTGGACTTGCCGGCACCACTCGGCCCGGCCAGCATGACCCGTTGCCCGGAGGGGATGCGCAGGTCGATGCCGGCCAGGACCGGTGTACGGCGTCCGGCGGGCCGCCAGGTCAGCCCCCGGACCTCGACTGTGGTCAGGTGGTCCGCGCCTCTGGGACCTGGTGGAGCTCCTGCCCGGATGGGAAGGGGTTGAGCGCGCCGGTCCGGGCCAACGCCCGGGTGAGCAGCCAGCCACCCACGCCGGCGACGACCGCGCCGGACACCGCGAAGATGGCGGCATAGGCGAGCTTCCAGCCGGTGGAGTAGTCGGAGTAGTAGACCGACCACTCGAAGACGGCCTCGGCGACGGCCGAGAGCGCGCCTCCGAGAGCGGCCGCGACCGGACCGAACCGCCGGTACAGGAGCACGGCCAGGACGACCTCGACCCCCAGGCCCTCGATCAGGCCGGAGACGAACGTCGTTGCGCCCCAGCTGTTTCCGAGCGTGAGCTCCACGGAGGCGGCCACCAGCTCGCCGAAGACGGCGGCGCCGGGCCGCCGTACGACGAGCCCGCAGACGACCCCGGCGAGCAGCCAGACGCCACCCACCAGACCGGACGACGGGGGGAAGCCGTTGAACGCCGGAGAGAGCACGTTGTAGGCCTGGTCCCACCCCCAGTAGCCCACACCGAAGGCGACGCCCAGCATGGCGACGGTGATGATGTCGATCGACCGCCAGCCGGCGAGCGGCGGACGGGCCAGGACGGTCGCGCGCTCAGCGCCGTCCGTCGTACGTGGTTCGTTGTGCACCTTGCTCACAGCAGTTCCTCCTGGGTTAGCAGGAGGGGAGGCCGCGTCCCCACCGTGGGGTCTTGGCCCGAGAAATCCCGACTCCCTTCGCCGGTCCTAACCGGATCAGGTTCGAGGGTCTGCGGTTGCCCGCACTCTCAGCGCTGTCGGGGCCGGTTGACTCCGGAGCGCTCCCCTGTCGACGCAACAAACGCTACACCCCGGGTGCATCAGGTCTGCCGGTGCCGAAGGGCCGGGCGAGCAATAGGCTCGGGTGGGTGAGCGTGCCGTACAAGGTCCTGACGACTGGTGGGGCGCTGGTCGCCGGCCTGGTCGCCCGCCAAGCCGTCGCGGCCGTCTGGAAGTCGGCCACAGGTCACCACCCGCCGGACAGCCCCGAGCACCCGGACAGCGGATGGGCCGAGGCCGTCGCCTGGGTGGTCGCGTCCAGCGCGGCGCTTGCTGCGGCGCGGCTGTTCGCCGCTCGCGGTGCCGCCCGGTACTACCGGCGGTCGACCGGTCATCTGCCACCGAAGCTCAAGCCGGCCTGACGCGGGGGTCGGCTTCGGCCCCGGGCTCAGAGCTCGAGGGCGTGCGCGATCGGGACGCCGGGCCGGTAGGCCAGGTGCAGGTACGACGGGGCGTCCAGCACGGCCAGGTCGGCCCGCGCTCCCGGTGACAGACGCCCGATGTCGGTACGCCGCAAGGC
The DNA here is from genome assembly GCA_045807245.1 of Actinomycetales bacterium. Taxonomy (GTDB): domain Bacteria; phylum Actinomycetota; class Actinomycetes; order Actinomycetales; family CAVURS01; genus CAVURS01. The sequence goes on from JBJMHS010000056.1 coordinate 21,538, forward strand.
CATCGCCGTCCCCCGGGTCACCGACCACAACGCTTCGCCGGGCGTCATGTGCATCTCCCGGACGGCGAGCGCGACGCACAGCGGAATCGACGAGGAGAAGCACGAGCCCGGGTTGCAGTCGGTGGCGAGTGCGACGACCGCTCCGGCGTCGATGAGGCGCCGGGCGTCGGGGTACGGCGAGCGGGTGGAGAACTCGACGGCCGGCAACAGGGTCGCGACCGTGCCCGTCCCACCATGGCGCATGGCTTGTCCCGATGCGGCGAGCGCGTCGACATCCGCATCAGACAGGTGGGTGCAGTGGTCGACGCTCGCCGCGCCCAGCTCGACGGCGAGCCGGACCCCGGGGCCTTCGGTGAGCTGGTTGCCGTGCAGGCGGAGGTCAAGCCCGGCCGCCCGCGCCGCGGTCAGCACGGTCCGGGCCTCGTCAGCGTCGAAGGCGTGCGGTCCGGGCTCGCAGAAGACGTCGGCCCATCGCGCATAGGGGGCGCAGGCTTCGAGCATCTCGCCTGCGACCAGCGCGACGTACTCATCGCGCCGGCCGGCGTACTCCTCGGGTACGACGTGCGCGCCGAGGTAGGTCGTCTCGGTGGTCACCTCCCGGGCGAGACGCAGGGCGCGCGCCTCCTGCTCGACGGTCAGGCCGTAGCCGCTCTTGACCTCCACCGTCGTCGTACCCTGCCGCCGCATCTCGGCGACCAGCCGGGCCAGGTTCGCCCGCAGCTCGTCGTCGGTCGCCCCCCGGGTCGCGGCCACCGTGGTGGCGATGCCGCCGCCGGTGTACGGCGCCCCCGACATGCGGGCCGCGAACTCGTCTGCGCGGTCACCGGCGAAGACCAGATGGGCATGGCTGTCGACGAACCCGGGGACCACGGCCCGGCCGTCGAGATCGAGCCGACGGTCGGCGGCCGGTGCGTCACGCGCGGGTCCGACCCACGCGACGGCGCCCTGCTGGACCACGACCGCCGCGTCCCCGACGATGCCCATGGGCGACCCGTTGCCGTACGCCGGGTCGTTGGTCACGAGCTCGCCGATGCCCGCGACGAGCGTCGAGATCTGGTCGGACACGACCCAACTCTGTCAGTCGCGAGACGATGCGTGGGTGAGCAGGCGGTTCGACGACCGCGTGGATGCCGGTCAGGCATTGGCCCGGTTGCTGTCGCACTACAGCGGCCGGCCCGATGTCGTGGTGCTCGGCCTGGCCCGCGGGGGCGTCCCGGTCGCGGCCGAGGTCGCCGCCGCACTCGGTGCGCCACTCGACGTGTTCGTCGTCCGCAAGATCGGCGCGCCGGGTCGACCGGAGCTGGCGGTTGGGGCGATCGCGAGCGGAGGGGCGAGCGTCTGGAACGACGACGTGATGGCGTCGCTCTCGATCGACCGGTCATCGCTGGACGAGACCGTGGCGGCCGAGCAGACCGAGCTGGACCGCCGGGAGCGGCTGTACCGCGGTGATCGGCCCCGCCCGCCGGTCGAGGGCCGGACCGTGATCCTGGTCGACGACGGACTGGCCACGGGGGCGAGCATGCGTGCTGCCGTCGGCGCCGTCCGGCAGCTCGGTGCGCAGACGCTAATCGTCGCTGTCCCGACGGCGCCGCGCGGAACGGACCTGGGTCCTGAGGTCGACGAGTTCGTCTGCGCGGCGATGCCTTCGCCGTTCCGCGCCGTGGCCAGCTCCTACCGCCGGTTCCCGCAGACGAGCGACGAGGAGGTGCGCGCTCTGCTCGATCGGTGACCGACTAGCGCCAGAGCGGTTCGATGGCCTCGGCCAGCAGCCGACCGACGTCGCCCAACCGGTGCTCTCCGTCCCGTACGACGTGCTGGCCGTCGACCACGACATCCGTGACGTCCGCGGCGGTAGCCGCCATGACGACCTGAGTCGGCGAGCAGCCCGCCGTACGGACGCTGTCCAGACGCACGGCGACGAGGTCACCGCGAGCGCCCGGCTCGATCCGGCCTGCGTCGGGCCAGCCCAGGCTGCGGTGCCCGTCCACCGTGGCTGCGCGCACCAGCTGGTCCGGGCGGAAACGCCCGCGCTCCAACGTGGCCAGCCGCTCGTCGAGCTCGAGAGCACGCGCCTCCTCGAACATGTCGATGACCGCGTGCTGGTCGCTGCCCAAGGTGAGGACGGCCCCCGCATCGCGCAGCTGGGTCGCCGGCCCGATGCCGTCGGCCAGATCGCGCTCGGTCGTCGGGCTGAAGCACACGTTGCTCCGCGAGCTGCCCAGCAGCTTGACGTCGCGCTCGGACAGGTGCGTGCCGTGCACCGCCGTCACCCACGGGCCCAGGACGCCCTCGTCCTCGAGCAGCTCGGTCGGCGAGGACAGGTAGTAGCCGCGGCACGCGTCGTTCTCGGCCGGCTGCTCGGACAGGTGGAGGTGCAGCACGGTGTCGCGCTCCCGAGCCAGGGCCCCGATCCGTCCGATGTCGAGCTTCTCCACGGCGCGCACCGAGTGGGCGGCCAGGCCGACCCGTACGACGTCCGTGGGCTCGATCCGGGAGACACGCGTCGCCCAGGTGTCGACGTTCCAGTCGCTGAACCGTCGTTGCACCGGGTCGAGCAGCTGGTGGCCCTCGGGCGTGAGGCCGCCCTTGAAGTACGCCGCGTCGAGCAGGGTCAGGCGCACCCCGGCCTCCCAGGCGGCTTGCTGCAGCGCATGACCCATCGCGTTCGGGTCGTCGTACGGCGTCCCGTCCGCTCCGTGGTGCAGGTAGTGGAACTCACCGACGCACGTGATCCCGGCCATCGCCATCTCGGCGTACGTCGCTCGGGCCAGCGCGAGGTAGGAGTCGGGGTCGAGCCGCTCGGCCACGGCGTACATGCCCTCGCGCCAGGTCCAGAACGTCCCACCGCCGGAGTGCGTGCGGCCACGCAGTGCCCGGTGGAACGCGTGCGAGTGGGCGTTCGCGAAACCGGGGAAGACCAGACCGCTCAGCCGGATGTCCTCGTCCTGAGCGGACACCCCCGTCGCGACCCACTCGATCCGGCCTTCGTCCCCGACCGAGACGCGCACGGCGTCGACCGGCCCGTCACCGACCCACACCCTTTCGCACCAGTACGTCGTCACGAAGCGAGATCCTGTACGACGCGGGCCAGGGCCTCGACGCCGGCGACACAGTCCGCCTCCTCGGCGTACTCCTCGGGCGAGTGCGAGACGCCGGTCGGGTTGCGCACGAACAGCATCGCGGTCTCCACCAGGGCCAGGGACAGGACGCCCGCATCATGCCCTGCCCCGGTCGGCAGCACCGGAGCCGCCTCACCATCGGTCCCGGCCAGCAGCGCCGAGAGGTGGCCGCGCAGCTGGGTGTCGAACACCGTCTCGTCGGTCCAGGACTCCTCACTCACCCGCGCCCCGCTGCCGCGCAGGTCGCTCACGACCTCGTGTACGGCGGTCGCGGACGCGGCGCGCGCGTCGAGCCACGCGGTCACGCGAGAGGGGATCGCGTTCACGCCGTTGGGCTCGACCTGGACCTTGCCGAACGTCGCCAGCGCCTCGTGATGCTCGGCGGCCCGACGTGCAGCCATGACGGCATGGGCGAACGTGACCATCGGGTCGCGGCGGTCGACCAGCCGCGTCGTGCCGGCGTGGTTCGCCTCGCCGTCGAACTCGAACCGCCAACGGCCGTGCGGCCAGATCGAGCTGGCCACGCCGACGGCCTTGTTCATCTCGACCAGACCGCGGCCCTGTTCGATATGAAGCTCGACGAATGTCCCGATCCGTTGCAGCGCAACAGGGTCAGGAGCGAGCTGCTCGGGTTCGAAGCCGGCTTGGCCGATGGCCTGGGCCATCGTCGTACCGTCGCGGTCCCGCAACGCCAGCGCCCGGTCGACGTCGAGCGAGCCGGTCATCAGTCGCGACCCGGCGCACGCGACGCCGAAGCGTGCACCCTCCTCGTCGCCGAAGGCCACCACCCCGATCGGCCGGGCCGGCTGGAAACCCTCGGCCTGCAGCACCTCCAGGGCGGCCAGGGCGGCCACCACGCCCAGCGGGCCGTCGTACGCGCCGCCGTCAGGGACGGAGTCCAGGTGGCTGCCCAGCACCAGTCCTGGCGTGCCCTTGAGCGCCGCTTCGTCGGGGTCCCCCCACCAGGCCCACTGGTTCAGCGCCCGGTCGGTCGTCACGGTGAGGCCGCGGTCCTTCGCGGCACCGGCGAACCACTCGCGCAAGGTGAGGTCCTCGGCGGTCCAGGCGAAGCGTCGGTACCCACCGGTCTCGGGGTGCCGGCCCACGGCAGCGATCTCGTTCCACAGGCGCGCGAGCGCGCGGGCGTACGCCGTCGGCTCGGGCCGCTCCGAGGGGAGCGAGATCACCGGCACACCGACCTCCTACGCTGAGCAGGGATGACTGCTGACCGAGCCCCTGGGCCACCTGAGCCACCAGGGCCAGGGAGCGACGACGCCGTGGCGGCCATGGTCGCGTCCGGCGTGCCGCACACGGTAGTGCGCCACGGTCCGGTCGCCAGTCTCGCCGAGGCAGCAGCGGCCCGAGGGGTGTCACCCGGCGCTGTCATCAAGACACTCGTCGTACGACGGGCTGACGACGACTTCCTGCTCGTCCTGGTGCCCGGCGACCGCGGCATCTCGTGGCCGAAGCTACGCGCGCTGCTCGGTGTCAGCCGGCTGTCGATGCCGGACGCCGAGACGGCGCGGGCGGCAACGGGATACGCCAGGGGCACGATCACGCCGTTCGGGGCTCGCGGCGGCTGGCCAGTCGTCGTGGACACGCGGATCGCGGACGCGACGACCGTGTCCATCGGCGGCGGAGCCCACGGGGTCGCGTTCAGCCTCACCGGCGCCGACCTCGTCGCCGCGCTGGACACCCTGCCGGGCGCCGTACAGACCGCTGACGTGACCGACCCGCTCTGAGTCGCGGTCGTCACGACTCCTGCATCGGTACCCGGACGTCCCGCTCCTGCGCGACCGTCTCGGCCAGCTCGTAGCCCGCGTCGACGTGCCGGATGACACCCATGCCCGGGTCGTTGGTCAGCACGCGCTCGAGCTTCTGCCGGGCCAGCTCGGTGCCGTCCGCGACGGACACCTGACCCGCGTGGATCGAGCGGCCGATGCCCACGCCGCCGCCGTGGTGGATCGAGACCCAGCTGGCGCCGGACGCCGTGTTGACCAGCGCGTTGAGCAGCGGCCAGTCGGCGATCGCGTCGGAACCGTCGGCCATGGACTCGGTCTCGCGGTAGGGCGAGGCGACCGAGCCGCAGTCCAGGTGGTCCCGCCCGATGACGATCGGGGCGGACACCTCGCCGCTGGCGACCAGGTCGTTGAACGCCATGCCGGCCTTGTCGCGCTCGCCGTACCCGAGCCAGCAAATGCGGGCCGGCAGGCCCTGGAAGGCGACCCGGTCCTGCGCGGCCCGGATCCAGCGATGCAGGTGGTCGTTGTCCGGGAACAGCTCCAGGACCGCCTGGTCGGTGCGCGCAATGTCTTTCGGGTCCCCCGACAGGGCGGCCCAGCGGAACGGGCCCTTGCCCTCGCAGAACAGCGGCCGGATGTACGCCGGCACGAACCCGGGGAAGTCGAACGCGCGCTTGAACCCGCCCATCCGGGCCTCGTCCCGGATGGAGTTGCCGTAGTCGAACACCTCGGCGCCGGCGTCCATAAAGCCGACCATGGCCTCGACGTGCTTGGCCATCGAGACGCGGGCCCGGTCGGTGAACTCCTCGGGCTTCTTCGCCGCGTAGTCGTGCCAGTCGGCCACGTCGATGCCTTCCGGCAGGTAGGCCAGAGGGTCGTGGGCGGACGTCTGGTCGGTGACGATGTCGACGTCGACGCCGCGGCGCAGCAGCTCGGGCAGGACCGCCGCGCAGTTACCCACCAGACCGATCGACCGGCCGACGCGGTCCTTCTTGGCCGACTCGCAGCGCGCGATCGCGTCGTCGAGGTCGTCGGCGATCTCGTCCAGGTAGCGGTGGTCGACCCGGCGCTGCAACCGGGTCCGGTCCACGTCGATCATCAGGCAGACGCCGTCGTTCATGGTGACGGCGAGCGGTTGCGCGCCACCCATGCCGCCGCAGCCGCCCGTGACGGTCAACGTGCCGGCGAGCGTCCCGTCGAACCGCTTGGCGGCAACGGCCGCAAACGTCTCGTACGTGCCCTGCAGGATCCCCTGGGTGCCGATGTAGATCCAGGAGCCGGCGGTCATCTGTCCGTACATCGTCAGACCGAGCGCCTCGAGGCGCCGGAACTCCGGCCAGGTGGCCCAGTCCGGGACCAGGTTCGAGTTCGCGATCAGGACGCGGGGCGCCCACTCGTGCGTGCGCATGACACCGACCGGACGGCCCGACTGGACCAGCATCGTCTCGTCGTCGCGCAGCGTGGTCAGCGTCCGGACCATGGCGTCGAAGCTGTTCCAGTCGCGCGCGGCCTTGCCGGTGCCGCCGTACACGACCAGGTCCTCGGGTCGCTCGGCCACCTCCGGGTCGAGGTTGTTCTGCAGCATCCGCAGCGGCGCCTCGGTCTGCCAACTGCGGGCGGTCAGCGTCGTACCCCGCGGGGCGGTGATCACTCTGCCGGTCGAGGTGCTCATCTCTCGTGACTCCTAATGAGGCGAACTGCGTTGGTACGACGGGTGTTTGGCGTTGTGCTGGTCAAGCGAGCGGCCCCACCGCGGACTCAGCGGCCGCGACGGCCCGCCCGCTGATGACGAACTGGAGAGCTGCCTCGATTTCCGGTGCCAGGTAGCGGTCCGGGCCGGGGCCGCTCACGGTCTCCCGGAGAGCCGCGACGACTGCTGCGGTGCCGGGAGCCGCGGCCAGGGGCGCACGGAGGTCGAGAGCGCGGGCGGCCGTGAGGATCTCGACGGCGAGGACGCGGGCCAGGCCGTCGATGCCGCGGCGCAGCTTGCGGGCCGCGGACCAGCCCATCGATACATGGTCCTCCTGCATCGCGGAGGAGGGGATCGAGTCGACCGACGCCGGGGTCGCGAGCCGTTTGAGCTCGGAGACGATGCCGGCCTGGGCGTACTGGGCGATCATGTGGCCGCTGTCGACGCCGGGGTCGTCGGCCAGGAACGGCGACAGCCCCTCGTTGCGCGCCTTGTCGAGGAACCGGTCGGTGCGGCGCTCGCTGATCGACGCGAGGTCGGCGACGGCGATGGCGAGGAAGTCCAGGACGTACCCGACCGGGGCGCCATGGAAGTTGCCGTTCGACTCGACCCGGCCGTCGAGCGTGACGACCGGGTTGTCCACCGCGGCGGCGAGCTCACGGCCGGCGACCGTCTCAGCATGGGCGAGCGTGTCCCTCACCGCGCCGTGCACCTGGGGCGAGCAGCGCAAGGAGTAGGCGTCCTGCACCCTGGTGCACTCGGGGCCGCGGTGGCTCTCAACGATGGGCGACCCCGCGAGCAGTGCGCGGAGGTTGGCGGCGCTGACGGCCTGGCCGGGGTGGGGACGCAGTGCCTGCAGGTCCTCGGCGAAGACCGCGTCGGTGCCAAGCTGGCCCTCGACGCTCATCGCGGCTGCGATGTCGGCGGTGCGCAGGAGCAGCTGCAGGTCGCTGGCGGCCATGAGGAGCATGCCCAGCATGCCGTCGGTGCCGTTGATCAGGGCCAGGCCTTCTTTCTCGGCCAGCTGGACCGGCTCGAGGCCGGCGGCGGCGAGCGCCTCGGCGGCCGGCATGGCGGCGCCTTTCGCATCGCGGACGTCGCCCTCACCCATGACGGCGAGCGCGCAGTGGGCGAGCGGAGCCAGGTCACCCGAGCAGCCGAGGCTGCCGTACTCCCGCACCACCGGCGTGATGCCGGCCGAGAGCACCGCGGCGTACGTCGTGGCCGTCACCGGGCGCACCCCGGTGCGGCCGGTCGCGAGGGTCGAGAGCCGGAGCAGCATGAGCGCGCGGACCACCTCGCGCTCGACCTCGGGTCCGGTGCCGGCGGCGTGCGATCGGATCAGGCTGCGCTGCAGCTGGGCCCGGCGCTCCACGGGGATGTGCTTCGTGGCGAGCGCTCCGAACCCGGTCGAGATCCCGTAGTGCGGCTCCACGTCGTCGGCCAGGCCCTCGACGATGGCCCGGGTGCGGGCGATCTCCGCTAGCGCGTCCTCGGACAGCCGAACGGCGGCGCCGTGCCGGGCGACGGCCAGGACCTGCTCCGGCGTGACCGGCCCGCGGCCCACCTCCACCGTGTCGACGGAGCTGGTGGCGTCATCAACGGCAGCCAGGGTGCTCATGCCCCCATCGCACACCCGCAGCCCTTCTTTGCACGACCCGGGGGTCGCTGAATTGCGTCTGCCATACCAGACAGTCGGTGAATCGTGCCGTATTCGACAGCCCCCGAGCGGGCGCCTCATGTGCTGTGACCCCTGGAGGTCTAGCCGGTATCTCGGAGGTGGGGGTTGCGGGTGAGCCAGCGGGCGGCGAGCTGGCGCAGCCTCGCTTCGATCTGTCGGAGGTGGTCGTTGGGTTCGGCCGGTGCTGCTCCGGGCCGCGGCGGGTGCCAGGTGACGTGACCGTCGACGAGCCGGCCGGTCCAGCCGGTGGCATGCACGTGGCGATGGTGCCGTCCGCACAGCAACGTGCCGTTGGCCTCCGACGTCGACCCGCCCGGCTTGCCATCTCGCCCGAACGGGACCAAGTGATGGGCGTGGCACCACGGCGGGGGTGCGGAGCAGTTCGGGAAGGTGCAGTCCGGTCGCGGATCTCGATGGCCCGCCGGATCCGCGGCGGGAACCGATAGACCGAATCGCCGACATCCAGCGGGCGCCCGTCGCCGTCCAACACGGCCGGGACCACTTCGGCGTCACAGAACAACGTCTGGGCTTGCAGCGGTGAGACCTCCCAGCCGCCCGGCTCACCGGTCTCCACCACCGCCATCGGCGCCCCCGCCTGCCCGCCCTTGCGGGTCAGGTCGGCTTTCAGGGTGGCCAGGTCGGCGGTCACGATCATCCGCACCGGCGACCCGTGCCGGGACGGCAACCCACCGGGCTCACCTTGCCGTTGGGCCAGCGACAGCTCGGCCAACCCGGTCAACGCGTCGGCCATCCGTTGGCCGCGGCTGCGCGGATCCACTTCCCCGTCGGATGCGGGGCGGGGCTGGGCCAGGCTGTCCAGGGCGGTCTGGAGCAGGGCGCCGTCCTTGGCCGGCAGCGTGGCGGTCAGCCACCACATCCCAGAGCTCTCCTGGCTCAGGGTGGCCTGGCGGAGGTGCTGTTGGGCGTCCTCATCCGGGCCAGCCGGTCCGCGGCGTCCGGGTCCAGCCGGTGCCGCAACGCCACCCCAACCTTGCCCAGCTGCCCCGCATCCAGCCGCGTGGCTTCACCGAGCATCAGGTGCTGGGCCTCATCCCAGGTGGTCGGGTCCACATCGGGAATCTGGTTCAGCGCGCACATCGTCCGGGTGATCGCGCCGGCCTGGCCCACGTTCAGCTCACCGGAGCCGAACGCCTCCCGCGTCGGGGCCAGCTCGGGGCGGGGCAGCTGCTCGGCCAGCTGGGCCCGTTGGGCCGCGGCCTGCACGGTCAACGGCACCTGAGCGCGCAGCCAGGCCCCGCCCGACCGGTGTCCGGAGCCGACCAGCACCCCCCGCTTGACGGCCTCGCCCACGGCCGCGACCTGGGCGGCGACCACCTGGTTCTCCACCCGGCCCAACAGCTGGATCCGCTCGATCAGGTCCGGCTCGGCGTAC
>JBJMHS010000057.1:0-13416 GCA_045807245.1 Actinomycetales bacterium
ATCAGTCGCTCGCGCAGGCGCGGGTCCATCGTCTCGCGCTCCTCGTCCCAGAAGCGCGAGTAGCCGCGCCCCTCGACGGTGCCCATCACACCACTCCCTCCGGGTTCCCCGCCCGCAGCGCCTTCTTGTCGAACTTGCCGACGCTCGTCTTCGGCACCTCGTCGATGAAGGCCCAGCGTTCGGGCAGCTGCCACTTGGCCACGCGTTCCGCGAGGTAGGCCTGCAGCTCGTCGGCGGTGACCGACTCACCCTCCCGAACGACCACCGTGGCCAGGGGGCGCTCACCCCACTTCTCGTCCGGTACGCCGAACACGCTGGCCTCGGCGACCTTCGGGTGGCCCATCAGATGGTTCTCCAGCTCGACGGAGGAGATCCACTCGCCGCCGGACTTGATGACGTCCTTGGCCCGGTCGGTCAGCCGCAGGAACCCGTCCGGCGTGAGCGACCCGACGTCGCCCGTGCGCAGCCATCCGTCGTCGAACTTGGCGACGTTCTCGGCCTCGTCCTCCGGCCCGCGCACGTAGTACGACCCGGTGATCCACGGACCGCGCACCTCGAGCTCGCCGACGCTCTCACCGTCCCAGGGCATCGCCGTACCGTCCGGGCCGATCAGCCGCGCCTCGACGAGTGAGGCGATCCGACCCTGTGTGTCGCGATAGCTCCACTGCTCGTCCTCGCTGACGCCGGCCGGCGGCACGGCGACCGAGCCGAGCGGCGACATCTCGGTCATGCCCCACGCATGGCGCACGGTGATGTTGTGCCGTTCCTGGTAGGCGCGCTGCAGGCTCGGCGCGGCGGCCGAACCGCCGATGACGACATGCCGGATCGACGACGTGTCGATCTCCGGGTGCTCGTCGAGGTAGCGCAGCAGGTCGGTGAAGATCGTCGGCACGGCGCCACTGCACGTGATGCGTTCGGTGTCGATCATCCTGGCCAGGGGCTCCGCCTGCAGGTACCGATCGGGCATGACCATCGTGGCGCCGGTCAGCATCCCGGCGTACGGCAGGCCCCAGGCGTTCGCGTGGAAAAGGGGTACGACGGCCAGCACCCGGTCGCTCTGGCCGAGGTCGAAGCTGCTCGGCAGTGCGACCATCAACGTGTGCAAGAAGTTCGAACGGTGGCTGTAGACAACGCCTTTCGGGTTCCCCGTCGTCCCTGACGTGTAACACATCGCGGCGGGCGCGTGCTCGTCGAGCTGCGGCCAGTCGAAGCTGTCCGGCTGGCCGTCGAGCAGCTCGCGATAGTCGTGCACCGTTCGGCCACCGTCGCGAAGGGCCGCGCCCACCTCGTCCGGCACCGGGCCGTTGACGATGACGTCGTGCACCTTCGGCAGATGGGCCAGCAGCTTGGCGAACGGAGCGGCCAGCGTGTTGTCGACGATGACGACCTCGTCCTCGGCGTGGTTGACGACGTACACCATCTGGTCGGGGAACAGCCGGATATTGATCGCGTGCAGGACAGCGCCCATGGACTGCACGCCCATGTACGCCTCGAGGTGTTCCTCGTTGTTCCACATGAACGTGCCGACCCGCTGATCGCCGGTGATGCCGAGCCCGCGCAGCGCGTTGGCCAAGCGGCGGCAGTCCTGCCCGACGTCCGCGTACGTCGACCGCCGACCGGTCTCTCCGGTCCAGGTGACGACCTCCGAACGCCCGTGGACCCCCGACCCGTACTCCAGCAGCCGCGAGATGAGCAGCGGGCCAGACATCATGGTCGACTCCATGCAGCGGAGCCTCGCACGATCAGGTTGGATGATCCAGTGAACCGACGTCGCCTGACGCCGTGGCTCGCCGCAGGGGTGGTACTCGTCCTCGTGCTCGCTGGGCTCGGCGTCGTCCTGTGGCGCCAGCGGTCCTCATCCGAGCAGGACGACGCAGTGCGGCACGCTGCCCGGACGCTGGCCGCCGACTGGCAGGCCGACCGGCTCGACCGGGTCGCCTGGGCCGGCAGCTCCGGTTCGGCGATGGCGACCGAGTACCACGCGGTCGTGGCCGGGCTGGGTTCGCTCCGGCCGACCGTCCGGGTCTCGACCGTGCAGCGCGACGGGGAAAGCGCGTCCGCGGAGCTCGTCGTCTCGTGGGCCGTGGCGCGCACCGGCGCCGGCGCGACGTACGCCTACCGCAGCAAGGTCGCCCTGGTGCACCGCGCTGGTCGGTGGCTGGTCAGGCCGGAGGGCCCGTCCGGCTCGAGCATCTTCGCCCCGGTCACCCGGGACGCGCGCCTGGTGCTGCTGCGGTCCCAGCCCTCCCGAGCGCCCGTCACCGGCACGGGCGGACAGGAGATCGTCCACGACGGCACCGTCGTCGACGTCGGCATCGAGCCGGCCCGCGTCGTCGATGCCGCCTCGCTCGTCCGCCAGGTCGCGCGGATCACCGACGTGGACGCCACGGCCCTGGGCCAGGCGGTGGCCGCGGCTCAGCCGCACGCCTTCGTCCCGGTCATCACGCTCCGGCAGGCTGACTACGTCAAGGTGCGGGACCGCTTGCAACCGCTCAAGGGCACGGTGTTCCGCCAGCGCACGCAGTCGCTTCCTCTGACCCGCGACTTCGCCCGGGCGCTCATCGGGACCGTCGGCCCGGTCTCCGCGGACCTCCTCAAGGCAACGGGCAACCGGTACGAGGCCGGCGACTTCGCCGGAGTCTCGGGACTGCAACGGCAGTACGACGCGCGCCTCGCCGGCACGCCGTCGTACACGGTTGTCGAACGGCAACTAACTGCGAAAGATGCCACCCGCGACGTGCCGCTCTTCCACAGCGACGGCACAGCCGGCCAGCCGCTCGCGACGACGCTCGACGCTCGGACGCAGCTCGCGGCCGACCGCGCGCTGGCCGGTCTCACGTCACCCGCCGCGCTCGTGGCGGTCGATGTCCGGACCGGCGGCGTTCTCGCCGTCGCCAACAACCCGAGCAACGGGCTCGACCGGGCGGTGGTCGGGCGGTACCCGCCGGGGTCGACCCTCAAGGTGGCCACGACCCTCGCCCTCTTCGGCCACGGCGTGACGCCGGCGACGCCGGTGAGCTGTCCGGGCACGGCCACCGTCGGCGGCCGGACCTTCCGCAACTTCGAGCACGAGCAGCTCGGCTCGGTGCCGTTCGACGTCGACTTCAAGAACTCGTGCAACACCGCGTTCGTAGGTCTGTCCCGCCGCCTGCAACCACCGGACCTGCATGACGCAGCGCTCCAGCTCGGGCTGGGCGGTGACTGGGGCGCGGCACTCGGGGCCGGCCCGCAGACGTTCACCGGGAGCATCCCCACGACCGACGATGCCGTGGACCAGGCGGCCGCGGCGTTCGGCCAGGGCCGCAACCTCGTGTCTCCGCTCTCGATGGCGGTCGTTGCGGCGAGCGTCGCCCGCGGGCGGTTCGTGGCACCGATGCTGGTGACCACGCCGGCGCCGGCCGCTGCGGCTCCGGCCCAGCCGGCCGCACCGACGGCCAAGGACATCGCGACCCTCCACTCGCTCATGCGTCAGGTGGTGACGAGCGGTACGGCGGCCGGCCAGTTCGACGGCGTGGCCGGCGGTCCGGTGTTCGGCAAGACCGGCACGGCCGAGTTCGGCAGCGCCTCGCCGCCGCAGACCCATGCCTGGTTCATCGGCTGGCAGGGCAACGTCGCATTCGCGGCCTTCGTCGAGCGGGGCCGCAGCGGCGGCAGCGTGGCGGCGCCCGTCGTACGCGACTTCCTGGACTCGCTCCACACCTGAGGGCCGAACCCGGCGCATGGATCGTTGCCGGGCGTGAAAAAGCCGAACCGCTGACAGGCTCGGGGGACGACCTGTCAGCGGTTCGGTTGATCGGTGGGGGAGGCCGGGATCAACTCACCCGGTGTCACTTCCCCGGTCAGTGACCGCCGGGGTGCGTCGTGGGGGACCCCTGCGGGTGGTCGGCCTTGCTCGGGTGCGACGTCGGAGAACCATGGCCCTTGGGCGGGGTCGGCGAGCCGTGGCCGGGGTGCGACGTGGGCGAGCCGGAGCCGTGCGTCGACCCGCGGCCCGGTGTGGGCACCGTCGCGCAGTACGCCTTGATGCCGTCCGCTCCACCGGCAGCGGCGGCGAGGTTGCGGTAGGAGACCGACGTCGTCGCCAGGCCGCCGTGCGACCAGGCGTTGCACAGGCCGAAAGCGGCCGGCCCGGTCGCGTCGGGACCGACGCCGTTCGTCTTGGTCGACGTCGCGGTCGGGCTCTCGGTCGACGTGCCGGTAGGACTGCCGGTCGGCGTCCCGCTGGGCCCATCGGTGGCCTCGTCCGAGCCCTGGTCGCCCTCAGCCGGCGCGCCGATCACCGAGTGCGCGGCCCGCTGGAGCGGGCCGGGCAAGGAGCCGGTGTAGGCCGCGGCACCGGTCGCGGCGGCGAGGACGACGATGCCGGCGACGGCGGCGGCCCGGGCGCCGATCACGACGGTCCGAACGGGCACTCCATGCGGGGTGCTGACCTGGTCGAACGCCGCCAGGTAGGCCTCCCGCTGGCCGAGCTCAGCCGGCGCAGCCGGGGCGCGAAGGGCATCGACGAGTCCCTGCATCCGGACCCGCTCCCGGTCGGGCGTCCCGCCGGGCAGTTCCACTCCGGACATGAGGCGGTCGACCAGCCACAGGTCTGGCTGTTCGCCGTCGGTCCCGCCGCGGGGGTCGCGGGGGGCGCTCTGCTCGTCCATACCCGGTCAACGCCGCCCGCGACGATCGCGTTACAGACCGCCGTGCGTTGCTCCGTCCGGGTCCACCTGGCCGGCCAGCGCGCGCAGCCCGCGGTGCACAGCCACGCGCACGGCACCGGGCGACCGGCCGACGATCTGCGCGACCTGCGCGACGTCGAGACCGACCACGACCCGCAGCGCCACCATTTCCGCCGTCGCAGGCGGCAGCGAGGCCACCAGCCGCAGGGCCTGGTCGGTCGACAGCTGCTCGATGGCCAGCTCCGCGGTGTCCCCGGCCAACGGCAGGGCCTGGTCGTCGATCTCAGGACGCAGCCGCTCGGGCCGGCGGGTTGCCCGCCGTCGGACGTCGGCCAGGTGGTTGCGGGCGATGACGGCCAGCCAGCCCCGGAACGACGGTTCGTCCCCGCTGAACGTCGCCAGCCCGCGCATCGCCTTCATCCAGGTCTCGGACGCGATGTCCTCGGCGTCCGGGCCGCAGACCACGCGCAGGTACCGGACGAGTCCGGGGTGGGCCGACTCCCACAGCCGAGCGAACGCCGGGCGGTCACCCGCGGCGGCGGCCCGGAGCACGCCGGCGAAGTCGTCGCCCAGTTCGTTCACGCGTCATAGGTTGACACCGAACAGTGCCGGCTGCTCAAGGTCCAGTAAGTACCGCTTGCGGGGCAGGCCGCCACCGAAGCCGGTGAGCGTGCCGTCGGCGCCGATGACGCGGTGGCACGGGATGACGACCGGGATCGGGTTGCGGCCGTTGGCCAGGCCGACCGCCCGTGAGGCCGACGGGCTCTTGCCGATGGCCCCGGCCAGCTCGCCGTACGACCACGTCTCGCCGTACGGGATGGTGCTCAGCGCGGCCCAGACCTGCTCCTGGAACGGCGTACCGACCGGACCGAGCGGGAGGTCGAACGCGTGCCGCTCACCGTCGAAATAGGCCTCCAGCTGGGCTGCGGTCTCCCGCAGCACCGGGTCGTCGTCGTCGCGGAACGCGCCGAGCCGGTCGGCCACGTCGCTGAGCGAGGGCCCCGGTCGCTCGGCGCAGGGACTGAACCAGATGCCGCGCAGGAAGCCGTCCGACGTGGTGAGCAGGAGGTCGTCGATCGGACTCTCGACGACGGTCCACACCAGGGAGGTCACCCGTCGAGTCTGCCCTCGCCCACCGACAGTGGCGTGCCTCCCAGCCGGCCCTCGAGGTAGGCGAACCACAGATGCATGAGGGCCAGGCTCCGGTACGGCGACCACGGCGCCGACCGGGTTGCCGCGGACCGTGGGTCGCCGGGCAGGCCGTGCGCCTCCAGGACGCGCCGGACGGCCAGGTCGGTGGGCATGAAGGCGTCCGGGTCCCGACCGGCCCGCAGAGCCTGGTACGCCGCGGTCCAGGGCCCGATCCCCGGCAGGGCCAGCAGACGGGGCGCGGCGTCAGCCGTTCCGGCGGCGACCCACTCACCCTGCTCCGCGACGGCTCGGCCGATGCCGACGATGCTGCGGCCCCGCGCGAGCGGCATGGGCAGGTCGGCCGGGTCGATCGCGGCGAGGACCTCGGCGGAAGGGAAGCAGTGGGTCAGCCCGTCGCGAACCATCCTGCGCGGCAACGGTTCCCCGTACTTACGCACGAGGCGGCCGCTCAGCGTGCGAGCGCCGGCTAAGGAGATCTGCTGCCCGATGACCGTCTCGACCAGTGTCTCCACAGGGTCGACGGTGCCAGGGACCCGGATCCCTTGTCGCGAGGCCACGTCGAGCACGCGGTCGTCGGCCAAGTGGGCCAGCGCCGGCCGGGGGTCGGCGTCGAGGTCGAGCAGGCGCGCCAGCCGGGCCAGGGCTTCGGGCTCGTCGGACGCGCTGCTCAGCTGCAGCTCCGCGTCGAACCCGGCCCCGGCCGGCGTGAGGCGCACCACGCCTGGTCCGCCCGGGAGCCGCAGCACCCGGGCGTAGGCCGCCGGGCCGCCGTCGAACGACTCGAGACCGGGCGTGCTGTGCCGGCCCAGGAACCAGAGCATCCGGCGCGCGTCGTACGGCTGGTGCACCGGCAGGAGCTGCGGCACCTACCCGTAGATCGCGCTCGGCGGGCCCATCGCGATGACCGGCGACTTGGCCAGGTCGAACCAGCGCAGCAGCCAGACGATCGTCGCCGGATGGCTGTTGACGCAGCCGAGGGTGTACCCGTGGGGCCCGGTGGTGCCGTAACAGTGCAGGAAGATTGCGCTGCCCAGACGGGTGTCGGCCGGCGCCGTGGCGACGTTCTGCCCGTCGGCCTGACGGTGCACGCCGCCGGCCAGGTTGTAGTCGATGGCGGCGACGTACTGGTACGCCGGCGTCACGTAGTACAGGTGCTCGGACTGGCTGGTCCGCCAGTTCGCCGTCGACGGGTGCGAGACCTGGAAAACGTTGTAGGTCTTGGGATCTCGCTGGTCCCCGGCCCAATAGTTGCTTGGTGTCAACTGTCGGTAACGCAGACCGCTGCCGGGGTCCGCAGACTTGCCGAAGGCGCGATGCAGCGGATAGACACCGACCGGCGTCTTGTGATCGCCCTGCACCCGCTGGGACCCGACCACCCAGCCGTTGATCCCGATGTTCGCGTTGTACGGCGCCATGACCATCCGCCAGGTGCCGTCGCTGCCCAGGTCCCAGGCCTCGATCGTGCCGTGGATCTCGCGCCATCCGTTCGTGGTGACGATCACGACCTGGCGCGCCGACCCGATGCCCTCGAGGTTCAGCGGTCGCGGCGTCAGTACCGGTGGGCGGGGCGTCACGGTCCAGCCCCCGCCCGGGCCGCTCGACGCCGCGGCCGGGGCCGACTTCCCTGCTGTCACCCCGGCGGCCGAGAGAGCTGCCGCACCGCCCAGGGCCAGCAGGGAACGACGAGTCGGCTCGGTCACCTCACTTGTGTACACCACGGGTGCGCGCCGGCGATGCGCCCAGAGGGACGAAAGAACCCCCACTGGTCCGGAGACCGGTGGGGGTTCTTCGTCAGACCAGGGTGTCCGGTGGACCCGGCACCCGGGAAGTCACCGGCTCAGAGCGGCCGGACCTGGTCGGCCTGCATGCCCTTCGGGCCTTGCGTGACCTCGAACTCGACGCGCTGGTTCTCCTCCAGGGTCCGGTAGCCGGACGTCTGGATGGCGGAGTAGTGCACGAACACGTCGGGCCCGCCGCCCTCAGGAGCGATGAAGCCGAAGCCCTTCTCGCTGTTGAACCACTTGACTGTTCCCGTGGCCATGGGGATCTCGCTCTCATGTAAAGGCCGGTCGACACCCGCACCTCGCGGATACCGGGCTGCCGCCGCCCTCCCAAGGGGAGATCTTCAGACACTGCTGAGCGTCCGCGAATTACACTCCGCGGACGCTCATGACGTGCGAGGAACTGCAACTGCAACCGCGAGAACGCTAGCAGCCACAGCACGTCATGAAAACATTCCGAGACAGAAAGGGGCTGACCGCACATGGCCACCAGCGACCAGCAGGCGCCGTCCGAGGGCCGCATCCGTTGGGGGGTCATCGGCACCGGCGGCATCGCCGGCAAGTTCGCCAAGGACCTCCAGCTCCTGCCCGACGCCGAGCTGGTCGCCGTGGGATCCCGCGCGCAGGCCACGGCGGACGCCTTCGGCGACACGTGGGGAGCGCCGCGCCGCTACCCGTCGTACGCGGAGCTGGTCGGGGACCCCGACGTGGACGCGGTCTACGTCTCCACCCCGCACCCGATGCACCGCGACGACGCGCTGCTCGCAATCGAGGCCGGCAAGGCGGTGCTGTGCGAGAAGGCCTTCACGATCAACGCGGCGCAGGCCCGTGAGCTGGTCGAGGCCGCCCGCGCTCGCGGGGTGTTCCTGATGGAGGCGATGTGGACGCGCTTCTTGCCGCACATGGTCAAGGTCCGCGAGGTGATCGCCTCGGGCGTCCTCGGCTCGATCCGCTCGGTCTACGCGGACCACGGCCAGTGGTTCGAGGAAGACCCGGACTTCCGGCTGTTCGCATCCGTGCTCGGCGGCGGCGCGTTGCTGGACCTCGGTGTGTACCCGATCTCGTTCGCCTCGATGGTCCTGGGCCCGCCGGCCAGGGTCACGGCGGTGAGCGATCCGGCGTTCACCGGAGTCGACGCGCAGACGTCGATGATCCTCCAGTACGACGGCGGTGCGCAGGCCGTGTTGACCTGCACCCTCGAGGCGCGCTCCACGGTGCGGGCGGCGGTCATCGGCACCGACGGACGGATCGAGATCGACTGGGTCTGGTACCAGCCGACGACCTTCCGGGTCATCACCCGGGCGGGCGAGGTCACCGAGTACGACGAGCCGTGCGAGCCGCGCGGCATGCAGCACGAGGCGGCCGAGGTCGGGCGGTGCCTGCGCTCCGGGCTGCTGGAGAGCCCGACGCTGCCCCTCGACGAGACGGTCTCGATCATGGAGACCATGGATGAGGTACGACGCCAGATCGGTTTGCGCTATCCGGGCGAGTAGATCGGCGTAGTAGTTCGGTTCAGAGGCTCAGCGCCCGCATCGCCATGAGCACCGCCGTGACCCGCGGCACCTCGTGCGTGCGGAACACCGTCGTACCGCCCAGGTAGGCCAAGACGGAGAAGAAGCCCTCCGCGACCCGGAACTCGTCCTCGAACAGGTCGAACGCGTGCGGGATGGCATGACAGACCGGCAGCCCCAGCGAGCTGAGCCGGAAGGTGTTCAACAGCACCCTCGTCTGGTGCGCCACGCGGACGTCAGGTTCGGTGAGGTTGGCGTAGTAGAACCCCATGGCCGGGTCCAGGATGATCCGCTCGACCCCATGCCGGCGCGCCAGCTCGACCCGGGCGGTGAAATGCTCGAGCAGCTCCGGCACCGGGTCCTGGTCCAACGGCACGTCGCTGACGTCCCGGACGTTGCCCCCCGTCACCCGGCACAGCAGGAGGGTGGCGGTGTGCCGGGCGACGAGGTCGAACATCGCCTCCTGCGTGTCGTGTCCGGTGTAGTTGACCATCACCGCGCCGAGGCTCAGGCAGACCTCTGCAACCTCGGGGACGTAGGTCTCGACCGACACCTGCACGCCGTCGGCCGCGAGAGCGCGAACGACTGGTGACAACAGCGCGATCTGCTCGTCCGCGGCGACGCGGCGGGCCTTGGCGGTGCTGGACTCGGCCCCGATATCGACCACGTCCGCGCCCTGGGCAGCCAGTACCCGGCCGCGCCGGATCGCCGAATCTGCCGACACGGCAACGCTTTCGCGGTACGTCGAGTCACGAGACAGGTTGATGGTGCCGAGGACGAGCGGTCGGTCGTCGACGTCGTACGAACGCTCGCCAACGCGCAGGGGACCGACCCGGGTGCCAGCCTCCGAGCGGTGCTGCTGGTAGAGGTCGGCGAGCGCCGCGAGAGAGATCACGCCTCATCCTCGCCGACGCCCCGCGTCGTCCGCGTGGCGACGTACCGCGTCAAGAGGAAGCCGTCGTCGTCGACGAGCACCTGGGCCAAGGCGAAGGGCGAGGGCGCCGGCAGGACCGTTCCGGTGGGCAGCTGCCCGCCGCCCGTGAACAGGGGCGACAGCGTGATGTCGGCCTCGTCGACCAGACCCGCGCGGGCGATTCCCCCGAGCAGCCGCGGGCCGCCCTCGCAGACAACGCGCTCGAGACCACGTTCCGCTAAAGCGGTCAGCATCGCGCCCGGGTCGACGAATACGCCCGGGAGCGCGATGACGTCGGCCACCTGCTGCGCCACGGTGAGGCGGTCGCCGTGGGCCGTCTCTGTCGTCACGACGATGGGCCGGAACGTGGACTCCGCGAAGGCCGGCTCCTCCCACGGCAGGTCGAGCGAGGCGCTGACGATAGCCAGGCGCGGCGCCGCGGCCAAGCCGGCTGCCGCCCGGGCGCTTTCGTCCTCCGGTCGGGCCCGCATCGGACGGTAACGCTCCACGCGGAACGTGCCGGCCCCGATCAGCACCACGTCGGCCAGGCGGCGGGTCGTGGCCAGGACCTCGCGGTCGGCTGGTGAGGAGATCGACCGGCTGCGCCCGTCCGGACCGACCGGCGAGCCGTCCAGGGTCGCAACCATCATCGCCCGCAGCCAGCGGCCGCGCTCGGGCCACGGGTAGAGCTCGACCAGCTCCCCCGGCGCGACCGGGCCGAGGTGCTCTCCGACGACGACACGCATGCCTACATCTTGGCGCGCCGCCGTGGTGCTTGGGGCCGGACCAGAGCCGTGCTGAACGGCGTCAGTGCGGGCACAGGCCGAGAGGCAGGGTGCAGATGGTGTCGTGCAGGGTGCCGCCGAGCGAGCCCGAGCCGGAGCTGCCGGTCACCACCCCGGTCAGCCCGCCGACCGTGTCACCGGCGGTCGAGCCGACCGTGCTTACCGTCTTCGTCACGGTGTCGACCGTCTTGTCGACGGTGGCGCCCACAGTCGCGCCAACGGAGCCCACGGTCGTCCCGCTCGACCCGCCGGACCCACTGCCGGAAGCGCCCGTCCCGCCGGAGCCGCCCGACGGTTCACCCGAGCCCGTCACGTTCGACCCGCCACTGTCCGGGACCGGTACGCCGCTCGCGACCGGTCGGCGCGAACCCGACGTGCCGGTCCGACGTACCCGACCACCCGCACCGGTGCCGCTCGTGACCGCGGACTTGGCAGTGCCCTGGTCGGCCGTCGGCGTGAGCACCTTGACCGATGCCGGGGGCCGGTGGGTCGGGCTCGCCGCCGCGGCGCCGGCGGGCAGCGCACCGACGACCACCGCGACGGCAGTCAGCCCGGCCGCGCCCGAAGCCGTCGCCGTCGTCGCGGCCGCGACGTCGGCGACGCGCGTTGTGCCTTGACCGAGCCAGCGCAGGAACGGGACGTTGACCAGGAAGGCGAGCGGGCCGACCGACCAGAGCAGCCGGGGCAGCGCGATGCGCAGGAAGGCGCGCACCATCACGGGGTCGAAATGCGTTCCGGCACAATGGGTCAGCTCCGCCCGGGCGGAGAATGTCGAACCCACCGCCTTGTACGACCGGGCAGCCGTCATGGTCTCGAACGCGTCCACGACGGCGACCGCGCGGCCGGCCATGGAGATGTTCGCCGCAGCCAGCCCGCGTGGGTAACCGGAGCCGTCGTACCGCTCGTGATGTTCGGCGATCCCGTTGAACCACGGGCCGAGCCAGCTCGCCAGCGGCGCCGCGAGCGCGGCCCCAGCCTCAGGGTGCCGCTTGATCTGGCGCCACTCGGCGTCGTTGAGCGATCCGGGCTTGTTGAGGACGACCGCGGCGACCTCGAGCTTGCCGATGTCGTGGATGAGCGCCGACCAGCGCAGACGCCCCGCATCGGCAGCCGACAGCTCCAGCTGGCGGGAGAGCAGGTCGCAGAACAGGCGGACGCGTTCGCTGTGCCCACGGGTACGGCGGTCGTGCCGTCCCAGCGCGGTGACCAGCGCCAGCATCGTCTCGGCGGCTTCGTGCTCGGTGAGGTCCTTGCTGCCCAGCAGCCTGGTGATCTCGCGCATGCTGGTGGCGCGGCGGGCGACCTTGAGCCGGCTGGGCGCCCTGTCGGGGAACAGCATCGTCATCCGCAGCAGGACGACGAGCGGCAGCAGCCGCATGCTGAGCCGCGAGACGAGGAGCGACACGGCGATCGCCAGGGACATGGCGACCAGGACTGCGGGCGCACGCGACAGGCCGTGCGTCAACACCGGCGCGAACGTGCGCACGACCAGCGTCGCCACGACGATGGGCGTTCCATAGGCGAGCAACCGCACCCCCGCGGACAGCAACGGACGCGAGCGCCAGGCAGCGTCGGTCTGTACGGACTGGGCCGTCATGTCCCTCCCCTCCCCAGTTCATCCCCGTGCAACTATCCGGAGCCCGGTGGCCACCCGGGCACGCTTCGTAGGCGAACCGCCCGTTCGGCGCATTGAGCGCGTCCGAGTGCAGGGCTCAGAGGACGAGGCGAGCGCCGACCACGGCGACGGCGAGGCAGACCACGAAGAAGCCGGCCACCCATACGGCTGCCGGTACTCCGGTGAGCCGGGCCAGCTGGTCGGCATCCGACCCTTGCGCGCCCCGGCGCCCTCGACGCCGCCGGCGCGCGGCGTACAGACCGACCACTTCGCGCGGTCCAGCGAACAGCAGGAACCACGTGACCAGGTAGGCGAATCCGGCCTGCCACCTCGGCGGCAGCCACCAGGTCACCGCGAAGACCACGACGCCGCTGACCAGGACCGACCACGCGCCGAACCAGTTACGGACCTGGACCACCATGAGGCCCAGCAGCCCGACCAGGCACCACAGCAACGCGGAGACATAGCCGGCGCGCAGCATCAGCGCAGCCGCCACCCCGAGCGCGGCCGACGCGGGATAGCCGGCCGCCAACATGGCCACCATGCCCGGTCCGCGCGGACGGCCGACGGACACGGTGACGCCCGAGCTGTCCGAGTGCAGCCGGATGCCGGCCAGCCTGCGGCCGGTCAGGAACGCCACAACCGCGTGCCCAGCCTCGTGCACGATCGTCGAGACGTGCCGGCTCACCGACCACGCCCGCGGGACGACCACGAGACACCCGGCAGCCGCCGCCGAGACGGCGACTACCCACGGGTCCGTGGTCACCAAGTGGGCTGGCTGCGGATCACGCTGCGGCGAGGGACAGCTCGTCCTTGGCCGGGTCGAGGTCGATCTGCACGGTCTGCCCGTCATGGACCTCGCCGGACAGGATCGCCCGGGCCAGCCGGTCGCCGATCTGCGTCTGCACCAACCGGCGCAGCGGGCGGGCGCCGTACGTCGGGTCGTAGCCGGTCATCGCCAGCCACTCCCGCGCCGCCGCGGACACCTGCAG